>NZ_JAWOCR010000013.1:0-145092 GCF_046483665.1 Thiohalophilus sp. | reverse complement strand
TACCTGCGGGATCTGATGCAACGCTATCCCCGGCAACTCAAACTCGTGCTGGCCGCCTACAACGCCGGAGAAAATGCCGTTGACCGCTATCAGGGCATCCCGCCGTATCCCGAAACACGCAAGTATGTGAAAAAAGTGCTGAAAAAACACGCGTATTACAGTAACTGGCCCTAGACAACACAGGGACGAGGTACGAGTATCGAGTGACGAGGAAAAGCAGAGCTACGGCCCTGCTTTTTCATTTCCGCCAGTTTGTCCCTCCGGCAGTGCCGGAATCCAGAAAACAGTTGAAGACGCAGCTATCCGAGCGGGTGGTGTTGAGGGCGGCACTTTCCGGCTATCCTGCGTATAATGATATTCAGTCAACCTTTGCGGTTCTCCGCGTTCTCTGTGCCTTTGCGGTAAAAACTTATAGGAGAGAGATGGCTATCCTTCACGTCGATATGGATGCGTTTTACGCCTCGGTGGAGGTACGCGAGCAGCCGGCGCTGGCCGGCAGGCCGGTGATCGTCGGTGGATCGGCCGAGGGGCGTGGCGTGGTGGCGGCAGCCAGTTACGAAGCGCGTAAGTTCGGAGTGCACAGTGCCATGCCGATGATCCGGGCCCTGCGTCTGTGCCCCGATGCGGTGCGCCTGCCGGCGCGACTGGACTTTTATCAAAAGATATCACAACAGATCCGTGCGATCTTCGCCCGTTACACCCCCGAGATCGAACCTTTGTCGCTGGACGAAGCCTTTCTCGATGTGACCGCCAGCGAAAAGCTGTTTGGTCCTGCCCGGGAGATTGCCCTGCGAATCAAGCAGGATATCAGTGATGAATTGTCGTTGATCGGCTCGGTGGGCATTGCTCCCAACAAGTTTCTGGCCAAGATTGCTTCGGATCTCGACAAGCCCGACGGCCTGGTCGAGGTGGCGCAGGACCAGGTACAGAACTTTCTCGACCCGTTACCGGTTTCCAGATTGTGGGGCGTAGGCAAGGTCACCGGCGCCCGCTTCGAACAACTGGGTATTCGCAGCATCGGCCAGTTGCGTGGGCGTACTGCCGGGTTTTTAACGATGGAATTCGGCAAGTTCGGTACTCACCTGTGGGAGCTGGCTCACGGTCGGGATCCCCGCCCGGTTATTAGCGATCATCGTGCCAAATCGATTTCCATGGAAAATACGTTTGCGGCAGACATTCATGAGGCACAGATTCTGCGTGCCTGGCTAATGGATATGGCCGAACAGGTAGCCTATCGTTTACGCCAGCAGGATTTTTACGGACGTACCATCCAGATCAAGCTGCGCTTTGCCGATTTTAAAACCGTGACACGTGCACGTACGCTTGTTGAGGCCACATGCTCCACCCGGGATATATGTCATACAGCACTCGCTCTGCTGGAGGAAGCCTGGACCGCGCGCTCACCGGCGGTACGTCTGCTCGGTGTCGGTGTCAGCGGTCTGGGAGAGGACCCGCCGGCACAGCAACAGGGGGAGCTGTTTGGCAGCACAGCGAGGGACACGGACAAACAAGGGGAGCTTGACGAACTGGCCGATGCGATCAACAACCGTTTCGGCAAACAGCAGTTACGTCGTGGTGGCGGGATTACCCATCGTTAGGGCGTGTGATCGCGAGATTGTGAGGTTAGGAAAGCCGTGAACCGGACAGTAGGCCGGGAGCAGTCACGAGATGGTATGTGACGGCTTCGCAAAATTTGCTGTTAACGTATCGAACCTGCCCCCTTACACTTTGCTCGCATGCCCTCACGTCCCCCCCTTGCTGAGTTACAATAAGGCGAAGTAGTATCACATATTCAAGGAGTATTCATGGCCGATCTCGCCGCCAACCAGTCCGGGCCGAATGTGGTTTATCTCAGGGATTACACGCCGCCGGCTTATCTGATCGACAACGTGGACCTGCATTTCGATCTGGACGCAGCCTCTACCCGGGTCCGGGCTACACTGTCAGTACGGCGCAACAGCGAACATCCCGATGCCAATCCGTCCCTGTTTCTGGACGGCAATCAACTTGAGCTATTGAGCCTGCGTCTGGAGGGTGAACCGCTGGACGAAACGCGGTACCGGCTCGACGAAAAGGGGTTAACGATCCCTGACGTTCCTGAACAGTTTGAATTGATCATTGAAACCCGGATTAGGCCAGCTGCCAATACCGAGCTGGAAGGGTTATATGACTCGGGCGCTATGCTGTGCACCCAGTGCGAGGCGCAGGGCTTTCGTCGTATTACCTATTTCCCCGATCGCCCCGATGTTATGTCGCGCTATACCGTTACCCTGGTCGGTGACAAGGCGAAATATCCGGTATTGCTTTCCAACGGTAATCTGGTGAAAGCGGTGGATACCGATGACGGTCGCCACTGGGCACGCTGGGAGGATCCCAGTCTCAAACCCAGTTACCTGTTTGCACTGGTGGCTGGACAACTGGTTTGTCAGGAAGATAGTTATACCACCATGAGCGGCCGTAAAGTGGTTCTGCGCATCTATGTGGAAGAAGAAAACCGTCACAAATGTGATCATGCCATGACTTCGCTTAAACAGGCCATGCGTTGGGATGAGGAAACCTATGGCCGCGAATACGATCTGGATGTCTACATGATCGTGGCGGTCAACGACTTCAATATGGGTGCCATGGAGAACAAGGGACTGAATATTTTCAATTCTTCCTGCGTTCTGGCCAGCCCCGAGACTGCTACCGATCATGACTTCTACAATATTCAGAGCATCGTTGCCCATGAATATTTTCATAACTGGTCGGGGAATCGTGTCACCTGTCGCGACTGGTTTCAGTTGAGTCTCAAGGAAGGTTTTACCGTTTTCCGCGATCAGGAGTTCTCAGCGGACCTCAATTCGCGGGCGGTCAAGCGCATCGATGATGTGAATGTTTTGCGTACCCATCAGTTCGCTCAGGACTCGGGTCCCATGGCCCATCCGGTGCGGCCTGACCGTTACATGGAGATCAGTAACTTCTACACGGTCACTGTCTACAATAAGGGTGCGGAAGTGGTGCGCATGATCATGAATGTGGTTGGCCGAGAGGGTTTTCGCAAAGGGTGTGATCTTTACTTTTTTCGGTATGACGGACAGGCCGTCACGATTGAAGATTTCGTCAGGATTATGGAAGAGGCCAACCACGTCGATTTGGGCCAGTTTATGCGCTGGTACAGCCAGGCGGGGACGCCGGTACTGAAAGTAGACGAAGAATTCGATGAGCAGAGGCAGACCTTTACTCTGCATTTTGAACAGAGTTGTCCACCTACACCGGGCCAGCCGGAGAAACAACCGTTCCATATTCCCCTCGCGGTCGGGCTGCTGGATCTGCAGGGCGACGATCTGTTGCTGCAACTGGCAGGCGAGAACGTCCCGGCCGAAGCCCGCACCAGGGTATTGTCGATCACCGAAGCCAAACAGTCTTTCACCTTTACCGGCGTCAACCACAGACCGGTAGCCTCGCTCGGTCGCGGTTTCTCGGCGCCGGTAAAGATCCAGACCAGTTATGACGATGAACAGCTGGCGTTTTTGTTCGCCCACGATAGCGACGAGTTCAACCGCTGGGATGCGGGTCAACAACTGGTACTTAATATCCTGTTACGGATGATCAAGCAGTATCAGAAGAAAAAGCCCTTGATACTGGACGACATGTTTATTCGCGCATATCGCAAGATTCTGCTCAACCTCGATCTGGATAAGGCCCTGATTGCCCAGGCCCTGAGCCTGCCCTCGGAAGGTTATATTGCCGACCAATGCAAGGTCGTGGATGTCGAGGCAATCTTCGAAGTTCGACACTTCATGCGCCAGACACTCGCGTTTGAACTCAAGGATGAATGGCTTCGAATCTATAAAGCCAACAGCGGAGAAAAAGCCTATGCCTTCAACGCCGATGAAATGGCGCGGCGCTCTCTGCGTAATCTCTGCCTGGGTTACTTGCTGGAAACCGAGGAACAGGCCATGTTCGACCTTGCCATGCAACAGTATAGCCAGGCCAACAATATGACCGATACTCTGGCAGCTCTGTCGATGCTGGCTAATTACGCCATTCCTGAACGCCAGAAGACGCTGGAAGATTTCTATCAGAAATGGCAACATGATCAGCAGGTGGTGGAAAAATGGCTCGCAATTCAGGCCGGTTCGCGCCTGCCGCGTACCCTGCAGCATGTCAGGCAACTTATGCAGCATGAGGCATTCAGTTTGAAGAATCCCAATAAGGTCCGGGCCCTGATCGGTCGTTTCTGTGCCGGTAATCCTGTCAACTTCCATGCCGCCGACGGCAGCGGTTATCAGTTCCTCGGTGACGAGGTGCTGGAACTGGATAGTCTCAATCCCCAGATCGCCGCCCGGCTGGTGCAAAGCCTCAGCCGCTGGAAGCGCTACGACGAAAAACGCCAGGCACTGATGAAGCAGCAGCTGGAGCGTATTATTAGTAAGGAGGGGTTATCCAATGATGTCTATGAGGTTGCATCAAAGAGCCTTGAAGGCTGAAGTGGCACTTGTTCTTGTACACAATAGTCCTGCAAAAGGAGAAATCTATGAGCCTTAAGCAAGCTTACGAACAGAAATTGAAAGCCCAGCTGGATGAATGGAAAAATGAAATCGATATACTCAAGGCCCGCGCAGACAAGACTGAAGCTGATGTGCAGCTGGAATACTACAAAAATATCGAGTCATTGAGAGAAAAACAGGATGCCGCGCGTAACAAGCTGACTGAGCTGGAAAATGCCAGCGAAGATGCCTGGGAAGATCTCAAGGCCGGCATAGAAGTCGCATGGGCTGATCTGCGAGATTCAATAAAATCAGCCAGTTCGCACTTCAAATGATTTTCAGCATTGCTCTGCGTCGATAGTTATTATCTCGATCCTGAATATTGGGCTCCCCTGCTGGGTCTTAACAATAAATTAACGCGCAAGTACCAGGTACGCAAAGTATCCAGCCCGGATTATCGGTATATCCTTGAAAAATAGGGTTGTTGAATTCAGGGGGCCTCGGGGCAGACAGGTCCCCGGTCTTGTGTCGCTCTGCTGACAGACAAAAGTGCCCGGTTCTTGTGATCACCGGCGGTCTTCGGTTAAGCCACTATTGCAGGCAATTTCTTTTTATGGTTTTCGAGGTTCGAGAGCAGATACCGATAAATGGCTGCCGCTAATCTGATCTGCGCAGAAAAACTATACGGAGTACAGAATCGGGTATGGCAGGCCAACTGATCAGAGTGTTTCAGGTCAATCGTGTGCCTCCGCTTGAAGTCCGTTTTTTTCTATCCCCAGCCGCTTAATGCGTGAGGCCAGAGTAGTGGGTTTCATGTTGAGCAGCTCGGCAGCTCCGGTTTGACCAAAAATCCGGCCTTTGCTCTTTTGCAGGGCAAGACGGATATTATTTATCTCAAGCACGCGCAGTTCATCGCAGGTCATCAAGTTGCCGGCGTAGATTTCTTCCCTGGCCACTGGTGGATTGTACATCGGGTACGGCGTTGTATTTGGAACCGGCAGATCGAAGCTCAGACGGTCGCCTCGTGAGAGAATCACGGCCCGTTCTATCACATTCTCCAGTTCACGAATATTTCCCGGCCAGCGGTAGTCGGCCAGGCGACGAATGTCTCCCTGGGTCAGCCGTACCTGTGGTTTGTTGAGTTTCTGTCTGGCATGGTTAAGAAAGTGAGAAGCGAGTAGAGGGATATCATCCTGGCGTTCACGCAGTGCAGCCGATTCGACCGGAAAAACATTCAGCCGGAAATAGAGATCCTCGCGGAACAGTTTTTTACGCACTGCCTGAAGTAGATCACGGTTGGTCGCAGCGATTATACGTACATTGACTTTACGAGTACGGCTGTCTCCGACCCGTTCAAATTGACCTTCCTGCAATACCCGTAACAGTTTGCCCTGCAGTTCAACAGGAATCTCGCCGACTTCATCAAGAAACAGTGTACCGCCATCTGCCAGCTCGAAACGTCCGGCGCGATCGCCTGTGGCACCGGTAAATGCTCCTTTTACATGACCGAAGAACTCGCTTTCAAACAGTTCACGCGGAATCGCTGCGCAGTTGACCCGAATCAGGGGACGTTCACTACGGCCGCTGGATTCATGAATTGCGCGCGCAATCAGTTCCTTACCTGTGCCTGACTCGCCGCTGATAAGTACATTTGCTTCGGTTGGTGCTACCAGTTGAATCTGATGAATGGTACGCTGGATGGCTGTACTTTTACCGACGATCTCCTTGTAGTTGTATTCGCTGCGAATTTCTTCCTGCAGATAGGCGTTTTCCTGTTCCAGACGTAGCTTGAGCTGATTGACCTCTTCCAGTGCGGCATGCAGATTATGCTCTGTCTCCTTGCGCTCGGTAATGTCACGGAAGATCACCACTGCACCTACCAGACGGCCATGATCGGTCACCGGGGTGCTGGTGTATTCAACCGGAAAGGCGGTACCATCCTTGCGCCAGAATATTTCATTGTCGACACGGTGTACCGCACCGTCATGAAACGCGGCATAGATCGGACAGTCTTCCACGTGATAATGATCTCCATCAGCATGGGTGTGATGGATTAGGGTGTGTATATCTTTACCGACGACTTCTTCCGCCTGCCAGCCGAGCATTTGCTCTGCTGCCGGATTAAGAAAGGTGGTCTGACCGCTGGCATTTACCCCATATATACCATCTCCCACGGCCTGTAGTAATAATTGATTTTCGCGTTCGATCTCCTGAAAAATTTCTTCGATCTGTTGCCACTCGCCCAGCCCTCGTCGGATGTAGTTATCGGCCCGGGCCTTTTGCTCCTGCTTTTTCAGCTGTCGACGATCTCGGATTAGCATGGCCAGCAATGATTGTTCGTTGATACGGATTGCACATGCGGAGACTTCGATCTGCAGGGGATGACCATCACGGTGACAACAACACAGATCCAGACTCCAGCCGCTTTGTTGTGTCAGAACCTGATCGGTGAAGTTTATCAAATCGACAATGCAATGTTTGAATAATTGACTAACCGACAGACTTGAGAGATCGGACTCGCTGTAACCCAGATGCTGTTGTGCAGTGACGTTACTCATCAGTAATCGATCGGCGTAGGGATCAATGATAAGCAGAGACTCATTAATAGTTTGCAAAGTCTGCCTTGCCAGGGTGTTCTGAAGATCAGTATTGAGGAGCATGAGTTTTTATCCTGCTTTTTGATAAGTCGGCTAGTTACAGGCTGTGGCCAGAAATGACTCTTACTTCCTCTTTGCAGAAAGTGTTCCAGATTACGTTATTTCGTAAGTAGCGCTCGGCGATTTCGTAATCTACGAATTTGCGTAATAGTCTAAATGGGGTGGATTGACGTTTTTCTGCAGTATTTCAGAGACTTATATTTAGTTCGCAATGCTGGTATGGCAATTGCAGAAGTTGATACCAGAAGCAGCCTGCGGTCACAGCCGATGAACACCGTGGCCAACTGGTGAGGCATTGCATCATGCTGGCACGCATGCACCAGTGTAGTGCGCATGGGTGATTTTTAAATGTAGCGAAGCGAAGAGGTAGGAAACCATGACTAACAAGAGCCTTGATAATCCATTTGATCCCAACAGTGACCTGAGCCATGGTGCTGCCTGTACCTGTAAGGCCTGTAATCCGTCAACTGGCAGTGGTGATAAGCACACAACACACCAGGCCAGCCATGCTGATCAGGTCGTTGAGCAAAACCTGTCTACATTCGAGAGCCCCGAGGATCTGATGGATCGTGCGGTGGAAAGCGCCGTGGTTCGTGCGGTATTTGGTCACAATGAAGTCTCACGTCGTTCGTTCATGAAACTGGTTGGAGCGGGTACCGCCGCCGCTGCGCTGGCAAGTATCTTTCCCATGGAGGCTGCCAAGGCGGCGGTCAAGGACAGCCTGGGTCCACTGGAGAAGAAAAAACTCAAGGTCGGATTTGTGCCGATCACCTGTGCTACGCCGATCATAATGGCCCATCCGATGGGGTTTTATGAGAAATATGGTCTCGATGTGGATGTCATCAAAACTGCTGGCTGGGCTGTCTCCCGGGACAAATCCCTGAACATGGAATATGACGCGGCGCATATGCTGACACCAATGCCTCTGGCAATATCCATGGGTGCCGGTTCCACAGCCAAACCGTTTTTGATGCCTGCGGTGGAAAACATCAACGGCCAGGCGATTACCCTGCATAACAAGCATAAGGACAAGCGCGATCCTAAACAGTGGAAAGGTTTCAAGTTTGGTGTGCCGTTCGAGTATTCGATGCACAACTTTCTGTTGCGCTATTATGTTGCCGAACATGGCCTGGATCCGGACAAGGACATCCAGATCCGGGTGGTCCCGCCACCGGAGATGGTGGCCAATCTGCGAGCGGGTAATCTGGACGGCTATTTATCACCAGATCCATTTAATCAGCGCGCTGTCTGGGAGAAGATCGGCTTTATACATCTGCTAACCAAGGAGATCTGGCAGGGACATCCCTGCTGCGCCTTTGCCACCAGCGCAGAGTTTGCGCGTGAAAATCCCAATACCTACGGTGCGTTGTTCAAGTCCATTGTGGATGCTACTCATTTCTCGGCCAAGCAGGAGAACCGCAAGGATATTGCCCAGGCTATTTCCGCCAAGGGCTATCTCAATCAGCCGGTCCCGGTTGTCGAACAGGTGCTGACCGGACGTTTCGCTGATGGACTCGGTAATGTGCGTAACGAACCTGATCGTATCGACTTTGATCCCTTCCCCTGGCATTCGATGGCTGTCTGGATTCTGACCCAGATGAAACGCTGGGGTTATATCAAGGGCGATGTAAATTATCAGGGTATTGCCGAAGAAGTCTATCTTGCATCCGAGTGTGGCGAACTCATGAAGGAGCTGGGTTATGAACCCCCGAAGGAAACCTATGAAAATTACACCATCATGGGTAAAGAGTTCGACTATACGAAACCCGAAGAATATGCCAAGAGCTTCGCGATAACGAGGGCCTGAAGCATGGATGTCTTTCAGAATCTCAATGTTAGGGCGGCCCTCCTGTCAGTGGCTCTCCTTGTTCTGTTCCTGACTATCTGGGAACAGGGTAACAAGCCTCCTGACGCGGACAAGTCGATGACCGAGTATGAACGGCTTATGGGAGGATCCCAGCCACAGGCTCGGGTCCCTAACCCGACTGAAATCGGTGCCCTGGCGATAAAGGAATTAAGTGATCCGTTCTATGACAAGGGGCCGAATGATAAGGGTATCGGCCTTCAGCTGCTCTATTCACTCCAGCGTGTCCTGATTGGCTATCTGCTAGCCGCACTTATCGCAATTCCGGTCGGTTTTTTGATCGGGATGTCACCACTGATGTATAAAGCGCTGGATCCCTTTATTCAGGTTTTAAAACCGATCTCGCCGCTGGCCTGGATGCCTCTGGCATTGTTCATTCTCAAGGATTCTGAGGTGTCCTCAGTATTTGTCATCTTTATTTGTTCTATCTGGCCCATGTTGATCAATACCGCTTTCGGTGTCAGTGCGGTGAAAAAAGATTATCTCAACGTCGCATGGACCCATGAACTTGGACCGATGCGCACCGCGTTTCTGGTGGTGTTGCCAGCCGCAGCACCGACCATACTGACCGGTATGCGGATATCAATCGGCATTGCCTGGCTGGTGATTGTTGCCGCAGAAATGTTGGTTGGCGGTACAGGTATTGGTTATTACGTGTGGAATGAATGGAACAACCTGGATCTGACCAGCGTGGTGTTCTCCATCCTTATGATAGGTTTGGTGGGCATGTTACTTGATCTCATGCTGGCCAAAGCAACACGCATGGTCCAATACGCGGAGTGAAACAATGAGTAAGAAAAAATACTTTCTCGATGCACAGGGGCTGGTCAAGCAATTCCCCGCCCCCAAGGGAGGCGAACCGTTAACGGTGTTCGAAAATCTGAATTTCGGCATCAACAAGGGCGAGTTTGTCTGCATCATCGGCCATTCGGGCTGCGGCAAGTCGACCATTATGAATATTCTGGCTGGCCTGGATCAGGCCAGTGGCGGTGTGGTGTTGATGGATAACAGGGAAGTAGCCGGTCCGAGTCTGGACCGTGGGGTGGTATTCCAGAATTACAGCCTGCTGCCATGGATGAGCTGCCTGAAGAACATTACTTTCGCGGTGAAATCCCGCTGGCCTCAGTGGAGCAATGAACAGGTTTACGAGCACAGCATGAAATATATCGAGATGGTGGGGCTCAAAGGTGCCGAGCTACGCAAGCCATCACAACTCTCTGGCGGTATGCGTCAGCGTGTGAGTATTGCCCGTGCCTTCGCCATCGAACCTAAACTGTTACTGCTGGACGAACCGTTCGGTGCGCTGGACGCCCTGACCCGTGGGATGATTCAGGAGGAACTGATCAAAATCTGCGAACAGACCGGGCAGACTGTATTCATGATCACCCATGATGTGGATGAAGCTATTTTGCTGGCCGATCGCATCTTTTTGATGAGCAACGGTCCCAATGCGACCATTGCCGAGTCGGTGGTAATCGATATTCAGCGGCATCGTGATCGGGAAAATATCATACATAACCCCAACTATTATCCGATTCGCAACCACCTGGTGGACTTCCTGGTGAAACGTTCCAAGGAACTCAATGACCCGGATTCGCCCCGCATACCACACAACGAAAACGCCAGACCGGCCTATCCCCCGGAAGTGAACCCGGCAACCGGGCAGGTCAGCCAATTACTTGAAACCGAAAAGACCGTAGGCAGTGAACAGACTCGCCAGGTCGTGAACCTGCAATAACCCAAGGAGAACCTCATGAGTGCAACTGCAGAACATCTCGTTACCCCATCCAGTTCCCTGGCCAAAGGTCGGCTCAGCAAGGAAGAAATGACCGAGGCAATTATAGCCGCGAAAATCGACAAGCAAACAACCTGGCAGGCGATTGCCGATCAGGTAGGCGTCGGGGTCATCTGGCTCACTTCGGTTTGCTTCGGCAAAAACAGCGCCAGTAAAGACATCGCCGACAAACTGTGTGGTGTACTGGACCTGGACTCGCAAGTCAGTACGGCTCTGCAGGCGTTTCCCCATAAATCCTGGAACTGGAGCGTACCGCAGGATCCGGTGATCTACCGGTTTTATGAGCTGGTCGGGGTATATGGCGACACTATCAAGGAAGTTATCCATGAAAAATTCGGTGATGGCATCATGAGTGCTATCGATTTCAGTATGGAGATTGAGAAGGAAGAAAATCCGGCAGGCGATCGGGTGGTTCTGACACTAAACGGAAAATTCCTGCCCTACAAGTCCTGGTGAACGCCGCCAAGAATACATTATACCGATTATCCCGCAAATAACGCCCCCTCCATCAATCGGGTGGGGTGCTTTGCTTTGCGGGTTTCTATACTGATCCGCCATGCTCGGGACACCAGAGTCAATAAAGATCCTGTAAACTGTCTGTTTGAAACAGATTACGGGATACAGACATGCACATCTGGGTTGATGCCGACGCCTGTCCGGCGGTGATCAAGGAGATCCTGTTCCGTGCGGCTCAACGCACGGAGACATCGATGACACTGGTTGCGAACCAGTATGTCAAGGCTCCCCGATCACGCTATATTAAATCCATGCGAGTCGAGCACGGATTTGACGTGGCGGACAACGAGATTGTACGGCGCGTCGAACCGGGTGATCTGGTCATTACCAGCGACATCCCCCTGGCGGCCGAGGTAATCGAAAAAGGCGGGCAGGCGCTGAGTTTTCGCGGCGAGTTGTTTACTCTCGATAATATCCGCTCGCGCCTGAACATGCGCGATTTCATGGATACGCTACGGGCCAGCGGGGTGGACACTGGCGGGCAGGCGGCAATGAGCCAGACCGAGCGCCAGACGTTTGCCAATCATCTTGACAGGATCCTCACCCACAGCCAGCCCTCTGTTTGAACTGCCATGCTGAAACTGCTTCACACCATCGAGCAACACGACCCGGACGCTCTGATCCGGACTCTGAAACGGGAGCTGGAATCAGGTGTCGGGGTGAACCTGCCGCTGGATCGGGCTACCAGTGAGAGTGGTTATCCTGATGCGATCGATCTGCAAGTGAGCGTACTGGGCATCGAGCAGGATGACCGGATGCTGCATGCCCGCATCGGGGTATTTTTCACCGAGATCATCGCCAACTGCAGTTGTGGGGATGAGCCACTACACAAACCAGCCTTTTGCCGTATGCAGTTAAGCATTGATCGGTGCACCGGGGCGGCCGTCGCCAGTGTTATGGTGGATTGAGTTTATGTTGCGCGTCTCAAAGGATATCGCTATTCCCGACAGAGAGATCGACATGCAGGCGATCCGCGCCCAGGGGGCTGGCGGTCAGAATGTGAACAAGGTGGCTTCGGCCATACATCTGCGCTTTGATATCAATGCCTCATCGCTGCCGATGCCCTATAAACAACGTTTGCTGGCCTTGTCCGATCAACGCATCTCCTCTGAGGGGGTAATCGTGATCAAGGCGCAAGGTTATCGCAGCCAGGAGAAAAACCGCGAGGAGGCACTGGAACGGCTGCGTGAGCTGATACGCTCGGTGCTGGTGACGCATAAAAAACGCAGGCCGACCCGACCGACACGTGGGTCGGTCAAGCGCCGTCTGGAATCCAAACAAAAGCGTAGTAAAATCAAGCGTAATCGCGGCAAGGTTCGTGCCGACGAGTAGTTATGTCGGTTGTCCCGGGATAGACAGATTCATATACTTAGTCCTGACTTTTGAATCATGGAAGCTGCTACGCGTATGGCAAAAAAACCGGTTGTCGCCGACAATAAACCCGCCAAAGTTAAACTTTCCAACGATCAGGAATATTATTTTTGCGTCTGTGGTCGCTCGCAGAATCAGCCATTTTGTGATGGCTCGCATGCTGTTACTGGTTTCGAGCCACTGGTGTTTACACCGCAGAAGGAAGGTGAAGCCTTTTTGTGCAACTGCAAGCACAGTGGCAATCTGCCTTTTTGCGATGGTTCGCACAATCAGTTCTTCGAGAGCCATGTAGGCAAGGAAGTCTCTGGCGAGGACAACACGACTGATGCTGGTAAGCAGGGCCTTCATAAAAAGGACAAGCAACCCGAGCCGAAAATCACCGGGGAAGAACCAGCCATCGAGCTGATTCATCAGCTGGCCAGGGAGGGTCTGGGTACGCTGGGCAAACACGGACCGGTGGCGGCAATGGGCGTGCCACGCCACAGGTTGCCTGACTGGAACGATATCCAGATCATGATGGCGCAGTTGCACAACAAACCGCTGGATGATGACGCCACAGTCGCTACCGAACTGGTGATCGGTCCGCAAAGCAAAAAACCGCTATGCCTTAAAACACCGTTACTGGTCTCCGACATGAGCTTCGGTTCCCTTTCCGAGGAGGCACGGCTGGCACTGGCCAAGGGGGCCGAACAGGTGGGTACCGGGATCTGTTCCGGCGAGGGCGGGATGCTGGCTGAGGAACAGCAGCTTAACAGTCGCTATCTGTTCGAACTGGGGAGCGCCTGTTTCGGTTATGACGAAACAATTCCCGAGAAGGTGCAGGCGTTTCATTTCAAGGGCGGGCAAGCAGCCAAGACCGGCACCGGCGGGCATCTTCCTGGCGCCAAGGTCAGCAAAAGGATCGCCGGGGTACGCGGTATTCCAGAAGGTGAGCCGGCCTATTCGCCGCCGACCTTTTCTGAACTGCGCGAGCCAGCCGACTTCAAACGTTTTGCCGATCGGGTGCGGGCGATCAGCGGCGGGATTCCCGTCGGGTTCAAACTGAGCGCCAATCATATTGAACGGGATATCGAGTTCGCTCTGCAGGCCGGTGCCGATTATCTGATTCTCGACGGGCGCGGCGGTGGCACCGGCGCCTCTCCGTTACTGTTTCGCGATCACATCAGCGTGCCGACCATTCCGGCGCTGGCCCGGGCGCGCCGTTATCTGGATCAACAGGGTGTCAGCGGCAAGGTTACCCTGATCATCACCGGCGGCCTGCGCACACCAGCCGACTTTATCAAGGCTCTGGCACTGGGCGCCGATGGCATTGCGCTGGCCAATAGCGCCATTCAGGCGATCGGTTGCGTGGCGGCACGTATCTGTCACACCAACCAGTGCCCCTCTGGGGTGGCCACCCAGGACCCCGCACTGCGTAAACGGCTGGACGTGGATGACAGCGCCCATCGTCTGGCCCGCTTTCTGCAATCGTCCGTGCAATTGATGCAGGTGATGGCGCGGGCCTGCGGGCATGGACGTCTCGACCAGTTTAACCAGACGGATCTGGCCACGTTCGATTACGAGATGGCACGGTTGTCGGGCATCGTTTATGCCGGCATGAACGGTCAGTCCTGATGCCAGTGCGACAGGCAAACTGAGCAACGATTGACATGAACCTGTTGCAGGCGAGTTCCCTGTCGTCTTTTGTACCGGCTCCGGGGCTGGGTAATCCCCATGTGCAGACCCTGTTGCCGCGGTTTATCAATCGTCGTCCACTTGATGTGAACTGGCAGGAGTTAACGCTGCCCGATGGTGATTTTGTCGATCTCAGCTGGTACAACAAACCCGCGGCAGGCAGCAGAACCCCGATCGTAGCGGTGTTCCATGGGCTGGAAGGCTCGATCTATTCTCCTTATGCGCGCGATATTCTGCGGACCATCGAGCAATCCGGCTGGCACGGCGTGTTGATGCATTTTCGCGGTTGTTCCGGGCAGATCAATCGCCTGCCGCGTTCTTATCACAGCGGCGAGACCGGCGATGCGCGTTATTTTTTAACCTGGTTGAGACAACAGTATCCCCATGCGCCGCTGGCTGCCGTGGGCTATTCGCTGGGCGGCAACATGCTGCTCAAGCTGCAGGCAGAGTGGGGCGGGAAATCGCCGTTACAAGCGGCGGTGTCGGTATCGGCCCCCCTTAAACTGGATGTTTGTGCCGATCGTATCAATCAGGGATTTTCAAGAGTTTACGAACGTCACCTGGTCAAGAGTCTGGTGACCGCGGTATTGGCGAAATTTTCCAACCACGATTATGAACAACTGATCGGGTTGACGCGCCAACGGATCGAAAAAGTGCGAACCTTTCGTCAGTTCGATGAGTGTTTTACCGCACCGATGCACGGCTTTGCCGATGCCGACGATTATTATCGACAATCGAGTGCTTTTGGCTATCTTGGCGATATCCAGCAGCCGACATTGATCATCCAGGCGTACGATGATCCGTTCATGACTCCGGCGGTCCTGCCTGATCCGCAACAATTGCCCGACAACGTAGGGCTGGCAGTGAGTCCTCGTGGTGGGCACGTCGGCTTTGTCAGCGGGTCCCTCGCGAGGCCTCATTACTGGCTGACAGAGGCGGTGCCCGATTACCTGGCCCGGTTTTTTTGATTCAACTTGCCACAACCCGATTACGGCCTTTTTTCTTGGCCTGATACAGCGCCTGATCGGCCTGTTTCATGATCGTCTGAGGATCGTCGGCACGGGTCGTGTCGGCTACACCGATGCTTACGCTGATGGATAACGCGGGCGTGTCAGATCGGGGATGGAGTTTATCCGGCCGTTTGGCGGGGCGGGATTTGTGGCGCACCTTGAACGGGCTGCTGGCGATGGTCTCGCGTAACTGTTCGAGAAGGGTCTGTGCTTCGTCGGCCAGTTTTCCGGCAAAGATCAGAGTGAATTCCTCCCCGCCATAACGAAATGCCTTGCTGCCTTTAACCCTGTTCAGATGGACCGCCAGCATGCGCAGTACCTGATCGCCCACGTCGTGGCCATGAGTGTCGTTGAGCTTTTTGAAATGATCCACGTCGACCATGGCAAGGCTGTAACGACTGCCCTGAGATAGTAAAGCCTGTCGCAGGGACCGTCGTGATGGCAAACGGGTCAGTTCATCGTAATAAGCCAGTTGGCGAATGCTGAATAACAGGGCCAGCAGAATTAGCAGACCACTCAGCAATAAATAGAGCCGGGACAGGACCGGCGTGTCGAACTGATGCAGGGCAAGTACCAGAGTGATAAAGACAATAAACAGCGCTCCTTGCAGCGGTGCCGGATGAGTGAAGACATAAATCAGTAAAATAATACTACACAACAGGATTACCAGTTGTGCCAGTGCCGGGATGGGTGAAGCCGCCAATAACGGCAGCGGAGTAAAAGACAGGCTATCAACCAGCGTGCCGGGTAAGTTGTGTACTACCCAGACTGCCAGCAACAATTGTGTTGCGATGACTGCCGCACGTTGCAGGCCGTAACGATTGAGTATTCCCCGTTCCCGCCACAGATCATTTATAATCAGGTTAATGGGCACCAGCAGGCAGAGCAGGGCATGGATCAATGTTGCCTGCGGGTGGGGCGAGGCCGACCAGACAGCCACATCCAGCACAGCGACGCAGAGCAGCAGAATCAGCAGGTTGAAGAATTCGCGACTATGACGAAACAGCAGGGCGAAGGCCATGCCGGTAATAAACAGGGCATAGGGCAGACGTACAAGGATTCCGCCCAATGGCATCAGTTGATCGCTGAGCGGTTGTTGCAGCAGATATACCGCAAGTAACAACAGAGCAGGGAGAAGAAGCGTTTTGAGTGAGCGTTGCAGATCGAGCGCCACCGGTGTTCCCTGGTTAGTGGATTATTTTATTGTCCGCGGCCAGTGACGCACGGCCTGTAGTTGGAAGATCTTGATCAGGCCGGCGAGGCGGTATTGCTTTTTCCGATGGCGCCGGCTTTCAGTTCGGCGGCAAAGTCTAGCATACGCTGCACCGAGACCCTGGCCTGACGGCTGATCTCGGGATCCACGTGAATCTCGTTGCTACCCTGTTCGAGGGAGTTGGCCAGGTTCTGCAGGCCGTTCATCGCCATCCACGGGCAGTGGGCGCAACTGCCGCAGGAGGCGCCGATGCCACCGGTGGGCGCCTCGATCAGTTTTTTATCCGGGGCCGCTTCGTGCATTTTGTAGAAAATGCCTTTGTCGGTGGCGATGATGAAGGTCTCGTTGGGCAGATCGTGCACTGCGTTGATTAACCGGGTAGTAGAGCCGACCACATCGGCCTGTTCGATGACATCGGCCGGGGATTCGGGGTGCACCAGCACCGCCGCCCCGGGATGTTTCTCACGTAGCTTGCGCAGTTCGGCGGCCTTGAACTCGTCGTGCACGATGCAGGCGCCCTGCCACAGGATCATATCGGCGCCGGTGACTTTTTGCACATAGTCGCCCAGGTAGCGGTCCGGCGCCCAGATGATTTTCTCGCCCCGGTCATGCAGATACTGAACTACTTTGGTGGCAATGCTGGAGGTGACCACCCAGTCGGCACGCGCCTTCACTTCGGCGGAGGTATTGGCATAGACCACCACAGTGCGGTCGGGATACTGGTCGCAGAAGGCGCTGAACCGGTCCGCGGGGCAGCTGAGATCCAGCGAGCACTCGGCCTGCAGGGTTGGCATAAGCACCCGCTTTTCGGGGTTGAGGATCTTGGCGGTCTCGCCCATGAAGCGCACACCGGCTACCACGATGGTACTGGCCGGGTGGTCATGGCCGAAGCGGGCCATCTCCAGAGAGTCGGAGACGCAGCCGCCGGTCTCGTCGGCCAGCTGCTGCAGGTCGTCGTCGGTGTAGTAGTGGGCCACCAGGACAGCATCCTTCTCTTTCAGCAGTCCCTTGATGCGTTCGAACAGCGCCTGGCGTTCGGCCTCGCCCGGCGGTTTGGCCGGCGGTGTCAGCAGCGCCTGCTGACGAATCGGTTCGATATCGATACTGGGTGCCTGAGCGGAATTCATCATCTTTACCAACAAGTTTGCTTCGTTTTATGACCGATTACCTGCTATAGCTTACCCAGCGAGGTCATTCTGAGGGTATATAGCCGATGGGGGAGCTGCGACGCGGTTATACCAGTCTACTCTTACATATATGTCCTGTGCAGCCAGCGTGCAAGGTCGGCGCCCGAAAAGCTGGTCAGGAAATCACCGGCGGCGCACAATTCTTAAAGTATTATGGCAAAAATATCTTGTAAGAGGCTGATTATATAGTATTATTAAGGAAAGTCACGCAAGGAAGAGCGCCGTGAATAACGAGAAAATCATCGACAAAATCTGCAAGTGTTTGCGCCTGTCCGAGTCGGGTAATCCCAACGAGGCGGCCGCGGCATTGCGCCAGGCGCACCGTTTGATGCAAAAACATCGGATTGAAGAAGATCAGATTCTGGCTGCCGGGGTGGGCGAGGCGGTGATCGACTCGGGCAATCGCTATAACCCGCCGTTCTGGGCCGTCGCTCTGTCCAATCTGATCTGCGAGGCCTTTGATTCCCGGGTACTGGTCTCGCGCCGCTATGGCCGTGCCCCGGAATTCCGTTTTATCGGGCTGGAACAGGCGCCACGGGTGGCGGGCTACTGTTTCAGCGTACTCTATCGCCAGCTTGAAGCGGCCCGGGAGACATTTGTCGCCAATCTGGGGATAGAGGATCGCGCCGAGCAGGAGCGACGCGGCGAGGTGTTTGTGCAGGCCTGGCTGGTGCGCGTGTCCCGGACGGTGGCCGAGTTCAGTGCCCATGCTGCTACTCGTGAGGCGGTCGATGCCTATATCCGGACGCATTATAGCGATGCCGGCGAACAGTGGTACCAGGAGAGCCTGCAGACCGATGGCGAGGATTACGAGGATATTCTCAGTGGCATGCGCGCCGGCGAGCAGGTGACCCTGTTTCGCTCCATGGCTCGCTCTCTACGCCCCTCCCTGCCGCTCATCAAGCAGTCCGCCTGATTTTTTCAAGTGAATTTCGCTTGACGGACAGGCGAAATTTTTACATTTTCTGTATGCTTACTGATTCCGGTCTGTGTGGGGCAGGCATGGCCGATGTCCACCTATATTACTTATAAACTCGACGGAGTCGTCCGCAAGGTACCGTGCAAATCGGTGCTGACGTTGGGACGTGATATGAACAGCGATATCGTGCTGCCGGATCTGCACGCCTCTCGTAATCACGCCATGGTCCGTTGTATCGGCAACGGCGATTATTACCTGATCGACAGCGGCAGTTCAAACGGCAGTTTCGTCAATCGCCAGCGAGTGGCTATGCCCAGGCTGCTCAAAAATGGCGATCGCATTACTATTGGACGTTTCGAGATTCTGTTCGAGCAGAGCAGCAAGGAGGCCGGCAGTTTCGACAAAATGTCGATGCAGGATACGGTCATTTCCGACAGCCCGGATATCAAGCAGATCACCGTGCTGGTGGCGGATATCCGTGGTTTTACGTCTCTGTCTGAACAGGTCGACATACGCACCCTCACCAAGTTGATGAACCGCTGGTTTCACAATGTCAGTAACGCGATTTTTGACAACGCCGGAACAGTAGACAAGTTCATTGGTGATTGTGTCTTCGCGCGCTGGGAGTCGGACGAGGATCAAAGTAAAACCCTTAAACAAGCCCTGAGTGCTGCGTTACTGATCAACGGAATTACCCGGGAGCTGAACAAGGACTTCAATGAGCTCCCCGAGCCGGTAAAAATTGGCGTTGGCATCAATACCGGTGCTGCCTCGATGGGTATCGGGCACGACAACACTGCACTGGGCGATGCCGTGAATATTGCCTTTCGCCTGGAAAGCGCGACTAAAATTCTCGGTAGCGATATGGTATTGAGTGAAACAGCCTACCGGCATTTGCCGTCCGGCCTGCTGGAGGGCAAGACCCATCATTTACGGATCAAGGGAAAACGCGACCCGGTGCGAATCTGCAGTCTGGCGTTCGATGAGGTCAAGCAGATCCTGGAGGAGATGACTTAAGTTCTTAGTTCTTAGAGAAATGCCCGATACCGCTTCGCTATATCGGGCCTACTACCTGAGTCGGTCGGCCGGACATAGCAACGCGGTGTCCGGCAACCCGGAGAAATGCTATTACTAGTCCCTAGTATCTAGCGCCTAGCCCCTGCCCGACAGGGCTCAGGCGCGCATGAATTTGCGCACATCGAGAATCATTTCTTCCATATCCAGTTTGATGCGGTTGATGATACGGGCCGCTTCATCAGCCTCTTCAATATGCCCGTCATCAAAGTTGCTGGAACGCATAAAGCGCTGTCCTTCGGCGATAACTTCTGCTTCATCGTCGGGAATGAACTGGGACAAATAAACGTAGCTTTGCGCCAGACTGTTGCAGATGTCCTTGTCTTCTCCTTCCAGCTCCCATAATAGTAGTTGAATGGCGCTTTTTATCTCGTCACGTGCGCAGGGCAATAGTGAGATTGGATGACCGTAGTTGCCGGCATCCAGTTGTGCCAGCAGTTTGCCGTAAGCATTGACAATCTGCTCGGCATTCTTCAATTGTTGTTCATATTCGGGATTCATCGGTCTGTGAACACCGCTTGTATTGGGCAGCATTGCTGCCGATTTTGTGAACGAGTTGCGCTGCTTCAGCATGGCGTCAGCGGGCGGTTTTCCGTATTATAGTAGATACTAAAATATTATGCGTGATGAATGACCATCGATAGTCTTATAAACCTGTTGATTCAACATTCCGACAACCTGGTCACCTGGGGTCTTACCCTGTTGCTGTTGCTGGCGGCAATAGTGCTTGTGAGGCCGCACCTGTACCGTGGATATCTTGATCGACAGTTACAGAAAAAAATTCAGGCGGTCGCGGCCGATACATTACATCAGGTTGTTATTCCTGATGGCATGGACGGAGCGGTTTATCTGGAGAACCTGTTGCTGACGCCGGAAGGGCTGCTGGTTTTGCCAGTGCACCGATATCAGGGCGTAGTGTTTGCCGCGGACGGAATCGACAACTGGACTCAGGTGCTGGGCAAGCGAACCTACAAGTTTGGCAATCCGTTGCCACAACTGGAGGCTGAGGTTCTGGCGGTCAAGGATTATGCTTCCGGTATTCCCGTCAGTGGACGGGTGGTGTTTACTAAAGGTGTCGAATTTCCCAAGGGGCGGCCAGGGAAACTGATTTCGCTGGCGGAATTGGAAAAGATGGCCGAAGACAATCGTCAGCGTGAAGTCCCACCGGCTTACTGGCAGGCCTGGGAGACATTGAAGCAACAAGTGCAAACGCCCGAGGTATCGAGATTGCGTGAGCTTTATGCGGTCGAACAAGAAACGACGTTCAAGGGACGTAGTATTATAGCCGGAGTCATGTTTCTGGCTGCCGGAACCTGGCTTGGCTGGCGTTATTTTCTGGTCTAAATGACCGTGAAGTCGAGCGTTCAGCGGGAGACGAGCTCTTTCCACTGATCGAGCAGATTATCGAAACGTTCGCGCAGATTGCTTTCGAGATTATTTTCATGAGTCTGGCTCGAACGCTCGTCTTTTTTGTCCTTCTTTTTTTCTTCCTTGTTATTCAGCGTACCGACGCCGGCCCGGATGGTAGTACTCTTGCCGGTCTCGGAACGGGCAATGACGTGTTCATCGATCAGTTCCGGATGCAGGAACAGGTAAACGCCACCGCTACCCAGCGCCAGCATGAATGAGGCGGCCAGCGCGAAGACGTGGCGTTTCTTGCGTTTTCGCTGATGGGATTCCTGCTGTTCAGCAATTCGGGCATGGACCGCCTGGGTGTTGACGGGCTTGAATACCGGTTTTTCGGTTTCTTCGATCTCGAAGGAGGGCAATTCAGCGCCGCGCCCATCCGTGCCACGTTGCGGCTCGTTGGCCAGTTCGGCTTCAATTTGTTCGGGGCTAACGCTCGGTTCCTTGAAAATAAAAATATCTTCTTCGCCCTCGAGTATAATCCGCCCATCCGATTTACGATGAAGTGTGGCACGTGCGAGGGAGAGCCCCTCGCCACGCTGGCGTTGTTCCTCTTCCTGGCGCTGTTGTTCGGCCTGTTCCAGTTTGGCCTTGATCTCTTCAGCCATGCGTCTGGCATGTTCCTGACGGCGCTGCTGGGCATGGCGGATCGCCTGCTGGCGACGGGCTTCGCGCTGTTGATCCTGCTTGCTTTCCTGCTCGGCGAGGGCCTCGGCTTCACGACCGGCCTGCTCATCGGCCTGCCGTTGGGTCTTGGCCTCGCGACGGGCCTGCTCATCGGCCTCGCGACGGGCCTGCTCCTCGGCCTCGCGACGGGCCTGCTCCTCGGCCTCACGACGGGCCTGCTCCTCGGCCTGCCGTTGGGTCTCGGCCTCGCGACGGGCCTGCTCCTCCTCAGCCTCCTGTTTGGCCCGGGCCTGCGCTTCCTGCTGGGCCCGGGCGGCGTGTTCCATCACCTGCTGACGGGTCTGTTCCATTTCCTGGCGTAGTTGTTCGGCTTCTTCCAGAGCCTTGCGACGGATCTCTTCGGCCTCCTGCTCGGCGATGCGCGTGGTTTTCTCGGCCAGCTCCATGGCGCGACTGCGGGCCTTCTCCAACAGGGCAACCTGTTTCTGGCGCTCCTGCTGCTCGACTTCGGCGGCGCGCTGGTCAACGGCCTGGCGAGCGGTTTTCAGTTCGCTGCGAAGTCGTTCGGCTTCGCTTTGCGCCTGCTGGCGTATGCTTTCGGCTTCCTCGCGAGCCTGTTCAATGGCGGCCTGGCGCCGGGCTTCTTTTTCCTGTTCCGCCTGACTGGACTGCTGTTCGAAGCGGCGGCGGGTTTCCTCCATTTCCTTTTTGAGTTGTTCAGCTTCTTCGCGAGCCTGCTGTCGGATCGCGGCGGCTTCCTTTTCGGCCTGTTCGCGTGAGCGTTTGGCGGCCTCCGTCGCCTCGGCAGCAATTTGTTGTGCCCGCTTCAGGGAGGCATCCAGAGCCTGTTGTTTATCTTCATTGGCCTGTTTGGCGGCCTGGATTTTTTGCAATTCGGCTTCGGCCTGACGGCGCGCCTGTTCAGCCTGTTTGCGAGCGGTTTTTTCAGCCTGCTGGTTCTGTTCGGAGAGGCGCTGAATCTCCTGTTCGGCATCGCGTTTGGCTTTTTCGGCGCTGGCGGTTTGCTCGGCCAGTTGTTCGGCTTCGCGGCGGGCTGTGGTGGCCTGCTGACTGATCTTTCGAGCCTGATCCTCGGCGGCCTGACGGGTTTTTTCCGCCGCCGCCGTCCGCTTGCTGGCCGGGGCAGCCGCGTTGGCGGTTTCGCCCCGGTTATCGGTATTACCGGTGAGTTTGAAGCTGGTGGCCTGCAGGCCGCCATCGAGAATCCCGCACTCGAAGCCGTGCTGAGTCAGTAAAAACGCTGCTGCTGCACTCTGGGCACCATCGGCGCTGGCCAGCACATATTCCCGGTTGGGATTGAGACCCTCGAGCTTCAGTCGCAGCATAGATAGCGGAATATTGACCGAGCCTTCGGCGTGCTGGCGGTTGAACTCTTCATGATTGCGTACATCGATCAACAGTGCGCCGTTGTCGATCTTGGTCGCCGTTTCGCTTTCCGACAGCCGGCTGATCAAGGGGGTGGCCAGATAGGTGAGAAAGTCCTCTTTTTTCAGCCGCATCAGCACACCATCTTCCTGCATGCTGATGCTGGCGTTACGCGGGGCGTTGGTAATCAGCGCTTCCTCACCAAAGCCATCGCCTTCCTCCAGCGTGGCCAGAGGGATTTCGCCGGCTTTCGGTGCGGGGCGTCGGGTGACGACGCAACGGCCACTTTGCACGATGTAATAATAATCGTCCTGTTCGCCCTGATTGATGATGCGCTCGCCTTTTTTTGCCGGCAATTCTTCCATGCGCATCAGGATGGCCTGGATGTTGTCGGTCGGCAGTTTGAGGAACGCCCGTGACTGCAAAAAGCGTAGCATCCAGTCGGTGGTATCCTCACCCGTGAGCTCGGTTACCTCGAATTCGTAGGCATCCAGTGGCGTATCGTTAAGAATAATTTCCAGCAGGGAGGAGTCGATACTGATAACAGTGACCGGGCTTTTGGTTCTGGCGGTGCCGGTATGGGGTTGGTGATTATCCAGGGGTTGTCGGGACCGGCCATTTTTGGATTTGATGACCTGTGGTTTTTTCTCGCCATGTTGGCGAAATTCGACCTGGCCCTGAATCAGGTAGAGCGTACGGTTATCTGATTCGCCTTCGCGAAACAGAGTCCTGCCCGCGGGCAGATCCTCAATGGCGGCCTTGCTGACCAGCTCTTCGAGCTTGTCATAGGCGAGGTTACCCAGCGGCTCCAGGCTCTTGAGCAGATTCTTGTCGAGTTTGGTCTTGCTGGCCATATCTGATTCATCGAGTCCGGGTAGCGAATAGGCCCCCGTGCTAACGGCCTGCCAGGGCGCAACATTAGGGGTGTATGAAATTTAGACCATTATTTGGGTCTATGTTGTGATACCTCTCACAAAGGGGTCAATCCTGGCCCGCCAGCGGCTCAAAACCGGCGATGGAAGGAGAAGCGAAATCCTTCCTGGCTGCCACCCACCTGGCTGGCACTCAGATAGCCTGTCCCGTCCAGCCAGTAGGAGAGTCCCGCACTGTAATAACCCTGATCGGTTTGCTCGAATTCCAGCAGTGCGGTGGTATTGCCGCTGACCCGCTGCTCGCCATCGCTGCGTAGCGTGCCGCCACTGGCATGCAACATCAGTCGTTCGTTGAGCGCCACACCGAGATCCAGTTGGACGTAGGTGTCATACCAGCGCAGTTCGACGTCAGTGCCGCTTTCATGGCCCTCGGTTTGCGTGTAGGTGTAACCGCCGGACAGCGCCAGGTTCAGCGGAGCGGTGTCGAGTAACCGCATTGTCAGCTCGATCCCACCGTAATAGCCGGAAGTGGTCCGGGCCGCCGGCAGCGGGTTGCCGGACTGGCTCAGGTCCAGGTAACCGGCTTTGAGGCTGCCCAGCAGACGGGGTGACAGACGCTCTTTAAGGCGGACCCCGAGCACCGAGCTTTTGCTGGTCAGAGTCTGGTTGGCATAACGCCAGCGGGTTTCGTTATGCTCGACCTGCATCGAGAAGTCCAGCTCGCCGGCGGGATAGTCGGCAAAGGCCCGGGGCATGATGAAAAGCGGTGTGACAACGAGCAGCAGGCGGGCGATGGCGGCGAAATACTTCGACATAAACTGGTATTAATCCTCAGGCTGGGGCACTGGATAATTGCGGGAATATCCGGCATAGTCAAGGGGGGCTGGGACGTAAGTATCTTCAGTAGACGCGACGCTATTATTCTACATGAAACGGAGTGCATGATGCGCGAGCAACAACACAAAGCAGAACCAGACTCATCGACAACGTCATCCCCTTCTTTGACACTTACCGAACGCAAAAAGCAGGCCTGGGGGGTTGAGGAGCAGGGCGACCGACGTATCGGGACCCGCGCCAGAAAAGTGCGCCAGAACGGCAGCCATCCATTTGGTCGTGTCACCGCCCTGGACCGCTGGTTTGTTAACAAGATTATGGAAGTGGCCGATCACCCGCCGGTTAATGTCTCGTTATGGGACGGGAAACAGATTAACAAGGTAGAAGAACCGGTGGCGAGCCTGCGTTTTAACGATCGGCTGGCGGTCTGGAAGCTGGTGCTTCATCCCGAGCTGCATTTCGGCGATCTTTACAGTGCCGGGCGGATCAGTTTCGAGGGCGACATGGTGCGCTTTCTCGAAGAGGTGTATGGCGGACTCAAGCGTAATGGCAAGCAGGGCGGGTTTCGCAAGCTGGTGAACTGGCTGGGTCACCGGCGTATCGCCAACTCACTGTCCCAGGCCCGGGACAATATTTATCATCATTACGACATCAGCAATGAATTCTATCGCCTGTGGCTGGACAAGGTGGCCATGCAGTACACCTGTTCCTATTTCCCCGATCCCCAGATGTCGCTGGAAGATTCGCAGACAACCAAGCTGCATCACATCTGCCGCAAGTTGCAACTGAAACCAGGTGATCGGGTGGTTGAAGCCGGCTGTGGCTGGGGCGGTCTGTCACGTTTTATGGCCAAACATTATGGCGTAACGGTCAAGGCCTATAACATCTCCCGTGAACAGCTCCGATTTGCCCGTGAGCAGGCCGAAGAGCAAGGGCTCAGTGACAAAGTCGAATACGTGGAGGACGATTATCGCAACATCCGGGGCAGCTTTGATGTATTTGTCTCGGTCGGTATGCTCGAACACGTCGGAATCCGGGATTACAGCGAGCTGGGTCAGGTCATCGACCGGTGTCTCGAACCCGACGGGCGCGGATTGATACATACCATTGGCCGCAACGTGGCCGGTCCCATGAATCCCTGGATCGAACGGCGAATTTTCCCCGGTGCCTATCCGCCTTCCCTGCGCGAGATGATGGATATTTTCGAACCCTGCCGCTTCTCAATACAGGACGTCGAGAACCTGCGTTTGCATTATGCCAAGACCCTGGAACACTGGCTGGCCCGTTATGAGGAGAATGTCGAGACGGTCCGGGAGATGTTTGATGAAGAGTTTGTAAGAGCCTGGCGCCTCTATCTGTGCGGTTCGATCGCCGCATTTACCAGTGGTGAGTTACAGCTGTTCCAGGTCGTCTTTACCCGCGCGCAACATAATCAGCTGCCATGGTCTCGCGCCTATTTATATACCCGGGATGCTGATTAACGAGGGCAATATGACGCAAGTGGATATACTGATCGTCGGCGGTGGACCCGCCGGCTCTTCTCTCGCCCGGGCATTGCGCGACACCCCGCTGCGCATCGCTGTGATGGACAAGCGCGAGTTCCCCCGTGACAAGGTCTGTGCCGGCTGGGTCACCCCGGCAGTCATGGATACCTTGCAAATCGACCTGGACGATTATCGCCAGGGCCGTACTTTGCAACCGATCAGTGGTTTTCGGATCAGTCAGCTGGGTCAAAAGCAGGTAGAAACCCACTATCAGGACGAGCCGGTCAGCTACGGTATTCGTCGTCGTGAGTTCGACGAATACCTGCTACGACGTAGCGGTGCCGAATTGATGCTGGGCCAGGCCTTCAAAACGATGGAACGCGACGGGGAGAGCTGGCTGATCAACGGCGAGATCCGGGCTTCGCTGGTGATCGGGGCGGGGGGGCATTTTTGTCCCGTTGCCCGGCGCATTGGCGCCAAACTGGGCAGCAGCGAACAGGTGGTCGCTGCCCAGGAAATCGAGTTTGAAATGAGCGAGGAGCAAAAGGCGGGCTGTCATACCGAACCCGAAGTTCCTGAATTGTTCTTCACGCCGGATCTCAAAGGCTATGGCTGGATCTTCCGCAAGGGCGATTATCTGAATGTCGGATTGGGACGGGAAGAGAATCACCGTCTGTCAGACCATGTGCGCGCCTTTTGTGACTTTTTGCGCGAGTCGGGACGACTCGACTTCGATATTACCGACAAGTTTCAGGGCCATGCCTACCTGCTTTACCCCCATGCCTTGCGCCAGGTGGTGGATGAAGGTGTGCTGTTGATTGGCGATGCGGCGGGTCTGGCCTATCCGCAAAGTGGGGAAGGCATACGCCCGGCGATTGAATCCGCCTTGCTGGCGGCACAGGTCATTCGTGAGGCAGCCGGTGATTATTCGAAGGAAAAACTTCAGCCTTATCAACAGAGGCTGGAGCAGCGATTTGGTGAACGCCAGCCAACGCCCTCGTTGCTAGAACGTCTGCCACTGGGAATCAAACAGGTGCTGGCCAGTCGCCTGATGCAGACTCACTGGTTCACCCGCAAGGTGGTCATCGACCGCTGGTTCCTGCAATCCCACCAGCCGCCGCTGCAACAGTCTATGCCCGTCTCGAAGAACTGAGTTCGTCCCCGGATAAAATAAACCCGGTCCGCAAATGAACGCGAATAAACGTTAAATATTAATTATTTGCGTTTATTCGCGTTCATTTGCGGAAAAGTTGCCTTGCTTATCCTGAGGTATGCGACCGGTGTTTTAATTTTGCCAGCCAGCGCTGGTCGAATTTGTCGACGATCTTCTGTTTGACCATCGGGTCCAGAAAGGTGTCGGCCGCGGTTTCCTTGATCGGTTGCGGAGAAGCGGGTTTGTGATGGCCGATATTTTCCAGCCGTTGTTGCAATGACGGTGCAGGGTTTTTGACATCTGAAGGGGATTCAAAAGCTTCCCTGATCCATTGTTGCATCTGTTCGCGATTCAGACCACGCCGTAGCACCTGAACCATGCCGGCATAGGGACAGTGTTCCGGCGTACCCTCGCGCCGGGCCAGCTGGGTGATCTTGGGCCAGAAGCGGGTTGTTAAAAACGTTTCGGTGACAATGAGCTGGGAGAACAGGCTGGCTATCTCATCGTCATTGGCGATATCCAGGGCGTAGCGATCCGCTTCCAGCTCGTTCTGACGCACGGCATAAAAAGCCAGCGCTGTATAAAACGGGGCGTAGATGGCGAAAAGCCATTGCAGGGGGCGCGCCAGCGGCGATCTTTGTTGTTTGAAAGCCTGATGATAATGCTGCCAGGTCTGACACAGGGAAGCCAGCCAGCCGATATGCCGATTATGAATGCCACTGAGTTGGCCAATGCGCCGGGCCAGCACGGATTTGAAATGGTTCGGTGGCAGGGTCAGCAAACTGTCGAGCCCGATTACCAGGCTGTGATGGTAGAGCAGAGGCAGACCATGACGCGGTGTACGGACTACTTCAACGTCAAAATTTTCGCGCAGGATGATCTGATCGAGGACCGGATATTTGAAGTCCTGTCGCAGTTGCTCCACCAGCTGAAACAATTTTGGCGCGTTTTGCCGATGAATTTCCAGCCCCCGGGGCAAAGCAATGCGGTTGAACAATAATGGCGTGCTCAGGGCCAGGGCGAACAGAATGATGAGCAGATCGAGAGCATTCCATAACCAGTCCTGCCAGCTACTGGCGATTTGCCATTGCCGAGGCAGGTCACTTATCAGGCTCAGGGCAATCAATGGAAACAGTAGCAATAACAGATAGCCTGCCAGGGCGACCAGCGTAACCAGGCCACGATAGACCAGCGGCTGACGAGCTGCCAGGGATTCCAGCAGACGCTGTAAATCGATGACCCGGATTGGCGGGTTGAGGCGGTTCAGCAGGCGTGAGACAAAGATGGTCATGAGTGATGTGGAACCCTGTTATTGCAGTCTTGCGAGTCAGTAGCGACACCGGTGCCATGACGGGAAGGTCACGGTCAGGTTAAACATAACGAAATTGTTGACCGAGGTAATGATGCGTATCACAGTTTCAGCGATTGTCTGGGGGCTGGTCGGGATTGGGGCTTTGCTGATGGCTGGCTGTGGTGAGCCGGAGGATGATGCCGGAGAAATTGCCCGGGCCATTGCGGCCATGCAGGCCGGGATCGAGGCGCGGCGCACCGGTCCGGTGCTGGAGCATCTGGCGGAGGAGTTTCGTACTGCTGAGAATCTGCAGCAGCGAGAACTCCGGGCCATGATGCTGTATTATTTTCGACGTTATCCCGATATCAGGATCGTGACCCATAACCGGAATATTCGGGTACAGAGCGATCAGGCGGACGTTAGGCTTGATGCGTTGTTACTCGGAGGCAGGAACGTGTTACCCGAACAGGGGCAACACTATTCGGTCATGATGCGCTGGCACAAACTGGACGGAAAGTGGTATCTCTACCGTATCCGGTGGCAATCCCGGGGCGGTAACTAAAACCTGAGAAGCTGTTTGTAATATCCGGTCACCTGAATTAGCGCGATGGCGTTTTCTGGACAACGGTGAATACCACGCCGGAGGCTCGACAGCTCTTCATATTGACACTGCTACATGAAATGTCTGTTGTTCAGACGCTTGTTTACGGGGCGCGGTTGTTGGCATCGATCGTGTGGGTGTAGACCGGAAAGCTGCCCCGGCGGCGATTGTCGAAAAACCGTTCCAGCGTATAGTGTATGGTGCGAAAGGCCAGCTCCTGCCAGGGAATTTCGTTCTCATCGAACAGCCGGACCTCCAGGCTTTCCTCGCCAGCGGCGAAATCGAGATCCAGTAACCGGGCGCGGTACATGACATACACCTGGTTGAGATGCGGCAGACTGATCAGAGTGTATATGTGGTCGATTTCAACATTGGCGCAGGCTTCTTCTTCTGATTCGCGTAATGCCGCCTGTTCCATGGTTTCGCCCAGTTCCATGAACCCGGCCGGCAGGGTCCATGTACCGTAACGGGGTTCGATGGCGCGCTTGCACAGCAATACCTTGTCCTCCCATACCGGCAAGGTCCCGGCAACAATCTTGGGATTGTGATAATGAATCGTGTGGCATTGATCGCAGACATAGCGGAGTCGGTTATCCCCTTCGGGTATACGACTATTAACCAGATATCCGCATTCGCTACAGAATTTCATAAGGGATTACGATGACTTATCGCGGGGAACATAGCCGCTGGGTAAATGGCCCTGATCGCTTTCATTAAACAAAAAGCCCAGCATATGTTCTTCAATCATATCCAGATGACGCGGGTCGGCGGTACTGAGGCGGTTTTCGTTGATGATTGTGGTCAAACGCTCCAGCCACTGGCGCCAGCCTTCGGCCGAGATGTTCTCCACAATGCGCTGCCCGATTTCTCCCGGATAAGGCGCCTCTTCCAGCGCCGGCGCCTCGCGCTTGAGAACCTGGCAGAAAACCTTATGTGTCATGTGATTACTCCGGGTGATGGTTTGGATCGGCATAGGGAACCATTACTGGTATCGCCATGTCTGTATGATAAGATTGGTAACAGACTCGATTATTATCTGTAATTCACCGCGGTCTCGCAAGGCCGCCCGTCAGGAGGTAAACAGCATGAGTCAGGCGCTGGCGTTTGAACCGGAGATTAACTCGCAGGATATACAAATCAGCGACAAGGCTGCGAGCCAGCTGCGAGCTATTATGCAAAACGCCGAGGACGGCATCGAAGGCATTCGCATTTTTGTAACCGGCGGTGGTTGCGGTGGTATGACCTACGGCATGACTTATGCGGAAATTCTCGACCCTCGTGACAAAGTGCTCGATAGAGACGGTATCAAGGTGGTAGTGGATGCCATTGCTCTGAGTTACCTCAAAGGCTGCGACATTGACTATACCGAAGAAGGACGTGCCTCATTTGTCTTCAACAACGTCTTCCAGAGTATCGGGGGCAGCGGGGCGTGTGGATCCTGCGGGGCAGCCGGCTGACAGTCCTTCGGACTGTCAGTAACGAGGGACGAGTTACGAGGGCCGAGTAGTATGTGTCTGCGACGCTAGACCTTTACCTCCTGAGGCAAAAAAATAAATTGAGGGTGTGTTTTACATACCTGTATCCTGCTTGTACCTCGGCCCTCGTCCCGGCCGCAGGCCTATGAAGAACAACTCACCTCAATCTGATTGGCCCACCCGGGTGGCTCGCCGGCGTAATGGTCCATGTCGGGATGTTCGGCGAAGGGATCGCGCAGGATGTCCAGCAATCTGTCTATTTCACTGAAATCGTTTTGCTGTGCCTTGTCGATGGCGATCTGGGCCATGTAGTTACGCAATACATATTTGGGATTGACCTGGCGCATTGCTTCCCGACGTGACGTAACGTGGTTCTGCTCCCGCTCCAGCTGCCGGCGATATTGTTGTGCCCAGATATCGAACGCTTCGCGCTCGACAAACAGGTTGCGGATCGCTTCATTGCGGGCTTGTGGAGGGGGAACAAAATCGCACAGCGCCCGGAACAGCCGGGTATAATCCACCTGGTTGGCCTGCATGGCCGACAGCAAATCGCTGATCAGTTCCCGGCTCATGTCATCCTGGTTTTTCAGTCCCAGTTTGGCGTGCATCAACTCAAAATAGTGATCGACGAACAGCGGTTCGTATTGCTCCAGCGTGACTTTGGCCTGCTCGACACTCATCAGCGGGATTAATGCCTGGGCCAGACGGTTCAGGTTCCACAGACCGATACCCGGTTGCTGGTCAAAGGCATAACGGCCGTGGAAGTCAGAGTGATTGCAGATATAGCCGGGCTGATACTGCTCCATAACTCCGAAGGGACCGTAATCCAGGGTCAGGCCCAGGATCGACATGTTATCGGTATTCAGCACGCCATGGGCAAAGCCGACCGCTTGCCACCGGGCGATCAGCCGGGCGGTGCGCCGGACGACTTCTTCGAGCAGGGCAACATACGGTTTGTCGTGTGTTGCCAGATCGGGATAGTGTTCGGCGATGACAAAGTCGGCCAGTTGCTGCACGGCGTCATGCTGGTCGCGGTGATAAAAGACCTCGAAGGAGCCGAAGCGTAAATGCGAGGATGCAATACGTGCCAGAATAGCACCGGTTTCGATCTGTTCGCGATAGACCTCGGCATCGCTGCCGACAATGGCCAGGGCCCGCGTGGTGGGAATACCGAGTCCGTGCATCGCCTCGGAACAAAGGTATTCACGAATGGTGGAGCGCAGCACGGCACGGCCGTCCCCGCCGCAGGAATAGGGGGTCAGGCCGCTGCCCTTGAGCTGGATATCGTACTTCTCGCCCTGTTGATTGCGTATCTCGCCCAGCAGAGTCGCCCTGCCATCCCCCAGTTGCGGGACAACGTGACCGAACTGGTGGCCGGCATACAGCATCGCCAGCGGTTCGCATTCGGCCGGCAAGCGGCGCCCGCTGATGAGATCGATCCATTCAGCGGGGGATACCCGGTCCGGATCAATACCCAGCAGTCGGGCCACGTCCGGGTTGAAACTGATCAGGTGATGCGGGGCTTCAAACGGTGTCGGTTTTACGCGAGAGTAGAATCGTTCCGGCAGGCGGGGCAAAACGGTTGTCGAATTGCAGTATGTCCTGCAGACGTGTTTCCGTTTGTCTTGCGGTATCAGGCATGCTTGGTATTGTAACGTGGTGCCACACAATTACACCCGGTAGTCTACAGGTGTATAGTATTATCCGGGATCAATACCAGAGCTAAATGACTTTCAACCTCCTGAAACTGCTGGGCCGGCTGCACTTTTTGTCCGAAAAGCGTCGCCTGCAATGGTATCCACCGTTCTGGCTGATGCGGGTCAAGGTGCTGGAGTTGAGCGATGACTGGCGTCGTGTCCGTTTGTTGCTGCCATTGAATATGTTCTCGCGTAATATGGGGAATACCATGTTTGGCGGCTACCAGTGCGCTTTGTCGGATCCGATCGCCGCGCTGGCCTGCGCCCGGCTGTTTCCCGGTACTGCGGTCTGGACCCGGGCGCATGAGGTGGATTTTCAGCAGGTGGGCAACAGTGATCTGGAGCTGCGTTTCACGTTCCCGCCGGAACTGGAGGAACAGATCCGTCGCGAACTGGCCGAAAAGGGTCGCAGTACACCGACCTTCCAGTATGCTTTTTATCGTGCCGACGGCGAGCGTTGCAGTGTGGTCAAAAGTACCGTGGCAATCCGGCCCCGGGGCTATCTGAAAAACCGATAATATGATGATTTTATCCAGGCGAACTTGTTCATGAGCAACACGATTCATCCCGCTGCGGTGGTTTCCGAACAGGCCCGGCTTGGCAGTGGCAATCAGATTGGTCCGTTCGTGGTGATACATGACGACGTCATACTGGGGGACAATAATGTTCTGCACAGCGGCGCGGTCGTGCACAGCGGCAGCCGGATCGGTAATGCGAACCGGATTCATGAACATGCGGTTATCGGGGGCCTGCCACAGGATCTCGGGTTCGATGCCGCCACACCCAGTTATGTGACACTCGGGGACGAGAATGTTCTGCGTGAAGCGGTTATTATTCATCGAGCCAGTGTGGCCAACGAACACACCCGGCTGGGCAATCGCAATTATCTGATGAACGGTGCACATCTTGGCCATGATTGCGTACTCGCCAATCAGGTAATCATTGCGCCGTATGCCGCTCTGGGCGGTTTTGTCAGCGTGGCCGATCGCGCCTTTATCTCCGGCGGAGTGATGATTCATCAGTTCGCCCGGGTGGGTGAACTGGCGATGATCGGCGGTAACAGCAAGATTACGCGGGATGTATTGCCGTTTATGATTACCGACGGGATGCCGGGGCGGGTACGGGGCCTGAACGTGGTGGGACTCAGGCGGGCGGAATATCAGGCTCCGGATCTGCGCACCCTGAAGCAGGCGTACCGGATCCTGTTTCGCGGCGAGGCTGATCTGGCTGCGCGCCTGCAGCAGCTCCAGGAGCTGGGCGCGGATTCGACAGGCCGTCTGGCGGAGTTTATTGCCGGCTCGAAACGCGGATTTCATCGTGACCGGGACTGAGGCGGGAAAACCCGTCGCAATGGCTTTATTTCCCGCGCGTTCCGCAGTTAAAATAGCCTGACGATATTTTCATCCCCGGGTTCCTGTGAGGCCCGGGGGATATAACTCACTGATAATCGGAAATAATATTTTTATGGATTCAGCCAGCGAGGCCTCAGCCCAGAAGAAACACAGCTACACCTATGACGAACTGATTCAGTGTGGTCACGGCAAGCTGTTTGGGCCCGGAAATGCCCAGCTGCCTTTGCCCCCGATGCTGATGTTTGATCGGATTACTCATATCAGTGACAGCGGCGGGAATTTCGACAAGGGTGAGATTATTGCCGAGCTGGATATCAAACCGGACTTGTGGTTCTTCCAGTGTCATTTTGAAGGTGATCCGGTGATGCCTGGTTGTCTGGGGCTGGATGCTATGTGGCAGCTGATTGGCTTTTTCCTCGGCTGGATGGGTGGACCGGGCCACGGCCGGGCACTGGGTGCCGGCGACGTCAAATTTACTGGTCAGGTAACTCCTGATTGCAAAATGGTGACCTACCGCATTAACCTGAAACGATTGATTATGCGTAAACTGTTTATGGGCATCGCAGATGCCTGCCTGGAAGTCGATGGCCGCGAAATCTATACCGCCGAAGATTTGCGGGTCGGCCTGTTTACCTCAACTGACCAACTTTAAGCTGTATATTCGATCATGCCATTAAGACGCGTTGCTATTACCGGTCTCGGAATTGTTTCAAGCATTGGCAATAACCGGGAGGAAGTGACCGACTCCCTGCGCCAGGGGCATTCCGGAATTCGTTTTAATCCCGAGTATGCTGAGCTCGGTTTTCGTTCCCAGATCGACGGGCCGATCGATCTGAATCTCGATGAGATGATTGACCGCAAGCTTAAACGGTTCATGGGCGACGGCGCGGCATTCAATTATCTGGCCATGGAACAGGCCATTGCCGATGCCGGACTGGATGAAAGCGAGATTTCCAATCCCCGCAGCGGTCTGATTGTCGGTTCGGGCGGACCTTCCACCCAGAATATTGTCCAGGCCGCCGATATCCTGCGGGAAAAAGGTGTACGCAAGGTTGGCCCTTATATGGTGCCGCGGACGATGTCCAGCACCAACTCCGCCTGTCTGGCCACCCCGTTCAAGATCAAGGGCGTTAATTATTCCATCAGTTCCGCCTGTTCTACTTCGGCCCATTGCATCGGTAACGGTTACGAGCTGATTCAGATGGGCAAGCAGGATATCGTTTTTGCCGGCGGAGGAGAGGAAGTTCACTGGACATTGTCCGTGCTGTTCGATGCCATGGGCGCGCTTTCTTCAAAATATAACGACGCCCCCGAGACTGCCTCGCGTACCTATGATGTCAATCGCGACGGATTTGTCATCTCCGGCGGCGGCGGCGTGCTGGTGCTCGAAGAACTGGAACACGCCAAAGCCCGCGGCGCGACTATTTACGCCGAACTGGTCGGCTACGGGGCCACCTCCGACGGCTTCGACATGGTGCAGCCCTCCGGTGAAGGGGCGGTACGCTGCATGCAGCAAGCTCTGCAGGAGGTCAAGGCACCGGTGGATTACATCAACGCCCACGGCACCAGTACCCCGGTGGGTGATATACGTGAACTGGAAGCCGTTAAAGAGGTCTTCGGTGATAATATGCCGGCTATCGCCTCGACCAAATCACTGACCGGTCATGCCCTGGGTGCGGCCGGTGTTAATGAGGCGATCTACTCGTTGTTGATGATGCAGGAGAACTTCCTTGCCGCCTCGTCGAATATCCAGGAGCTGGATCCCGGCGCCGAAGGTTATCCTATCGTCCGTGAACGTCAGGACGACGCGAATATCAACTGCGTTATGTCCAACAGCTTCGGCTTCGGCGGTACCAACGCCACCCTGGTGTTCCAGCGCTATTCCGACAACTGAATAACTTTCCTGACAGATGCGTATTGGCATAGGTCAGGTAGCGCACCGCGCTACCTGACATTTTAGCTTCGTTCCTTCGTGTCTTCGTGGTGAAAATTAACCGGGATAATTGTCGCGCGGAGGCCGTCACGTAGGCTTCGCTAACGTGACCTACAAAGCTGGTGTGCAGTAGAAGGACAAAGCAGAACTCTCGCGGAGACGCCAAGGCGCAGAGTAACTAATATCGTTTATTCTTGGCGTGCTCTGCGTCTCTGCGAGAGTATTACATTACTTGCTTTGTGGGTAGTGCTTGATTGCTCTATGACCCCCTTGTCCTCTGTGGTTCAATTCATTCTGTTTGAAATAATCCGTAACGGTATCTGTCGCCATGCCGATTAAAAAACTTCCCAGGCCCGTCCGCTTTCTGCTCTGGTTGCTGGTGTTTGCGCTGGTCTATTTTGGTGCGCAACAGTATCAAAAACGGAACCTGGTTAGCGGCCCGGTGCCGGATTACAGTGCGCCCCTGTTGCAGGGTGCCTATTTCGATTCGCGGGATCTGGCGGGCAAGCCGTATGTCTTGCACTTCTGGGCCAGCTGGTGCCCGATTTGCCGTTTTGAACAGGACACTATCCAGGCATTGAGTCGTGACCATCAGGTTATCAGTGTTGCGATGCAATCCGGGGGCAGGGAAGAGGTGCAAAATTACATGCAGGAAGCGGGGCTGAATTTTATCACTCTGCTGGATGAGGAAGGTCGACTGGCGAGTCGTTTTGGCGTACGTGGTGTCCCCACCACGTTATTGATTAATTCTGATGGCGAAATCGCTTTTCGAGAGGTGGGTTATACCTCCGAATGGGGAATGCGCTTGCGGTTATGGTGGATGAAATGATGTCCTCGCCGGATGCGCGCAGGGATTATTTTTCCAGCTTTTCCTTGAGCGCCTGAATGGCCCGGGCCATATCATCAGTGGACTGCTGGCCGATGTAGTTTAACAGGGGCATGACCTGTCTGATCAGGCTGCCAAGATGGGGTTTGAGCAGATCCTCCTTGCCTTCGGCAAGCAGCTTGAGCGCCTGTTGTACATCAAGGTGCTCGGCACCGCCGCCCCCCTTGCGCAGGGATTTGACTACCATCTGGTTGCCACCGGCTTCGATCGCCTTGTCCAGGTATTTTTCGGTCTCTGCAATCAGGGCATGGATTTCCGAGTCCTCGTTCAGGTGCGGTTCGAACAGACCAATGCTGACAGTGACATGCAGTTGCTGTCCCCCGGCATCAAAACTCAGGGCGTTGATTTCCTGACATATCCGCTCGGCCAGTCGAGTGGCATCTTCTATCGGCGTGTCACGCAACAACATGGCGAACTTGGCCAGTCCGATGCGGGCCAGCATATCTTCCTTGCGCACCAGGTGGGTCAGGGTCTTGCCGATCTGTTGCAGTATTTTATCAGCCAGAGGTTTGCCGTTGGCGATAAACAGGGCATTGAAATTATCGATATCCATGCGCAACAGCGTGAACTGACCGCCGTGACGTTTGAAATAGGCCAGACTTTCATCGGCCGCACGGCAGAAGTAGGTCTGTCCGCTCAGACCGGTGACCTGATCGATTGCCGCCTGTTGTTGCAGTTTGTCCGAGGTTTCGCTGAGTTTGCGGGTGGTCTGCTCGAAGTTGACGTGGGCTTTGGCGCGGGCCTGTAACTGGATCGAATCAAAGGGCTTGGTAATAAAGTCGGATGCGCCCTTGTCCAGCGCCCGTTGCTTGGTTTCGTCGTCATCCTCCTTGCCGGTGATAATGATGACCGGCATTTCGCGCAGATGATCCTCGTCCGACTCGCGCATGCGCTCCAGCAGACCGAAGCCGTCCAGATAGGGCATGGAAAGATCGGTAAAGACTACCTGGATATCAGGGTCGTTGGTGAGATAGGTCCAGGCATCCTCGCCGTGCTCGGCCTCTATCACGTGGTATGCCTTGCCCAGAACCTTGGTCATGGCCCGGCGCATTACGCGGGAGTCGTCTACGGTCAGAATGCGGGGAATGTTATTCTCGTCGTCTTCCATCACGATTATCGTTGTTGGTGTTATATGGCAGCAGGCCTGACACGTTTCAAGCATATCGGGATATGCCGGGCCAGGCAAAGTCGTCAGGACAGTTTTCAGGTGATACACCGTCCTTGCCTGATAAAGGTTGTCGGCACACTCGAACAAAGCTTGACGAAATAAGGCGGGCGGGGAAGGATAGGCACTTGCCCGATTCCGTCATGACAAGGAACCCGCCATGCGTTATGCCCGATGGTCCGTTGCAGGGAGCCTGATTCTGTTACTGGCCCTGCCCCCGGCGCTGGCCGATGAATCACAGCAGCGCCGGCGGGACGCGTCCCATCCTGCTACTTCGGCCGAGCGCCTGCAAACGCTGGCCCGGGACAGCGACTGGGAAGTGCGCCAGCGAGTCGCCCGCAACCGTCGTGCGCCACCCGAACTGCTGCATCAACTGGCGGACGATTCGCATCCCCAGGTACGCATTGGTGTGGCCACCAATCTTGATACAGCCGATCGGACATTCCTCAAACTGGCCCACGATCCCGAACCGGCTGTGCGCAGTGTGGTAGCCCGTTTTGAATATGTCCCGGCCAGGGCGCTGGCGATCCTCGCGACGGATAACAATGGGGAGGTTCGTCTGGAGGTGGCGCGCAACTGGAATACTGCTGTCCCCACCCTGCAGCGTCTGAGCGGGGATCCTCTGTCCGGGGTCAGTCAGATGGCGCAATTGAGCCTGGCCAAACGCCGCGAGGAAGCCGGTGAGTAAACCCTTGTTAAAGTTGTTGCTGCGACAGTCGCTAACTTTTTTCAATGAGTGATGTAACCCCACAGGCTTCCGGCGACTATCCTGCCGGTATTTCTCCTTCTGAGCTGGTCGGTGGGGCCGTGCGCCTGGTTTCCCTGCCGGAAGTTTGTTTGCGGGTCAATGAAATGGTCGAGGAACCCGAGACTTCGGCCAGTGAACTGGGCAAGGTGATCAGCCAGGACGCGAGTTTGACGGCCCGCCTGCTCAAGATTGTGAACAGCTCCTTTTACGGTTTTCCATCCCGTATCGAAACGGTTTCCCGGGCCGTGACAGTGATCGGTCTGCGTGAATTGCGCGGCCTGGTGCTGGCCGCTTCCGCAGTGGAGACCTTCTCGCGGATTCCGACCGATCTGTTAAACATGGTCCATTTCTGGCGACACAGTGTGTATTGTGCGGTGGTGGCCCAGTTACTGGCCGAAGAGTGCCATGTGTTACATAGCGAGCGGTTGTTTGTCGCAGGCCTGTTGCACGATATTGGCAAACTGGTGATGTATAACCGCCTGCCTGAACAGTCGCGCGCCGCGATCGAACTGGCCGCGGAACAGCCCTGCGGAGACTTCGAGGCCGAACAGCGTCTGCTGGGTTTCGATCACGCCCGTATCGGCGGGGAGCTGCTCAGGGCCTGGCAAATGCCCGACTCGTTATGTGCAGCGGTCGATTACCATCACCGGCCGACGGAGGCGCCGGCGCATCTGGTTGAGGCCTGTATTGTCCATATCGCCAACAGTATCACCGGCCTGGCCGAGCAGGGGCTCGATAGCAATAGTGAGGTCTATGTCCAGCCCATCGATCCCCTCGCCTGGCAGACCCTCAATCGGGATGAATCACTCATCGAACCATTGTGTCAGCGTGCCGGCCCACTATTCAGCGATGCCCTGGAAGTGATCCTGCCACGCGGTTTTCGCTCGCGCTGAGTGCCGGGCCGGGGAGCCCCCTTAACGCGCTATTATGGTGCGGTCTATACAATATTACAGTATTGCACTAAAAACGGCGCATAATGGATCCCTTGCAAGGCGTCGGGTTTTTCTAACTGCTTGTAAATACTGTCAGCGCCGAAGTGATGCGTATCTTGCTAAATCCTGAACCAACTTTGAGTATTTTCAGGATAACAAGATGGAACATTTTCAAACCGCTACTGACGTGCTGCTCATTCTTCTCGGGGGCCATCATGGTGCTGGCCATGCATTCGGGCTTTGCTTTTCTGGAAGTTGGCACGGTGCGTAAAAAGAATCAGGTCAACGCCCTGGTCAAGATCATCAGCGATTTCGCCGCCTCGACGATCGCCTGTTTTTATCGGTTACGTCATTGCCTGCGGCACGGGTTTTTTCCAGGCCGCGCCAGCGCTGACCGCAAACAGCGGTGATGAGCTGGTGAAATTTTTCTTCTTGTTGACGTTTGCCGCGGCCATTCCGGCCATCATCTCCGGCGGGCTCGCCGAGCGGACCCGCTTCTATCCGCAGCTGGCGGCCATCAACTCATTGATGGCCATGGTCGGCGGAATTCTCGCCGCGCTGGTGACGGGCAAAAATGATCCCGGTTTCGTGCATAGCGGTCCACTGGCGGGTTGGTGGCCGTCTGTGCCGGTTCCGATATCATGCATCCACCTGGTGCGCTGATGACTGGCGCGGTAGCCGGGGGCGTTGTTCGTCTGGGGCTGCATGCAGGCCCAGAACAAATGGCGTATCGATGATGTGCTCGGGATCTGGCCGTTGCATGGCCTCTGCGGTGCCTGGGGCGCACTGGCGGCCGGTATTTTCGGCCTGGAAGCCCTCGGGGGCATGGCTGGCGTCAGTTTCATGGCCCAGCTGGTCGGGACTCTGATCGGTGTGGGGATTGCGTTGCTTGGCGGGTTGCTGGTCTATGGCCTGCTCAAAGCCTTGGTCGGAATCCGTCTGAGCCAGGAAGAGGAGTATCGCGGCGCCGATCTGAGCATTCACAAGATCGCCTCCGAATCGGTCATCGACTGAGTACGGTATCAGGTCGAGCGCTCGCCGGGCTGCGCGTCGGCGGCCAGGATCCGCTCGGCGGCTTCCCTGGCGGCATCGGCATAGGGTACCAGCACCAGATCGATGTCATCCTGCGCGTACATCTGGGCATCATGACGATGGGCAGTGGAGAGCGCGATCCGGCCATGATAGCCCTGCTGGCGCAGACCACTGAGTAGCATACGGTTGATGCTTCGATCCCGAATGGTACTGATGACCCAGCGCACCCGATCCAGTGGCAGCGTGGCGAGAAACTCAGGATCCTCGGCATCGCCATAACGGGCGGCGTAGCCTTCACGGGTGTGCAGCCGGACCACTTCCGGGTCGAAGTCCACCGCGAGAATCCGGTAACCGTGGCCGCGCAGGTTGGCTGCTACAGTCGCACCGAAACGCCCCAGGCCGAACAGCAGAATGCTGGCCTCCTCGGTGTCCCCCGCTGTCTGGCCTGATTCACGGTAGGCAACCTTGCGTTCGAAGATCCCAAGATACGGGGCGAGGCGATCGTACAGCGGATGTGAATAGAGAATCATATAGGTGGAGAGACTGATCGTGATGAGCCCCACCAGGGTAATCAGGCCGACGGTCTCCTGGCCCAGATGACCGAGGCTGAGGCCCAGAGCCGCCAGGATAAGTGAGAACTCACTGATCTGCGCCACTGCCAGACCGGCCAGAAAACCGGTCCGTTTGCGATAGCCCATATAGCCCATGATGGCCATGACGATCAGCGGATTACCAATCAGCACGAAGACCGAGAAGAGTCCCGCCGCGCCCAGCTGGGCCCCGAGGGTCCCCAGTTCCAGGCTGGCACCCAGCTCGATAAAAAAGAATAGCAACAGAAAATCGCGCAGACTGACCAGACGTGCGGCCACCATTTCACGGTAGGGAGTGGAGGCGATGGAAATTCCGGCCAGAAAGGCACCCACTTCCTTGCTGAAACCCAGCGCATCACCGGCAGCGGCACCCAGCACCGCCCAGGCAATGGCAAACAGCATCAGCAACTCCGCCGAATGGGCCAGACGATGCAACAGGGCTGGCAGGATATAGCGCATTAACAGGGCCACGCTGCCCAGCATCAGCACCCCTTTGAGCAGAATGAACAGCGCTTCCTGAAGCATATTGAGATCGGTGCTGCTCTGGCTGCCAAACGCGGTCAGGGCGATCATGACCAGCACTACCACGATGTCCTGCACGATCAAAAAGCCCACCGCGATCCGCCCATGCAGGGAATCGACCTCGCGCTTGTCCGACAGCAGTTTGACGATAATGATCGTGCTGGAGAAGGTCAGGGCGACCGCCACGTAGAGGGCGGTAACATGTTCCATGCCCAGCGCCAGACCGATCAGATAGCCGATCACCGAGGTGAAAATCACCTGCCCCAGACCGGAGACCAGAGCGACCGGGCCGACGCTGCGAATGATGTGCAGGTCCAGCTTCAGGCCGACTACGAACAGCAGCAGGGCAATACCCAGGCGGGCGAACAGCTCAATCTCGCTGCTATGGGTGACCCAGCCCAGCGCCGAGGGACCCAGCAGGATCCCGACCGCGATAAAGGCGACGATCAGCGGCTGGCGCAGCCACTGGGCCAGCGCCCCGACGACGGCGGCCAGGCCAATGATGGTTCCGAACTGGACAAAGACATTTTCAAGCATTGCTCCTCCCTGGCGGTCGGGATCGTCCGGCTCGCATGGCTGCGGCCACTGACCTGAGTGTATGATAAATACAGGAGTATAGATATTTGCACTACTGGAAACGCCGGAGTGAAAATGCTACCTTTGCGCTCCCGAATTTAACTGGTTAAAAAATGGGCAAGCTTCACATACGGACTTTTGGGTGCCAGATGAACGAGTACGACACGGCCAAGATGGCCGACGTGCTGTGGGCGTCGCACGGCCTGGAGTTGACCGATCAGGTCGACGAAGCCGATGTATTGCTGCTCAACACCTGCTCGGTGCGCGAAAAGGCCCAGGAGAAAGTATTCTCCCACCTGGGTATGTGGCGCGAACTGAAACAGGCCCGCCCGGAGCTGGTGATTGGTGTGGGCGGCTGTGTCGCCAGTCAGGAAGGGGATGCCATCTTGAAGCGCGCACCCTATGTGGATCTGGTCTTCGGTCCCCAGACCCTGCACCGTCTGCCGCAGATGCTGGACGATGCACGCGCCCGCAAACGCCCGGTAGTGGACATCTCTTTCCCCGAGATCGAAAAATTCGACCACATGCCCGAATCCCGGACCGACGGTCCCAGCGCCTTTGTGTCCATTATGGAAGGGTGCAGCAAGTACTGCAGTTTTTGCGTGGTGCCCTATACCCGTGGCGAGGAGTTCAGCCGGCCATTCGATGATGTGATTGCTGAAGTAGCGGAGCTGGCCGAGCGCGGCGTGCGCGAGGTGACTCTGCTGGGGCAGAACGTCAATGCCTATCGTGGCGTGATGGATGACGGCGAGCTGGCCGATCTCGGCCTGCTGATCCAGTACGTGGCCGCTATCGACGGTATCGATCGGATTCGTTATACCACTTCCCATCCGCTGGAAATGAACGAGAGCCTGTTTCAGGCCTATGCCGAGGTGCCCGAGCTGGTCAGTCACCTGCACCTGCCGGTGCAAAGCGGCTCGGATCGGATTCTGGCGCTGATGAAACGCAAGCATACTGCCATTGAATACAAGGCGACTATCCGGCGCCTGCGCGAGGTGCGTCCGGACATCAGTCTTTCCTCGGATTTTATTGTCGGTTTCCCGGGCGAGAGTGATGCCGACTTCGAGGCGACCATGGATCTGATCGCCGAAATCGGCTTCGATCATTCGTTCAGCTTTGTTTACAGCGCCCGGCCGGGAACGCCTGCCTCCTCTTTACCGGACGATGTGCCACTGGACGTAAAAAAACAGCGACTGGCCATTTTGCAGGATCGCATCAATCAGCAGACGGCCGAAATCAGCCGCAACATGATCGGCACCACCCAGCAGATTCTGGTCAGCGGCCCTTCCCGGAAAGATCCGGGCCAACTTGCCGGGCGCACGGCCAACAATCGTGTGGTAAACTTCAAGGGTGATTCCGAACTGATCGGTGAGTTTGTCGAGGTGACGATTACCGAAGCTATGCCCAACTCCCTGCGCGGCGAACTGGTGAGCCAGTCCGTCCGCTGTGCCTGATTGCCTGTACCTTTAAGATAACCCAGATCCCGTCTTGACCAACCACGCTTTTTCCACCGATATCGTTCTCGAACCCGCTGATAATCAGCGGCTGGCCAACCTGTGTGGTCAGTTCGACGAGCATCTGCGCCAGATTGAACGGCGTCTGGGCGTGGAAGTGAACAATCGCGGCAACAATTTCCGGGTGATCGGCGACAGCCGTTCGGTGCAGGCGGCCGGCGAGGTGCTGCGCGATTTGTATGCCGAAACTGAACACCAGACCTTGAATCCGTCGCAGGTGAATCTCCATTTACAGGAGTCCGGCGTCGCTGCGCTGGTGGCGGACATCACACCGAAAGATGAGGTGATCCTGACCACCCCGCGCGGCACAGTCCGCGGGCGCGGCCCGAACCAGAAACAATACCTGGGTAACCTCAAGGACAACGATCTCAATTTTGGTATCGGCCCGGCCGGGACCGGCAAGACCTATCTCGCCGTGGCGGCGGCCGTTCAGGCGCTGGAGCGCGAGGAAGCACGAAGGCTGGTGCTGACCCGCCCGGCGGTGGAGTCGGGCGAGCGCCTGGGCTTTTTGCCCGGTGACCTGGCGCAGAAGATCGACCCGTACCTGCGCCCGCTCTACGACGCACTGTACGAAATGCTGGGCTTTGAAACGGTGGCCAGGCTGATGGAGCGTAACGTGATCGAAGTGGCGCCACTGGCCTACATGCGCGGGCGCACCCTGAACGAGTCGTTCATTATTCTCGATGAGGCGCAGAACACCACCGTGGAACAGATGAAGATGTTCCTGACCCGGATCGGTTTTGGTTCCACAGTAGTGGTGACCGGCGACGTGACCCAGGTGGATCTGCCACGCAACCAGCAATCGGGGCTGCGCCAGGTGATTGAAGTGCTGAAGGACGTGGAAGGGATCAGCTTTACCTTTTTTAACGCCAGGGACGTGGTACGCCATCCGCTGGTGCAACGCATTGTCCAGGCGTACGAGGCGCGCGGCGAAGATCCGTTGCCATGAGTATTGAAGTGGAGGTGCAGCGGATCGCGGCGACCGGCCCCCCTGACGCGGAAATTCAGCGCTGGGCCAGCGCGGCTCTGCAGGCCGAGAAGCGTGAAGAGGCTGAATTAACGGTACGCCTCGTCGAGGAAGCCGAAAGCGCCGAACTGAACGAGCAATACCGGCACAAAAGCGGACCGACCAACGTCTTGTCGTTTCCGTTCGAGTGTCCACCCGAGGTCGAACTGGCTTTGCTCGGTGATCTGGTGATCTGTGCCCCGGTGGTACAGCGCGAGGCCACTGAACAGGGCAAGCAAGAGACAGCCCACTGGGCGCATATGGTAGTACACGGCACCCTGCATTTACTGGGGTATGATCATCTGCAACAGGACGAGGCAGAAGCAATGGAGCGTCGGGAAATCAGCATCATGGAAGAACTGGGCTATACCAATCCTTACCGACTGGAAGAAGCGCAATGAGCGAAGATCGATCGGGGAACCCCGACAAAGATACCAAACCGCAAAAATCGTGGCTGGAACGGCTGGGTCAGGCCCTGCAGGGCGACCTGAAAGATCTGGACCAGCTACAGGAAGCCCTGCACGAAGCACACCGTAATCAGGTCATCGACATCGATGCCATGGCCATGATCGAAGGTGTCCTGCAGGTCTCCGACATGCAGGTGCGCGATATCATGATCCCGCGCTCGCAAATGACCGTCGTCGAACGCGATGCCGATCCCAAACAGATATTAAAAACGGTGATCGATTCCGCCCACTCGCGCTTTCCGGCCGTGGGAGAGAGCAAGGACGATGTGATCGGCATTCTGCTGGCCAAGGATCTGCTGCCCTATTTTCTCGAAGGCGAACAAAGCCGGCTGAATATTCGCGATATCCTGCGTCCCGCCGTCATCATTCCCGAAAGCAAACGACTGAACGTGCTGCTCAAGGAGTTTCGCGCCAATCGTAACCACATGGCGATCGTGGTCGATGAATACGGTGGCGTGGCCGGCCTGGTGACCATCGAGGACGTGCTGGAGCAGATTGTCGGCGAGATTGAGGATGAGCACGACTTCGAGGAAGATACGCAGATCCTGCAACATGAAAACCAGACCGCTACGGTCAAGGGCATTACGCCCATCGAGGATTTCAATCATCACTTCGGTACCGATTATAGTGACGAAGAATTCGACACGATTGGTGGCCTGGTGATCAATCAGCTGGGACATCTGCCCAAGCGTGGCGAAGTGATCGAGCTGGGGAATCTGCAGTTCCGTGTCCTGCGGGCAACCAATCGCCAGGTCCATCTGCTGGAGGTACGTCAGCTCGAAACCCCGGCGCAAGCCGAGAGCGTCGAACGCAGCAGTGCGCGGGGCGGCTGAACCCTTGTTAAGCCAGCGCCATGCCCGCTATGGCCTGGCGCTTCTGGCCGGCGCAGCCCTGCCGCTGGCGTTTGAACCGTTCGTCTTTCTGCCGCTGGCCTATCTGGCCCCGGCATTACTGTTCTATCTGTGGCTGGATGCCACGCCGCGGCAGGCTCTGTTCAGTGGCTATCTGTTCGGGCTTGGCCTGTTCGGCGTCGGTGTCTCCTGGGTGTATGTCGCCATTCATGAGTTTGGTTCTGCCTCGGTCATGCTGGCGGCCTTGTTAACTGCCCTGTTCGTCGCTTTTGTCGCGCTCTATTACGGATTACTCGGCTATCTCGCCGTGCGGATACGCAACGCGCTTGCCAGACATCGGCATCAGCGTTTATTGAGCCTGTTACTGGTTTTTCCGGCGTTGTGGATCGGGCTGGAATGGGTTCGCGGCTGGTTTTTGACCGGTTTCCCCTGGCTGAATCTGGGCTACAGCCAGATCGACAGTGGCCTGGCCGGTTATGCGCCAGTGCTGGGCAGTTATGGTCTGGGCTGGGTCACCTTGCTGGGCGCGGCATTGTTGTTACTGATCCTGCTCTATCGTAGCCGACGCAAACAACTCGGCCTGTTGCTGCTGTTTGTTGCCCTGCATCTGCTGGGTTACGGATTATTGCAGATCACCTGGACCCAGCCCGAGGGGCAGCCGCTGCGCGCGAGTCTGATTCAGGGCAACCTGCCTCAGGCCACCAAATGGGATCCGGAGGCTTTGAGCAAACGGTTGTCATTATATCGGGAACTGACCGAACAGGAATGGAACAGCGATCTGGTTGTCTGGCCGGAAAACGCGGTGAGCACTTTTTATCACAATATCAAGGATGGTTATCTGGCTGAACTGCAACAGCGGGCGCGAGAACATGACACGGATATTGTGCTGGGTCTACCTGTAATGGATCGCCAGAGCCGGGCCTATTACAACAGTCTGCTCAGCGTGGGCCGCACCCCGGGAATGTATCACAAGACTCACCTGGTTCCGTTTGGTGAATATGTGCCGCTGGAGTCGATGCTGCGTGGCATGATTGCCTTTTTCGATCTGCCTATGTCCAGCTTCAGTGCAGGCGATCCTGATCAGCCCCTGTTACAGGCCGCCGGTCATTCGGTGGCCGCCACGGTCTGTTACGAGGATGTGTTCGGTGAGGAAGTGATCCGGCAACTGCCCGAAGCGACGCTGATGATCAATGGCAGCAATAACGCCTGGTATGGTGATTCCTTCGCACCGCATCAGCATCTGCAAATTGCCCGCATGCGTGCCCTGGAAACCGGGCGACCATTATTGCGTGCGACCACCAACGGTATCAGTGCTATCGTCGATCACAAGGGTCGCCTGATTGCCCGTTCTGTCCAGTTTGAAACACATGTCACCCGGGGGGATATCCAGCCCCGACAGGGCAGCACCCCGTATATCCGTTTCGGAAACTATCCGGTTTTGCTGTTATTGTTACTCAGCGGCGTTGTACTCGTTTGGCTCGCCAGGAGCCGACCTGTCGCCAAATCCGACTGACAGAGACCAGAAACCTCCGCCAGGCAATCCGAGAGACAATGCAAACCCGGCAGAAAATTTCCCGGGTAATCGCTGTGCGCTGCGAACTGATGGCCGTCGACCTTACAATTGAGGCTCTGGGGGCATGAGCCACGCAATCCGGCAAGCCATTTCACACTTCCTTCATAGATTCGAGAATTTTTATCCGCTGCGGATTTGCGCTGCATCTTATCGCCCGTACCTGGCTTAAAGTACGGGTCAGTCCGGACTTCCGGGAACAACGGCTGGACCGTTACTGGCGACAGGCCAGCCACGGATATTATGGTTCTGTAATGGTTTCCTGTTTTGAAAGCTGGCTTTTAAATTCCCCTGGCGGAACAGGTCTGCCAATATAGTAACCTTGGATGAACTCGCATCCCATTTCCTGTAACAACAACAGAGTCTGGTGGTCTTCAACGCCCTCTGCCACGATCTGGAATCCAAGATTATGTGCCAGATCAATGATGGTTCTGACAATAGCCCGGTCATTGATGTTATTTAACATTCCCTGGACAAAGATTTTGTCTATTTTGATTTCGGTAATCGGCAAATGGCGCAGATAGGCCAGGGAAGAGAATCCCGTACCGAAATCATCGATGGATAATATGACGCCGCTGTCACGCAGAGATTCGAGCAGGCGTCGATTGGTATCGTGAGTTTCCATCAATGTATTTTCGGTGATCTCCAGAATAATCCTGTCCGGAGGCACCTGCCACTGGGCCAGACAGCGGCGAATATCTTCCCTGAATATCGGATCCTCAAAGTCACTGGAACATATATTAAGCGATATCTGCATGTCGTAGCCTTGCTGATACCATTCATGCCATTGCCGGATGGCGCCGTAGAGCATTTGCCTGGAAAGCTGACCGATCAGGCCGGTTTGTTCAGCAAGCGGTATAAAGGTAGCAGGAGGAATATAGTTATCCTTGCCGTATTCCCAGCGAGCCAGGGCTTCGGCGCCGGTGATTTGGCCGCTCTCAAGATCATATTTTGGTTGATAATAGATCTGCAGATCGTGATGTTTGATGGCATGATGTAATTCGCTGATCAATTTAAGGCGAGCGATGCTATAAGGGTTGTCTTCGTGTTTGTACAGTACAAGAGGTTGTTTCAGTGACTTGGCCCTGGACAAGGCGACTTCGGCGTTTTGTATAAGAATATCAGCCTGTTTGCCATGCTCCGGAAACACCGCCACACCGATGTTAAGCTTGGTATGAAACTGTATCTTGTCAAAACTGACCGGTCTTTCCAGTTGACGGTTGATCTGCTCGGCAAGTTCCTTTATTTGTTCCTCCCGCTCATGCTGCGCAATAATTCCGAACTCATCACTGCCCATGCGCGCCATCAGTTCATAGGAAAGTTTATTTCTGCTGAGGCGTTGGCCAATTTTTTTCAGCAGGTCATCACCATAAACATGACCCAGGGTATCATTCAGTTCCTGGAAGTGTTTGATATCAAGGATATATAGAGCAACAAACGGCCCGGAAGGCCGGGTGACAAATTTTTCGAGTTCCTGGCGTAACATGAGACGGTTGGGCAGTCCCGTCAGGTTGTCATGCATGGCATGGTAAAACAGGCGCCTGTTTTGCCGATCAAGCTGACGGTTTATCCAGCCAGCAAGGATTAACGCGCTCCATATGGCCAGCCAGAGGGTCAGCAGGGCAGCCACAATGAACCGGCTCCAGGCAGAGTAGCCTTGAAAAACCGCTAATCGGTTACTGACCAGACTGTATAGTGACAGTTGCAAGCCGTTATCAAGGGTAGTGGTTCCGGCTATAAATCGTTGATTGTCTATACGGACAAGCGAGGTATCCCCCTGGGTGTGAATATCATGGGCTGCTTTTTGCCAGTCTGCGGGCGGATTTCCCAGGATACGAATATTGCCCTGACTGTTTTGAATAACAAGGAATTCATCGGCGGCAATCAGCTTGTCGATAACGACCCCGAGAGTAAGCGATAAAGGAGCCCGGGAGGCGCGTGTTTCCTGTCCAAGCAGCCCGCCAAGGGTATGCAGACGTTGCTGGATAAAGTTGTACCCGGTGTTCAGGCGCGCATCATGCGAGGTGCGATGAGCCATGTAACCGAAAATGATAATGATACACAGAGACAGGGTACCAAAAGCGATAACCAGCCAGCCGCGTAACTGCATCAGGCTTTACTCGCCGTCGCGGGCAGTGGTTCGGGTCAGATGGTACATCGGACACCATCCCAGCAATCCGCTGAACAGATTGGCGGCGCCGAATATTCCGACCAGAAAGGAAAACAATGGATCCGGAATAATACTGGTCTCGATGAATCCCAGGTAAATCAGCAACAATCCAACAAGGCTGCGTATGCTACGTTCGATGGGACCGATATTTTTCGAGAGCTGGATCATGACGCCGACCTTCAAGTTGCGGAATCCGGATGCTGTTAGCGGATATCGGACTTTTATACCCTTATAGTTTATATGTTATGTAAAGGCAACTCCGGGTATATTTCCTGACAATTATGCCCTGATAAAGTCCTCAGCTGAGCCAGTCATCCGCCAGTGGGGCGATGAGATTTTGACGATCTGAACAGGGTCATAAATTTGGCGCCTGTTGCGTGGGGATGTCTGTTTGCCAGGCATCACGGCGAGGGGGCATGACCACAACCATGCCGCTGTGCCCGGAAATAACCGTGCCCTGTCTGGCCAACTACAAGCCGCTGCCGGGTTTGGCGCTCGATCATGCGTGAGTAAGAAGGGTCCCGCACATACTTTGGCATGTCGGATATTGTCGGTGAATTGTTGCGAACGATCTGTCCCGATCCGGGAAGGTTACGGGACATCACGCTCCGGATTATGCGCAGACACGCAGAGGGGGGGCGGTATTATTCTTGTGGCGGGCCGAAATATTTCTTGAAGACGGTAGCCCGGCATTTGGGACAGGGCGGAATGTGGCCCGGTTTTTCGAAGTGTAGCTTCTCGCCACACTGCTTGCACTGCAGGACACCGATGCCGGTGATTTCCCCGGTATGCCATTCGCCGACCCGACGGGCCCGCTCGGCCAGCAACTCCAGTTCCAGCCGGGTTCGATCCGCTACGGCGGCAAACATTTCGGCGAATTTGGATTCGGCAAACTGGAGATCGAACTGGAGCCACTCCTTGAGCTGGCGACCATTCTCGCTCATGAAATCTGCCGCTTCTTCCACATCACGGCGCACATATTCGCGGACTCGTTCGGCCTCCTCGCGGCTGAGCTCGCCCATCTCCGAAGCCTGTTGCATCGCTTTGTCGAGGCGTTCCTGCAGCGGTGGCAATGCTTTTTCTTCTACATCCGTCCACGCGTCGCGCAGGTGGTGCATCATATCGCGGTAGGCCTTGAGCAGCCGATCCTGAGTATCGTTCATGGTGTCGATTCCTTATTTTTTTCAACCAGATAAGGTTATCTTGGGTCCGCTGGCCGGCACTTGCAAGCCCCGGGGGCCGAATATCGCGGTTTTGCCCGGCGTGCGGGCGGAGTAGAATAGGTCGCTTATCCCAATCCGATGATCAACCGAAGCAGCGAGCGAATGGACGAACAATACCGCCCCGAACAGATCGAGCAGACCGCCCAGCAGTACTGGGAAGCGCAGCAATCCTTCAAGGTCAGCGAGGATCCGGACAGGGAGAAATTCTATTGCCTGTCCATGTTTCCCTATCCGAGCGGCCGCCTGCACATGGGCCATGTTCGCAATTACACCATCGGGGATGTGATCAGCCGCTATCAGCGCATGCAGGGCAAGAATGTGCTGCAGCCGATGGGCTGGGACGCCTTCGGTCTGCCGGCGGAAAACGCGGCCATGCAGAACCAGGTGGCCCCGGCCATCTGGACCCGGCAGAACATCGATTACATGCGCACCCAGCTCAAGAGGCTGGGGCTCGGTTACGACTGGGATCGGGAACTGGCCACCTGCGATCCCGATTATTACCGCTGGGAGCAGTGGCTGTTTACCAAACTGTATAAAAAAGGACTGGTTTACAAAAAGACCTCGCCGGTCAACTGGTGTCCGAACGATCTGACCGTGCTGGCCAACGAACAGGTGATCGAGGGCAAGTGCTGGCGTTGCGATACCGCAGTGGAGCGCAAGGACATCCCGCAATGGTTCATGAAGATCACTGCCTATGCCGATGAACTGCTGGAGGAGCTGGATAACCTGGAGGGCTGGCCGGAGCAGGTGCGCACCATGCAGCGCAACTGGATCGGCCGGTCCCATGGGGTGGAGATTGCCTTCGACCTGGCCGGGCGCAAGGAACGTCTGAAAGTCTTTACCACCCGCCCGGATACCCTGATGGGTGTGACCTATATGGCGGTGGCGGCACAACACCCGCTGGCGCAGGAAGCGGGCGAGCGCTATGCCAATGTGGCCGACTTTATAAAAGAGTGCGAACAGACCGGGACCGCCGAAGCCACGCTCGAAACCCTGGAGAAGAAGGGTATCGATACCGGCTTCAAGGCGGTGCATCCGATCAGCGGCGATCAGCTGCCGATCTACGTGGCCAACTTCGTGTTGATGAGTTATGGCGAAGGGGCGGTCATGTCGGTGCCCGCGCACGATCCGCGCGACTGGGAGTTTGCCCGCGCCTATGGGTTGCCGATTCGACCGGTGATCGCCCCGATCGAGGGCGAATTACCCGATCTTGATGAAGGCGCGTTCACCGACAAAGGCAATTTGATCAATTCCGGCGAGTTCGATGGCCTGACTTCCGAACTGGCGTTCGACCGGATTGCCGATCACCTGAAAAAACAAAAGCGCGGCGAGAAACGGGTCACCTACCGCCTGCGCGACTGGGGGGTGTCACGTCAGCGTTACTGGGGCGCACCGATTCCGATCATTCACTGCAAACAATGCGGCGAAGTGCCGGTGCCGGAAAAGGACCTGCCGGTGGTGTTGCCCGAAGAGGTCAACTTCGAGGGCGTGGTTGGCTCGCCGCTCAAGCAGATGCCGGAATTTTATAATACCCGCTGTCCCAAATGCGGCAGCAAGGCCGAGCGTGAAACCGATACCTTCGATACCTTCATGGAGTCGAGCTGGTATTACGCTCGCTATGCCAGCGCGGACAACGACAAGGCGATGCTGGATGCTCGCGCCGACTACTGGCTGCCGGTGGACCAGTACATCGGTGGTATCGAGCACGCCATCCTGCATTTGTTATACGCGCGCTTTTATAACAAGTTGATGCGCGATGTGGGGCTGATTCAAAATGCCGAACCGTTTACCCGTCTGCTGACCCAGGGCATGGTGTTAAAAGACGGCGCCAAGATGTCCAAGTCCAAGGGCAACACGGTGGACCCGCAGGCGCTGATTGACAAATACGGCGCTGACACCGCGCGACTGTTCATGATGTTCGCCGCGCCGCCGGAACAGTCTCTGGAATGGTCCGATGCGGGCGTCGACGGGGGTTACCGGTTTCTCAAGCGTCTGTGGACCAGGGTGCAGCAACATGTCGAGGGCGACCCGGCCGGGGCGGTCGATCCCGCCGCCCTGTCGGACAAACAGAAAACACTGCGCCGTCAGGTGCACGAAACCATCGCCAAGTGCACCGACGATATGGGCCGGCGCTTTACCTTCAACACGGCCATTGCTGCTGTCATGGAACTGATGAACGCACTGGGCAAGTTCGAGGATGATTCCCGGGCGGGCCGGGCTGTGGTCCAGGAAGCCCTGGAGACGGTCGTGCTGTTGTTATCCCCCATCGTGCCGCATATTACCCACGTGCTATGGCAGGCACTGGGTCATGAAAAGGCGGTAATCGAACAGCCCTGGCCGCAGGTGGATGAGTCGGCCCTGGTGCGCGAAGAGGTCGAGCTGGTGGTGCAGGTCAACGGCAAGCTGCGCGGTCGCATCAGCATGCCGGTGGATGCCGGGCGCAATCAGATCGAGCAGGCTGCCCAGCAGGAAGAAAATGTGCAACGCTTTATCGAGGGCAAGGGGATCATCAAGCTGATCGTGGTCCCGGGCAAGCTGGTCAATATCGTGGTCAAATAGAGGCGCACAATGTCCAAGACACGTTACTGGCTGCCGCTGTTATTGATTCTGACCCTGGTGCTGCAGGCCTGCGGGTTTCGCCTGCGCGGCGCGGTGGATATGCCCCCCCAATTGCAATACACGGTGGCCGAAGGCGTCGCGCCCTATTCGGCTCTGGGCGAATCGTTGAGCCGCTCCTGGCGCCTGTCAGACGCGAAGCTGGAGTTCGGCGATGCGACAGGCGCGGCCGCACGACTGGTGATCAATCGGGAGGACGTGACACGACGTACCTTGTCGGTAGACAGTGCCGGGCGGCCCAACGAGTACGAGCTGCGTTATCAGGTCAGCTTCACGCTCGAGAATGCCGACGGCCAGCCGCTGCTGCAGAATCAGACGATCAGTGTCCGCCGCTCTTACCAGTTCGATCCGAACAATGCCCTGGCCATGGATGACGAGGAAGCACGTCTCGAGCGCCTGCTGGCCGAAGAAGCGGCGCTGCAGATGATGCGGCGCATTACCTTCCAGATGCGTCAACGCGCGGATCAACCTGCGCCCGACGCCGAACAATCCGAGCCCGCTTTCGAGGCGGACAACCAGGGCGACGATGAAGCTGCGCGCTGATCAGCTTCCCGCCCGGCTGCAAAAGGAGCTGGCCCCGGTGTATCTGATCAGCGGCGACGAACCCTTCCAGATCGATCAGGCCGTCAATGCCCTGCGTCAGCACGCCCGGCAGCAGGGCTATACCGATCGCCAGGTGCTGCATGCCGATGCCCGCTTTGACTGGCAGAATCTGGGCGCTTCCACGGCCAATCTGTCCCTGTTTGCCGAAAAGCAGTTGATCGAACTGCGCCTGCCCACCGGCAAGCCGGGAACCGAGGGCAGCAAGGCGCTGCAGGCCTATCTCAATAACCCGCCGTCGGATACGCTGTTGCTGATCATCAGCGCCAAACTGGATAAAACCCAGCAGAACAGTAAATGGTACAAAGCTATCGACCGGGCCGGGGTGACACTGGCGGTGTGGCCCATCGAGGCGGCGCAGTTGCCCGCCTGGCTGAAGCAACGCATGGCTCTGCGCGAGATGCAGCCCGACGAGGCGGCCCTGCAACTGCTGGTGGATCGCATCGAAGGCAATTTGCTGGCCGCCGATCAGGAGCTGGAAAAACTGCGTCTGCTCAATGGCCCCGGTCCTATCGATGCCGAACAGGTGGCGGCGGCGGTGGCCGACAGCGCCCGCTATGATCTGTTCTCGCTGGTGGATGTCACCCTGAACGGAGACCGGGTGCGGGCCCAGCGCATGCTATATGGGTTGCGCGGCGAGGGGGTCGAAGCGATTCTGGTATTGTGGGCCCTGAGCCGTGAGATCCGTTCACTGGCCGGCATGGCCACCACGCTGGAGAACGGTCAGCCGCTGGCAGCCGTGCTACAGCAATACCGGGTCTGGGACAAACGCAAGCCTCCGGTGAGCGCCGCTCTGCGTCGTCATCCGCGGGCCGCGCTGTGGCGATCGCTGTTGCAGCGTTGCGGGCAGATCGATCGCTGTCTCAAGGGGCAGGTGGCGGGCGAGCCGTGGGAGGAGTTGTTACAATTGATCATGGCGCTGGCCGAACGTCCCCTGTTTGAACCCGGTCGGGCCGACAGCTGATTTCACATTACAGGTAAAACCGAACACCATGAACGCCAAAGTCGATATCAAGCAGTACATGACCCAACTGGGCCGCCAGGCCCGCCAGGCCTCGCGGGGGATAGCGCGTGCAGGAACCAACCAGAAAAATACCGCGCTGGAGGCGATCGCCGCAGCCCTGGAGGCCGGTCAGGATGCCCTGCTGGCCGCCAATCGCGAAGACATGCAGGCCGGACGGGACAAGGGGCTGGATGCGGCCCTGCTGGATCGCCTGGAACTCAACGCCGAGCGCATTGCTGCCATGGCCGAAGGGCTGCGCCAGATTGCCGCGCTGCCCGATCCGGTGGGGGAGATCAGCGAGATGGCCTATCGCCCCTCGGGCATCGAGGTGGGCAAGATGCGGGTGCCGCTGGGGGTCATCGGCATCATTTACGAATCGCGTCCCAATGTGACCGCTGATGCAGCCGCCCTGTGCCTCAAATCGGGCAATGCCGCGATCCTGCGCGGCGGTTCCGAGGCCGAGCACTCCAATCAGGCCATTGCCGCCTGTATTCATCAGGGCCTGCAGCAGGCCGGACTGCCCGACGAGGCCGTGCAGGTGATCGAGACCACCGATCGCGCGGCGGTCGGGGAACTGATCACGATGCCCGAGTTCGTGGATGTGATCGTCCCGCGCGGCGGCAAGGGGCTGATCGAGCGCATCACGGCGGATTCCCGCGTGCCGGTGATCAAGCACCTGCACGGCGTCTGCCATGTGTATATCGATGAGCGGGCCGACGTCGACAAGGCGGTGGCCGTGGCGTTCAATGCCAAGACCCAGCGCTACGGCACCTGCAACACCATGGAAACCCTGCTGGTGCACAAAGCGGTGGCCGATCAGGTCCTGCCACAACTCGGCCGGTTATATCAGCAAGAGGGCGTCGAGCTGCGGGGCTGCGAGGCGACCCGCGCCCTGTTAAAAGAGGCGATAGCCGCCACTGAAGAAGACTGGGATACAGAGTACCTGGCGCCGATCCTGTCGATCCGGATCGTGGATGATCTGGATGCGGCGATCGAACACATTCATGCACACGGGTCGGGCCACACCGAATCGATCCTGAGCCAGGATATCGGCCGGGCGCGACGTTTTCTCAGCGAGGTGGATGCCAGTTCGGTCATGGTTAACGCCTCGACCCGTTTTGCCGACGGATTCGAATACGGTCTGGGCGCCGAGATCGGGATAAGTACCGATAAAATTCACGCCCGGGGGCCGGTGGGTCTTCACGGTCTGACCTCACAAAAATACATCGTCATTGGCGATGGTCACATAAGACAATGACCATCACAGTGACGAGTTACGAGGGACGAGTGACGAGGAAAACATTGGTATTCGGGATTGTGACGGCATTCCTTTGCTCGTCCCTCGTCCCTCGTCCCTCGGCCCTGTACTTATGATTGGTCTGCTTGGCGGGACGTTCGATCCTATCCATTTCGGCCATTTGCGTCCGGCGCTGGAAATTTATCAGGCCCTGGGGCTGCGCGAGCTGCGCTTTATTCCCAGTGCCGAACCGCCGCACCGGGACAAGCCCCGCGCATCGGCCCTGCAGCGTTTGATGATGGTGCGCGCAGCGATAGCCGAGCAGCCCGGTTTTGTGATCGACGATCGGGAATTGCGCCGTACCGGTCCCTCCTACATGGTCGATACCCTGCACAGCCTGCGCGAAGAGCTGGGGAGCGAAACCCCGCTGTGCCTGATCCTGGGGCTGGATGCCTTTCTGGGGCTGGAAGGCTGGCACCGATGGCAGGAGCTCTTCGATTATGCCCATCTGGTGATTACCCACCGACCCGGCTGGTCGTTGCGGGACAAGCCTCCAGGCTCGATTCTGGCCAATGAAATCCAGGCGCGTTACAGCGAACCGGGACAACTGGTCCGTCGACCCGCCGGCAAACTCGGTTTCCAGTCGGTGACCCAGCTGGACATTTCCGCCAGCGGCATTCGCGAGGAACTGGCAAAAGGACGGGATATCCGCTATTTGTTGCCGGATACCGTCCAGCAACTGATCAAAACGCAACACATCTACGGATAAAACAGAGACGCTCATGAATGGTGAACAACTGAAACAACTGGTGGTGGACGCAATCGAGGACGTCAAGGGCGTCGATGTGAAGATTCTGGACGTCAGCGGCCAGTCCAGCGTGACCGATGTCATGGTGATTGCCAGTGGCAATACCGCGCGCCAGGTCAAGGCCATTGCCGACAATATAATCGAAAAGGCCAAAGCCGCCGGCGTCAAACCTCTGGGCGTGGAAGGCGAGCAACATGCCGAATGGGTGCTGGTCGATCTCGGCGACGTGGTGGCACATATCATGCAGCCGTCGATACGTGATTTTTACAACCTGGAAAAACTCTGGGGCGAGACCAGCCCCTCTGCCGCTGAGAAATAAACGGGGTGCCGGGTGCCGCGGCGGGAGCGGTCCGCTACAGTGCAAGATGAACCCTGAAGGCACTGAAATCACCAGAGATGTTCGATTTATATAATTCAGTATTTTTCAGTTCATTCGGTGTATTCAATGTAGTCGGTGGTTATCCACCTGTGCCGAAAGAATTCGGACAAACCATGAATACATGGACACTTTTGCGATAACCGGCAGGCAGGTATGCACATTCATCTTCTGGCGGTAGGCAGCAAAATGCCCGGCTGGGTTCAGGACGGTTATGCGGAATACGCCCGACGTATGCCGCCCGAGTGCCGTCTGAATCTGGTCGAGATTCCGTTGGCCAAACGCGCCAAGACCAGCGCCGTCGAAAAGCTCAAACAGCAGGAAGGCGAAAAGCTCCTGGCGGCGGTGCCCAGAAACAGCCTGCTCTGGGCGCTAGATAGTCGGGGCAGGAACTGGTCGACCCAACAGCTGGCCGAACAGTTGCGCAACTGGCTGCAGGGCGGGCAGGATGTTGCGCTGATGATCGGTGGCCCGGACGGTCTTGCAGGCGATTGTTTGCAACACGCCGCGGGCCGCTGGTCGCTCTCCCCTCTGACCTTGCCTCATCCACTGGTGCGCATTATTGTGGCAGAACAGCTGTACCGGGCCATGAGCATACTCAAGCACCATCCCTATCATAAATAGTGCCGAAACCGGATCATCCCCAAACGGCCATGCCGGGCACTGAAACCCATGGCCGGAACAGGTTACACTCACAGGTATGGAACTTTTTGATATATATCTGGCATCGGCCTCGCCGCGGCGTCGCGATTTGCTGGGACAGATCGGTGTCCGTTACCGGTTGCTGGATGTCTCGGTCAGCGAGACCCGGATGGATAATGAAACGCCTGAGGCATACGTCCGCCGGGTGGCGCGGGACAAGGCGCGTGCCGGTCTGGATCTGGTCGATCCAACGGCGCCCCGAGCGGTACTCGGCGCTGATACGGTTATCGCTATTGAGGATGAGGTCCTGGGTAAACCGCGGGATCGGGATGAAGCCATCGCTATGCTGCTGCGACTGTCAGGGCGAACTCACCAGGTCCTCAGCGGTGTTACGCTGATCGACCGCGAGGAACACGAGGCACTCAATATCAGCCAGGTTACGTTTCGTGAGTTGAACCGGCCGGAATGTGAACGTTACTGGCAAACCGGTGAAAGCCAGGGTAAGGCAGGTGCCTATGCCATTCAGGGTTATGCGGCGGCCTTTATCCGCGAACTGCGAGGCAGTTACTCGGGTGTGATGGGGTTACCGTTGTATGAGACCGCACAATTATTACAACAGGCGGGTATCGGATTGTTCCCGGATCAGGAGTGAGCGGGCAGAATGAGTGAAGAACTGTTAATTAATGTTACCCCGCAGGAGACCCGTGTCGCCTATCTGGAAAACGGCGTATTGCAGGAGGTGCACATAGAGCGAGCGCGCAAGCGCGGTCTGGTAGGCAATATCTATCGTGGCAAGGTCAGCCGGGTCTTGCCTGGAATGCAGGCTGCTTTTATCGAGATGGGACTGGAGCGTACGGCATTTTTGCATGTCTCCGACATTGCCGTGCGCAATGACAATGAGGGCGAGAAAAACTCGCAAACTATCATGGAACTGCTCTCCGAAGGCCAGGAGGTGGTAGTCCAGGTGGTCAAGGATCCAATGGGTTCCAAAGGCGCGCGCCTGACCACTCAGCTATCCATTCCCTCTCGTTATCTGGTTTATATGCCTGGCGCGGAACATGTTGGTGTTTCGCAAAAAATCGATGAGGAGACCGAGCGCCAGCGTTTGAAAGAGAGCGTCGGCCGTTATGCCCCGCAGTTTGATCCGGGTGGCTATATCGTCCGCACCGTGGCCGAAGGTGTCCCCGACGAGGCAATTTATAATGACATGTGTTTTTTACAGAAGCTGTGGACGTCGATTCAGGAGCGCAATACTGCCGCTACTGGTGATGACAGCAACCTGCTGTACGAGGATCTGCCGCTGGTCATGCGTACCATGCGCGATCTCAGTGGCAGTGATATTGAGAAAATTCGCATCGATTCCAATGAAACCTATCATAAGGTCAAAAAATTCGCAGCCAGGTTCATTGCCGAGCTGGTTGATCAGATTGAATATTATCCCGGTGAACGGCCCATTTTCGATCTTTACGGAGTCGAGGATGAGATTCGACGTGCCCTGGAGCGCAAGGTGCAACTCAAATCCGGCGGCTATCTGATTATCGATCAGACCGAGGCGATGAATACCATCGACGTCAATACCGGCGCTTTCGTCGGACATCGCAATCTCGAAGAAACTATCTTCAAGACCAACCTGGAAGCTACCCAGGCGATAGTGCGCCAGCTGCGTCTGCGCAACCTGGGCGGGATCATTATTATCGACTTTATTGACATGGTGGATATCGAGCACCGGCGTCAGGTTTTGCGGGCCCTGGAGAAGAGTCTCGAACGGGACCATGCCAAAACTAACATCAGCGAAGTCTCGAATCTGGGGTTGGTGGAAATGACCCGCAAGCGAACCCGTGAAAGCCTGGAACATATCCTGTGCGAGCCCTGTCCTACCTGTAACGGGCGCGGTACCTTGTTGACTGCGGAAACAGTCTGTTTCGAGATTTTCCGTGAAATTCTGCGCGAGGCGCGCCAGTTTGATGCCCAGCAGTATCTGGTGCTGGCTGCCCAGCCGGTGGTGGATATGTTGCTGGATGAGGAATCAACCAGTGTGGCAGAGCTGGAGGAGTTCATCGGCAAGCCGATCAAGTTCCAGGTGGAATCGGAATATACCCAGGAACAGTTTGATGTGGTGCTGATGTAACTGATAATGGCTGCGTCCAGATAGAATGACGATGGTTTAACGTGTCCACTGCAAAACAATATCTGCGTACTTTTCGGCGTATCCTGTGGTACAGCCTGGCGGCACTGGTTGTCATTCTGGCCGTGTTGGTCTCGCTGTTTCGTATTTTTTTACCGGATCTGACTGCTTACCGTTCTGAACTGGAAGAACTGGCCAGTGCTTTCCTGGATCATACCGTAAGAATCGAGTCCATGGATGCGCGGCTGGTCGGCTTTACTCCTACACTAATCTTCGATGATGTCTACATGCTGGATAAAACCGGCGAGCGTGAAATTGTGCGCTTTGACCAGGCACGGCTGGGTGTGGCTTTGATCGACTCGGTTCGCCAGCGTCAGGTCGTGCCTCGCGACTTTACAATTGATGGCATTCAGCTGGCGATAACCCGGCAGCAGGATGGGCGATTCTTATTGCAGGGTGTCAATGTCAGCAATCTCGAAAAGACTTTCCAAACCGGGCGGCCTCACGGATCGGGGGAACTGGCCAATTGGTTGTTCAAACGCAGCAGACTGTCCCTGCGTAACAGTACAATTATCTGGAAGGATCTGAAGCAGGACGGCAATACCCTGCGTTTCGATGATGTCAACCTGGTGTTGCGCAATGACAATCAACGCCATCAGCTTAACGGCAAGATTAAACTACCCGCGCGCATGGGCAAGCACTTTGAAATTGCCATGGACGTTCGTGGCGACATCCTCAACCCGCGCAAGATGAAAGGCGACATCTATCTGCGCGGCGACGCGGTACAACTGGATCAATGGGGTGTCAAACCCGAATACCAGGGCGTCAGCCTCAATTCAGGGACTGCCGATTTCCAGCTCTGGGGAACCTGGGAAGATAACGCAATCGCGCAACTCAGCGGTGATCTCACCGCCTACGATCTGGATATGTCGCTACCGATTATGGATGACTCCTATCACGTACGATTGATGGGAGGACTGTTTGACGTCGACAATCATACCGATGGCTGGACACTCAATGTGGATCGTTTCCAGTACATGAGCGCCGGCGATGTCTGGCCGCAAACCCGTTTCAGTATTCGCCATACCGCCGGTGACAAAATCCGGGCTGCCGAGTGGCAAATAGACAGCGACTATTTCCGGATCGAGGATGTCGCCGGTCTGCTGCTGCAGAGCAACCTGCCTGATGACCGACAGCGTGAGTTTCTGCAAAGCGTCAAGCCGGTGGGAGATGTCCAGCGTCTGCACTTTCGCCATACACGCAATGCACAACAGGAACCCCGTTACCGGCTGCAGGTCGATTTCGAGCATCTCTCCTCCGAGCCCTGGCGTGATTTTCCGGGGGTAACCGGCCTGCAGGGACAGCTTTATACCGACCATCGCCAGGGTCGGGCTGAAGTGTATTCCGGATATGCCAGTGTTGATGCGCCGCGTCTGTTCCGTGAGCCGTTGATGCTGAACCGACTGGACAGCAGGTTACGCTGGTCGCGGGACGAGCAGGGCTGGCAGTTGCAAAGCGAACAGTTACAGATGGAGACTGACCACATCCAACTTGCAGCCGATCTTTTACTGAGCCTGCCACAGGACCATTCTGTGTCACCTTATCTGGACCTGCAGGCGCAGTTTAAAAACGGTAAGGTGGAACATGCCTCTCGTTATTTCCCGACCGGCATTATGAAACAGCCGCTGGTGAACTGGCTGGATCGCAGCATCGTCAGCGGCCATGTCAGTGAGGGCGGTCTGGTGTTCAACGGTCGTCTGAGAGACTTTCCTTTTCGTGATCAGCGCGGACAGTTCAAAGTTGATCTGGATGCCCGGGATGTGCGTTTGAATTATCGCGAGGGTTGGCCGGCGATCACAGGCATTGACTTGTCGGCTACCTTCACCAGCCAGAGGATGGAGATTCTGACCCGTCAGGGACGTTTATTTGATACCCGGCTGTCACCCTCCCGGGCACGCATTGCCAGCTTTCGGAATCCCCGTTTGCAATTACAGGTGGATGCTAATGGCAAACTGAGCGATGTAGCCCGGTTTTTGACCCGCAGCCCGATTGCTCCGGGCGGTTCACGTTTTATCGAGCAGTCCCGTATCGAAGGAACGGCGAATACCCGTTTCGAAGCATGGATTCCCCTGAGTTCACAAATGCAGGAACAGGCTCCGACACGTTATCAGGGCAAGATTACTTTGCGTAACGGGCAGTTATACCTGCTGGATGAAAAGCTGGCGATGCAATCGATCGAGGGGGAAGTAAATTTCGATCAGGCCGGTGTCCGTTCCAGGGCGCTGCAGGCGCAGCTGCTTGATGAACCGGTGACCCTGGAACTGGATACCACGGGCCAATCCGAAAGCAGTCGCCAGATCAGTATTCTGGCGCATGGGCGCATCAACGCCCCACAACTGGCCGAACGTCTCGCACCGCGCTGGTCGCACAGAGTCTCGGGAACCACATCCTGGCATGCTGCCGTAATATTGGGAGGGGATAAAAACGCAACACAACAACCGCTATTGCGCATTGACTCGACTCTGTATGGAATTAGCTCGGATTTGCCGGCGCCGCTGAACAAATCCACCACGGAGGCGATGCGGCTGCTGTTCGAAGTGCGGTTCGGAGCTGAACGTAATAACGTCTCACTGAACCTGGCCGAGCGACTATCCACGCGCTTTGAGCTGAGCGAACGTGATGGGCTGACACAGCTGGAGCGGGGGAGTGTCCATTTCGGCGCCGCAGCATCGGCCGCTTTGCCGAGCGAACAGATCCTGCTGATCGGCGGCACGCTGGACGGGGTTGATCCGGGACAATGGCGACAGATCCTCCGATCTGCGAAAGTCTCCGGGGACGATTCGGCCCGTGCATGGCAGCTTCCGATCCGGTTCGACATGGAACGGCTGACGCTGGCCCGCCCGGAACAGCCGGAACAGCCTGAACAGGTGAAACCGTCGACCCCGGCAAAATCATCGTCGAATTCCCCGCCGCCGACGAATCTGCCAGGCATCCGGGGACGTATCGAACAATTCCAGTACGGTGACTATCCGCTGGGGCATCTTGATTTCGAGCTGCATTCGCTGTCAAAAGGGGTGCGTTTGCAAAGACTGCGTCTGCGGGGTGAAAATTTACGTCTGCAAGCCAGTGGCGACTGGTGGTATGAAATGGGGCGCCACTCCACGCAGCTCAATTATGACCTGATCAGCCCCAATCTCGGCCAATTGCTCGACAATCTCGGGTTTGCCGCCATTATCGGGGACGGTGAGTTGAAAAGCCGGGGCGAGCTGCACTGGAGAGCCCCCCCCCTGGGTTTTAAACCCGGCCTGTTAACGGGTGAGATATCGGTGCATGTCCAGGACGGCAGTCTGGTCAATGTTAACCCCGGTGCCGGACGCTTGCTGGGTCTGTTCAGTCTGTCGGCCTTGCCGCGCCGGCTGATGCTTGATTTTAGTGATACCTTTCAGGAGGGCTTCCATTTCGACAATATGGAAGGTGAATTCGAGTTACGTGATGGCAATTCCTACAATGACGCGTTGAAGATTGATGCGCCAGGCGCGAAAATCCTGATCCAGGGACGAACCGGCCTGGCAGAGCGGGACTTCGATCAACGGATGACGGTGATACCGCAGGTGGGAAACACTCTGCCTGTGGCCAGTGGGTTGCTGTTTGGTACCCAGGTGGGCGCCGCTATTCTGTTCCTGGAAAAGCTGTTTGGCGGCGGCCTCGACAAGGCGACGGCAAAACGTTATCACATCACCGGCAGCTGGGAAGAACCGGTCATTACACCGCTGGACAATACCAGCAAGTAATCCACCCCCTGTTTGGTGGAACCTGATCCTGCGGCCGGTTTAATGGTATTCTAGGTCCATGAAAATGATTCTGAGCGTCATTCTGCTGTGTTTCAGTGGCACGGTTCTGGCAATTGATACCGCACATCGATTAACCCGGGAGCAATGGTCCCTGCCTCGCAATCCTGAGTCGGTCGTAGCCATGCCGGCCCTGTCCCGGGCCATGCAGGATTTTCAGGCGACAGCCAATGCCCGCTTGCGGATTCATCATCCCGGGGGCGACCGGGGCCGTCTGTGGGCGGCAGAGTTGCATGCCTGGCTGGTGACCCTGGGTGTGCCCTCTACCGATCTTGAAATGCATGCCGGTAGCGCCAATATCAATGTAATTGAGCTGGAAGTGGTTTCAGGCGGTAACAAAACCCCACCTGTCATGACGATACTCCCCGGGGAGCACGTCGAGTAATCCCGAGCGGTTTTTCTCCTGCATTATTAACGAGGTACCCTGATGAAACGTGTGGCAGCTATCCAGATGGCTTCCGGCCCTAATGTGAGCGCCAATCTGACCGAGGCCGGTCGCCTGATCGGCCGGGCGGTGGATGCCGGTGCCGAGCTGATCGTATTACCGGAGAATTTTGCCATCATGGGCATGCAGGAAACCGACAAGGTCAAACATCGGGAGGCGCCGGGGCAGGGGCCGATGCAGGAGTTTCTCACCGAGCAGGCAAAAAAACACAACATCTGGATCGTGGGGGGCACCATTCCGTTGCAATCGGAGGATGACAAGCGGATTCGTGCCGCCTGTTTGTTGATTAATGATCAGGGCGAGCAGGTGGCCCGTTATGACAAGGTCCACCTGTTTGATGTGCATCTGGAAGAGAATGCCGAAACTTACAATGAATCGGAAACCATCGAGCCGGGGCGCGAACCCACGGTGGTGGAGACACCCTTTGGCAAGCTGGGACTGGCGGTCTGTTACGATCTGCGTTTTCCCGAGCTGTTCCGGCGTATGGCCGATGAAGGAGTGGAACTGATCGCGTTACCCTCGGCCTTTACCGCCATCACCGGCCGGGCCCATTGGGAAGTGCTGGTCCGTGCCCGGGCGATCGAAAATCTGGTTTACATGGTGGCTGCCGCGCAAGGTGGCTATCACGTCAATGGGCGGGAAACCTATGGCCATAGCATGATTGTGGATCCCTGGGGGCTGATTCTGGACCAGCTGCCCAGCGGTTCGGGCTTTGTCAGTGCCGAAGTGAACCCCAAACGCATCACCGATACCCGGCGCAACTTTCCGGCGCTGCAACACCGTAAAATACCCTGTAAAGTGATCTCATGACTCAACCTGTACTCGACATCGCACAACAAACCTTGCTGTCCCCCGCCGGCCTCGGCGAACTGGAACTGCAACGTACTCTCGATCAACTGATGGGGCACCGCATCGACAGCGCCGATCTTTATTTCCAGTTTGTCCGTCAGGAATCCTGGGTTCTGGAAGACGGTATCGTTCGCGAAGGCAGTCACAACATCGAACAGGGGGTTGGCGTACGCGCCATCAGCGGCGAGAAAACCGGCTTTGCCTATTCCGACGAGATCGTGCTGCCGGCCCTGACCGAAGCGGCCAATGCTGCCCGCGCCATCGCCCGGCAGGGTCAGTCGGGCCAGGTACAGAGTTGGCAACGGCACAGCGGGCATACGCTGTATCAGCCCGGCGATCCGCTGGATTCGCTCGACACCGCCGACAAGATCGCGCTGTTGCAGGCGCTGGACCGCGAAGCCCGTCGCCAGGATCCGCGGGTCAAGCAGGTGATCGTCAGCCTGGGCGGTGTTCAGGAAGTGGTGCTGGTGGCCGCCAGCGACGGCACTCTGGGGGCGGATGTACGCCCGCTGGTGCGCCTCAATGTGCACGTCATTGCCGAACACAACGGGCGCCGCGAGCAGGGCAGTGCCGGCGGCGGCGGTCGAATCAGTTACGACTATTTTCAGCAGGAGGAGCGCGGCCTGCACTATGCCCGCGAAGCCGTGCGCCAGGCGCTGGTCAATCTCGAAGCGGTTGATGCGCCGGCCGGCAGTATGCCGGTGGTGCTGGGCCCGGGCTGGCCCGGGGTGCTGCTGCACGAGGCGGTCGGTCACGGTCTGGAAGGGGATTTCAATCGCAAGGGCAGTTCGGCCTTTGCCGGGCGGATCGGCGAGCAGGTCGCCTCGAAATTATGCACCGTGGTGGACGATGGCACCCTGGCCGAACGCCGGGGCTCGCTGAATGTGGACGACGAAGGCACGCCCACCGGCCATACCGTGTTGATCGAAAACGGCATACTCAAAGGCTACATGCAGGACAAGATGAACGCCGGGCTGATGGGCGTGGCCGCCACCGGTAACGGCCGGCGCGAATCCTATGCCCACCTGCCCATGCCGCGCATGACCAACACCTACATGCTGGCTGGCGACAGCGATCCGGGCGAGATCATCGCCTCGGTCGAGAAGGGCCTCTACGCTGTCAATTTCGGCGGCGGCCAGGTGGACATCACCTCGGGGCGTTTCGTATTCTCCGCCAACGAGGCCTACCTGATCGAAAACGGCAAGGTGACCCGGCCGGTCAAGGGCGCCACCCTGATCGGCAACGGCCCGGACGTCATGAACAAGATCGAGATGGTCGGCAACGACCTGCAACTGGACAGTGGCGTCGGCGTCTGCGGCAAGGAAGGCCAGAGCGTCCCCGTCGGCGTCGGCCAGCCGACCCTCAAGATCAGCAGCATCACCGTCGGAGGGACGGCCTGAAAAAAATTATCAACGCAGAGGCGCAAAGACGCAGGATATAATTTTGAATGTTGGATTTTAAATTTTGAATTGCGGACAGGCATTTAATTCAAAATTCAGCATTAAAAATTCAAAATTACTTTGCGCCTCTGCGTTGGGTTTTCAGGAACCCATAAGGCTTTTGAGATATTGGAACAGTTCGCGGGCGGCTTTGGGGGGCTTGTTCTGTTTCTGTTCGTTGCGGGCGCTGCGGATCAGTTGTCGCACGTGCTGGCGATCGGTGTCGGGCTGTTCTTCCACCAGTTTTTCGAGTGCCGCGTCGCCGTCGGTTAGCAGGCGTTCGCGCCACTTCTCCAGCTGGTGGAAGTGTTTGATGTCTTCCTCGAAGGGGTGCATCACCCGATCATAGGCCTGTTGCAGGGCTTCGGCGTCGCGCTGGCGCATCAGCTTGCCGATAAACTGCATCTGGCGTTTGAGTGCGCCGCGTTGTTTTATACGGCGAGCTTCATTGATGGCCTGTTGCAATTCATCGTCCAGCGGGATCTTGTCCAGATCGGCCCGGGACAGTTTGACCAGTTCACTGCCCAGATCCTGCAGGGCGTGGCATTCACGCTTGCGCCGGGATTTGCTGATCCACTCTTCGTCATGGTCGTCGTAAGTCATGGGGCTATTTTACCTGTATCCGGCCTCCTGAGAGGTAGAAAATTGCATGGCGACCCCTTTTTGTCGGGGGGCATTTGTCCCGTCAGCCGGGCCCCCGTAGAATGGCCCGGTTAACCTGAAAAAGCGAGAAAAGCATGTCCGAAAATCCCGTCACCTCCCGAACCGTCGATGAATTGCTTGAGCCCGGGCGCTACGAGCAGATCGTCGCCGATCTGCTTGCCGAGGCCCAACGACTGGGAGCCAGCGCGGCCGAGGCAGCGCTGAGTATCGAATCCGGTCTGTCGGTGACCGTGCGTCTCGGCGAAGTGGAAACGGTCGAGCATAATCGCGACAAGGGGCTGGGTATCACGGTCTATTTCGGACACAGCAAGGGCTCGGCCAGTACCTCCGATTTCAGTCCCGGGGCGGTACGCGAGACGGTCCGGGCTGCCTGTGATATCGCGCGCTATACCGAGGAGGATCCCTGTGCGGGACTGGCCCCGGCGGCGCTGATGGCGACGGATATTCCCGAGCTGCAGCTCTATCACCCCTGGGCACTCGAAACACCGGAAGCCATTGAACGGGCACTGGCCTGCGAGACCGTCGCCCGCGAGCATGATTCACGCATTACCAATTCCGAAGGCGCCAGTATTACCAGCCACAGCGGTTTGCGCGTTTATGCCAACAGTCACGGTTTTATCGGTGCCTATCCCAGCTCCCGTCACAGTATGAGTTGTACCGTGATTGGTCAGGATGAGTCGGGAATGCAGCGCGATTACTGGTACACGCTGGCCCGTGATCCGCAGCAGCTCGACAGCGCCGAGTCGGTCGGGGTGCGGGCGGCCGAGCGCACCGTTGCCCGCCTGGGTGCGCGCAAGATCCCCACCTGTCAGGTCCCTGTAATGTTCGAAGCCGATGTAGCACGCGGATTGCTCGGCCATCTGGTGCGTGCCATCAGCGGTGGCGCCCTGTATCGCAATGCCAGCTTCCTGGTCGACGCCAGAGGACAGCAATTGTTTCCCGAGCGGGTGCATGTCGATGAACGTCCCCATTTGCCGGGCGCGCTGGGCAGTGCCCCCTTCGATAACGAAGGCGTTGCGACAGCGCCCCGAACCCTGATTGAGGCGGGCGTGCTGCAGGGCTATGTACTCGACAGCTACAGCGGCTGTCGGCTCGGCCTGCCCACCACCGGCAACGCCGGCGGAGTGCATAATCTGTATATCAATCATGACGCACTGGATCGCGAACAGCTGATAAAAAAGATGGATCGCGGTCTGCTGGTCACCGATGTGATGGGCCAGGGCGTCAATACTGTCACGGGTGACTACTCTCGCGGCGCCGCGGGCTTCTGGGTGGAAAACGGCCAGATACAGTACCCGGTGGATGAAGTCACCCTCGGCGGTCGTTTGCAGGACATGTACCGGGGCCTGCAGGCCGTCGGCAACGACACCGACGCCCGCGGCAACATCATCACCGGTTCCTGGCTCATCGACAACCTGACCGTCGCCGGGGACTGACCGCGGATCCCCTCAGCGAGAGAAAAATCCAACGCAGAGGCGCGGAGGCGCAGAGGATACAAAGTAATGTTGAATTTTTAATGCTGAATTTTGAATTAAATGCCTGTCCACAATTTAAAATTCAACATTCAAAATTATACCCCGCGCCTTTGCGCCTCTGCGTTAATCTCTTTTTTTAAATCAGAAACAGCGTCGCCAGGCCGAGGAAGGCGAAGAAGCCGACGACGTCGGTGACGGTGGTGAGGATGACCGAGCCGGAGAGGGCCGGGTCGATGCCGAAGCGTTTGAGGATCAGCGGGATCACGGCGCCGGAGATAGCGGCGACAATCAGATTTAGCACGATCGCGCTGGCAATCACCAGGCTCAGAGAGACGCTGTTGAACCACAATCCGGCCACCACTGCAATGACGATGGCCCAGATCAGGCCATTCCAGATTCCGACTCCCAGTTCCTTGCGAAAGATGGTTCGCGCGTTACTGGGGTTGATTTTGCCCAGTGCCATACCGCGAATCACCAGAGTCAGAGTCTGACTGCCGGCAATGCCGCCCATGCTGGCGACTACCGGCATCAGAACCGCCAGTGCCACCAGTTTCTCGATGGTACCCTCGAACTGCCCGATGACCCAGGCTGCCAGCAGCGCGGTAAGCAGGTTGATCGCCAGCCAGATGCTGCGCCTCCGGGTACTGGTGAGGACCGGCGCAAACATGTCTTCCTCCTCGTTCAGGCCGGCCATGCTCATCAGGGAGTGGTCGGCTTCCTCGCGAATAACATCGACCACGTCATCGATGGTGATACGGCCGAGCAACTGGCCGTCCTCGGCGATGACCGGCGCGGTAATCAAATCACGGCGTTCGAACAGGTTGGCGACATCTCGAGCCGGCATGTCGACCGGGATGCCGATTACATCGTGTTCCATGACTTCTGAAACGTGCATTTCCACGTCGTTGGTCAGGATCACGGTCAGTGGTAACAGCCCCTGAAAGCGACCTTCGCGATCCATAACGAACAGACTGTCGGTGGATTCAGGGATGCTGCCGCGCCGACGCAGGTAGCGCAGGACCACATCCAGGCTGGTATCGGCCCGGACGGTGACCATGTCCAGGTCCATCAGGCCGCCGGCGGAGTCCTCCGAGTAGGAGAGCACGGAATGCAGGCGCTCGCGTTCCTGCTGTTCCATCGACAGCAGGATTTCCTGCACAATATCACGCGGCATTTCCGGCAGCAGGTCGGCAAGATCGTCGGTATCCAGGGATTCGGTGGCCGCGACCAGCTGTTCGGCATCCATCTTGTCGATGATAGCGCTACGTACATCATCGGCCAGGTGAACCAGAATTTCGCCTTCGGAGTCGGCCGGAACGTGTTCCCATACGATCTGGCGATCATTGGCGGGCAGGGACTCGAGCAAATGCGCGATTTCCTGCGGATGCATCTCCTCCAGGAAATCTTCTATCTGCTCCTGATCCTCATCTTCCGAGTGAAGAATATTGAGCAGTGACTGCAGTACGTCACGATATTCCTCTTTTGCTTCAACCTCGGCCATTAACCCGTTCCCATATTCACCCGGCTTTAAAGTGTAACAAGGTCGATTACAGAATGGGAACTGCCGGATTGATATTTATTGGCAGGATATGATGGTAGTGTTATTCGGACTCGTCGAAGCGATTATTAATCAGTTCCTGCAATGCCTGGCAGGCCTCTTCTTCGTCCGGACCGTCTATTTCAAGAATAACGCTGGAACCTTTGGCCGCAGCCAGCATCATGACCCCCATAATGCTTTTACCGTTAACACGGTTCTCTTTATGTCGAAGATGAATATCGGCATCATACTTCGAAGCCAGGGTTACGAACCTGGCTGCCGCTCTGGCGTGCAGCCCAAGTTTGTTAATAATTTCAATTGAATGTTCGATCAAGCGTCAGTTTCTCCGGCAGATTGAATGACAATAATCCCGTCATGTGCACCGGAAACTGCTTTTTCGACCATTTCAGGCAGGCTCAGCCGGGGGTAGTTAAGAACCCGGATCAGCATGGGGAGATTAAGACCGCTGATGACGGCGATATTGCCTGTATGTAATTGCCGGGCAATATTACTCGGTGTGGCTCCGAACAGATCGGTCAGAACCAGCACTCCCTGGCCTTCGTCCAGCTGAACGATCTGCGCGTGTGCCTTGTCGAGCGTTTCTTCCAGACCGGCAGTCATGCTGACCCCCATGCGTTTGATGTTCAGGGGCATCTCGCCGATGATCTTGGCCGCCGTATCCAGCACAGCCTGGCCGATCTTGTCATGTGTGATTAATAAAACGGCAACGCTCATGTCAGCTCCCGGTGGCGAACCAGAATACCGTCACGTTGTGAATGAAAATAATTTGCCAGTTTTTCCACTATATAGACCGAACGATGGTAGCCACCGGTACAGCCAATAGCGACTGTCATATAATTGCGGTTGTCAGACTCAAAACAGCCGATCCATTTTTCAACAAACTGGCGAATATCGTTGTACATATCGTGTACCAGGTCATGTTGTTCCAGATAATCCGCCACTGCCTGATCCTGTCCGGTCAGGTGGCGCAATTCGGTCACCCAGTGCGGATTGGGAATGCATCGAATATCAAAGACAAAGTCCGCATCCACCGGTACCCCGTGCTTGAAACCGAAAGACTGGAACTGGATCGACAGCTGGGGGCTGGCAGCGTTGTCCACCCGGTTGCGAATGATGTCTCGCAATTGGTGAATATTAGTCATGCTGGTGTCGATACGCAAACCGGCCCGAGAGAAAATCGGTTCCAGTAACTGATGTTCCTGCAGGATGGCCTCATTCAGAGGGACTTCATCATTGCTGAGCGGATGTTTACGACGGGTTTCGCTGAAGCGCTTGAGCAGAGTGACCTCGTCCGCCTCGAGGAAGAAAATCTCACACTGAATACCCGCATCATCCAGTACCTGTAGAGCACGGGGGAAACTCACCAGTTCGCCGGGCAGATTACGTGCATCAATGCCAACGGCAAACCACTGTTCGTGATGCTGATTGGCCTGCACAATTTCATCAGCCAGCGAGGGAAGCATCCCGATTGGCAGATTATCGATACAGTAATAGTTCAGATCTTCCAGTACGTGCAGGGCGACACTCTTGCCCGAGCCGGAAAGTCCGCTAATGATGAGCAGCTTCATTATGAAGATTGGGGTTGTTTGTTGATAAGGCGTTGCTGACGTTCGATGAAATCCTGAGCGGCATTATAGCCGTCCAGATAGAGTACATGATTTCTCACAGCCGCTTCAATAATCACGGCCAGGTCACGGCCAGGCGCAACCGGCAGGCAGACTTCAGGAATATCGACATCCAGTATGCGCCGGGTACGACCGTTGTGATCCAGCCGTTCAATCGACTTATCGTCAGGATTTGGTTCGGAAGCCAGCTGGATGATTAACCGCAGACGCTTGTGATCGAGGATGGCATTGTTGCCGTACATAGCACGGATGTTCAAAACGCCCAGCCCGCGTACCTCGATAAAATCAGTCAGCAGGCTGGGGCAGGTACCGGTGATAGCATCCGGCGAGGTGCGTCGGAATTCCGGGGCGTCGTCGGCCACCAGTCTATGGCCGCGGCTGAGTAACTCCAGGGCCAGTTCGCTTTTACCGACGCCGCTGGGCCCGGTCAGCAGCACACCGATGCCAAAGACTTCCATGAATACCCCGTGAAAGACCGATTTTTCGCTCAACAGATTACTCAGGAAATAACGCAAATGATCAATAATCTTGTGGCTGCTTTCGGTGGAGGTCAGCAAGGGGCTTTCGGTGCGTTGGGAAAATTCGAGCAGCGCCGCTGGCGGGCTTATACTGGCGGCAATAATAACCATCAAAGGGCGGGATTCGACCAGGCATTGCAGGGTGTCTTGCAATGAATTCTTGCCCAGTCTGTCAAGATAGTCGAGTTCGGTACTGGCCAATACCTGAATATAATTGGGGCGAACCAGATTCAGATGACCGATGAGGTTGTTATCCGTGAGGCGAGTATCCGCTTCACTCAATTGCCGTTCACCTTCCTGACCGGCCACCCATTCCAGACCCAGTTGCTTTTGATATGCCTGGAAAATATCGTTGGTGGTAACCGGTCTGGTCATACACTCAGTTCCGGGTCTGTTCGCTCAACAGCTGATGCATTGAGTCATTGTCGGGGCATTGTCGCGCCCGTTGTCGGAATTCATCGTCATTGAACATGCCGGCCAGCATGGCCAGCAGCTTGAGATGTTCCTGGCTCGACTCTTCGGGCACGATCAGGGCGAACAGCAAATCCACCGGCTGTTTGTCTATCGCGTCAAAATCGATAGGTTGTTTGAGCTGCACAAAGGCGGCACTGGCATGGTCGCAGCTTTTCAGGCGGCCATGGGGAATCGCGACACCATAACCGATACCGGTTCCCCCCAGGCGTTCCCTGGATATCAGGCTTTCAAATATCTCCGTTGAGCCGGCATTTTGCTGGTCAGTGGCCAGCAGTTCGCTAAGCAATTCCAGAACACGCTTTTTGCTTGAGGCTTGCGATCCGCAAACAATGCGTTCCGGGCTGAGAAAATCTGATAGTTGCATGATCAGGCCTGTCAGGGTTTATTCGATGGGCTGCTTTTTCAGGCCACCTTCAGCCCGATGGTGGTCGGTCAGCTTTTCCTTGTGCTTCTTGATTTGACGGTCCAGTTTGTCAGTCATCGCATCAATGGCTGCGTACATGTCTTCGTTTTCGGCAGTGGCGAAAAGTTCACCGCCACTGATGTGCACAGTGGCTTCGGCTTTCTGACGATTTTTTTCCACACTCAAAATTACGTGCACGTTGGTGACGTTATCAAAGTGTCTTTCTACCCGTTCCAGTTTACTGATGACGTAGTCGTGCATGGATTCAGTAATGTCGACATGATGTCCTGTGATGTTGACTTGCATGATTATCTCCCGGGTTAAGCCAGACGTTTGCGTTCGTTGGATGGAGGTATCGCCAGCGCTTCACGGTACTTGGCGACAGTGCGCCGGGCAACATTAATCCCCTGGTCTGACAGGATGGTGGCGATTTTGCTGTCGCTCAGGGGTTTGCTCGGTGTTTCAGCGGCAATCAGCTTCTTGATCAGGGCCCGAATGGCCGTGGCCGATGCCTCTCCGCCACTGGAAGTAGAGACGTGGCTGGAGAAAAAATATTTCAATTCATAGATGCCGCGAGGCGTGTGCATGTATTTTTTGGTGGTGACCCGCGAGATGGTCGATTCGTGCATTTCGACTTCCTCGGCAATATCATGCAGTACCAGGGCTTTCATGGCTTCCTCGCCATGTTCCAGAAAGTCTTTCTGACGTTCGACAATGCTGGTGGCGACCTTGAGCAGGGTTTCGTTACGACTGGTCAGGCTTTTGAGAAACCAGCGGGCTTCCTGCAGATGGTTTTTCAGGGTGTTGCTGTCCTCATCGCTTTTGATCTGCTTGATCAGGCTGGCGTAATGGGGGTTGATGCGCAGTTTGGGCGCGGCATCGGGGTTCAGTTCCACTCGCCATTGCCCCTTGACCTTGCTGACGATGACATCGGGGACAATGTATTCAGGCTGACCGGTCGCAATCTGGCCGCCGGGTCGGGGATTCAACGAGGTGATTAGCTGAATTACTTCCCGCAATTCGGTGTCGTTGAGTTTCAGCTTGCGCTGCAACTGGGCGTAATCGCGATGCGCGAGCAGATCAAAATGGTGTTCGACCAGCTCCCGGGCTTTTTGCAGGCGGGGATGTTCCAGCGGAAACTGCCTGAGTTGCAGACTCAGGTTCTCCCGCAGGTCCCGTGCAGCGACGCCCGGGGGATCGAAATGCTGGATGCGATGTAAAACGGCCTCGACCTCATCGAGCTCGATTTCCTCGTCGCCCAGTGCCTGCTGAACTTCCTCGATGCTGCAGCCCAGATAACCGTCGTCATCTATCGAGTCGATAATGACCTCGGCAATCGCGTGATCGGTATCGCTGAAATGGCTCAGTTCCATTTGCCACCGCAGATAATCCTGCAAACTTTCACTGGTGGTGCCGGAGATTTCATAGTCCTGGCTGCTCTCGCCCGAAGTGCCTGTCACAGGCGCGGCGATGTTGTCGTAAATGTCATCCCAGCTGCTATCGACCGGCAGATCCTCGGGAATTTCGCTGCTTGTGTCGCCGGAACCGGCCGGCTCGCTTTCTTCCTGGCCGGTGGCGGACTCCGACGTTTCCGCGCCCGGGGGCGCCTCGGCGACAGTATAGTTATCGGCCGGTTCGGCGTTCTCTGTACTGTTATCCCCCTCTTCATCGACTTCCAGCATCAGGTTGGAATCCAGCGCGTCCTGGATTTCGGTTTGTAGCTCAAGCGTCGACAATTGCAGCAGCCGAATGGCTTGCTGCAACTGTGGGGTCATGGTCAGATGCTGACCGAGTCGAAGTTGTAGGGTTTGCTTCATATTATGGTGTGAAATGACCAGTGAACCAGCATGCTGGCTAATTATAATTTTAGCGTATTTCGTTCGTAACTGCCGAGGCCTTTGGACCGGATTTCTTGTCTGGCGACCTGAATACAACAGCCAGACAGTCAGAGACGAAAGTTTTCCCCAAGATACACCTTGCGGACCTGTTTGTTCTGTAATAATTGCGCCGGTTCGCCCTGGGCGATGACTTCACCGGCATTGATGATATAGGCCCGCTCGCAGATCCCCAGGGTTTCCCGAACATTATGGTCGGTTATCAGTACACCAATATCCCGGTCTTTCAGATGCCGGATGATACTCTGGATGTCCAGCACCGATATCGGATCCACGCCGGCAAACGGCTCATCCAGCAGGATAAAACGCGGCTCGGTGGCCAGTGCCCGGGCAATTTCCACCCGCCGGCGTTCTCCGCCGGAGAGGCTGACCCCTTTGCTCTGGCGGATATGACTGATGTGCAGCTCTTCGAGCAGTTCTTCGAGCTTCTGCTGTTGCTGATAGGGGGCCAGCTCTTTGCGGGTTTGCAAAATGGCCAGAATATTCTCGGCCACGCTCAGCTTGCGAAACACCGAGGCTTCCTGCGGCAGATAGCCGATGCCGCGCCGCGCCCGCAGATGCATGGGCAGGTGGGTCAGATCCTCGTCGTCCAGATGGATTTGTCCCTGATCGGCCTGAATGAGTCCCACTACCATATAAAATGAGGTGGTTTTACCGGCCCCGTTGGGACCCAGCAGACCGATGATCTCGCCGCTTTTCACCGTTAGCGAGACATCCTTGACCACCTCACGGCCCTTGTAGCGTTTGCCCAGCTGGTTGGCAACAAGCTGGCTCATTGGGCATTGTCCCCGGCCTTGTCGGCCGGCTCGATAATGGCCTTTACCCGGCCGTCGTCGGGCGCCTCCGGGGAGGTCGAACTCTGTCCCTGGCTGTTAGCGGCGACGATGCTGTTGCGGGTGTCGTAATGAATGCGCGAGCCGCTGAAGCGGTTGGCGCCCTGTGTGACCCGGGCCTCGTCGATCAGCAGCAGCTCGCCGCTGCGGGTGTCGTACTCCATGCGCCGGGCCTCGGAGTAGACCATTTCGCGATTATCCGGTTTTTGCTGCAGCCTGGCCGGCTGACCGATGACAATGATTTGCCGTACCTCGCCGTCCTCCAGATGGACGGTCAGCTCGTCGGAGCGGATTTCCAGCGAGCCCTGTTTGAGAAACACATCGCCTATGTAGTGACTGATCCCGTGACGTTCGTCGGCGCGCATGCGATCGGCGCTGATATTCACCGGCTGCTCGCGATCGCTACTCAGCGCCCAGACACTGACAGGGGCGAAGCCCAGCAGGACCAGTAGCAACAGCGATTTAGCGCGGAGTAATAACATAGCTCCCTCGGGTTTGAGATAACAGTTCAAGCACGCCCTGAGTCGCATCCAGACGCATACCGATCGCCCGGGTTTTGCTGCGATCGCTGGATATTGTAACAGCCACGTCGGTCTCGGCGTATTCCCGCTGTGGATAAACTGTCAGCGCCTCGGTTGTCAGGCGCAGTGCCTCATTGTGTTCGGTAGCCGGCCGGTACAGTTCCACTTCGCCGCTCAATTCGACACGTTTTCCCCGCTCATAGACGATTCCCTGGTTGGCGCTGGCCGTCCAGGGCGGCAGGCCCTCGCGAAACAGATCCAGCTTCAGCTGCTGGATGACGACCGTATCATCGTGGGGAAAATGTTCCAGGTAATCACCGACCAGGCGGTGCTGCGGCTTGCCGTCCTGGCCCATACTGGTGGCACGAAAGTTTTCCAGGAAATAATCGGGATCGTGGCGAACTTCGCGCGGAATGATACGGGGCTGGGTATCCAGGTCGGTCAACAGCCAGTTGCTGAAAGCGCCGATCAGCATGACCAGCAAAATGACGCTGACGATCTGCAGTTTATTCATGCAGGTATTTGCTCAGCTGTTCATCCAGTGTCTTTTGCGCTTCCATGATCAGTTCGCATACATCACGAGCCGCGCCCCGGCCGCCGCCGTGCGGGGTCTGCCAGTGGGCATGCTGCTTGGCCAGCGGATGAGCGTCCTGCACCGCAATAGCCAGGCCGGCGCGGCGCATGACTGGCAGATCCACCACGTCATCCCCCACGTAGGCGGCCTGTTCCGGCTGTAGTTCCAGCTTGGCAATCAGTTCCTCGAAAGCCGGTAATTTTTCCAGCCGGTCCTGATAAACGTGCTCGATACCGAGGTTTTTCATCCGGTGCAGGACAACCTGGGAATTGCGGGCGGTAATCACTCCGATCTGCACCCCGCTTTGCCGCAGCAGTTTGATGCCAAAGCCGTCGCGCGAATGAAACGCCTTGTATTCCTGCCCGTCGTCACCGACAAACAGGGATCCATCGGTCAATACTCCGTCGACATCGAAGACCACCAGTTTGATCTCGGCGGCGCGGGCAAGGATATCTTTCATAACTGCAGTTCCAGAGACGGGTTGAACAGCTGAACAATCAGGACGGGTCGGCGACGGGATAACCCAGTTCCGCCAGTTTGTCGCGAATCGTCTGCTCAGACAGATCCTCGCCTTCGATGCGCACCTGGCCGTTGTCGATGGTCACTTCCACCTGTTCGATCCCGGGCAGGGCCCTGAGGCCGTTTTCAATCGCAGCGACGCAGCCTCCGCATTTGATGTTCTGTGCCGTAATGTGCAATGTTTCAGTCATCAGCGTTCGCCCCTGTATCACGCTTGCTGGATATTGAAATAGAGTAGTGTGAGATAGGCCACATAGGCCAGCAATAACAGCCCGCCTTCAAAGCGGTTGATTCTGCCATCGCCCCGAAAGCCGTAAGCCATAACAAACAGGGCGATACTCAGGCCGATCATCATCGGGAAATCCCGGCTCAGAACCGCGGTCTCCAGTGTGACCGGCCCCAGCAGACCCGGGATACTGAGCACAACCAGCAGATTGAACATATTGGAACCGATAACGTTGCCAATGGCAATGTCCGGCTCCTTGCGCAGCGCGCCCATCAACGAGGCGGCCAGTTCCGGCAGGCTGGTACCGATGGCGACAATCGTCAGGCCAATAATCAGATCGCTGACACCGAAAAAGTGGGCGATATTCACCGCCCCCCAGACCAGCGCCCGCGAGCTGGCCAACAACAGCACCAGGCCAATCACCAGCCACAGCATCGCACGGGGCGTAGTCATGGTCGGAATTTCGCTGGCGTATTCGGCCTCCAGCGGGTCGTGATCCTTGCGCTTGCCCAGCAGCACCATCCACCACAGCATCAATACCATGCCGACGAGCAGGATCAGCCCGTCCAGCATGCTCAGCTCGCCATCAGCCACCAGCATCAGGCTGACGAGCATAACCAGAAACATGACCGGATATTCACGGCGCAGGGTTTCCGAACGCACCACCAGCGGCACCACCAGGGCCGTGATCCCCAGTACCAGGGCGATGTTGGCAATGTTCGAGCCCACCGCATTGCCCACGGCCAGACCACTGTTGCCTTCCAGGGTGGCGATGATGGAGATCAACATCTCCGGCGCAGACGTCCCCAGACCGACAATGGTCAGGCCGATGATTAGCGGCGAGACCCCCAGATTGCGCGCCGTGGCGCCGGCCCCCTGCACGAACCAGTCGGCGCCTTTCATAACAATGACAAAACCGAGAATGACGGCGATAACGGAAAGCAGCATGTCAGTTGGCATAAAACCAGGTTCAGGGTGATGGGCCGGATTGTTCGGCGCGTATGATACCAGCTTGTCGCCAGCGTGCGAGGGGGTTGTGTAATGTTGAATTTTGAATGCTGAGTGTTGAATTAACTGCCTGTTAGTAATTCAAAATTATATTTTCTGCGTCTCTGCGGCGAGTAACCTGACTACTGCAGCTCGCGTTCGAGTTCCATTTCCAGTTCACGCTCCAGCGCCCGATCTTCGTCGCTACGATCGAATTGTAGCCGTTCGGGGCGCGGCGGGTTGCCGTCATGGACCAGACTGCGGCGGCGCTGCAGATAGGCGTCGCGCATGAAAGTGTAGGGATCGGCACCGGATTTTTCCAGCATACGGCTGGCACCGAGCAGGCCGGCGCGGCTATCGATGGCACGCAGCACCACCGCGCTCCAGTAAGCTTCGTCGTCCTCGATTTCCTGTAGCGGCTCATATTCCCAGTCGGCGACCCGCCCGCCGGTGTCACGCAGGGTGCTGGGGCCGAGGAAGGGCAGCACAATATACGGACCCTCGCCGACACCCCAGTAGCCGAGGGTCTGGCCGAAGTCCTCATTGTGTTTGGGCAGGCCCATGGGGGTGGCGACATCAATCAGGCCAAATACCCCCACGGTGGAGTTCCAGACCACGCGCGAGAAATCCGATGCGGCTGCCTCGAACTTCAGTTGCAGCAGGTTGTTGACCATGACCCAGACATCATCCAGGTTGCTGAAAAAGTTCGATACGCCGGTTTGCGCCGGTTGTGGAACCGTATCCTTGTAAGCCTGTGCGACCGGTCGCAGGACCGCCCGGTCGACCGTATCATTGAATTTGTACATCGCGCGGTTATAGGACTCGAGCGGATCGCTTTGCCCGTCATCGGCAGGGCCATTGGTACTGGCGCAGCCGGATATCAGCAGGGTAGCGGCAAGTAATACGACATGCAGGAGAGAACCGGCCAGGTTGTTATTTTTTATCATATGTTAAAGCGGAGCTTCGGCAGGAGGGGATAAGTCCCTTTCTCTGTGAACCTCTGTGACCTCGGTAGTTTGCTCTGGTTTTTACTTGGCCTCGGTGCGCGTGGCACCGCAGCGGCGGCAACGATAACGGGTGACCATTTTACCCTGCTTGACGTCAAACGGGTTCCCCTTGACCACTTCCCATTTGTGAAAACCGCTTTTGCACAGGGTTTTGCCACGATGTTGTTCGCTGGCTTTGGGCTTTTTAAAGGGAATTACATCCGCCATGGCCGGTTTCCGTCATGCATACCGTTTCAATTATGACCGTGAATGGGTATGTTTGTCAGCTTTGTTATGTGAATAGCATCGGGAGTGGAGATGACGGAACAGACACATCGCCTGCTGATCGGCAGTTGCGGCTGGCAGCATGAGGACTGGCAGGATAGCTACTACCCGGCCGATCTGCCCCCGGATTGGCGCCTGGGCTATTACAGCAACGAGTTTCCCCTGGCGGTGATCACCGAACGCGAACGGACGCTGGAGAGGGATATTCCCGCCGAGATGGAGGCGTGTCGCGAGGACCTGTGGGTGCTGGTGACTGTCCCGAATGACGCCGGGCTGGAATCGGCTGTGGGTTTGCTGCAACAGCTGCCCCGTCAGGGAGGGATATTGTTGCCACTTGATCCGACAGCGCACAGCGATCCCGAAGCGTGGCTGGCGCAGATCGAGACCCGCCTCAACGGTTATCCGCTGTGCGTCGATCCCTGCCGCTTGCTGGACGGGGCATGGCGCGATGCACTGCGGGCACGGAGCATCGGCTGGAGCTGGAATCCACACAGTGATACTGACGGGTTGGCACTCGGTCCTCTGGCGGTGATCCGGCCGGGTGACGACTGTTCGCCGCGGCAGATACGTGATTATCTTCAGGCCGGCCTGGCTGTCAGCTCATCGACGCGTAATGTGGCGCTGGTACTCGACGGTCAACCGCCTGACGTGGAAACCCTGCGCCAGGCAAAACAGATCGAAGAGTTACTGTGAGCCGGTTGTTAATGAACAGGGCCGGTAACCCGGCAAGCATTGTCATTGCCCGGGCCGTGGGTCACAATGCCGGCACCGCCAATGTTGGTACTGCCAACCCGGTATGGTCAATCAAGGAATTGCGCACGCATGGCTGTAGTTGAAAACCTGGTCGAGATTCGTAATCTCAGCTTTCGTCGGGGCCGTAATGTCATATTCGATGATATCGATATTGATATTCGTCGTGGCAGCATCACGGCCATCATGGGCCCCAGCGGTACGGGCAAGACAACATTGTTGCGCCTGATAGGCCGGCAACTGCAACCCGATGCCGGCAACATTACGGTCGACGGGGAGAACGTGAACCGGCTCGGGCGCGGTGCCCTGTTTGAATTGCGCAAGCGTATGGGCATGCTGTTTCAAAACGGCGCGCTGCTCACTGATATGAACGTGTACGATAACGTTGCCTTTCCCCTGCGCGAACATACCCGACTGCCCGAACGCCTGATCCGGACTCTGGTTCTGATGAAACTCGAAGCGGTGGGCCTGCGTGGTGCGCGGGATCTGATGCCGGCCGAACTGTCCGGCGGCATGGCGCGGCGTGTGGCGCTGGCGCGCGCTATTGCCCTGGATCCCATGATGATCATGTATGACGAGCCGTTCACCGGCCAGGACCCGATCTCCATGGGCGTGCTGGTGCGGCTGATCAAGGATCTTAATGATTCACTGGGACTGACCAGCGTGATCGTCTCGCACGATATCGCCGAGACCTCCGAGATTGCCGATGACATTTATCTGCTCTCCGGGGGCAAGGTGGTGGCGCACGGTTCGCGCGAGGACCTGCGCAACTCCGACTCCGAATGGGCGCAGCAGTTCATGCAGGGGCTGCCGGACGGGCCGGTGCCGTTTCATTATCCGGCCGGCACATATGCCGAGGATCTGGTCGATCAGAACGGGGCAGGTGACTGATGCTCTCGATGCTGCAACAACTGGGACACAAGGCGCTGGGCTTTTTCCAGCGACTGGGGCGCGGTCATCTGCTGTTACTGCGCATTCTCGAAGGCATGCCATCGCTGGTACCCAAATTCACCCTGGTGATCCAGCAGATCTATTCGGTGGGTGTGCTGTCGCTGCTGATCATTCTGGTTTCGGGCGCTTTTGTCGGCATGGTGCTGGGTCTGCAGGGTTACAATACGCTGGTCGACTTCGGCGCCGAGGAGTCGCTCGGCGTGATCGTATCGTTGAGTCTGGTGCGCGAACTGGGGCCGGTGGTGACCGCCCTGTTGTTTGCCGGACGCGCCGGCTCGGCACTGACTGCCGAAATTGGCCTGATGAAAACCACCGAGCAACTCTCGGCCATGGAAATGATGGCCGTCGATCCTGTTCGTCGGGTACTGGCGCCGCGTTTTCTGGCCGGCTTTTTGTCCATGCCATTGCTGGCGGCGATTTTCAGTGCGGTCGGTGTACTGGGCGGCTATTTTGTCGGCGTGGGCCTGCTCGGTGTGGACCAGGGCGCCTACTGGTCACAGATGCAGGCCAACGTCGATGTCTACGATGATATTTATAATGGTGTTATCAAAAGCCTGGTCTTTGGCGTGGTGGTCACCTGGATCGCGGTATTCGAAGGCTATGATGCCACCCCGACATCCGAAGGGATCAGTCGCGCCACCACCCGGACGGTTGTGCATGCCTCGCTCGCTGTGCTGGGGCTGGACTTTGTACTAACAGCGCTCATGTTTGGAGAATAAAGATGAACAATTCGCGTCTGGTTGAAATCTGGGTCGGAATTTTTGTTGCCGCGGGACTGGCGGCGCTGTTCATGCTGGCCATGCAGGTCAGCAACCTCAACACCTACAGTAACGACGAAGGTTACGAGATCAGCGCCCGCTTCGAGGATATCAGCGGTCTCAAGGTCCGCTCGCCGGTGACCATGGCCGGCGTGACCATCGGCCGGGTAAGAGGGATCGGTTTCGATGAGCAAACCTTCGAGGCGGTGGTCACTCTGCGTATCGAAGAGCAGTATCGTGAAACCCTGCCGAAAGACACCTCGGCCAGCATCTATACCGCCGGGCTGCTGGGGGAAAAATACGTCGGCCTTGAACCGGGCGGAGCGATGAAAGTGCTGGATCAGGGCGACGAGATCAAACTGACCCAGGATTCGCTGGTGCTGGAAAAACTGATCGGTCAGTTCATCAGCCGGTTTATGGATGACAGCGGAGATCAATAGGTGAACGTCGGCAACCGGGGTCGGTGGCAGCGGCTGTCAGGTCTGGTGCTGCTGGCCATGTTCCTGGGCGAAATCCCGCAGGCTGCGGCCCAGGAGACGGGCCGGGATCAGATCCAGTCCGTGGCGGAACCGCAGCAACGGGTGATCAACACCACCGAACGCATGCTGGCGGCGCTCGAAGAGCACGGCCCGCAACTCGAACAGCAGCCGGCGCTGATTTACGAACTGGTTGGCGAAATTGTCCTGCCCCATTTCGATTTTGGTCGCATGTCGGCCTGGGTGCTGGGCCAGGACTGGCCGCGCGCCAGCCTGGAGCAAAAGCGGCGTTTCGTCCCCGCCTTTCGCCAACAGCTGATGCGGACCTACGCCGTCGCCCTGCTGGAATATCGGGGGCAGACCATTGAATATTTGCCCCTGCGTGAAGATCCGGCCCGCGGCGAGGTGACAGTACGTACCCGGATCGTCCAGCCGGGCAAGCCGCTCATCGCCCTGAACTATACCCTGTGGCAGCATGACGGCCGCTGGCGGGTGTATGACATCAGCGTCGATGGCATCAGCCTGGTGGCCAACTACCGCACCAGTTTTGCCAGCGAGATCAAGGCACACGGGCTGGAGGCGCTGATCGCGCGCCTGGAACAAACAACCGGACAGGAGGATCCCGCCAATGAGTGACACTGCCATCAAGCCCCAGAATGACAACAGCTATCTCATCAGTGGCGAGCTCAACATGCAAACCGTGCCAGGCCTGTTGCAACAGGTCGAGCCGATCCTGGGCACCAGTCATGGCGAAGTCTGTTTCGATCTGCAGGCCGTCACCCGCAGCGACAGCGCCGGCCTGGCTCTGCTGGTGGAGTGGATGCAGTTCGCCCGCCAGCAGGATCGCAAGCTAAGTTTCCGCAACCTGCCGGATCAGCTACGGGATATTGCCCGGATCAGTGGGCTGGAAGATCTCCTGCCGCTCGCATAAATACAAGGTCCGGGGGACGGGTTACGAGGGACGCGGAAAATACTCCCTTTACCCGTCATTCCGGGCAAGCCGGAGGTGCGACCCGGAATCCAGATCCCGGGACATGCCTGGCATGAGGGATGGGCGTTGCGCAGGTCAGGTTGGCGATAGCCTCCGTGACACCCCTGATCCCGGCACTAGCCCCTGGTCCCTGGCACCTGATTACGGGGCAAGTCTGTGGTTTTCCTGCCAAATTTCCAATCCGGTCCGGTTTTGCCCTGTGCGGCCAGCGGCTGAGCGGATACAATAGCCAGCTCATACACAGCCCGATGCGAGTTGGAACCATGAGCCCCGATGAGGTTAAACAACTGATTGAAGCCGGGATTCCCGGCTGTGAAGCCACCGTTAACGGCGACGGCAGCCATTTTGACGCGGTCGTGGTCAGCCCCGATTTCGAGGGCCTGAGCCCGGTGAAAAAACAGCAAATGGTCTACGCCACGGTGACCGACAAGATCACCTCCGGCGAGCTGCATGCCCTGACCATCAAGGCCTATACCCCAGACGAGTGGGAGAAGGCTCGCGAACTGCAGATCTCATCCTGAGTGCTGCTGCCCGCCGCGTGAGCGGTGCCTTACAGGACAAGACAGACCCGATGGACAAGCTTCTAATCACCGGCGGCGCCAACCTGCAGGGTGAGATTCGTATTTCCGGTGCCAAGAACGCCGCCTTGCCGATTATTGCCTCGACGCTGCTGGCCGACGAGCCGGTCAACATCGGCAATATTCCGCACCTGCACGATATCACCACCACCATGGAACTGCTCGGGCGCATGGGTGTGCAGATCACCATGACCGACAATATGGGAGTCGAGGTCGACAGCTCGACGATCAGGGAATACGTGGCGCCCTACGACCTGGTCAAGACCATGCGCGCCTCGATCCTGGTGCTGGGTCCGCTGGTTGCCCGCTTCGGCGAGGCGGAAGTGTCGCTGCCGGGCGGTTGTGCCATCGGCTCGCGACCGGTCAATCTGCACATCCACGGCCTGCAACAGATGGGCGCCGAGATCAGCGTCGAAAACGGCTATATCAGGGCGCGCGCCAAACGGCTCAGGGGCGCCAAGCTGGTGATGGACATGGTCACCGTGACCGGCACCGAAAACCTGATGATGGCCGCAACGCTGGCCAAAGGCACCACGGTGATCGAAAACGCCGCGCGCGAACCGGAAGTGCTGGATCTGGCCAACTGCCTGAACAGTATGGGGGCTGATATCGAAGGCGCCGGCACGGACAAGATCGTGATCCATGGTGTGGAACGCCTGCACGGCACCGATTATAACGTGCTGCCCGATCGCATCGAGACTGGCACCTACCTGGTGGCGGCGGCGATTACCGGTGGCAAAGTAAAGCTGAAGAATACCGACGCCAGCCTGCTTGACGCGGTGCTGGCCAAGCTGGAAGAGGCGGGCGCCCATCTGGATATCGACAGTACCTCCATCACGATCGATATGCACGGCAAGCGACCCAGAGCGGTGGATCTGCAGACCGCGCCGTACCCGGCGTTTCCCACCGACATGCAGGCGCAGTTTTCGGTCATGAACTCGATCGCCAAAGGCTCGGGGACCATCACCGAAACAGTGTTTGAAAACCGCTTCATGCACGTGCAGGAACTGCAGCGCATGGGTGCGGACATCCAGTTAAAAGGCAACACCGCGTTTTCCACCGGAGTGAAACAGCTGACCGGCGCGCCGGTCATGGCGACTGATTTGCGCGCTTCGGCCAGTCTGGTTATCGCCGGACTGGTGGCCGAGGGCACCACCACCGTGGATCGCATCTATCATATCGATCGCGGATACGAATGTATCGAGGAAAAACTGCAACAACTGGGAGCCCGGATTCGACGGGTGCCGGCATTACATTATCATGAGTGAACAACTGACGATTGCCCTGTCCAAGGGCCGCATCTACAAAGAGACGCTGCCGCTGCTCAGGCACGCCGGCATCGAGCCGCTGGACGATCCCGAAACCAGCCGCAAGCTGATCCTGGACACCAACATTGATGACATCAAACTGGTGATCATCCGGGCCACCGACGTGCCGACCTACGTGCAGTACGGCGCGGCCGATATCGGTGTGGCTGGCAAGGACGTGCTGATGGAGCACGGTGGTGAAGGGCTGTATGAACCGCTGGATCTGAAAATATCCCGGTGCAAAATGATGATCGCCGGCCCCGAAGGTGCGACGGTCCCTGAAGGACGCCTGCGCATCTGTACCAAGTATGTGAATGTCGCGCGGCGCTATTTCGCCGAGCAGGGTAAGCAGGTGGAAGTGATCAAACTGTACGGTTCCATGGAGCTGGGCCCCATCGTCGGACTGTCCGACTTTATCGTTGATCTGGTCGACACCGGCAATACCCTCAAGGCCAACGGCCTGGAACCGCTGGAGCACATGGCCGAGATCAGCTCGCGGTTGATCGTCAACAAGGCGTCGATGAAAATGAAACACGCCCGGGTCAAGGCCCTGATCGATCGCATCGGCGAGGCGGTGAATTAACATGGACATCAAACGACTCAACAGCACAGACCCCGGCTTCTGGTCCGAGCTGGATGAACTGCTCGACTGGGAGGGGGTCTCCGACGAGGCGGTCAACACCACGGTCAAAAACATCCTCAGGGATGTGCGCAGCCGGGGTGACGCCGCGCTGGTCGAATACACCAATCAGTTCGATCGCATGGCTGCCGCCAGCATGGCTGATCTCACCCTGGATATGGATCGCCTCGAAGCGGCTCTGAACAATATCCCTGTCGAAACCCGAGAAGCGCTGGAAACCGCCGCGCAGCGGCTGCGTAACTATCATGCGCATCAGAAAATGGAGTCCTGGTCCTTTACCGAGGCCGACGGCACGCTACTCGGCCAGCAGGTAACGCCATTGGATAAAGTCGGGCTGTATGTGCCCGGCGGCAAGGCCACCTATCCCTCGTCGGTGCTGATGAACGCCATTCCCGCACACGTGGCCGGGGTCAAAGAAATTATCATGGTCGTGCCCACGCCCGACGGCGAGGCCAACGAGATGGTACTGGCTGCCGCGCGTATCGCCGGGGTGAGCCGTGTCTTCACCCTGGGCGGCGCGCAGGCCGTGGCTGCACTGACCTACGGCACCGAGACAGTGCCGCCGGTGGACAAGATCGTCGGCCCCGGCAATATCTATGTGGCCACCGCCAAGTCGATGGTGTTCGGGCGGGTCGGCATCGACATGATCGCCGGGCCCTCGGAGATTCTGGTGGTCTGCGATGGCAAAACCGACCCCGACTGGATCGCCATGGACCTCTTTTCCCAGGCGGAACACGATGAAGACGCCCAGTCGATCCTGGTCTCGCCTGATGCCGGTTTCCTCGACCAGGTGACGCAAAGCATCGATCGCCTGCTACAGGAGATGGAACGCAAGACCATCATTGAAACCTCCCTGTCCGATCGCGGCGCGCTGATCGCAGTCAAAGACATGGACGAGGCAATCGCGGTGGCCAACCACATCGCGCCGGAACATCTGGAGCTGTCTATCGACAATCCCGAAGCGACGGCGAAACAGATCCGCCACGCCGGTGCCATCTTTATGGGCCGCTATACCGCCGAGGCGATCGGCGATTACTGCGCTGGCCCCAATCACGTGCTGCCGACCTCGCGCACCGCGCGTTTCAGCTCGCCGCTGGGCGTGTACGATTTTCAAAAACGTTCGAGTCTGATCATGTGTTCGGCCGACGGTGCCTCAACACTGGGCAAGACCGCCTCGGTGCTGGCGCGCGGCGAAAGCCTCACCGCGCACGCCCGTTCCGCCGAATACCGCATCAAGGATTGATAAAAAACCATGACCGGCTCGCGCATCGACAAATGGATACGCCCCGAGATCCACGGCCTGCAGGCCTATCACGTGCCGCCCGCGAAGGGCCTGATCAAACTTGATGCGATGGAAAACCCCTATCGCTGGCCCGAGCCGTTGCTGGATCAATGGCTGGACGTGGTGCGCCAGGTGGAACTCAACCGCTATCCCGATCCCTCCGCCGCCAGTTTGAAGCAACACCTGCGCGAGGCGATGGCCGTGCCCGAAGGTGCGGAGATTCTGCTGGGCAACGGCTCGGACGAGATCATCCAGATGATTCTCATGACCCTGGCCGACGAACAGCGCAGCGTGCTGTCGGTGGAGCCGGGCTTTGTCATGTATCACATGATCGCCACCTTCACCGATATGCAGTACATCGGCGTACCGCTACAGGATGACTTCTCGCTGGATAGCAAAGAAGTCCTGCACGCCATCGAGCAGTACCAGCCGGCGGTGGTCTTCCTGGCGTACCCGAACAATCCAACCGGTAACCTGTTCGACAAGAACGATATCAAGCAGATCATCGATGCCGCGCCGGGGCTGGTGATCATCGACGAGGCGTACCATGCTTTCGCCGGTGACTCGTTCATGAATGAGGTGACTCATTACGACAACATGCTGGTGATGCGCACCGTCTCCAAAATGGGCCTGGCCGGATTGCGGCTGGGACTGCTGGCCGGCAACCCGGCCTGGCTCAACGAGTTCGACAAGGTGCGCCTGCCCTACAACATCAGCAGCCTGACCCAGGCCAGCGCCGGGTTTGCCCTGCAGAATCGCGATGTGCTGAATGCGCAAACCGATCAGATCTGTACCGATCGGGAATTGTTGTTTGCCGAGATGCAGAAGATCGACGGGTTAACTGTTTATCCGAGTCAGGCGAACTTCATTCTGTTTCGCACCCAGCCCGGCAAGGCCACCGATATCTTCGAGGCTCTGAAAGGTGAGAGTGTTTTGATCAAGAATCTCGACAAAGCCGGCGGGTTGTTGAAGGACTGTTTGCGCGTCACCGTCGGCACGCCGGAAGAGAATGCGGCGTTTCTCGCGGCGCTTAAGAAGGTTCTGTAATTCCTGCCTTGCCCGTCATTCCGGACAAGCCGGAGGCGCGATCCGGAATCTATTCTTACTACTATCGTCGTTGCGAGCGAAGCGTGGCAATCTCCCGAAGTTACCCGCTAATCTCCACTAAAACGAGCGCCCTGCGGACGAGCTGAATCCTGAAAGCGGGCACTTGCGCCCGTGTCGCGAGGCCTTTCGGTGTTAATAATTTGATAAGCGGTCATCATTTTCTTCAATCATCAATGCTGACCAAGTGGCTGTAGATGAACTGGACAGTGGCGATAGTACTGGTGATTCTGGCGATAGTCGTGGTACTCAGGCTGATCGCCTGGTGGGGATGGCGATTGGTTTCGTACCTTTTCTCCCGCTTGATCACGGTCATAAGCCAAGTCCGACAGCGGGACGATATCACGGCGCTGGGGGCGAAGTTCGAAGCAAGGTTTCCCCGAACAGCCGGCTTCCTTCACGCCAGACTGACACCGGATCGGTTTACGGGCCTTCCGCTTACACTGGTGGTCATTGCGGCGTTTTACCTCGCGGCATTGTTCGGGGGACTGGTAGAGGAGCTGTTCGAGGCTGACGAGCTCGTCCGGTTTGATCAGTGGCTCAATCAGCAACTTGCACCGTTGCGCACGGACGGGGTGATCACCCTGTTTGCCTGGATCACTGATCTTGGCAGTTCGGCCACCCTGGTTGCCGTGGCCCTCGTTACCACGGGGTTGTTGTGGGGGCGTAGTCATGGCTACATGATTGCGCCGTTATGGTTAACTCTCATCGGCTCACAGATTACCACCTATACCGGCAAGTACGTGATCGCGCGCCCGCGCCCGGAATTTATCACGGAAGTTGTCGCACTAACGCCTTCGTTCCCCAGTGGACATGCGACCAGCGCCATGGCCGTGTATGGTTTCATCGCCTGCATCCTGGCCACCCGTGTTGCCGGGATTAGACCGCGCTTCGAGATCATCTACTGGGCTGCCGTGCTGATTGCGCTGGTGGGTTTCAGTCGCATGCTGTTGAGTGTGCACTACGTGAGTGACGTTGCCGCCGGTTTTCTTGTCGGAGGCTTCTGGCTTCTGCTGGGGTTCGCTCTTGCCGAGCACAGGCGGCGTCTAATCGAGTAGCTTTGAATCTTCCAGTAAATACGCCAATTTCATGGTTTCCCCTATGCATTGAACTTTATACGAATAATATTTATGCTGTTTGAAAATTTATAAAAAGAAGATACTGAAATGCGCATGTTTATTACAAGGGCCTCATTATTTCTGATTATTTTTAGTCTAATCCCGACGCTTTATGCCGATCCTGTAACGCTTCCCTCAGGAGTAAAGAATTTGAAGGGGACGGTTCATCAAGGTGGTGAGGATTGGGCAAAAGCTAAGCTGGCTATGGCTATTGAGAGCAATTTCATCGATGAAATTGAACTTAGTGACTATCAGGGAAAAATAGAAGCCAGCATCAACACTATTAAGGTTATTTATTCCGTAGCCAAACGGGTAGATATCTACGCAGATTTTGGGGTTGCCAGTGGGCTGGAGTATACAGCTACGATCAGAGGCAGTAATGTCACCTTTAAGCGTTCGGATGAGTTTACTTGGGGAGCGGGCATCGCTGTCTTGCTGTATGAAGACCCCAGCGGCCTGGCTATCAATACGGACTTGAAGTATCGAGCTGTACAAACTGGCGATTATGATTCGGTTGTTGTCGATGGAACATCCTATACGCGTTCACAGCTGACTGCCGAACAGGATGCTGATTTTGAGCAGTGGCAGATGGCACTGGGTTTGAGCTACAAGTTCAACAGCCTGACCCCGTATGCGGGGATCAAGTTTGTCGGTGGCGATTATTCGGCTTCGACGACTGCCGGTGGTAAAACCTATGAGCTGGGTTCTACCGATATGGATAGCCGGGCCGGGGCATTCGCGGGCGTCTCAATCGTTCCGACTGATCGCTTGGCTATTGATCTCCAGGGGCGTTTTACTGATGAGGATGCTGTCAGTGCCAGTCTGACCTTCATGTTTTAGCGACATCTATCTGTCTGCTCTTGCACTGATTTACATTGGCGATATTTCCAGGCCGCGCTCCCGCAGCTCGGTTGCTATTGCATCACATGCCGCGTTGACTGTGACTTCATCGCCTTTGAATCCCAGTTCAATTTCACTCTGACCCTTGGCCAGGAATTTTGGCAGGCTGGAGATCCTGAGCGTCGGATAGTCGCGCTGGATCTGTTCCATCAGCGGAATCAGCTCGCTTTCGTGGGCGTTATGCACTTTCAGAATGTAGTGTACCGTCTCGGTACCTCTGAGATCGGGGTAATGATTTTCCAGTACCCACTCCAGCATCGGCCACGCCATCTCCGGGAAGCCGGGCAGGCAGTGGATGTGGCCGATGGTAAAGCCGGGAATGCGATTGCGGGGGTTGGGAATCAGGCCCGCGCCATCCGGCAGGTCGGCCATCCGGATGCGGTGGGGATAGGTTTTGTCGCCAAACTGGGCCTCGATTTCGCCGATGGCTCCGGGGTGACGAACGATGGGCAGGTCGAGTGCTCTGGCCACGCATTGTCGGGTGATATCGTCCGGGGTGGCGCCGATGCCGCCAAAGCTGAAGCAGAGATCGCCCTGTGTCGCTATGTTACTAAAGTTGTTGATCAGGTTAGCTTCATCGTCACCCACGTAGCGGGCCCAGGCGAGGGTGAGATGGCGCTGTGCCAGGGTGTGAATGACATACTCCAGATGTTTGTCCTGGCGCCGGCCGGACAATATTTCATCACCGATGATTAAAATGCCAATCTGCATGGGCTTCTCAACTTTGCTATATATAGAAATATAAGTTAAATAATAGGACAGGAAAAATGGCGTCAATGCAAAATATTTTCTATTCGCAATCTATGCCTTGTTTCCCGGGTTTGTTATTTCAGGATAACTCGATCAAGTGCGGTTTTCGTGACCTGAACGCAACAGGGGCGTTAAATTCTTGGCCACTTTTTTTTAGCAACCGAAGGTTTCATCTTGACGACTAACAACTCACTTACCCGCCTGTTCCCCTCTCGCGAGGAAGATGTTGCCCTCGAGGGGCTGTATCTGCAGCATGCGCTGCATCGTGCACAGTTGCAGGAGACACCGCTGGTGTACAGCAACTTTATCGAAAGCCTGGACGGGCGGATTGCGATAGCCCACCCTGAGACGGGGGAGAAGGGGGTGCCGGCGGCGATTACCAATCCGCGCGACTGGCGGCTGTACCAGGAGCTGGCAGCGCAGGCGGATATTCTGGTGACCAGTGCACGCTATGTGCGGGATTTTGCGGCGGGGGAGGCGCAGGCGGCGTTGCCGCTGAGTGACGATTCGGCCTACGCGGATCTGCATGAATGGCGCCGTGCGCAGGGCTTGCCGCCGCAGCCGGCGGTGGTGGTGCTCAGTGCCAGTCTGGATCTGCCGCTGGAAGTATTGTGCGAACAGCTGGATCGACCGGTGTATGTGGCCACCGGAGCACAGGCGGATCCCGAACGTATCAAAACGTTGCAGGCCGTCGGGGCGAAAGTATTGATCGCCGGGGAAGGACGGCAGGTTGAAGGCAAGGCGTTGTTCGATGCGCTCACCGCCGAGGGCTTTTGCTGTATCTATTCCATCGCCGGCACAGCAGTGTTGGAGACGCTGGTAACGGCCGGGGTGATCAATCGCCTCTATCTGACCCAGGTTCATCGATTGCTTGGAGGGGCGTCCTATCACACGCTGCTGGAGGGGCGGCTGCTCGATCCGCCGGTCGATTTTGTTCTCAATACGCTTTATTACGATCAGGGCGATGAAGAATGCTGCAGCCAGTTCTTTTCCGTGTATGACGCACTCAAATAAGGTCCAAGAGGCACTTCGCCTGTATTGGTGCCGGGGCGTTTGGACCTGTACTCTATAAACAGGTCATTTCTTGCCGGCATCCGTTGGCAGTGAACAGGAGGTCTCAATGAAATTACATGCGCTGGCACTGGGTCTGACTCTGGGAATTCTCTGGGGCGGAGCGATTTTACTCACGGGGCTCGCGAACCTGATCTGGCCGGGATATGGCATGGCGTTTCTCGAGGTGGTCGCCTCGATCTACCCGGGTTTTGCTCCCGGTGGCGGGGTTGGTACGGTGTTACTGGGGAGCGTGTATGGTCTGGCCGACGGCGTAATTGGCGGAGTGATTGTTGCCTGGCTTTATAATGTGTTGTCCCGGAAGTTCACCGGGGCAGGGGAGTGAATAACGTGCCGCGTTTGTTGATGTTTGTTCTGGCTCTGGTGAGCGTTTCGGTCCTGGCCGAACCGGTCAAGACCCCGTATGGGACGGTCAGTTTGCCCTTTGAGCTACATCAGGTGCCGGAGGCGCCGGTGTATTACATTATCGGGAAATCAGGCGTGCCCGATGCGGTGAACGAGGGGCATACGTCTAACGCCGGCTTCGTGGTAACCAATGAGGGTGTGGTAGTGTTTGATGCGCTGGGCACCCCGGCACTGGGTTACCGGATGCTGCAGCGGATCCGTGAAGTGACTGACAAACCGATCACGCATGTGGTGATCAGCCATTATCATGCTGACCATATTTATGGCCTGCAGGCGTTCGACGAGCATGCCGGCAGTCCCGAGGTTATCGTCCAGCGTCTGGCCCTGGGCTATATCGGCGGGGATCGTGCCAGCCAGGGTGAAGCCGCGCAGCGGCGGCTGGAGCAGCGCCGCGAGGTATTGTTCCCCTGGGTGGATGAGGATACCTATCTGGTGCCGCCGGATACGACGTTTGAAAAAGAAACTACCTTCGAGCAGGGCGGGCTGACTTTCGAAGTGCGGCACATGGGGCCGGCGCACGCCCCGGGGGACAGTATCATGCTGATCAAAGAACTCGGCGTGCTGTTCAGCGGCGATGTGATCTACAAGGGCCGGATTCCTTTCCTGGACAGTCCGGATACGGATATCGAGCGCTGGCTGCAGGGACTGGCCTATCTCAAGAAGATGGAGCCGACGCCGCACTTTATCATTCCCGGTCATGGCGATGCCTCCGATGACGTGCACCAGGCAATCAATTTTACCCGGGACTATCTGAAATACGTACGCCGGAAAATGGGCGAAGCGGCGCGCAATTTTGTGCCCTTCGACGAGGCCTATCGCAATACCGACTGGTCGAAGTACGAAGACATGCCGGCCTTCGATGCCAGCAACCGGGGCAATGCCTATCGCATTTATCTGGAAATGGAAGCGGCGTCCTTTAATTAAACCCCGGCAAAGCATTGCCTCAGGCAGTGAGAGCCAAACAGGTTCTGCTTTTCCCGGCTTGAAAAAACGCGTCCCGGTTACCGGAAAATTCTATAACAAGGCTGTGATACAAAGAGAGGAAAGCGGGATAGCTTGCGTCTGCGCACCACATTCTTGATGCCAGGATAGGGAGGCGTAAAACGCATCCTTTTCTGCGCCGCCGGGAAGCGGATTGTCGGGTATCCGGAGTAATTATCGCGTATGCTGGATGCCCGCCGCAGCGGCGGGCAATGATAGTGAGGCAATAATGGAAGGTATCAGCGATATCAAGATCTGCGGCATTGATGAGACGCGTCCGCCGCGAATACGTAAAGAGCCCTATATCGATCTCTATTTCAAACTCTCACACCAGGCGCCGAAAGCCTGGTGTGAGGATTTCAATCGACTGAATGACAAAAAAGGGCATTCGGTCAAGATCGATGCTTCCCGCGGCCTGTTTATTGAAAGCTGGGTTCGCCTGCCAGAAGAGATTTCGCCATTGCTTGAGTCGCTCAAGCAGGTGGTCAGTGCCTGTAACGAACAATATATCACCCGTATTGAGAATGAAGCGCGTGCGGCAGCCAGTGCCCATGCCGCACCGGGCGATGAGGGAGAACAGGGGCGTTTGAACCGGATCATTGCCGAGTTGAGCTTTGCGGACTGAATCCTTTCTATGCGCGACGGCAACGAGGCTTAGTCGCTGAATTTCACCAGTCGTGTCACCTGAATGTCGGAGATAAACACCACCCCCGAATGCTCGTTGTAAAAGGGTGACAGGCCTTCGAGTATCGGTCTGACCCGTTCCTCCGGCACTGCGGCGATGATCATGATCAGCACGTCATCCTCGTTGAACATGAGGTGCCCTTCGTGAAAGCCGTGACTGCCTTTGCCGGAGAGATTATTGATGATGGTGTATCCCTTGACGCCGGCCCGATCCAGCACGTCGGTAGCAAAGCTCTGGTGTTCGCCGCTCAGAATAATCTCGAGTTTTTTCAATGGACTGAAGTTCAGGTTTTTCATGAGGCTGTGGACTCCGTGGGTTTTTCATCCGCATGGCCACTGGATAACGGCCGGCTCCGCCAGGCGTCGTGGTCGTAGATATGGGCTGTCTGTTGTTCAGGATCGATGATCAAAATCCGTATCCATCCGTTACGCACCAGATTCTTGATCGTAGCGATTTCCTCGATGGCCTGACGGGCATATTCGTAGGGGGCTTCGATGACCGTGATCAGGCGGATGGGCTGATGATAGGGCTGTCCCTGATCGAGTACGGTCTGGGCCGGCAGACCGGTGCGCAGGTCGCTGAGGTTGCCGGTCATTACGCCGAAGCGCCCGGCCACGTTGTGATAGACCTTACTGCCACTGCCAAAGCGCTCGTTATCCACGGTGGAAAAATAGTGTTCCATGTTAATCCACTGGCCAACTACCAGCGGGCCGGTGAGAATAGTCTCCAGCAGACGTCGTTTGGGATCGACGCGATAGTCATAGGAATGCAAAAAGGCGCGGCCTTTTAATGACCGGTGCCGGGTTAGCTGACGGCGGCCGATAATGAAATAGGCGTTGCCGGACAGACCCCATTCCGGACGCACTTGCGACCAGTCCATTGCGTTGCGGCGGGCACGGCGATTGGCCTCGGTCGGATCGCATTGTCCCGGCGTCAGTTGCAATTCGGGGAGTCGTTCCTGGGCACACATCCGTGAGGCGCCGGTCAGGCCGCTGCGCAGGCGATCGAGATAGACCAGGTGCGAGGAAGGCAGTCGATCGAGATCGAACAGTTTGATCTCATCAGTGGTGGTGTCGTGCAGGGCCGGCAGGAACCAGGCATCGTCGGGGATTTCGATTCCCTGGGCACGCAGCCGCTGACGGATCCGGGGGTTATTGCCCATCTGGGCCAGCGCGCGGGCATTGATCAGCCCGTGATTGCCGCCGCAGGCACCGCAATCGAGCGCTGATTCATAGGGATTATTTTCGGAGGTGCTGCCGTGGCCGACCAGCACGATGAAGCGGGAGAAATCCCGGTTCAGGCCGATCGAGTGCAGGGCCTGACTGACGAAGTTGGTCTGTTCATCGAGACTGAAACCAATCCGCGCCAGCTGTTCCATTTGCAGACGGGCGAAGGCCGGCTCAATCCGGTAGATCGAACGCAGGCGCTGGATAAAGGCCTGTTCGACTTCCTGGCTCAGGTTCAGCGTCTCGCGCAGTATCGGGGCCTGTATGGCGTGATCCAGCGCAACTTCCCGCAATTCACGAATCATGTTATCGGTCACGGCTTCAGGTTCGAGTTCAAACTCCTGTTCCACCGCTTTGGCCACAACCGCACGTTGCACGGCACGAACGATGGAGTCGGCCTGTTCGCGATCCAGTTTGTCGAGTAACAGATGGGTCGAGGGTTTGTCACGATACAGACGCTGGCGCCAGCGGTTGTAACTTAGTGGGATGAATGTTTTGCCGATCATGTCAAAGCCGAACAACATGCCGATCGCCTCGACGGTGACATACGGCGTGAAGACTGATTCCTTGAGTTCGTGCAGTACCTTCTCCAGCACGGTAGTGGCGGCCACATCCTCCCCCGTTTTGGCCGACATTTCCAGAACCAGGTTTTTCGGTTTGAGCAGGACCGGACACAAATAGGTTTCACTGCCCTTGCCCAGTTCCATGAAGCTGATAGGTACCCCGAAGAAACCGGCGATGCCGAAGGTCTGATAATCTCCTGCGCTTTCCAGGTGGCGCCGGATTCGCTCGGAGCGGGTATCGATACAAAACAGGGCCTGGGCAAAGGGACGTTTGTCGCGCGCCACCGGTCGCGTCAGATTGACTTTGCCCAGAATCTTTTCCATGGCATGGTCCTCCATCGCGCGCAGCCAGAGCATACCCTCGGCACTTTCAAACTTTTGTAAGACCTGTACCAGCGTGGTCAGCTGATCGGGTGTCAGGGTCTCGAGCGATGCACTCGCATCGGCGCGGGTCGCCAGCTGACGCAGATGGGCGGCCTGCTCTTCGGCCTCGTAACGGCGTTTGGCAAGAACATAGTCGTTAAAGCATTGTTCAATCGCGTCCGGGCGTCCCCGTGCCAGGGTTTGTTCCACGCGTTGCGCGTAGGCTGGCAGTATCGCCCCGCTATATAATTCATGGCGCAGCCAGGTTTCCCGGGGCCGGGTTTGAATAAGGCTTTCCAGCGACGGCCGGTCGAAGGTGATCCGCTGACGAGAGCGTTCGGTGAGCAGAGCGAAGGCCAGAATCAGACGTATCGCCAGAAAGTCGACCAGGTCGGCGGGATATCGCTGGCTCCAGTAGTAATGTTTGGCGTTGGCACGCCAGCGAATGAAGCCAGCCCAGCCGTGCAGGCGGGATAATTCGCGGGAGAAACAATTGACCCATTTATCCTCGGGAACACCCAGCTCGCTCATCACCGAGGCAATCACACCTTCGGGGTGTTGTTCATTTTTTAGAATCCGCTCGATATGCAGACCGCGCATGAACAGCCGTGCGTTGCGCAGGGCCAGCTCGCGCCAGGCCCTGAACAGGCCCTGCTTGCGGCCGGGCATGTGCCAGACAGACTGACCCTCGTCGAAGAAATCAAGACAGCTTTTGATCACCAGCTCATCCAGTTCAGCGCCGATCCCGGTACCATAGAGTCGGTCCACAGCTTCATATAAAGGACAGGCGCCCAGCAGCGTGTCATACAGCCTCGCCGTCAGGGTATCGGTATCGAGTGTCGCCGCGGCGTATTCGGTTTGGTTTATAACGGCATGCACTTCGTTTGTGTTGGCCAAAGAGGGGGTCCGCATGACCGGTTGTTCGTTGCAGGTGAGTAATGTCATCAACCAGTGAGACAGATTGACGCCGGTGATTGCCGGCTGCTGCGCCACAAAGTCGGCGATCCCGGCGCTCAGCGCACCCCGATCGACCTTGCCCTGTGCCAGATAACGCTGGTATTCGTGTCGGGATAAAAAGCCACGCCCCTGAAACAGTTGCGCGCCGGTTTCCACGGCTTCGGGGAAGGGGAGATGCTCCAGGCCATGCAGTGGATTATGGTGAATGAATGAACGCATGGGCCAGAAAAACGGGATCGGTTCGCCGGCCACGTAAATCATGCTGCGAATTTTCAGCTGTTGTCCCAGTGGTAATGTCATAACAGGACTCCGATGCTGTACACACCGCTTGCGACCAGAAGGGTTAATGCCAGCGCATAAGCGCCGGTTATGAAGCGATTCAGGTCGATTACCTTATTGACTCCTGCGGGGCCGACGATTAATCCCTGCAACAGGCGCGCGCCGGCCCAGCTCCAGAGTAACCAGACGAGGGCGACACTGACGGCCACCAGCGGCATGAGCGTGACCGCCTGCACGACGGTGACGAGCATGATGAAAAATGTCGGGAACAGCGGTGTGGCGATAATTGCCAGCACTACCAGCACGAGTATCGTGCTGAATCGGGGAATCGATTCGGCCAGTCCGCCGTACAGGCCGGTATACGCGGCGCCAAAGCGGCGTTCCAGCCCGGCACCAAGCAGTGCCAGTAAAGCCAGGGGCGTACTGAAGCCCAGCGCAAAAAGATGCAGCTGTAGTACCGGCAGATCGCCCCGCAGCACGACCCACAACAAGGCCCAGGCCGAAGTAGCCAGGAATCCGCTCCACTGTCCCACCTCGCGCAGGGCCAGGGCGCGCAGGGCATACAGTGTGGCAGTGAACAGGGCCAGGGGGACCATCCAGCCGGGTACGGGGCTGTTCACTGTTTGTAACAGGATCAGACCGATTTGTGGCCAGAACAGCAACAACAGGATGCGCAACAGGACAGAGCGACTACGCCCCAGTACGAAGTTGAAGCCCATGCTTAGCGGGAATAGCGGCAGGAACAGGCCGATCAGCAGATATACCCATGTATCGATCATATCAGAGCCACCTCAACCAGAGATTGAGCCGTCCGGCCACAGACAGCAGTGCACGGCTGATTCGTGTATACAGATCGGTAATATACAATTCGCGCGAGATCAGCGCATAGAACGATAACCACAGTCGTCGACGATACTCGCCCCTGGGATGATAGTGTTGATCGTTAAAGCTGGTGCTAATCCAGCCAAAGATGATGACCAGTGCAACCAGGATGACCAGAACATCGAACCAGATTAACTCGAAATCCGCTGCCGCGTAGATTTGATCGCGAAATGCCGGATCGGGATAGAGGAACAGGTCAAAAGCGTGACTTATCAGGGTATAGCCGAGAACAACTATCGCAAACGAGAAGATACTCAGCATAACCAGTCGGTGCAGATTCCCGGTTTGCATCCGGTAAACTGCAAAGATTAATTGCGCCCCGGTCATCCACCCGAAAAACAGCAACACGATGGCGCTCTGTTTCTGGAAGTAATCTTCCGAGACCACCCAATGGGCGAATACCAGGATAGTAATTGGCACCGCCAGGGTGATTGCCGCCATCAATAACCAGGGTACACGTTGTCGTACCGGCCGGCGTTCAATCACGAAGGTATACAGATCTTGTTTGGGCACGCCATCGTTCTTGCGTGCGGCATTGATCACCCCGCCGGCTCCCAGAAACAGGGTACCCTTGAACAAACCGTGCGCAATCAAATGATAAATGGCCAGGGAGAAGGCGCCAATGCCGCATTCCATGATCATAAAACCCATCTGGCCCATGGTGGAATAACCCAGGGATTTCTTGATGTCGTTCTGGATAAGCATCAATACCGAGCCTATGACGGCGGTAAACAGGCCGACGATAAAGACCCAGTGCAGGATCTCCGAGCTATGCACGAACACCGGTGCAAAGCGGTTGATCAAAAATCCGCCGGCATTAACGATCCCTGCATGCATCAGAGCCGACACCGGTGTCGGTCCCGACATGGAGTAAGGTAGCCAGGTATGCAACAGAAACTGGGCCGAGCGGGCGAAGGCGGCCAGGGCAATGAGCCCCGCGACCAAATCCATCAGCGGCCAGCCCAGCACCTGATGGGGGCCCGGTTCGGTGCTGATCTGTTCGAATATCGCCGGCAGCGAGCCGGTGCCGTAGGCCTGGTAGAGCAACACCGCGGCAATCAGCAACGGCAGATCGCCGATGCGATAGGTGATCTTGGTCCAGAAGGCATAGCGATACGCCGAGACATCACGGGTATTCTGGCCAAGCAGAAAATAGAGCAGAACCCCGACCAGATGCCAGGCGATAAGCAGAGTCAGTAGATCCCCGGCGGATACCATCACCAGCAATGTAGCGGTCATCAGATCGAGCAGCACGAAGAAACGGCTGTAACCGGTTTCTTCGGCCATATAACGCAGGGAATACACATGAACGACCAGACTGATCCCGGCGATGAGCACGGCCATCAGGCTGCTTAGCGGGTCGAGCAACAGAAGCATACCGGAATCGAACAGGTTGACAGTTTGCCGGCTGTGCCCGTTCAGGACCATCCACAGGGCAGCGACAGACAGAGCGAAAGTGAGTGCTGTTGCGGTGACGCTCAGGCGCGCAACTTGCCGACCCAGGCGGGGGGTCAATAGATGGGTCAACAAGGCCGAGAGAATCTGTAAACCCGTTATCAGTATGATGATATGTTCCATCTGGTCTCTCACCTGTGACAGGACAAGGTCAGGGCTGTACCTGCAAGGGGGAACCTGTGGCCTGGTTTATTGTTTTTATAGACCTGTGTAGTGTCATCATTTCAAGTCATCTGGCGCGAAATAATCACTTCACTACCGATCCAGTTTATAGATAATTTTGATAAATGAAAATCGATATTGCAAATTGAAACGGATGGTTGTGAGCAATGTATTCCCTCCTGTAAAGCGGATGATCAATCGGGCCCCTGGTACTGTTGCCTCAGGTTGAAACCGCTGGCGTCAATGTTGCCGCCAATTTATGCCGCCAGGCTCAACCTGTTGCGGCATAGGGTATTCCTCTATAAATATAAGGGCTGGGGATATAAGAGAAGTGAGCACTGGGGGAGCAAGCTTTCCTCTGGCGTAGATGATCCTCCAGGGGATGTGTTTATCTGTTCAATTTTATCGTCAGAAAGCTTTGTGCTTGCAGGATCATTCTGACATTTGATACCTGTCAGGTACATCCTGGTTTGATCCGATAAATGATTTCTCCAGACGATGCCAGCGCTTGTCCGTCATGACAGACAAGCTGTCCGGATATGAGCTGCGGGCCGGGGTGCGGACTGGAATTTAACATGGATAACCTGCGAGCCAGAGGGCACTAAACGTTGAAGAGGTTTCTCATTTACAGACAGAAGCAATCAACGTGATTCCTCCGGCCATCGGTCGGGCAAAGAACCGCGTTACAGGAGACGTTATAGATGGGGCAACCGTACTTTTTGCCCTGGCTATAGGAATTCGTCATTTACCGCGGTAATGGACCGATTTTAATCGGGATGTTGGCTTATCGCTCAGGCCAGACCGGCGGGTGACGGGGAAAAATCAAAGCAGGCTGTTACCCGTCAGTATATGCCCGGACTTGCTCGTCGCCCGAAATGATGACAGGTACAGAAGTGGACGTTGTCGCTGTTTGTTATTTGAGATAGTGGCGGATTGAACTTGTCAGGCTCGAAGGTAACTCTTTATGCGCAATCGTTACACGCGCCAGTGAACGCATGATGGTCAACAAGAACAGCGGTATCGGCAAGTCATTGGATGAAAGGCTGACTGCCAGGATCGTTGAAAACAATAATCCCTCGAAGCTTCTGCAGGATATGGACGTGTATTTTGCACAGGGGAGGTGGCCCGTTGCCCGTTCAGCTTTTGGATGCCAAAGCGTGATTGGAAGTGCCCCTTCCCCCTGAACAAGTGTTAAGCATATTATTTCAGACAGGGTGCTTCGTCATATTGTTGTTTGTATCGACATTATTGTCTGGTTGATTGCGAAGCAATATTTTTAAAAATAATTGTGCACTCGTAATATTTGTTTCGCTGCTTGCCTGTGTGATTGCTCCGGGCAGATATCAGGGTTGCTTGCACGGATTCAGGAACGGTTTTTTTCTTTGACGATGCGCCGATGCAAATAGAGTAACGGTTCGGTATAGCCGTTGGCCTGCTCACGCCCTTTGATGACGAGATCGAACGCGGCCCGAAATGCCTGGCTGTTGTTGAAATCCGGTCCCATGGAAGTATAGGTTGGATCACCACGGTTTTGCTGATCGACCTTTTGTGCCATGCGCTGCATGACATCCAGTACCTGTCCGGCATCGCAAAGGCCGTGATGCAGCCAGTTGGCAATGTGCTGGCTGGAGATGCGCAGAGTGGCCCGATCTTCCATTAAGCCCGTATTGTTGATGTCAGGCACCTTGGAGCAACCGATACCCTGGTTTATCCAGCGTACGACGTAACCGAGAATACCCTGTGCGTTGTTTTCCAGTTCCTGTGTGATGGCGTCAGTATCAGGTTGTGCGTTATCCATCAGCGGAATGACCAGCAGATCATCGGGCGGCGTGCGAACATCACTGACGAGGGTCTCCTGCTGTTCAAAGACATTGATCTGGTGGTAGTGGATGGCATGCAACACCGCGGCAGTGGGGGAGGGGACCCAGGCTGTGCTGGCTCCGGCGCGGGGATGGTCAACTTTGGCAACCAGCATTGCATGCATATTGTCCGGCATGGCCCACATTCCCTTGCCTATTTGCGCCTTACCGCTGAAGCCGCAGGCCAGACCGGTTTCAACGTTGTTTTTTTCATAGGCCTGAATCCAGGTGCTCTCTTTCATTGTTTTCTTGCGTACCACAGGGCCAGCTTCCATGCTGGTGTGGATCTCATCGCCGGTTCGATCCAGAAATCCGGTATTGATAAAGACCACCCGATCTTTTGCGGCACGGATACATTCTTTCAGATTGATCGAGGTACGCCGTTCCTCATCCATAATGCCCATCTTCAGGGTATTGCGGGCCAGCTGGAGCTGATCCTCGACAAAGTCGAACAGATCATTTGTGAAAGCGACTTCCTCAGGACCATGCATCTTGGGTTTGACCAGATAGACACTGCCCGTGCGGGAGTTGCCGAGCGCACTGTCACCATGGATGTCATGTAATGCGATCAGCGTGGTGACCAGTGCATCCAGTATACCTTCGGGTATAGGCGCGCCGTAATGGGTTGTGACCGCGTCGGTGTGGAGGAAATGGCCGACGTTGCGCACCAGCATCAGGCTGCGCCCATGCAAAGTAAAAGGCCGGCCCTCCGGAGAGAGATAATCCCGATCCCTGTTCAGACGACGGGTCACCATTTTACCGGCTTTGGAGAAAGTATCTTCGAGATTGCCCTGCATCAGCCCCAGCCAGTTGCGATAGGCCTGTACCTTGTCTTCGGCATCCACTGTGGCGACCGAGTCTTCCAGGTCATGGATCGTGGTGACTGCGGCTTCCAGCAGGATATCCTTGATGCCAGCAGGATGCGTTTTGCCAACAGAGTCTTCGCGGTCGATTTGCAACTCAATATGCAGACCGTGCTTGACCAGCAATATTGTCGCGGGTGCGTCGGTATGGCCATTAAATCCGTTGAACTGTGCCGGATGTTTTAGCGAGGTGGAGTGGCCGGTAGTCAATTCACTGAACAGAGTTCCATTTCTGATCCGGTAGTGACACACATCGGCATGGCTTCCGTGTTCCAGCGGGGTAATCTCGTCAAGCAGAGCCATTGCCCAGGCGATAACTTTCTCACCGCGTTTGGGATTGTATTGGGCCGTTTGTTCGGCGCCGCCGGAGTTGTCGATTACATCGGTGCCGTAGAGGGAATCGTAAAGGCTACCCCAGCGCGCATTGGCGGCATTGAGGGCATAACGTGCATTGGTTAACGGTACAACCAGTTGCGGACCGGCGACAAGCGCGATCTCGTCATCTACGTTGGCGGTCGTGATGGTGAAGTCTTCCCCTTCGGGTAACAGGTAACCGATATCGATCAGAAACTGTTTATAGGCAAGGGCATCAAACTGGGGATGTTGGCGATGCCAGTCATCTATCTCGTCCTGCAACCGGTCGCGCTGTTCGAGCAATTCATGATTACGTGGCCCAAACCGGTGGACGGCCTCGGATAACGCGCTCCAGAACTGCCCGGACTCGATGCCGGTGCCAGGCAAGGCCTCTTCCGTAATAAAATTGTACAACAGACGGTCGATCTGTAATTCGCCTGCCTGGATATACTCACTCATTGTCCATGTCTCCACACGGGTCGTACGACATGCTTGAGCCGACTCATCCAGCAAGCATAGACGGTAATGTAATTCGTGGCAGCAATTCAGCCCGACTTTGTGTCACAGGGGCTTGTTTTGCGATAGGGTAAGTGCTTAGGTTCGGAGAAAGACCCTATAATTTCAGGCAATTTCTGTGCGAAAGCTATGCACTCGGGTCCGTCGCCTTTACATCATACTCAGGCGACTATACTTGCTGAGACAGAAATACTGTCCAACTCATTAAATGATACAGGGGGCTGTATGGCGAACACCCGTTTAAAACTAGTTGAATACGGCATAATCGTAATTGGTGTGTTACTGGCATTTATCGCGTCATTTGAACCGCAACCGGTGCTGGGTTATCACCTCCAGGCGGGGATTCTGGCGGCCGGGCTTGTGCCCTATTTTATCTATTCCCTTGCGGTGGCACTGAAAAGCGGCGCTCTGGTGATCCTGCACGGGATAGTCGTATTGATTATACATGCCTGGATGATCGATGCCGTGCGATTCGCGGGGCAGCCTGATTACAATGTCAGTTTGCTGGTATACGGACCTTTGGTGCTGAGCCTGGTTCTGATTCCCCTGCTGATACTGGCACTGCGCCAGCCCTGGGGATTGCAGGAGTCCGGCAGGAAGTGATCCTCTAGCCTGCTGCCTGCTATGTCCCGGCATGGCAGGGATTATTGCTCCTGTTTCGGGCGCTGGATGACCCGGGCGGTTTTCTTCATCGGTTTGCCTTGTCGGATAATGTAGATAGTGATCCTGTCACCGGGTCGGTGACTGCTGATGACATCCAGGGCACTGGCTACATCGGTCACCGCCTGATCGTCGATCCGGGTGATGACATCGCCGGGTTGCAGACCGGCGTCGTCAGCCGGGCCCTGATTAAGAATACTGGTGATGATGATGCCTTTTTGATCTTCATCAAGGTCCAGCGATTCAGCGAGGTTATCATTAATATTCTGGATGGCAACGCCAAGCCAGCCGCGTTTGACCTTGCCATGTTCAATGATTTGTTGCATGACATCCCGGGCCAGGCTGGTCGGGATGGCGAAGCCGATGCCTTGCGAGCCGCCGCTACGCGAGAAGATGGCAGTGTTGATGCCGATCAATTCACCATTGGCGGTAATCAGAGCGCCGCCGGAATTGCCGGGATTGATGGCGGCATCGGTCTGGATGAAATTTTCGAACGTGCTGATGCCAAGCATATTGCGGCCGGTAGCACTGACAATACCCGAGGTGACGGTCTGACCGACACCAAAAGGATTGCCAATGGCCAGAACCACATCGCCGACCCGCAAGTGGCTGGAACGCCCCAGGGTGATAACGGGCAAGGCCTCCAGCTCGACCTTGAGCACAGCCAGATCGGTATCGGGGTCGGTGCCGACCACGGTGGCGTTGGCACTGCGTTGATCGGGCAAAGCAATCCGGATTTCTTCGGCGCCGCTGATGACATGATTGTTGGTAAGGATGTAGCCCTGCTTGCTGATGATGACACCGGAGCCAAGATTGGTCTCTTCGCGTTCACTCGGACTGCCGAAGTTGTCGCCAAAAAAGTGGCGAAAGATGGGATCGTCCAGTAACGGATGGGCCTCGCGGGTGACAACCTTTTTGGTGTGGATATTGACCACGGCTGGCGCCGCAGTTTCCACGGCATCGGCATAGGAAACAGGGCCTTCGCCGCGTTTGGCGGATTCGCGGGGTGGTGCTTCCCGCAGCTCGACCACCGGCTTGTCGCCGAACGGCAGACGGCTGTCAGAGAGTAAGTAAAGGACGACAAAAGCGACAGCCAGGCCGAGAATGGCGAACTGGATAATGAATTTAAGCGTACGGGTCAGGCGCATCATGTTCCGGAATTGGTTACACTGTGTGAATTCACCGGATAATAACTGATGGAGACGGGTTTCGCATGGTGCAACTGAGCGATTTGGTGCGGTATCTGGATGATTTGCTGGAAGTGGAGCGCTTCACCGATTACTGCCCCAATGGCTTGCAGGTGGAAGGTAGCGCGACGATCAACCGGCTGGTGTGCGGTGTGACCGCCTCCCAGTCGCTGATCGAGGCGGCGGTCGAGGCCGGGGCAGATGCCCTGCTGGTGCACCATGGCTATTTCTGGAAGGGCGAGGCGGCGCCGATCGCGGGGATTAAAAAACGGCGTATTGCCCGTCTGCTGGAGAACGACATCAGCCTGCTGGCCTATCATCTGCCGCTGGATGCACATCCGGTTTATGGTAATAACGTGCAACTGGCAAAGGTACTGGATCTGAAGGTGGCGGGCAGCTTTGGGCCGCCGGGGAATCCGGCTATTGGATTGTATGGCGGTCTTCCTGTGCCGCTGTCGGGGGAGGCGCTGGCCGAGGAGATCGCCGTGCGGCTGGGACGTGCTCCGTTGCATGTGGGCGGGACCACGGCGCCAGTGAGTAACCTGGCCTGGTGCACCGGGGGGGCCCAGAGTCTGATCGAGGAGGCGGTTCGTCTGGGGGTGGATGCCTATCTGACGGGCGAGGTCTCCGAGCAGACAGTGCACCTGGCGCGGGAAAATGGTATCCATTTTTTTGCCGCCGGTCACCATGCCACAGAGCGTTACGGGGCATGGGCCCTGGGCGAGCATGTGGCAGAACATTTTGGTATCGAGCAGCAATTTATCGATATCGACAATCCGGCCTGAGGCCGGGGAAAACAGTAACTTGTTGAACTACCGGGTGAACTACGTGGTTTTCTTGACCCCGGTGGCTCGATACGCGAAACTATGCGCGCCTGAAATCCCGGATGTTTACCACATTCTGAAATTCTTATTTGGGCACAGCGATTTCACTAGCGCATTTTTTGATGACAGCCGGTTGACGGCCGTGATCGTTCATATCTGAGTCGGGGAGATATTTTTCAAATGAGTACCGATGGTATTGATACCAGCCGACGCCGGTTTCTGCTTGCCTCCACGAGTGTGGTGGGCGCAGCTGGCGTGGTCGGCATTGCGATTCCGTTTATCCATTCCATGAATCCCAGCGCCCGGGCCCAGGCGGCCGGCGCGCCGGTGGAAGTGGATGTCAGCAAACTGGCGCCGGGTGAGCGGGTTACCGTGGAATGGCGAGGCAAGCCCATCTGGGTGGTGCGGCGTACCGAGCAGAATATGGAAGATCTGCCCACTCTGAATGACAGACTGGCGGATCCCCAGTCACAAATGCCGCAGCAACCGGAATATGCGCAGAATGAATTCCGTGCCCGGGAAACGAATCCTGAAATTGCCGTGCTGGTGGGGATTTGTACTCACCTGGGTTGCTCCCCGACCTACCGTCCCGAACCGGGCGCCAGGGATATGGGTGGCAAGGAGTGGAAAGGCGGTTTCTTCTGCCCCTGCCACGGCTCCAAGTTTGATCTGGCCGGCCGCGTTTACGCCGGGGTGCCGGCACCGACCAACCTGGTCATCCCACCTTTCAAATTCCTGAGCGATTCTGTGGTTCTGGTTGGCGAAGACGGAGGGGCAGCATAATGACCAAAACACAATCCCTGATGAACTGGATCGATGCCCGTTTCCCGCTGAGCAAGATGTGGAAGGAGCATCTGTCCGAATATTATGCACCGAAAAATTTCAACTTCTGGTACTTTTTCGGTTCACTCGCTTTGCTGGTGCTGGTTATCCAGATCGTCACCGGTATCTTCCTGACCATGCATTACAAGCCCGACGCCGGGCTGGCCTTTGCCTCGGTCGAGTACATCATGCGTGATGTTAACTGGGGCTGGCTGATCCGTTATATGCACTCCACCGGCGCCTCGGCGTTCTTTATCGTGGTGTATCTGCATATGTATCGCGGCCTGATGTACGGTTCCTACAAGAACCCGCGCGAGTTGATCTGGATCTTCGGCGTGCTGATTTTTCTGGCGCTGATGGCGGAAGCCTTCTTCGGTTATCTGCTGCCCTGGGGCCAGATGTCCTACTGGGGGGCCCAGGTTATTGTGAACCTGTTTGCTGCCGTGCCGTTTGTCGGTGAGGAGCTGTCCATCTGGATTCGCGGTGACTATGTTATCGGCGATGCGACCCTGAACCGGTTCTTTGCCTTCCACGTGATTGCTCTGCCGCTGGTGCTGATTGCCCTGATAGTGGCTCACATTCTGGCCCTGCATGAAGTCGGTTCCAATAACCCCGACGGTGTTGAAATCAAGAAGAACAAGGACGCCAACGGCAAGCCTGTTGACGGCATTCCGTTCCATCCTTACTACACAGTCAAGGATATTGCCGGTGTGGTGGTGTTCCTGATTTTCTTCTTTGCCGTGGCTTTCTTTGCCCCGGAAATGGGCGGCTACTTCATCGAGCACGCCAACTTTGTGCCGGCCGATCCGCTCAAGACGCCGGAACATATTGCCCCGGTCTGGTACTTTACGCCGTTCTACGCCATGTTGCGGGCCATCCCGCCGATGTTCGGTTCACAGTTCCCCGGTGTCGTGGTGATGGGTGCCGCAATTGTGGTGTTGTTCTTCCTGCCCTGGCTGGATCGCAGCCCGGTTAAATCAGTGCGTTACCGTGGTCCGTTGTTCAAGATTGCTCTGGCCATCCTTGTTATCAGTTTTGTCGTTCTGGGTTACCTGGGCGTACAGCCTTCTACCCCGGTCAAAACGCTGTTGGCGCAGATATTCACCGCGCTGTACTTTGCGTTTTTCCTGCTGATGCCCTGGTACACCAAAATTGACAAAACCAAACCGGTTCCGGAAAGGGTGACTGACAAATGATGAAAAAATTGACTGCATTTTTGTTGATGATGGTACCGGTCGTCTCCATGGCCGCCGGCGGGGGCGTCAAACTGCTGGACGCGGATGTTGACCTGAATAACCAGGCCTCCCTGCAACGGGGAGCCCAGTTATATGTCAATTACTGCATGGGCTGTCACTCTCTCTCTTACATGCGTTACAACCGAATGGGAGAGGATCTCGGTCTGAGCGATGAGCAGGTGGTGCAGAATCTGATGCCCGTGGCCGATTTTTCCAACCTGCCGCAGGGGGAAACTCCCAAAATCGGTTCGAAGATGAAAAATGCCATGCCCGGCGAGGCGGCCGAGGGCTGGTTCGGCACCAAGGTGCCGGATCTGTCCGTCGTGGCCCGTTCCCGGGGGCCCGACTGGCTCTACACTTATCTGAAGACCTTCTACGTGGATGAATCCCGGCCAATGGGTGTTAACAATGAGGCATTTCCGCTGGTCGGCATGCCGCACGTGCTGTGGGAACTGGAAGGCCTGAAAAAGCCGGTCTACGAAACGCACGAAAATGACGATGGCGAAGAGGTCAGGGAAGTGGTCGATTATGAATTCATCAAGGAAGGCTCCATGAGCCCGGCCGAATATGATGATGCCATGCGTGACCTGGTCAATTTCATGGTCTATGTGGGTGAGCCGGCCAAGCTGGATCGGTATAAGATTGGCGTCTGGGTTATATTATTCCTGGTCATACTGTTCTTCCTGGCCTACGCGCTGAAGAAAGAATACTGGCGGGATGTCCACTAAATGGCGCTGTGACGGGGTGCTGCGCCCCGAAGCAGCGGGCCCGGTGCGACGTGATGTCGGGCCGGACCGCGCCGAATCAGGTACCCGGGTTCAAGAAGACGTGATTTTTCCCGCGTAAAGCGCCAAACCAAGGGACAAGTTCGGTATAATAAGCAGGGGGAGCCCACCGGTTTCCCCTGTTTTGTTTCTGAATACAGCACTGGGATGAGTAAGTTATGGCGCAAATGGCCAATCGACGTTTGGCAATGACCCTGTTTTCGGGTAACACCTGCCCCTATTGCCATATGGTACGTATTGTACTGGCAGAGAAGGGCATTAACTACGACATACACAACGTCGACCTTGGCGACACTCCGGAAGACCTCAAGGATCTCAACCCTTATAACGAAGTTCCCACCCTGGTGGATCGGGATCTGGTATTGTTCGAGCACCAGGTGATCATGGAGTATCTGGATGAGCGTTTTCCACATCCGCCACTGATGCCGGTTGATCCGGTCTCGCGAGCCCGTAATCGTATGATGCTGCACCGTATCGAGCGTGACTGGTATCGCCTGGCCCGTCAGCTGGGCAATCCGGACACGGCCAGTGACAAGGTTCGCAAAGAGTTGCGCGACAGTTTGATGTCGGTGTCACCGATTTTCGATCAAAAGCTGTTTTTCCTGGGGGATGAATTCTCCCTGATCGACTGTACTGTTATCCCCTTGTTGTGGCGCCTGCCCTCTTACGGAATAGAGCTGCCGTCTGCGGCCAAACCGGTGATTAATTACGCCGAGCGTATGTTTGAACGGGAATCCTTCAAACAGAGTCTCACCGAAGGTGAGAAGGAAATGAAAGACGAATAAATCCGAAAGGTATTGCCATGTCCATGACGCCCAGCCAGCCGTATCTGCTTCGTGCTATTTATGACTGGATCGTCGATAACCAGATGACCCCCTACGTTCTGGTCAACGCCGAAAACGATTACGCCTATATACCGCGTGATTATGTGGAAAACGGCAAGATTGTCCTCAATGTGAGCCCGATTGCCGTCAACGGCCTGGAACTGGGCAACGAATACGTCGCCTTCAGTGCCCGGTTTGCCGGCAAACCGATGGATGTCAGTTTCCCGATTACCGCCGTTCTGGCGATCTACGCCAAGGAAAACGGGCAGGGTATGGTGTTCAATGAACCTGACAATCCGCCGCCCGACGATGACGGTCCGGACGACGACAAATCCGGCAAACCCAACCTCAAGCTGGTCAAGTAAACGCTTCAGCGCGAGTTTGATTTAGCGCAGAGGCCACAAAGAACACAAAACTCTGTGAGTGCTGCCCTGGTTTCTGATGCCACGATTTTTCCGGACGGAGACTGTCAGATAGCGCGTCAGCGCAACCTGACCCAGGCTATTGTTTTACACGCAGATTGCAGGTGGTGTCGACCATCTGGACTCTGGCGACACTCTCCTTATAGGGACAGGCACGTGTTATATGCATACTATCGCAGAGACGCGAAGTCGCTGGGAATAAAACGTGATATTTTCTTTGCACCATCGCGCCTTTGCGAGAGACAAACTGAGCTCCACGCCCAGGCTATAATGGCCTCGAATCTTGTACCGGCAACACATTGCGGGAGGTCGTTATGATCGAGGTTGTGCAGGGCGACATCACCAGCCTGCAGGTGGATGCCATCGTCAATGCGGCCAATAACTCGCTGCTGGGCGGTGGCGGGGTGGATGGTGCCATTCATCATGCCGCCGGCCCTGAATTGCTCGAAGCCTGTCGGCTACTGAACGGTTGCGACACTGGCGATGCCAAAATTACCCTCGGTTTTAATTTGCCCGCCCGCTATGTGATTCACACCGTCGGCCCCATCTGGCACGGCGGCGAACAGGGTGAACCGGCCTTGCTGGAAAGTTGTTACCGGCGCTCCTTCGACGTGGCGCTGGAGCAGGGGGATATCCGCTCCATTGCCGTTCCCGGTATCAGTACCGGGGTCTACGGCTATCCCGGGGACCAGGCCGTGGCGATCGCTGTGCGGGTGATGCGTATATATGAACCGAAATTCGAACGCATCGTGGCCTGCGCCTTCAGCCAGGAGGATGCGGCGCGTTACCGGCAGGTTTTGGAGAAAATACTGTAGAATTCTGAATGTTGAATTGTGAATGGAATCCGGCTCTTAAATTCAAAATTATAACTTCGTGCCACTGCGTTAAAGCTCTTGGTCTGTCGGGAACATTTTCCCCGGATTCAGGATTCCCTTTGGATCGAAGTCCTGCTTGATACGTCGCATCAGCTCCAGCGTGACCGGATCGATTTCGCGGCCGACGAATTCCTGTTTTTCGATGCCCACACCGTGTTCGCCGGAGAGGGTGCCGTCGAGTTCGAGCACCAGGGTAAAGACGTCGTCCAGGCATTGATGGGCGCGCTGCATCTCTTCTTTGTTATCGGGATTGGCCAGCAGGTTGACGTGGATGTTGCCGTTGCCGGCATGGCCGAAGTTGACGATAGTGATGCCGTATTGTTCGGAGAGGGCCGACAGACCGTTGATCAAAGCGGGTATGTTGGAGACCGGGACCACCACGTCCTCGTTGATCTTTTTCGGGGCAATGGTGCGCAGGGCGGGGGAGAGGGCCTTGCGGGTTTGCCACAGGGCCTGGATTGTCTGTTCGGTTTCGGCACGCTTGAGTTGCAGCAGGCCTTCATTGTCGGCGGCGGCACAGACGGCATCGAGCTCATGTTGAATCGATGCCCCAGAGCCATCCACTTCGATCATCAGCATCGCGCCGGCTCCGGCGGGTAAATCGGCATTGGAATAGTCGCGAATCATGGCAATGGCTTTACCATCCATAAATTCCAGCGCATAGGGCACCACCGGCTGGGCCATGATAGCGGATACCGCCCTGGCGGCGCTGTCGATGTCCCGATAAATGCTTTGTACGGTACGTTTGGTTTGTGGCAGCGGTGTCAATTTGAGGGTGGCCTCGGTGATGATAGCCAGGGTGCCCTCGGAGCCGATCAACAAACGGGTCAGGTCGTAACCGACCACCCCTTTGGTAGTGTAAACGCCGGTGCGGATACTCTTGCCTTCGCCGGTGACAGCGCGCAGTCCGAAGGTGTTATCGCGTGGTGTGCCGTATTTGATGGCCCGCGGGCCGGCCGAGTTGTAGGCCAGATTGCCGCCGACAGAGCAATAGGCGGCACTGGTGGGATCGGGCGGCCAGAAAAAGCCATGTTCGGCAGCGGCATCCTGTACTTGCTGATTGGTGACGCCGGGCTCGACGACCATGTAGCGATTGGCCGGATCAATTTTGCATATCCGGTTCAGTTTTTCGGTGGACAGAATGACACCCTGTTGCAGGGGAACACTGGCCCCGGTAGTGCCGGTCCCGCGCCCGCGCGCGGTCAGAGCAATACTGAACTCATAACACAGCTGTACCACAGCCGCCACCTGGTCGTGATTGGCGGGCAGCGCCACCAGTTCCGGCGCGGCGTGACGACGGCTGTTGTCGTAACCGTAGTTCCAGGTTTCGGAAGGATCGCTCAGCAGGCCCTCGTTACCGAGAATCTGCTGCAGGCGGTTGATAAACGCAGTGGGTAAAGTCATTAACCGAAAAGTTGCGCGTCGATCTGGTGACAAAAACAGTGAATCGCCAGCAGATGGATTTCCTGGATGCGTGCGGTGATCTCGGAGGGGACGCGGATCTCGACATCGCTGCCCTGCAGCAGTTGACTGATGTCGCCCCCGTCGCGACCGGTCAGGGCAATAACCTGCAAACCCCGGGTATGTGCCGCCTCGATAGCGCAGATCACATTCGGGGAGTTGCCGCTGGTGGAAATGGCCAGCAACAGATCATCGGCTTTGCCCAGGGCGCGAACCTGTTTGGCAAAGATCTGGTTAAAGTCATAATCATTGGAGATCGCGGTTAATGCCGAGGTATCGGTCGTCAGGGCAATGGCCGCCAGCTCGGGACGTTCGCGCTCGTAACGACAGACCAGTTCGGCAGCAAAGTGCTGGGCATCGGCCGCGGAACCGCCGTTACCACAGCTGAGTATCTTGTTACCGCGTTGCAGGGCGGCAACCATCAGCTCAACTCCGCGGGCGATGGGCTCGGCCAGAACCGGCTTGGCCTGTAGATTGGTCTCGACGCTGGCGTCAAACAACTGCTGTATATTGTCACTGATACTCATACTTCAATCCTGAATCTGGATGGCATCGGGATGCCAGTCAATACGGGGCGCATCCCCCTCACCACTGATGGCAACAACATCAAAGCGGCTGCTCAATCGGGCCTGTTTCGGGTTGTTTTGCAAATAGAATAGCGCGGTTGTCACCAGTTTTCTCTGTTTTTGGCGGTCGACCGTTTCGGCGGCACTGCCGTAGCGGTCATTACGGCGGTAGCGAACTTCGACAAATACCAGGCTATCGCCATCGCGCATGATCAGATCAATCTCGCCTCGCCGGCAGCGGAAGTTGGCTTGCTCAAAATGCAGTCCCTGTTGCTCCAGATAGCGGCGAGCCCATTGTTCGGCCTGGTTACCGCGTTGCGCGCGTCCAGGTCCGGACCACATGCCACTACAATCCTTCGTCCAGCGCTACCGGCCGGCCACTGCGGAATTTGACCCAGGTCAACTGGCGTTTGATGCGCTGCATGGGGTCGAGACTCAGACTGCCGGTTTCTCCATCGTAACGCTCGTAGGGATAAGCCTTGAGTGTGTTGAGCGCGAAGATAATGCTATAGGCATCGATGCCCAGTGCATACAACCGTTGCAGGCTGCTGCCGGCCTGGGAAATATACTGCTCGATTTGCGGACGCAGGCCGCGATGCGTGGTGCTACCAGCCAGGACCCACGGCATGTCGCCAAAGATCAGGCCATCCATGTCGCGATCCCGTTCCTGGTTCAGACTGCCGGTAAACACGTGTGATGTCGCATAAACGGGCACATCGGATGCGTGATAGAACTTGAGTTGCGGACGAATCTGACGTGCCTGGCGCGGATAGGCGGCCAGGAAAATAAAATCCAGATCCTTGCGCCGACGCGGTTCGAATTTGATGTCTCGATCCAGCAGCCGCCGCATGGCCCGGACACGGCGTTGGCTTTCGGTGATATTCAGCATATCCTGAATCGGTCCGGAAAAATCCTGGCGCTCGGCATTGTATCGCCGGGTTTCAATCACTTTGCCACCAAGCTGTTCCCAACGTTGCTGAAAAGCGGTATAGACCCGTTCGCCCCAGCTGCCCTCTGGAATCAGCGCAACACTATTGACATGGCCATCCAGCCAGGTTCGCTCGGCCACCTGCCGGGCTTCCTCTTCGGGGGAGAGTCCAAATTGAAAAAGCTTGTCCGGAATGTTTTGTTCTCGGGTATAGTTCAGTGCCAGCAGCGGTGTGCCCAGTTCCTGTTTATCGAGTAGATGTTCGATCGACTGTTTATTCAATGGACCGATTATGAAGTCGCTTTCCTCGGCAATGGCCTGTCGATAAGCCACCAGAGCGGTTTCTTGATCGGAACCGGTATCGTAAAACCGGATACGTTGTTCATATTGCGAGGAGCGGGCGTAATAGGCGGCGATGATGCCATCGCGAACGGCCCGGGCCGCCTGGCCAAAACGGCTGTCAAAGGGCAATAACACGGCAATGCGACGCGGTGTGAGAATGTCCTGCTGACGCCGTTCAAGTAGTCCCTTGAGAATATTTTCCTGTACCGGGTGCTCGGGATAGCTTTGTTGCCATTCATCGACACGGCGGTTCAGGATTTCGGGTTTTAACTGGTAGGCTTTGCTGATTTGTACCAGTTCCATCCAGCCACCAAGCACGTTTTTTCCGGTAGCCATGCGCATCTGGGCCAGGCTGCGCTCATTGAGCATGGCCAGGGCCTCCCAGATATCGCGCTGGTTTGCCTCAATGAGCCCCTCGTTTTGCAGATACGTTTCGCGCTCGACCAGTTCGTGCGCGGTATCGACCCGGTTGCCGAGCATAGTGTATGCGGCGGCGCGCAACTGGTGATAGTCGGCCAGATAGAACGGTTTGACCTGTTGCGGTGGCGCCTGCTCCAGAATATGCAGGACATCCCGGGCCCGACGTTCACTCAGTGCTATATGCGCTTCGGTCAGGTGCAGTAAAAACAGTTGTTGCCGGTTGCGTGAATCAGGTTGAATGGTTTCAAGGATCTGCCGACTCCTGTGAATCCGGCTATCGCGTGCCAGCGCAGCAGCGGTGCGCAGCAGAAAATTGGTTTGTTGCGCGCCACTGGCCTGTTTGGCCAGTTCGTTAAAGGCCCGGGCCGCCTCGGTAAACCCCCCGCTTGCCAGCAGTCGTTCCGCTTCGGCAACCGGATTGGTTTCCTTGACGATGACCTCGGGTTCTTCCGGCACTTGGGCACAACCGGCCAGCAGAAGCGTTACAATCATAACCCACAGGGATATCAGTTGACGTGGCATTCTCACTTCATCGGGTTCCTGTTTTTGCTGTATAAAGGCGGATGAATTCCATTCTGGCGGAAATTATACCGTGAACTCTGAAAACAGTGCGCTCTATGTTGTCGCAACCCCGATCGGGAATCTCGGTGACATGTCACAACGTGCCGTGGAAATCCTGCAGCAAGTGGCGTTGATCGCGGCAGAGGATACCCGGCACAGCGCGCGTCTGCTGCGCCACTTTGCCGTGACAACCCGGTGCGTGGCACTGCACGAACATAACGAGCGGGAACAGAGTAGCAGATTGTTACAACGTCTTGCCAATGGCGAAAGCGTGGCTCTGATCTCCGATGCCGGGACGCCATTACTCAGCGATCCCGGTTTTCATCTGGTCCAGCAGGCCCGCCTGCAGGGGCTCCGGGTGATTCCGGTGCCCGGTCCCAGTGCCGTGATCGCTGCCCTGTCGGTCAGTGGTTTGCCTACTGACTGTTTCAAGTTCCTCGGCTTTTTACCGGCCAAAGCCGCTGCGCGGCGTCACCGACTGGCGGCACTGGCGGCCGAACCCTGTACCCTGGCGTTTTACGAGTCACCGCACCGGATTCTGGAGAGCCTGGCCGATATGGGCGAGATGCTGGGCAGCGAGCGGGAGGCGGTGCTGGCCCGGGAGTTGACCAAGACCTTTGAAACTGTACAGGGCGGCAGCCTGGCCGAGCTGCAGGCCTTTGTCAGCAGCGACACTAATCAGCAAAAAGGAGAGATAGTATTGCTGGTAGCGGGGGCACCGGCCGTAGAGGCGGCCCTCGATCCCGAAGTCGAACGGGTGCTGGGAGTCTTGCTGGAGGAACTCCCCGTCAAACAGGCGGCAGCGCTGGCTGCGCGGATTACGGGGATTAAAAAGAATCTGCTCTATCAACAGGCACTGGTGATGAAGAATTAATCAGCCAGCGATCCCCCGTCAGGAACATACTTATTATATAATGTCGGCAAGAGTCGGCCTGACAGTCGCTCCGCCTCTGGCGGGGAGGAAAGTCCGGGCTCCATCGGGCGGGATGCCAGGTAACGCCTGGGAGGCGCGAGCCTACGGAAAGTGCCGCAGAAAATATACCGCCCAAGCCGCGCAAGCGGCCGGTAAGGGTGAAATGGTGCGGTAAGAGCGCACCGCGCCGGTGGTAACACCGGTGGCAGGGTAAACCCCATCCGGAGCAAGACCAAATAGGGGAGCAGGCCGCAAGGCCACGTGTGGCCCACACGGTTCCCGGGTAGGTCGCTAGAGGTGCGCGGTGACGTGCATCCCAGATGAATGACTGTCCACGACAGAACCCGGCTTAACGGCCGACTCTTTCTTATTAATTAACATTAACGCCCCTCTATAACCTGTTGTTTTTCCGTTATACTAACTTCCGTCAAAAGATGCCTTTGTTTCCCTCCCACCATGCCTGAGCGTGGCTAAGTTACTGTCAGACAAGAAAGAATTCCCACTTTTGTGGCGCTGTTTGCTTGACAGCCGGGCATATTGCTACCTATAGTGTATCAAAGTGGATCAATGTGGGAATTAATGGGATTTCGTCCCTGGGGAAACCAACGTGTTTCGTGGCGTCAACACACTCAGCCTGGATGCCAAGGGCCGCATGGCCATGCCGAGTCGGTATCGGGATGGCGTACTAGAGCAGTCCGACGGGCAACTGGTGATTACTGTCGATCGCAGTGATCCGTGCCTGCTGTTGTATCCGCTACCCGAATGGGAAGAGATCGAGCGCAAGCTCGTTCGGCTGGGCAACCTCAACGCCACAGCCCGTCGCCTGCAGCGCCTGCTGATCGGCCATGCCACCGAGCTGGAGCTGGACAGTCACGGCCGCATTCTTATCCCGCCACCACTTCGTGAATTCGCCAAATTGGATAAACGCATTGCCCTGACCGGGCAAGGTAACAAGTTCGAAATCTGGGACGAGCAGACCTGGAACGAACAGCGCGATCAATGGATTACCCAGGAAAACCAGGAGGAATCGGAACTGTCCGCTGAGCTGGAAACACTGTCTTTATAAAACCATGAACGGCAAACAGGAACATTTGCCCGTTCTGCTGGAAGAGGCGATAAGGGGTATGAATATCAAACCGGACGGTCGTTATATCGACGGCACCTTCGGACGCGGTGGCCACAGTGCGGCCATACTCGCGTGCCTGGGTGACGAGGGTCGTCTGCTCGCCTTTGACAAGGATCCCGAGGCTCTGCGTATCGCACAGGACCGATTCTCTCACGATTCACGTTTTCATATGGTACAGGACTCTTTTGCCCATATGGCGCCCCACATTGCCGGGCAGGGCTGGAATCAGGTCGACGGGATCCTGCTCGATCTCGGGGTTTCCTCGCCGCAACTCGACGATGCTACTCGCGGATTCAGTTTTCAGAAGGACGGGCCACTGGATATGCGCATGGATACCAGCCGCGGTCCGACCGCGGCTCGATGGCTGGCCGAGGCAGGAGAAAAGGAAATCGCCCGCGTATTAAAGGATTATGGCGAGGAACGCTTTGCCAAACGGATCGCCCGGGCCATCGTGGCTGCACGAAGTGAGCAATCGATCACAACGACCGGTCAGCTATCGGCAATTGTCGCGGCCGCCAATCCGGCGTGGGAAAAGGGTAAGGACCCTGCCACTCGGGCATTCCAGGCGATTCGGATTTATATCAACCATGAGCTTGATGAGCTGGATGAGTGCCTGTCGCAGGTTACCGAACTGCTCGTGGCGGGTGGTCGGCTGGTCGTGATCAGTTTCCATTCACTGGAAGATCGTCGGGTTAAGCAGTTCATGCGCAAGCAGAGCAAAGGTGATGATTTTCCGATCGACATGCCGGTTACCCAGAGTCAACTCAACCCCAAAATGAAGTTGATAGGTAAGGCGCAGCAGGCCAGCGAGCAGGAAGTAAAAACCAACCCGCGTGCGCGAAGTGCTGTATTGCGGGTTGCGGAAAAGCTGTCATGAAAGCCGCATGGCTAGTGATCCCGCTGATTTTTGCTGTACTTGCTTCGGCTATCGGGGTTGTGTATTCAACGCATTATAGCCGCAAGTTGTTTGTTGAACTGACCGAACTCCAACAGACGCGGGATGAACTGAATGTTGAATGGGGACAATTGCAGCTGGAACAAAGCACCTGGGCCACGCATGGACGTATTGAGGAACTTGCGCGAAAGAAACTGAACATGAAACCACTGGACTACAAACAGGTTATCATCCTCAAGCCATGAAACAGCAAGTTTACAATCCGGCTTCGGTATTTCGCCTGATCATGGTGATGCTGGCTTTAGTGTCGATCACACTGTTGCTGTTATGGCGCGCCGTTGATCTGCATGTGGTGAATAAAGCTTTTTTACAAAACCAGGGAGATGCCCGCCATTTGCGTGAATTGCCGCTGGCGGCTCATCGGGGAATGATGACTGATCGTCATGGTGAACCGTTGGCGATCAGTACTCCGGTTGATTCGGTATGGGTGAATCCGGCGGAGTTTGTCTCGGTCAGGTCACAATGGAGCCAGCTGGCCGACATGCTGGATATCGATGTGCAGAAGTTGGTCAAAACCATTGCTAAACGCAGCAATCGTGAGTTTGTTTATATTAAACGCCATGTCGAGCCGGCTCTGGCAAACCGGATTATGGATCTCGGTATACCCGGAGTTTCGCTGCAACGCGAGTATCATCGTTATTATCCCATGGGTGAAGTGGCCGCGCATGTGGTCGGTTTTACCAATATTGATGATCAGGGGCAGGAAGGACTGGAACTGGCCTTTAATAAATGGTTGAGCGGTGAAGCTGGCAGCCAGCGGGTTATGCGTGATCGGCTGGGGCGTATTGTCAAGCATGTGGAGCTTTTGAAAAAACCGCAGCCCGGAAAAGACCTGGCTCTGAGCATCGATCGCCGTTTGCAATATCTTGCTTATCGCGAGCTCAAGCGTGCGGTTATCAACAATCGCGCCAGGTCCGGCTCGGCCGTGATTCTGGATGTTAAAACCGGTGAAGTGCTGGCGATGGTTAATCAACCGGCTTTCAATCCGAATAATCGTAATAATTTGCAAAGCTACAGAATGCGTAATCGTGCAGTAACCGATGTGTTTGAACCGGGTTCGACTATCAAACCCTTTACCGTTGTGGCTGCACTACAAAGTGATAAATATACCGTCGGCAGCGTAATCGATACATCTCCGGGGTATTATAAGGTCGGTCGTAATACCATTCGCGATATTCGTAACTACGGACGGATTAACCTCACCCGTATCATCCAGAAGTCCAGTAATGTCGGGGCCAGTAAACTGGCGCTGTCCATGAAGGCAGAACAAATCTGGCGTGTTTACAGCAAGCTCGGGTTCGGGATGATGACCAGTAGTGGTTTTCCCGGTGAAGCCAGTGGTGTTTTGAACCCGGCATCCAACTGGCGTGAGATTGAGCAGGCTACCATGGCCTTCGGTTACGGAATGGCAATCACACCCTTGCAACTGGTACGTGGCTATGCCGCGATTGCCAATCAAGGTGTAATCAAGCCGGTCAGTTTTGTACGTGTGAATGAAACCGTCAAAGGTACGCGAGTTATCGATAAAGATGTTGCCCGGATAATGGTTCGCATGCTGGAGACAGTGACGAATGAAGGTGGCACAGGAACACGCGCGAGTGTTCCCGGTTATCGGGTTGCCGGTAAAACCGGGACTGTCAAGAAAGTCATGTCGGATGGTTATACTGCGGAAAAATATATCTCAGTCTTTGCCGGACTGGCGCCGGCCAGTAATCCGCGCATTGCCATGGTGGTGACCGTCGATGAGCCGTCTGGCGAGGATTATTACGGGGGACAGGTGGCCGCTCCGGTTTTCTCCCGGGTGATGGGAGGTGCGTTACGCCTGTTTGATATTGCACCGGATAATGTCGAGTCAAATACATTCAAGTTTGCTGATTTGACAGAGACAACGGCGGGAGAGCATCCATGATGCCGGCACAGGTCAAACAAATTGTAATGACTCTGGGTAAATTGCTGGACGGAATTATATCTGTGCCGGCGAGTCTGGATTACGAACTCAAGCACATGACTGCCGATTCCCGTGAGGTTAGCGAAGATTCTCTGTTCGTTGCACGCAGAGGCCTGAGCGTTAACGGAGAAGACTATATAGAACAGGCTATTGTCCGCGGAGCAACGGCCGTATTGCGCGAGATGCGCAATGACGACGGTGCTGTCACCCCGCTGGGCTGGCAAACCTCGAAATCAGGTAAGACAGTCCCTGTAGTGGCGATCAAGAATCTGTCCGGCAAGCTGGGAATGCTGGCCGACCGTTTTTATGCCAGTCCCTCCGCTGAACTATTTGTAGTCGGAATCACAGGTACCAACGGCAAAACTTCCTGCAGTCAGTTTGTGGCCCAGAGCCTGAGTCAGAAGCAAGCCTGCGGGGTGATCGGTACTCTCGGGCGGGGGTTATACGGGCAACTCGAAGCATCAGGGCATACCACGCCGGATGTGATCGCCAATCACCACTGGTTGGCGACAATGCGGGATCAGGGTGCCGACAGCGTCGTCATGGAAGTCTCTTCTCATGCGCTGGATCAACAACGGGTCGACAATATCCGGTTTGACTGTGCAGTATTTACCAATTTGACCCATGAGCATCTGGATTACCACGGTGATATGGCCAGTTATGCGGCGGTCAAACAAAAATTGTTTCGTATGCCCGGACTGAAAACCGCGGTAGTCAATCAGGACGATCCTTACGGACGCGAGCTGCTGGCGATTATTGATGGATCGGTAAAGGTGATTAGCTACGGAACACAAAAGGAATACGAACCCGGGCTGTTGGCGGAAAAGATAGAAGCCTTGCCGGAAGGTTTGCGGTTTGATGTGAAATCATCTTTTGGGGAAGGGCAGATAGAAACCCCGTTACTGGGTTACTTCAATGTGAGCAATCTGATGGCTGCACTGGGGGTGCTGCTTGCCAGAGGAATGGCTTTTAACGAAGCACTGGAACGGCTTGCTCATGTCAGCACGGTCAGTGGTCGTATGGAGACACTGGGCGGCGGTGAACTTCCACTGGTTGTGATTGACTATGCACACACGCCGGATGCGCTGCGGCATGTTCTTTGTGCCTTGCGCGAGCACACCAAAGGTACTTTATCCTGTGTGTTCGGTTGTGGTGGAGAGCGAGACAAACAAAAACGCCCGTTAATGGGGAAGATTGCCGAGCAGTATGCTGATCGGGTGATCGTGACCAATGATAATCCACGGCATGATAACCCCGTCGATATTATCGAACAGATCCTGGCAGGTATGAGAATGCCGGATCGGGCTTATGTTGAGCAGGACCGGAAAAGAGCGATTGAGGCCGTGATCCAGGGATCAGAATCACAGGATGTCATATTGATTGCCGGGAAAGGACACGAAAATAACCAGATTGTTGGCGATGAGATGCGGCCATTCAGTGATCTGGCCGAGGCACAACTGCAATTGAAGCGGTTAGAAGCATAATGGCATACAGGGAAGACAATACTGCACGGGGCATTCACATGAGTCTGTCACAGGCGGCAGAATTTCTGGGGGCTGATTATCCTGGCGCTGATGTTGATTTTCGTGGTGTCTCTACAGATACGCGACAAATCAAACCGGGGCAATTATTCATAGCGCTCAAGGGCCCGAATTTTGATGGGCATAACTTTGTTAGCGAGGCTATGGAAAAAGGCGCAGTAGCCTGCTTGATAGAAAAACCTGTGAAGGGAATTAATGGGATCATTGTTCCGGACACCCGGCTCGCCCTGGGCCAGCTGGCGGCACAATGGCGCCGGCAATTATCCGTTGAAGTAATCGGGATTACGGGTAGTAATGGTAAAACCACCGTCAAGGAGATGTTAGCTGCGATTTTGTCCTGCCAGGGAACAGTGCTGGCCACATATGGCAACCTGAATAACGATATCGGCATGCCTTTAACGTTGCTCGAACTTGATGAACGACATGCTTTTGCGGTGATCGAAATGGGGGCCAATCATCACGGCGAGATTGGTTACCTGACAAGTATTGCACAACCGGATGTGGCGGTAATTACGAATGCCGGCATGGCGCATCTGGAAGGATTTGGCAGTGTCGAGGGCGTCGCGCAGGCCAAGGGCGAGATTTATTCCGGGCTCGGCAATAATGGTGTCGCGATTGTTAATTATGAAGATAAGTATGCAGATTACTGGAAACAGTTAAATGCCGATCGACAAGTTATTGGTTTTGGCTTTGGTGATGAGCCGGAAGTCAATGCCGCTATCCAGATCCAGCAGACCGGGCAGGAACTGACCATTACCACCGGACAGGGTCAGGTAGCCGTCAGCCTCAAGTTGCTGGGTAAACATAATGCGCTTAATGCATTGGCGGCAACAGCCGCTGCCGTAGCAATAAATATTCCCTTACATGCAATCAAACAGGGTCTTGAAAGTCTGTCGCCGGTTAACGGGCGATTGCAGTTGAAAGAAGGTATCAAGGAAAGTCGTCTTATTGATGATACCTATAATGCCAATCCCACCTCTTTGTATGCCGCGCTGGATGTATTGAGCGAATTTCCGGGCAAGCGCTATCTTGCTCTGGGCGACATGGGTGAGCTGGGAGGCGAGGCTGATGTGATGCATGAAGATGCCGGTTTATATGCACGGCAAAGCGGGGTGGCACGTCTGTATACTCTTGGCGCCCTGGCGCGCCATACGGCAACGGCATTCGGCGAGTCGTCTTATTGTTTTGACAGCCATGCTGAAATGATAGAACAAATACAAAACGACCTTGAGCAGGATGTCACACTGCTGGTCAAGGGGTCGCGTCAGATGCACATGGAACGTGTTGTTGACGCGTGTGCCGCAGAAAATGACAGGGGTGGATGATGCTTTATCATTTGACACAATACCTGCAGGAATTCTACAGCGGCTTCAATGTTTTCAACTACCTGACGTTGCGGGCGATTCTCGGGGTTTTGACCGCTCTGTTAATCTCCCTGGTGGTAGGGCCCTCGATGATACGTCGCCTGAGTACATTCAATCTGGGGCAGCCAATTCGTGATGACGGTCCGCAGACGCACCTGACCAAGGCCGGCACGCCTACCATGGGAGGGGCACTGATTCTGGTTGCGATCGCGGTCAGTACTCTGTTGTGGTCTGATCTGACCAACCATTATGTATGGGTGGTGATTCTGGTCACATTCCTGTTTGGTGTTATCGGCTGGATTGATGACTACAAAAAACTCGTCAAAAAAGATCCAAAAGGATTGGCGGCGCGCTGGAAGTACTTCTGGCAGTCTGTGATTGCTATTGCAGTAGGTATATATCTTTACAAAACAGCGTTACCGGTTGAGACCCATCTCATAATGCCGTTTATCAAAAGTATTTCAATTGAACTGGGTATGGTCAGTTATGTCCTGCTGACCTACTTCGTAATTGTCGGTTCCAGTAATGCGGTCAATCTGACTGACGGGCTGGATGGTCTGGCGATTCTGCCCACGGTAATGGTTGGCGGGGCTCTGGGTATTTTTGCCTATGCCTCCGGACACGCCGGTTTTTCCGAATACCTGCAAATTCCCAACATTCCGGAATCCGGCGAGCTGGTGATCTTCTGTGGCGCTCTGGTGGGCTCAGGGCTGGGTTTCCTCTGGTTCAATACCTACCCGGCTCAAGTATTCATGGGCGATGTCGGCGCGTTGGCATTGGGGGCCGCACTGGGCGTTCTGGCGGTTATCGTCAGACAGGAACTGGTGTTATTTATTATGGGTGGGGTATTTGTGGTCGAGACCCTTTCGGTCATTCTGCAGGTTTTATCCTACAAGCTGACCGGAAAACGGATATTTCGAATGGCACCATTGCATCATCATTTTGAATTAAAAGGCTGGCCGGAGCCCCGGGTTATTGTTCGATTCTGGATTATTACTGTCATTCTGGTTTTGATCGGTCTGGCAACCTTGAAAATTCGTTAACAACATGTTGGCGCTGGACATAACAATGAAGTCAAAGGAAGCAGCAGAGTATCTACAGGACAAAAAAGTCCTGATTGTCGGTCTTGGCAAGACCGGACTCTCCTGCGCGCATTTTTTATCTGCCTGTGATGCTGATGTTGCGATTACCGACAGTCGCACAGAACCTCCTTTTCTGACCAGGCTGCAGCAAGAGCTACCAGAAACGGCTTTATTCCTTGGCGGTTTTGATGAGCTGGCGTTTCGTCGCGCGGATATAATTGTCGTGAGCCCGGGTGTCTCTCTGCGCGAAGCTTTAATTGTTGAAGCCCGTGCCAGGGGCGCCCGGATTATTGGCGATATAGAGCTGTTCGCCTGGTTCGTTGATGTTCCGGTGATAGCGATTACCGGGTCCAATGGTAAGAGCACAGTTACCACGCTGGTCGGTGAAATGTTTAACCGGTCCGGTATCAAGGCGGGCGTCGGCGGCAATATCGGCACACCGGCACTGGATCTGTTGCGGGAAGATAACCAGGTTTGTGTACTGGAGCTCTCCAGCTTTCAGCTTGAAACGACCGAATCGCTCGATCCAATCGCGGCAGTGTTACTGAATATTAGCGAGGATCATCTGGACCGGTATGACACACTGGCGGATTACACCGCTGCCAAGGCACGAATTTTCTATGGTTCCGGCATACTGGTGGTCAATGCCGACGATGAACATGTGATGGCCACAGCACAACTGTTTGCCGCTGGCCGCAAACTGATCAGTTTCAGTCTCGACATGCCGAAAGCTGATCAGTATGGAATTTGCGTGCAACAGAATGAGCGTTGGTTATGTCGAGGTGAACAGGCGTTGATCGCCTGCGATGAACTGAAAATTACAGGTGAACATAATCTGGCCAATGCCCTGGCGGCACTGGCACTGGGTGAGGCTGCAGGGCTGGCGCTTCCTGCCATGCTCGAGGCATTAAGGGATTTTGCAGGCTTGCCACACCGTTGCCAGTGGGTTCGGAAAAAAGCAGGAGTAACCTGGATTAATGATTCAAAGGCCACCAATGTGGGGGCAGCAATAGCGGCTATCCAGGGCGTGCCGGGCGAGAAGCTGGTAGTCATCCTGGGAGGACAGGGGAAAGGGCAGGATTTTAGGGCTTTGCGAGACGTGATTGCGCGTCGGGCAAGAGCCGTCGTGTTAATAGGAGAAGATGCCCCCTTGTTGCAACAGGAACTGGCAGGTCTGGTGAAAATCGAAGATGCCAGTTCGATGCAGGATGCGGTTAACAAGTCGGTGGTACTTGCTCAGACCGGGGACACCGTGTTGCTGTCTCCCGCCTGTGCCAGTTTTGATCTGTTTAGCGGCTTTGAACAGCGTGGTGAAGCATTTACCAAGAGTGTCAGGAGCCTGTGATGATTTTAGCGAGCCCTGTCAAAAAATTGTTCAGCAAAGCTGGTGGAAAGAGCGAGCAGGTACGGCTTTTTGCTGTTCTTGATAAACAACTTCTAGGGGTTGCTTTGTTTTTGTTGGGCCTGGGGCTGATCATGGTTGGATCCGCGTCGACCTCCATTGCCGATAAAATGGTTGACGATCCTTTTTATTTTTTCTGGCGACAGTTTGCCTATATGGCATTGGGCTTGCTGATTGCGGCGGTAGTTTTGCGCATACCCCTGGAAACCTGGGAAAAGAGTGGTCTGACATTAATCTTGTTAAGCATTTTTTTACTGATGCTGGTGTTTGTCCCCGGGCTGGGCCGTGAAGTGAACGGTAGTCAGCGCTGGATCATGCTTGGCCCGCTTTCTTTACAGGTCTCCGAGCTTGTCAAGTTGTTTTCGGTTATCTATCTGGCCGGATATCTGGTTCGCCATCATGGCGAGGTTCGCTCGCGTGTAATGGGTTTTATGCGGCCTCTGGTGTTATTGACTTTGCTTGGACTGCTGCTGTTGCTGGAGCCGGATTATGGTGCGGTGGTGGTGCTGTTCCTGACTGCTTTCGGCATGATGTGGCTCGGTGGAGTACGTCTGAGCCAGTTTATGCTATTGCTGATGTCGCTGGCCGGGGCGCTGGCCCTGCTCGCCCTGACTTCGCCGTATCGATTACAGCGTCTGACCACCTTTCTCAATCCCTGGGCCGATCCCTATGACAGCGGTTTTCAGCTGACTCAGGCATTGATCGCCTTCGGCCGCGGAGAATGGCTGGGTGTTGGCCTGGGATCGAGTATTCAGAAACTGTTTTATTTGCCGGAGGCGCATACCGACTTTCTGTTTGCTGTGATGGCCGAGGAGCTTGGATTGTTCATGGTGATACTGGTTATCCTGGCTTATCTGTTTCTGGTCTTCAAGGCGCTGAGTATCGGTCGGCGTGCCGAGAAACGCGAGCAACCGTTCTCCGGTTATGTCGCGTACGGCCTTGGTATCTGGATTGGTCTGCAGTCGTTTATCAATATTGGTGTCAATATGGGTGTCTTGCCTACCAAGGGCCTGACCTTGCCTCTGATGAGCTACGGTGGCAGCAGTTTGCTGGTCATGTGTGTAGCCATCGCGTTGTTGCTGCGCATTGACTACGAAACCCGTAAATATGATCGTCGTAATCCGATGCCTGCAGGGAGGCGTGCATGAAACACGGCTCCCGACGTATATTGATTATGGCCGGAGGGACCGGGGGCCATGTCTTCCCGGCCCTGGCGGTTGCTCGCTATTTGCAGGAGCAGGGTATCGAAATTATCTGGCTCGGAACCCGGCGGGGTATGGAATCACAGCTTGTTCCCCAGGCAGGTTTTAATATCCGCTTTATTTCAGTCAGTGGCCTGCGAGGCAAAAAATGGCCAGGATTGCTGCTGGCTCCGTTCAAACTGTTTTATGCCCTGGCGCAGGCTCTGATTATCTGTCTACGGCTGAAACCTGATGCAGTTCTGGGGATGGGTGGATTTGTTACCGGGCCAGGTGGCCTCGCTGCCTGGTTGTTGCGCCGGCCGTTACTGATTCACGAACAAAATGCCATTCCCGGATTGACCAACCGCCTGCTTTCATATCTGGCTCTGCAGGTAATGGAGGCCTTCCCGGACAGTTTCGGGAAACATCGGGCGTTACATACCGGCAATCCGATTCGTCGAGAGATTGTCGCGCTCGATGAACCGGCAAAACGTTTCGCCACCCATGGAGGAGCGATCCGGATACTGGTCATCGGAGGCAGCCTTGGTGCGCAGTCGCTCAATGAAACCGTGCCGGCGGCAATCGCACAGCTAGCTGCCGATATCCCGGTGGCCATACAGCATCAGGCCGGGCGCGAAAAACTGGAAGCCACACAGGATGCTTATAACAGAGCCGGTGTCAAAGCACAGATTACGATGTTTATCGATGACATGGCCGCGGCATTAGGCTGGGCGGATCTGGTGATTTGCCGTGCCGGAGCACTGACCGTGTCGGAACTGGCCGCGGCCGGAGTGGGTTCGGTACTTGTCCCCTATCCTTATGCGGTGGATGACCATCAAACCGCCAATGCAGCATACCTGCAACGGGCGGATGCGGCGAGAGTGATCTCTGCCGCAAATTTTACAGGCGAACAACTGGCCTCGGTATTGCGTGAGTTACTTGAACAGGGTCGAGAAAAGCTGCTATCGATGGCTCAGCAGGCACGACAGCAGGCTATGCCGGATGCAACCCGGCTGGTAGGGCAACACTGCCTGGAGGTGATGCATGTCTAAACAGGCACGACGTATAACCGATCTGCCGAGCAGTCATGGCGAACCGGGTATGGGGCGGATCAGCTGTCTTCATTTTGTCGGTATCGGCGGGGTCGGTATGGGTGGGATTGCCGAAGTACTGCTGAATCTGGGTTATGAAGTGACCGGTTCGGATATTCATGAAAATGCGGTGACGCGTCATCTCGCCCAACTCGGCGCCCGTATCACATTGGGACATGCGGCGGAAAATATTTGCAACTGTGATGTCGTGGTGGTCTCCAGTGCCATTGTTTCGGAAAACCCGGAAGTGAAAGCGGCACAGGAACAACGTATTCCGGTTGTTCCGCGAGCGGAGATGCTTGCAGAGCTGATGCGGTTTCGTTACGGCATTGCGGTGGCCGGCACCCACGGCAAAACTACCACGACCAGTCTGGTTGCCAGTGTTCTGGCCGAAGGTGGCGTGGACCCGACATTTGTTATTGGCGGGCGCCTCAACAGTGCCGGGACTCACGCTCGTCTGGGTGCAGGACGTTACCTGGTAGCCGAAGCGGATGAAAGCGATGCTTCCTTTATGCACTTGCAGCCCATGATGGCAGTTGTGACCAATATTGATGCCGATCATATGGAAACTTACGGTGGCGATTTTGAAAAACTTCGCCAGACGTTCCTGGAATTCTTGCATCATCTCCCATTTTACGGATTGGCGGTTGTTTGTATTGATGATGAAGAAATCCGTAATCTGATGCCCGTGATAAGTCGTCCGATGATTACCTATGGATTGAATGAAGAAGCAGATGTCCGGGCAGTCAATATTACCCAGACGGCAAACCAGACTCATTTCACCGTAATGTTACGCAGCAGCGGGGAAGAGATTGAAATTACGCTGAATATGCCGGGACATCACAATGTACTCAATGCTCTGGCGGCAATTGCTGTGGCACATGAAATTGGCATCGACAATCAGGCGATTGCACGGGCACTGGACAATTTTCAGGGTATCGGACGCCGTTTCCAGATTTATGGTGAATACCAGGTGGATCGGGGGCGTGTCATTCATGTCGATGACTATGGACATCACCCGCGCGAAGTGGCGGCAACTATTCAGGCGATCCGCGCTGGTTGGCCGCAGCGACGCCTGGTGGTCGTATTTCAGCCTCATCGTTATACCCGTACCCGGGATTTATTCGAGGACTTTACCCGGGTGTTGTCCGAAGTAGACGCTCTGGTTTTGCTCGAGGTTTATCCCGCCGGGGAGTCACCAATTACCGGCGCCGATGGGCGTTCATTAACCCGTGCGATTCGTATGCGGGGTCAGGTGGAGCCGGTGTTTGTCGAGCAACTTGATGAGTTACCGGCAGTGCTGAATGGGGTATTACAGGATCAGGATATTTTGTTAACTCTTGGAGCGGGGAATATCGGCGCCGTGGCGGCCCGACTCGAACAGCAATTAAATGCAACCTAACACGATGTTACCGATGGACAGGTTTGAGGCAGAAATAATGCAGCTACGCGGGATCATGAAGCAACACGAGCCGATGAGCCGTCACACCTCGTGGCGCGCAGGCGGTGTTGCCGAGTGTTTCTATCAGCCCTCGGACCTGACCGATCTGCAGCAGTTATTGCAACAGCTGCCGCCGGAAGAGCCTCTGTTCTGGGTCGGCCTGGGTAGTAATCTGCTGGTACGGGACAGTGGTTTGCCGGGCACCGTGATCTGTACCAGTGGTGTACTCAACCGGATTGAATGGCTGGAGGGGAACCGGGTTTATGTTGAAGCCGGACTGGCCTCGCCGCAGCTGGCGCGGCAAACCGCCAGGCAAGGGTTACACGGAGCTGAATTTCTCTGTGGAATACCGGGGACATTTGGTGGTGCATTGGCCATGAACGCCGGTGCTATGGGTGGGGAGACCTGGAGTATTGTCGAGTCGGTACAGGTTATTGATCGACAGGGGAACCTGAAAACCCGGCTGGCTGGTGAATTTGAAACTGGCTATCGCTATGTCAAGGGATACATCGATGAATGGTTTGTCGGCGCAACCCTGAAACTGGAAACCGGGAATACGGAAGAGGGGCTGCAAAAAATCAAACAACACCTGGCACGACGTGGTGCAACGCAGCCGACCAGTCAGCCCACTGCCGGTTCAGTATTTCGCAATCCACCGGGAGATTATGCCGCGCGACTGATCGAGCAATGTGGATTGAAAAATACCTGTATCGGCGGAGCCTGTGTGTCAGAAAAACATGCCAATTTCATTATCAACACCGGGACCGCGACAGCTCGGGATATTGAACTACTGATGCAGCATGTTGCCGATGAAGTCAAACAGACAACGGGTATAACGCTGGTAAAGGAAGTGCAAATCGTCGGAGAACCTGATGAGTCGCATTAATAACAGCGATAATGTCAAACCGCAGAGCCTTGGCAAGGTAGCTGTCCTGATGGGAGGATGGTCGTCCGAACGGGCCGTTTCGTTGCGCAGCGGACAGGCCGTACTGGATGCCCTGTTGCGCTGTGGTGTCGAGGCATACGGAATCGATGTAAAAAAACAAACGATCCTGCAGGAACTGGAGAACGGCAATTACGATCGGGCCTTTATCGTACTGCATGGTTCCGGTGGGGAGGATGGCCGGATTCAGGCCGTGCTGGAAATCCTGGATATACCCTATACCGGCAGCGATGTACTTTCCTCGGCACTGGCCATGGACAAGTTGCGCAGCAAAATGATTCTTGAGGCGGCCGGTTTGCCTACCCCTGATTACATGGTGCTGGATGACGATACCGATCCCGAGTATGTCGTGGCCAGTCTTGGGCTGCCGTTGATGGTGAAGCCGGCCCTGGAAGGATCAAGTATCGGTATGAGTCGGGTCGATGAACCGCAACAAATGCGCGAGGCATATGCGACGGCCGCTCAGTTTTCCGGTGCGGTAATTGCCGAGCGCTGGATCGAGGGTGGAGAATATACCGTCACCATTCTGGGTGAACAGGCCCTGCCGGTCATCAAGCTCGAGACACCCAATGCATTTTATGACTATGAAGCCAAATACCAGTCAGATCAGACTCGCTATCTGTGTCCCTGTGGCCTGCAAGTTGAACAGGAGGGTCAGTTACAACGCCTGGCGCTGGCGGCCTTCAAGGCAGTGGGAGCCCGGGACTGGGGACGGGTCGATATTCTCTGCTCGGCAGAGGGTAAGCCATGGGTAATTGAATTGAATACCGTGCCGGGGATGACGGATCACTCTCTGGTGCCGATGGCTGCGAAGGCCGTCGGGATGGATTTCGACCAGCTGGTTTACGCGATACTCGCCAGGACCCTGACAGGACACAATGGCCATCGACAACAGGAGGGCAATCATGTCGGCGCAGGCTAGACAAACCCTGCCAGTATCAACGTTATCGAAGCTGACATTTCGTCCGGGCCGCAGCTTGTTTGTCGTATCTGCGGTAATGCTGGCGGTATTGCTCTACTGGGCTGTTGAGCAATTGCTCAATCCGATGAATGTCCCGGTAAGCAAAATCCGGGTACAGGGCAGCTTTATTAATGTGACTGAAAATATGCTGAAACCATTGTCAAAGCAGGTCTCAGGTGTGGGTTATTTCGATATCAATGTCGACGCTATCCAGCAACAGGTCGAAAACCTGCCCTGGATCGAACAGGCAACGGTGCGCCGGATCTGGCCCGAGACCCTGGCGATTCATTTTATCGAGCGCCAACCTTTTGCGGTGTGGTCACAGGGCGGTTTGTTAAGTACTCGTGGCGAGATATTCCGCCCGGCGCAATCGACCTACCCATCCGGATTGCCCGTATTTCACGGGCCAGAAAAGCTGCGGGAAAAAATGCTGAAATCATATCAACAGTTTTCCAGGTTGCTGGCGCCGCTGGATATGCAAATCAGCGAGTTGAAACTGGACAGACGTCATGCCTGGCAGATTGACTTGCATAGTGGCATGCGTCTGAAACTGGGACGCGAACATGAATTTGAGCGACTGGCACGGTTTGTTCGCAGTTATCCCCGGCTCAAGATGCTGGAGCGTGGCAACGTCAAGCGGATCGATTTGCGTTACACCAATGGCATGGCGGTCGCGTGGGAATCAAAAAGTGCATAAAAGGATTCGGGGAGTGGCAGTGAATGTCTAAGAAAACAGAAAAAAACCTGATTGTTGGCCTGGATATCGGTACCTCCAAGGTGGTTGCAATTGTCGGCGAGGTAACCCCCGAAAATGATATCGAGATTATCGGACTGGGTTCGCACCCTTCTCGCGGCCTGAAAAAAGGGGTGGTGGTTAACATTGAATCCACCGTCCAGTCGATACAGCGAGCTGTGGAAGAAGCCGAGCTGATGGCCGGCTGCCAGATTCATTCCGTTTATGCCGGAATAGCGGGGAGTCATATTCGCAGTCTCAACTCGCACGGTATCGTGGCAATTCGCGACAAGGAAGTGACTCAATATGATGTCGAGCGGGTTATTGATGCGGCCAGAGCCGTGGCTATACCGGCCGATCAGAAAGTCCTGCATATTATGCCGCAGGAATTCATTATCGATGATCAGGAAAGTATTCGCGAACCCATCGGGATGTCGGGGGTGCGGCTGGAAGCCAAGGTACACATGGTGACCGGCGCAGTGAGTGCGGCACAGAATATTATCAAATGTGTTCGTCGCTGCGGGCTGGAAGTCGATGACATCATTCTCGAACAACTGGCGTCCAGCCATTCTGTATTGACCGAGGATGAAAAGGAGCTGGGGGTTTGCCTGGTGGATATTGGTGGCGGTACTACTGATATAGCGGTGTTCACCGAAGGTGCCATCCGCCATACCGCAGTGATCCCGATTGCCGGCGATCAGGTAACCAACGATATTGCCGTGGCTCTGCGTACTCCGACCCAACATGCCGAGGAGATCAAGATCAAATACGCCTGTGCACTCACCCAGCTGGCCAGTGCAGACGAAACGATTGAAGTACCGAGTGTCGGTGAGCGGCCGGTACGTCGTCTGGCGCGCCAGACCCTGGCTGAGGTGGTCGAACCGCGCTACGAAGAACTGTTTACGCTGATTCAGGCCGAATTGCGGCGTAGCGGGTTTGAAGATTTGTGTGCTGCCGGCATCGTGCTGACCGGGGGCAGCTCCAAGATGGAAGGCACAGTGGAACTGGCCGAGGAGATATTCCATATGCCGGTTCGTCAGGGTCTGCCGCAATATGTCAGTGGCCTGGTGGATGTGGTGCGTAACCCCATTTACTCCACCGGGGTCGGATTATTGCTGTTTGGTTATCAGAATCGTGCCTTGCGTGAAGTGGAAACACGCATGGGCGGTGGTTTTACAACCGTCATGCGACGGATGAAGAGCTGGTTTCAGGGAAATTTCTAAAGGATTTGTGACGTAGACACAATGTACCAACAACTGCATTGACAGTGAGGAGGGGTAAAATGTTTGAACTAATGGATACTTACAGTCAGAACGCCGTGATAAAAGTGATCGGTGTCGGTGGCGGTGGTGGTAATGCCGTTGAACATATGGTGGTACAGAGTATTGAAGGTGTGGATTTTATCTGCGCCAATACCGATGCTCAGGCCATGAAAAACAGTTCCGCCAGGACTTTGTTGCAGCTGGGCGGCGGGGTCACCAAGGGACTCGGCGCCGGGGCCAATCCGGAAACCGGCCGCAATGCCGCGATGGAAGATCGTGAACGCATCCAGGAAGTGCTGGAAGGCGCCGACATGGTCTTTATCACCGCCGGCATGGGTGGCGGAACCGGCACCGGCGGTGCCCCGGTCGTGGCGCAAATCGCCCGCGATATGGGGATACTGACCGTTGCGGTCGTGACCAAGCCGTTTCCCTTCGAAGGCAAGAAGCGCATGGAAGTCGCCCTGGCCGGGATGGAGGAACTCAAGCAGTATGTCGATTCATTGATTACCATTCCCAATGAAAAGCTGCTGAGTGTGCTGGGCAAGAACATCAGTCTGCTGGATGCCTTCAAGGCGGCCAACGATGTGTTGTTGGGTGCGGTGCAGGGCATTGCCGAACTGATTACCCGACCGGGTCTGATCAACGTCGACTTTGCCGACGTGCGGACCGTGATGTCCGAAATGGGGATGGCCATGATGGGATCTGGCCGGGCCTCGGGTGAAGAGCGCGCTCGTGAGGCGGCCGAAGCGGCGATTGCCAGTCCGTTGCTGGAAGACGTCAACCTGGCCGGCGCGCGCGGGATTCTTGTCAACGTCACTGCAGGCATGGATATGTCCATCGGTGAATTCGAGGAAGTGGGTAACACGGTCAAGCAGTTTGCCTCGGAAAACGCGACTGTTGTGGTCGGGACCGTCATCGACCCCGGGATGTCCGGTGAATTGCGGGTTACCGTGGTGGCGACCGGGCTGGGCAACGAGTTGAAACAGGGCGAGAAACCGAAACTGGTGGTTAACAAGAAGAGCGATGGCGAAGTTGATTATAACCAGCTGGATCGGCCGACCGTGATGCGCAACAAGAGTACGGCGGATGACAAGGGGCGTCAGGGAGACGGAAATATGGAATATCTGGATATTCCGGCTTTTCTGCGGCGTCAGGCGGATTGATTAGCCCCCCCTGAGGGGGCTGCAAACGGCTGGCAAAGATGTGTGACCGGGGTATCAAGTTTTCGGATAACCCGCCGCTGATGGGTATAAGTTGCTGTAAGATGTGAACTTGTTTTATTATGAACGTTTTCTTACGGTGTTATACTTGCGTCATATATGCGTTTGTAGTGAAACAGGCCCGAAACTTGCATCACACCTTGCACCACACAGGGAGACCTGGATTTCCAAAGGAGAATTTGGCTAGTGATTAACCAGCGTACACTGAAAAATGTCATTCGCGCAACCGGCGTGGGCCTTCACACCGGAGAAAAAGTCTACCTGACCCTTCGACCTGCCGCAGCGGATACAGGCATTGTTTTCAGGCGCGTGGATCTGCCGGAACCCGTTGAAATACCTGCAGTTCCGGAGAATGTCGGGGACACGACCCTGTCCACGACTCTGATCAAGGATGGCGTGCGGGTTTCGACGGTCGAGCATCTGCTATCGGCACTGGCCGGGCTGGGCATCGACAACGCCTATATTGATCTCAACGCGCCGGAAGTTCCTATTATGGATGGTAGCGCGGGACCATTTGTCTTTCTGGTGCAATCCGCCGGGATTCAGGAACAGAAAGCACCGAAACGGTTCATTCGGATTAAAAAGCCGATTGTCGTCGAAGAAGACGACAAGTGGGTCCGATTTGAACCGTTTGATGGATTCAAGGTCGCGTTCACCATCGATTTTGACCATCCGGTTTTCAAGGACCAGAATCAGACCGCCGAAGTCGATTTTTCCACTACGTCCTTTGTGAAGGAAGTGAGCCGGGCCCGGACATTCGGTTTCATGAGCCAGATCGAATCCCTGCGCGCCAATAATCTGGCGCTGGGCGGCAGTCTGGATAATGCCGTGGTGGTGGATGAATACCGGGTACTGAATGAAGACGGCCTGCGTTATGTAGACGAGTTCGTCAAACACAAGATCCTGGACTCCATTGGCGATCTCTATTTGCTGGGTCACAGCCTGATCGGGGCCTTCAGCGGCCACAAATCGGGGCATGCCCTCAACAACCGTCTTTTGCGTACCCTGCTGGATAATAAGGAAGCCTGGGAAGAGGTTACATTCGAAGATCCGGCCAAGGCGCCGATCTCCTTTGTTCAACCGGTGCAGGCTACCTGAAATTTGTTAAAAATGTAGCGACTGAACTCAAACGCCGACTTTCGTCGGCGTTTTTGCATGATTATTCGGGCCTGCCTGACAAATTCGCAAGGCAGTGATTTGGTCTGATTATCTGCGAAAATCTACTCAATATAGTAAAACTGACGGCTTAATCTTCAGTGCGGCGGGACCGCCCCAGACGTTGCAGGGCTGCGCGCAGGGCCGGATCCTCGATGGCCTCGGCCATGGCGTAGATGTCCCGGCTGGCGGCGGGGCTGATTTCGCGTTGCGGCGGGGGCTTTTCCACCGGGGCCGGTGTGACCGGGGCAACATGGATTTTTATGGACTTAAGTCCTTGTAAATCAGGGATATTTTGCTTAAGCTCTTGCAGCAGAGTGGGTACGTAATAGCGCAAACGTGATGCCCAGACCGGAGAGTCAGTCTGAATCACCAGTTGTTCGCTATCATAACGTGCGATCCGGCAGTGATCTGTCAACGGCTGATCGAGTACCGATAACAGCGACTGGTTGAGGTGACGCAGCCGGCGGGTGGTTGTGATGAGGTCCGCAAGCTGGTTCTTTTCCCCCTGCAGAAGCTTGTACAATGGTCTGGGAGAATTCATACTGGTTAATGAAGGATTTATCCTGTTAATCGGAAAATTCACTTTAACCTTACAGTAAAATAACAAGAGCTGTGCTGTCACTATGAATATAGTCGTATTGAGACGCAATAAAAGAAGTTCAGGATTGCTGACCCTGACCCGGCACCGCCTGATCAGCCTTGTTCTGGGAACGGTTATCGTGTTGCCGGCCGCATTTATCGGCGCGGGTTATTACCTGGGGGTCGCACATATGAAAGCCAATCCGGACGACCTCAACCTGGCTCTGCAATCGGAGCTCGATGCGCAAAGATTGAAAATTGAGGAAGTGACCCGTAATGCCCAGGAAAACATGGATGCGCTGGCATTGCGTTTGGGAAACCTGCAATCCCATGTCGTGCGCCTGGATGCCCTCGGTCAGCGCCTGACCCAGATGGCCAACCTGGATAACGGTGAATTCAACTTCGAGCAACCCCCGGCTCAGGGCGGACCGCTTACCAGCAGCGATGAAATGGCGGCAGGTAGTTCCATGGCCGTGCCGGATTTCCTCCAGTCTCTGCAACAACTTTCTTCCCAGATTGAGGATCGCGGCGAGCAACTCGGTGTACTTGAAGACATGCTGATGACCCGTAACCTGCAGGCTGAAGTCGTGCCCGCGGGACGGCCCATCACCCGTGGCTGGTTATCCTCCTATTACGGCATGCGTACCGATCCTTTCAGTGGCCGCCGGGCCCATCATTCGGGCATCGACTTTGCCGGTAAGGAAGGTTCGGATGTCGTTGCAGTCGCCGCCGGGGTCGTGACCTATTCCGGCAAGCGTTCCGGTTATGGGCAGCTGGTCGAGATAAATCATGGCAAAGGCTATGTCACCCGTTACGGCCATAACAAGGAACATCTGGTGGAAGTTGGCGAGACGGTCAAAAAAGGTCAGGTGATTGCCAGAATGGGATCGTCCGGGCGTTCCACCGGTCCCCATGTTCACTTCGAAGTGCTGGTGAATGGTCGCGCGGTGGACCCGAAAAAGTATATTCTTGCCAGCAAGTAAGTCGTTGTTCCACTCTCACTCCGGTTGACCGGTATGTCATTTTGCTTGCCCCGGTTATTCGCCCTGTTACCGGTGTTGTGGCTGGGCGCCTGCGTCGCCCCGCCGCCGGCTGGCCCCGAACCTGTTTCTTCTGCTTCCGTTCAGTTTCCCGCTCCGGTGCTTACCGTAGCAGCAGTTGGCGATGTGATGCTGGGGACCGATTTCCCGCGTAATCGCCTGCCTCCCCGCGATGGTACTCAACTACTGCTCGATGCCGCCCCGCTGCTACAGGCGGCGGATATCGCCTTCGGCAATCTCGAAGGTGTCCTGCTCGATGGCGGGGAGCCGGTGAAAACGTGCAAGGATCCATCCGCCTGTTATCTGTTTCGATCACCGGCCCGCTATGCTGACCATCTGCGCGCTGCCGGGTTCACGCTCATGAGTCTGGCCAATAATCATGCCCGCGATTTTGGCGAGGAAGGCCGCTCGGCCAGCATGCGGATCCTGCGCGAGCACGGTATCCGGCATACCGGACGCCATGGGGATGTCGCCCGCTGGGAGGTCAACGGGTTGCAGGTAGCGGCTATTGCCTTTGCGCCGTTTATTAATTCGCACGATATGCTGGATACGGCCCGCATGGTGGGACTGGTCAACGGACTCAAGCGGCAGCACGATATCGTACTGGTCTCCTTTCATGGCGGTGCCGAGGGAGAGGCGGCTCTGCATCTGCCATTTGCCGAGGAGCGTTATTATGGAGAACGACGCGGCGATGTGGTCGCTTTTGCCCGACGTGCGGTCGAAGCTGGCGCGGATCTGGTGATCGGCCACGGCCCCCATGTGCCCCGGGCCCTGGAGCTGTATCGCGGCCGCCTGATTGCCTACAGCCTGGGCAATTTTGCCACGTACCTTGGCATGAGCGTGCGTGGTGTGAACGGTCTGGCGCCGTTACTCGAGGCACAGCTGGCCGCCGATGGCCGGTTTGTGCAGGGGCGTATCCATGCTTTTGTTCAGCAACGACCGCGTGGCCCGGTGCCGGATGCGCAGCAACAGGCGGCGCGGCTCATGGCGCGGCTGACGGCCGAAGATTTTGCAACACCGTCGCTGGCGTTCGATCGTAAGGGTTATCTTTATCCGCGTCATGAACCTTTTGTGCCGGAAGCGGACAAAACCGGCGACGGCAGGTACAATAGTTCTTTTTAACAGGGCAAAGGTGTTTTTCCCTGCGTAAGTAATTAAATCAGTAAGTGAGTCCTTACATCGAAGGCTCGCCACAGGCAAATATATGCTCAAAACAGTATTCAAGAAAGTCTTCGGCAGTCGCAACGAGCGGCTGGTCAAACAGATGGGCAAAAACGTCGAACGGATCAATGCCCTGGAACCCGGGATTCAGTCGCTCTCCGACGACGCCCTGCGAAACAAGACCGCAGAATTTCGCCAGCGCCTGGCAGAGGGTGCCAGACTGGACGAACTGCTGCCTGAAGCGTTTGCCGTGGTGCGTGAAGCTGCACAAAGGGCGCTGGGCCTGCGCCATTATGATGTGCAGCTGATTGGCGGCATGGTATTGCATCAGGGCAAGATTGCCGAAATGCGGACCGGCGAGGGCAAAACTCTGATGGCGACCCTGCCATGCTATCTGAATGCCCTGCCACAGACCGGCGTGCATGTGGTGACAGTCAATGACTATCTGGCCCAGCGTGACGCCCAGTGGATGGGCAAAGTGTATGAATTTCTCGGTATGACGGTCGGCACCATCGGTTCGGGGATGCCGTTCGAGGAGAAGAAGGCCGCTTACGCGGCGGACATTACTTACGGCACCAACAACGAATTCGGCTTCGACTATCTGCGCGACAACATGGCCTTTAGCAAGGAAGAGCAGTTTCAGCGTAATCTGGGTTTTGCCGTGATCGATGAGGTGGATTCGATTCTGATCGATGAAGCACGCACACCATTGATTATTTCCGGCCCTTCCGAAGACAGCTCCGGGCACTATTACAAGATCAATGCCCTGGTTCCCAAACTGATCAAACAGGAAGAAGAGGATGGCCCCGGCGATTACAGCGTCGAGGAAAAGAACAAACAGATTTATCTGACCGAAGAGGGGCATCAGCACGTTGAAGAGTTGCTGACCGAGGCCGGATTGCTGCAAGAAGGCGAGAGTCTGTATGACGCCACCAACATCGGTCTGTTGCATCACGTCAATGCGGCGCTGCGCGCCCACGTGCTGTTCCAGAAAGATGTCGATTACATCGTGCAGAATAATGAGATCGTCATCGTCGATGAATTTACCGGCCGCACCATGCCCGGCCGGCGCTGGTCTGACGGACTGCATCAGGCGGTGGAGGCCAAGGAAGGGGTGGAGATCCAGCGGGAGAACCAGACCGTTGCCTCGATTACTTTCCAGAACTATTTCCGGCTCTACGACAAGCTGTCGGGCATGACCGGCACCGCCGATACCGAGGCCTACGAGTTCCAGACCATCTACGGTCTGGAGGTGGTCGTTGTTCCGACCCATAAGCCGATGATTCGCCAGGATATGGTGGACAAGGTTTACCTGACTCAACCGGAAAAATATCAGGCGGTACTGGATGACATTCGCGATTGTCGCCAGCGCGGTCAGCCGGTACTGGTAGGTACCACCTCTATCGAAGTGTCGGAGTTTCTCTCCGGGGTGTTGAAAAAAGAAGGCATCTCCCACGAAGTGCTCAATGCCAAGCAACATGAACGCGAAGCCGACATCATCGCCCAGGCGGGGAGTCCCGGTGCCGTCACCATCGCTACCAACATGGCCGGTCGCGGAACCGATATTGTTCTCGGTGGCAATATGGGCACCGGATCGGGGGACGGGGACGAGAGTGACGAAGTTGCCCGCGAGCGTACCCGCAAGGAGTGGCAACAACGTCACGATCAGGTCGTCGCCGCCGGCGGTCTGCATATTATCGGCACCGAGCGTCATGAATCCCGGCGTATCGATAACCAGCTACGCGGCCGCTCCGGACGCCAGGGCGATCCCGGCTCTTCACGCTTTTATCTGTCGCTGGAAGACAATCTGATGCGTATTTTCGCCTCCGAAAAGGTCTCCGCGCTGATGCAACGCCTGGGCATGAAGGAGGGAGAATCCATCGAGCATCCGTGGGTCAGTCGCGCGATTGAAAATGCCCAGCGCAAGGTCGAGGGCCACAACTTCGATCTGCGTAAGCAGCTGCTCGAATACGATGATGTGGCCAACGACCAGCGCAAGGTGATTTACGAACAGCGCAATGAGCTACTGTCCTCCAACGACATCAGCGACACTGTCAAGGCACTCCGCGAGGATGTCGTGCATAGCATGGTCAGTCTCTACGTACCGCCGCAGAGCATCGAAGAGCAGTGGGATCTCCCGGGGCTCGAAGAGATGCTGGAGGCCGAGTTCGCCGTCAAGCTGCCGGTGCGTCAGTGGCTGGAAGAAGACGACAGTCTGCATGAAGAGTCGCTGCGCGAGAAAATTCTGACCGAGATCGAGGCCGCCTATGCCGCCAAAGAGGCCAGTGTCGGCAACGAAGTCATGCGTCAGGTTGAAAAAGCGGTGATGCTGCAGGTGCTCGACGGCCAGTGGCGCGAACACCTGGCGATGATGGACCAGCTACGCCAGGGAATTCATCTGCGCGGTTATGCCCAGAAGAACCCGAAACAGGAATACAAACGCGAATCCTTCCAGCTGTTCTCCGAGATGCTGGATCGCATCAAACAGGAAGCGATTACCACGCTCAGTCGTTTGCATGTGCGCAGCGAGGATGATGTGGAGGCGCTGGAAGAACAGCGCCGTCGCCAGCAGCATGCCGAGGAGATGGAATTCCAGCACCGGGAAGTCAGTGCTATGGAAGAGGGGCAGGAGGCCGCTTCGGCGGACGAAACTGCCCCTGCAGCGCCGTATGTACGTGAAGGTCGCAAGGTTGGCCGTAATGAACCCTGCCCCTGTGGTTCTGGAAAAAAATACAAGCACTGCCACGGCAAACTGAGCTGAACGGACTCTTGCATGGCGGATTCTGATCAGGCCCTGGCATTCGAACCGGTCCCGGGTATCCGACTGGGCACCGCCTGTGCCGGCATCAAAAAGCCCGCTCGTCGCGATCTTGTGGTGATGGAGCTGGCCCCGGGCAGTCAGACTGCCGCCGTGTTCACCCGCAACGCCTTTTGTGCTGCGCCAGTCACGGTAGCCCGCGAACATCTGCAACAGACTACACCCCGCTATCTGCTGATCAATACCGGTAATGCCAATGCCGGCACCGGGGCCGCCGGAGTTGCCGATGCCCGCCAGTGCTGTGCGGCGCTGGCCGAACAGGTCGGTTGCAGGCCGCAAGAGGTATTGCCGTTTTCCACCGGTGTGATCGGCGAGCCATTGCCGGTGACGCGGATTGCCGACGGCCTGCCGGCGGCCTGCGCGGCGCTCAGCGAAGCAGGCTGGCCTGATGCTGCCCATGGCATTCTGACCACCGACACCGTCCCCAAGCTCGTCTCACGCCGTCTTGAGCTGGACGGGCGCCCGATCACCGTTACCGGCATGGCCAAGGGCAGCGGCATGATCCGCCCCGACATGGCGACCATGCTGGCCTATATCGCCACCGATGCGGCCGTCGACCCGCCCCTGTCGCAGAGCTTGCTGCAAGAGGCCGTGGATCACTCTTTCAATCGCATCACCGTCGACGGTGACACCTCCACCAACGACGCCTGTTTGCTGGTGGCTACCGGTGCAAGCGGCTTCCAGGTGACTGCTGACAGTGAAGCTGCCCGTCAGCTGGGTGAAGCGGTGGCGGCGGTCTGTGTTGAGCTGGCCCGGGCCATCGTGCGCGACGGGGAAGGGGCGACCAAGCTGATCAATATCGTGGTCAACGGCGGACAGGATGAGGCCGAGTGCCTGGCCGTGGCCTATACCCTCGCTCACTCGCCACTGGTCAAAACCGCCTTTTTCGCCAGCGATCCCAACTGGGGACGCTTGCTGGCGGCGGTCGGCCGGGCCGGCGTGGCCAATCTGGATGTCGAAAAAGTCCGCCTGTGGCTGGATGATGTGCTGCTGGCCGAGGCGGGCGGACGCGCCGCCAGCTATACCGAAGAACGGGGCCAAAAGGTCATGCAGCAGCCGGAGATCACCGTCACGGTCGATCTGCAGCGCGGCGACGTGACAGCCACGGTCTGGACCTGTGATTTTTCCTACGATTACGTGCGCATCAACGCCGAATACAGAACATGAACTGCAGTGGCTAGTCACTAGCGGCTAGTCACTAGGATCAGAGCGCGCGGTGTTCGTCGCCTTGCCAGAACTCGCAGGAAGATCTGTGTTGGACTGATGTCTGAAGACTATCGAAACACTGAAAACACCGAACAACACTGATAATGCTCAATAAACTGCTCCCTCGGTGGTTAATTTGTTATGCAATGCGAGAAGACAACAGATGAACTCTCGCGAAGACGCGAAGACGCGAAGACGCGAAGACGCGAAGACGCGAAGACGCGAAGACGCAGAGAAGTTCAATTGAAAACCGATCCGCTTCTCAAAATTTCAGCCAAACAAAATGAATGATGTAATTTTAACGCCAGAAACCATTTTTACTCCGCGCCTCTGTGACTCCGCGTCCTCTGCGTTTAATTCCCGCCCTGAAAAATGGGGCCGACTCAATAGCCGGAGCTGTTTTCCTGGCGATGGCTGAAGTAACCCATATTGCTGCAGGAGTGATCTATAACGCGGCTGGCGAGGTGTTGCTGGCCCGGCGGGCGGAACATCGCCACCAGGGCGGGCTGTGGGAATTTCCCGGTGGCAAGGTGGAAGCCGGTGAGACGGTGGAACAGGCACTGGCCCGCGAACTCCTTGAGGAGGTCGGGATTACGCCAGGCCACAGCGAGCCGTTGATTCGCATCCCGCATGAGTATGCCGATCGTCATGTCGTGCTGGATGTTCACACAGTGCGGGCCTTTAGCGGTGAGGCGCACGGGGGCGAGGGACAGCTGTTGCGCTGGGTGGCGCCGGAAAAGCTGAACGAGTATGCCATGCCCGCCGCCAATCGCCCGATTGTGAACGCCGTGCGCCTGCCCCCCGAGTGCCTGATTACCCCGCCGCTCGAGAGTGAGGAACAGTGGTTGTCCGTGCTGAAAAAAAACCTGCAACAGGGCGTGCGGCTGGTCCAGTTACGGCTCAAGGATCTGGCCGCGGATCGGGTCGATGCGCTGACGCGCAAGGCGCTGGCCCTGTGCCATGCCCACGATTGCCAGGTATTGCTCAATGCCGATCCGACGCAGTTCGCTCATCTGCCGGTGGACGGTTTTCATCTGCCGGCCAGTGCTCTGTCGCGGTTTTCTGCCCGGCCTGTGGCGGAGCACAGCTGGTTATCGGCGTCGATCCATAACCCGGCCGAGCTGCGAGAGGCGACCCGGCTGGACGTGGATCTCGGTTTTGTGGCCCCGGTGCAGGCGACCCG
>NZ_JAWOCR010000059.1:0-6480 GCF_046483665.1 Thiohalophilus sp. | reverse complement strand
GAACCATTCCCACGACGGCGCGAATTCCACCGCGTGGACCGGTGCACCCAGAAACCAGGTGCCAACCTTGTAGCAGAAGAAAAAGATGGGGCCCATGGTCACCGGGTTGGTGATCCAGACCAGCGCCACGGCAATGGCCAGGTTGCAGCGCACGATAATGGCGGCCGCCGCCGCCAGCAGCATCTGAAAGGGGACCGGGACAAATGCCATGAACAGGCCGACCGCAAAGGCACTGGAGACCGAACGGCGGTTCAGATGCAACAGGTTGGGATCGTGCAGCAGTGTCCCGAAGATGCGGTTGAGCTGGACATGGTTGCGGATCTTGTCGTGATCCGGCATAAATTTTCTTATAAACTTGCGAGGCATGTCAGGCGATTCAGGGACGTTGTCTGCCAGCCTATTATCCATCAATTGTATTACAAGCCATAACCTTTTATGCGATCAGGGACGATAGCATTTCTGGCAGGGATTCTCTGCCTGCAATTATTTCCGGTCTTGCCGTCCGGCGGCTGGATCTTTCTTCTCGTGGCGTCGATACCCGCCGCTCTGTGGTTCGCGTTTCCCTGGCGATTGATTGGCTGGCTGGTCAGCGGGTTTCTGTGGTGTTTGTGGAGCGCACACACCGTTCTGGCTCTCAGTCTGCCGCCCGGGATAGAGGGAGAGGATCTGATTCTGATCGGCCATGTGGCCGGTCTGCCCGAATCCGGGGATCGGCGAACCCGTTTTCTGTTTGATGTTGACCATTATATTGTTGAGGGAGAACGGCATCCGTGGCCGGCCCGGGTACGGCTGAACTGGTACGCTCAGCATCCGCCCGAATTGCTGGCTGGCGAAGCGTGGCGTTTACAGGTCCGTCTCAAACGTCCCTGGGGCTTCCGCAATCCGGGCAGCTTCGATTACGAACGCTGGCTGTTTGCCGAGCGGATTCGTGCCACCGGCTATGTGCGTTATGACAACCGGCCACTCGAATCCCGTTCCGTACCCTGGCGATACCGGCTGGATCGCGCGCGTCAGCACCTCAGCACCGTGTTGCAACAACCATTGTCGGGCCAGGCGGGAGGGTTGTTTCGCGCCCTGGCCGTGGGGGATCGGCGCGGTATCGAACCCTCCACCTGGGAGGTACTGCGGGTCACCGGCACCGCGCATCTGCTGGCGATCTCGGGGATGCACATCGGCTTGCTGGCCGCGCTGGTGTTCTGGATAACCCGGCGCCTGTGGCGGCTGGGCGGGGAACGGGTATTACTCTGGTTACCGGCTCCGCGGGCAGCGGCGTTGCTGGCGACCCTGGCCGCCCTGGTGTATGCGGCGATGGCGGGCTTTGCCATCCCGACCCAGCGCGCCCTGGTGATGCTGGCGGTGGTGATGCTGGCCCTGTGGCGATTGCGGCCGCTGGCGCCGGGGCGAACCCTGGCCTGGGCAGGATTACTGGTCTTGTTGCTGGATCCCCTGGCGGTACTGTCGGCCGGTTTCTGGTTATCGTTCGCGGCGGTCGCACTGATCCTCTATGCCCTGGGCGGGACGCGCCCCCGTTCCCGCGTACATCAATGGTTGCGTATCCAGGGCTGGATTACGCTGGGACTGGCACCATTATTAATAGCCTGGTTTCAGCAGGTTTCCCTGGTGGCCCCGCTGGCCAACCTGGTGGCTATTCCGCTGGTCAGTCTGCTGATCGTGCCGCTGGCGCTGCTGGGCACCCTGGCGGCGTTGACGTTTCCCGCGGCGGGCAGCGTATTATTGACCGGTCTGGGCTGGTTGCTGGAGGCCCTGCTCGGGATCCTGGCAAGTATGGCGGACTGGCCATTCTCTCACTGGCAGACGGGCGGCGGGGGTATCGTGGTACTGGTCCTGCTGGGGATTGGATTACTGCTGTTACTGGCCCCGCGTGGCCTGCCGGGCCGGTATCTGGCGCCGATACTCTGTCTGCCTCTGCTGTTGGGGGGCGGCGCGCGGCCTGCCCCGGGCGAGGCCTGGCTGACATTGCTGGATGTCGGGCAGGGACTGTCGGCGGCGGTACAGACCCACTCCCGGTTGCTGATTTTTGATACCGGACCTCGCTACAGCGCCAGCTTTGATACCGGGGCAGCGGTGGTCGTCCCCTATGTGCGTCATAGCGGTTATACCGGGATCGACCATCTGGTGATCAGTCACGGGGACAACGATCATATCGGCGGACTGGCCTCGGTGCGTGAGGCGTTGCCGGTTGCCACGCTGTCGACCAGTGTGCCGGAGGAAATTCAGGGTGCCGGGCATCGACCCTGCAAGGCCGGCCAGCGGTGGCAATGGGACGGGGTGACCTTTGAGTTTCTGGCTCCGGGGCCGACCCGATCGGGAGGCAATGATGCCTCCTGTGTGCTGCGTATCGAGGCCGGCGGGCAGGTGGCGCTGCTCAGTGGTGATATTGAACAGGCCGGCGAACGGTCACTATTACGCCGGCAACGGGCGAAACTGGCGGCCGATATCCTGGTGGCGCCTCATCATGGCAGTCTGACTTCCTCAACGCCGGCCTTTGTCTCCGCGGTCAATCCCGGCTACGTGCTGTATCCGGTCGGTTATCGCAATCGTTACCGGTTTCCCCGCCCGGCGGTGATCGCCCGGTATACCGGATCGGGGGCCAGACAGTACCGGGTGGATGAACAGGGGGCTCTGCGGTTTGTGCTTGGCGAACCCGGCGGGGTCCGGAAACTGTTCAGCTACCGGGAGGCAAAGCGCCGTTACTGGCACAGCCGGGTTGTTACGGTTGATTGATGATTCTGTGAACCCGCACTTTCAGGGGTGGCCGGTCTTTGTTAAAGTTAGCCGCAGTTTTTCTGTCTCCTTCTATTTGTTTTCTAAAGGGCGTGTAACGTGTTTGAGATGATTCAGGCGGGCGGCTGGCTGATGCTGCCGATTCTGTTGTGTTCGATAATTGCCCTGGCCATTATTGGCGAACGGTTCTGGGCCCTGCAGCAAAAACGGATCGCACCGGCCTATCTGGTCGCCCAGGTCTGGCAGTGGTACAAAAGCCAGTCACTGGACGAGACCCATATCCAGTCGCTGTCCCGTAGCTCGCCGCTGGGCCGGATTCTGGCCGCGGGTCTGGTCAATCGCCGGCATCCGCGCGACATTATGAAAGAAAGCATCGAGGAAACGGGACGCCAGGTGATCCTGGAACTGGAACGTTACCTCAACACACTCGGCACCATTGCCTCGATTACCCCCTTGCTCGGTTTGCTGGGCACGGTTATCGGTATGATCAAGGTGTTCGCTGCCATCACGACCCAGGGTGTCGGGAATCCCTCGGTTCTGGCTGGCGGGATATCCGAAGCGCTGATCACGACCGCGGCCGGCTTGTCCGTGGCGATTCCCAGTCTGATTTTCTATCGCTATTTCCGGGGCAAGGTTGACGCGCTGGTGCTGAAAATGGAAGAAGAGGCAATGAAAGTCGTGGATGTCATGCATGGCGAGCGGGAAACCGGTCGGGATAGCGGAATATGATGTTACGTCACGACCGTAACAAGGAACCGGAACTTAATCTGACACCCTTGATCGATGTGGTATTCCTGCTGCTGATCTTTTTCATGGTTTCCACAACGTTTGAAAAAGAGTCCGAAATCAACATCGAACTTCCCGAAGCGGCGGGTGAAAAAAGCCAGGAAGAGCGTTTTACGATTGAAATTACCATCGATGGTGAAGGCCGCTATTTTGTCAACGAAAAACGCATTCGTGACAAACAACTGGCAACGCTGAAAACCGCCTTGCGGGAAACGCGTGCCGATCACCAGGACCCGAAACTGATTATCAGCGCGGACAAAAATACACCGCATCAGGCCGTGATACGGGCAATGGATGCGGCGCGTCAGGTCGGAATGGTTAACCTTACTTTCGCCACTCGCCAGGAATCCGGGAACTAGCCGACGATGCGCTCATCATCCGACGACAATACCGACGGGTTTGTCATATATCGTCGTCTTTTGAGATACGCGTTTCCCTACTGGAAGGTCTTTCTGATCGCCGTGTTTGGCATGGTGATTTTTTCCCTGACTGAAGGGGCTTTCGCCAAGCTGATTGAACCGATGGTCGACGGCAGTTTTGTCGACAAGGATCCCGCGACGATAAAATGGATCCCCATCCTGATGATCATCGTGTTCGCCGCGCGCACGATCGGCAGCTTTCTCTCCGAATATGGCATGGCCTGGATCGCCCGTAGCGTCATCCGTAACCTGCGCAGCCTGGTCTTCGATAAGCTGCTAGCACTGCCAATCAGCTATTACGATACAACCTCCTCGGGCGGGTTGCTGTCCAAAATGGTCTATGACATCGAGCAACTGGCCGAGGCCTCTTCCAAAGTCATAACGACTTTGATTCGTGATACGCTCACCATTCTGGTCCTGCTCGGCCTGATGATGTATCTGAGCATGACCCTGACTTTGATACTGCTGCTGGTCATCCCGGTTGTGGCGGTGGCAGTGGTGGCTGTCAGTCGACGGTTTCGCAAGCTCAGTTATCGTATCCAGCGCTCGATGGGCGATGTTTCCAATGTGACCGAAGAGGCGATTGAGGCCAATCGTGAAATCAAGATTTTCGGCGGGCAGGAATACGAATCCCACCGCTTTGAGCAGGTCAATGCGTATAACCGGCGCCAGCATCTCAAGCTGGTCGCGACCAATGCGATCAGTTCGCCATTAATCCAGCAGATTGTGGTGACCGCTTTTGCCGGTATCGTTTATATTGCCACCAAGCCCGGTTTTCTCGACGACATGACCGTCGGCAAGTTCATGTCCTTCATGCTGGCGATGATCCTGTTGCTGCAACACGCCAAACGCCTGACCAGTATCAATGCACAACTGCAACGCGGCATCGCCGCCGCTTACAGCGTGTTTACTTTCATCGACACCGAGCCGGAACCCGATAGCGGTACGCGAGAAATCAAACAGGTCGCCGGCAAGGTACACTATGATGATGTGACATTCGGTTACAGCGACCAGCAAAGCGCCACGGTTTTGCAGGATATCAATCTGACTATTGAGCCGGGAGAAAGTGTTGCCTTTGTGGGGCGTTCCGGTGCCGGCAAATCCACGCTGGTCAGCCTGTTACCACGTTTCTACGAGGTTACACAGGGTCGCGTCTTGATCGACGATGTCGATATCCGGGAAATCAGGTTGCCCAGCCTGCGCAACCAGATTGCCCTGGTAAGCCAGCACGTGACCCTGTTTAATGACACGATTGCCCATAATATCGCCTATGGGGCAAAGGACCCGGTCGATATCACGGCCATTCGCGAGGCAGCCAGAGCGGCTTATGCCCTGGATTTTATCGAACGCCTGCCAGCGGGTTTTGATACGATAGTGGGTGAAAACGGCGTGTTGTTATCCGGTGGTCAGCGTCAACGTCTGGCCATTGCCCGGGCCATACTCAAGAATGCACCTGTTCTGATTCTCGACGAGGCAACTTCCGCACTGGATACCGAGTCGGAGCGTTATATCCAACAGGCCATTGAAGAATTGATGAAAGATCGTACCACGCTGGTCATCGCGCACCGACTATCCACCATAGAAAAAGTTGACAAGATTGTTGTGCTCGAAGCAGGACGGATTGTCGAAGTCGGCCAGCATGACGAATTACTTGCCAGAGATGGCCATTATGCAGGGCTGCATGGTCTGCAGTTTGGCGCGCAAACCTCATAACGGAAAAGCAAGACGTGTTGCAACAGAATCTGCAAAAGCTCTGGGAAAGCCGCTCTGTCGGCAGCGTATTATTATTGCCATTAAGCGGTCTGTTCTGTCTTCTGGTCTGGCTGCGCCGTTACGCCTATCGCAAACGGGTATTCTCAAGTACCCGGGTTTCCGTGCCGGTTATCGTGGTCGGCAACATTACCACCGGCGGTACAGGCAAAACTCCGCTGGTGATTGCCGTAGTCAATATCCTCAAACAGGCCGGCTTCAGTCCCGGTATTATCAGCCGGGGCTATGGCGGCAAGGCCAGCTCCTGGCCACAGCAGGTTCGTCCGGATGCGGACCCGGTCATGGTCGGCGATGAACCGGTCATCATTGCCCGTCGAACCGGTTGTCCCATGGCGGTCGGCCCAAACCGGGTAGAGGCAGTGAAGGCGCTGCTGGCACATCATAATTGCGATATTGTCGTCAGTGACGACGGCTTACAACATTATGCCCTGGACAGGGAAGTGGAAGTGGTCGTGGTGGACGGCATGCGCCGTTTCGGCAATGGCTGGTGTTTACCTGCCGGACCTCTGCGTGAACCGGTGAGCCGGATCGGCGAAACGGATCTGATTGTCAGCAATGGCATTCCTGTCGGCGACGAGTACCCGATGGACTATGTTGGCCGCGAGTGGATTCATGTCCATGACAATACCCGTAGCGTGTCTATGCAACAGTTCGCCGGCCAGCGTATCCATGCCATCGCGGGTGTCGGTAACCCGCAGCGCTTTTTCAATATGTTACGCGAAGAAGGCATGGATGTGATTGAACATACCTATCCGGATCA
>NZ_JAWOCR010000044.1:0-48100 GCF_046483665.1 Thiohalophilus sp. | reverse complement strand
ACAACCTGCGTCTGACAGCTACCTACACCCTGGATCAACTGCAGTTCGGTGCCATCTACGAGTCCACCGACAGTGATGACACGACTTACGACCGGGACGCATACGGGGTGAATGCCAAATACCGCTTCGACGAGGCGCTGGATATGCGCGTGCAGTATCTTGTCGCGGACGATCACAGCGGGCAGGCCGACTCCGGCGCCCAGCACCTGGCGCTGGGGGTATTCAACCAGCTGGACAAGGCAACCCAGATCTATGCTGCCTATACTCTGACCGACAATGACGCCAACGCCAACTATCAGGGGATCGACGGCGGTCACGGTGACGAGTTGACCACCGACGCGGGCGGCAGCCCCTCGGCCATCTCCGTCGGTGCGGTTTACAAATTCTGAGGTAAACCTTTTAACCGTCGCACGACAGGGCGGATCGGCCTTTCCAGGCTGATCCGCTTTTTTTATTGCATCGCGCTCTGAGCGCTGCGGCTGGTCGCCCTGCCGGGGTAATAAACTGAAATTATAAAAACAGCGATAATCCTGCATTTTCAGTAATGGCTTATTCCCCTGTGCTTAATACCGGATTGTGAGCTCCCTTATTATGCGAACTTGCGTTGCTTTCATGTGCACTGTGAATGCGATTATCCGGCACCCGTGTCTGGCATAAACAATATTTTTTAGCTGTGAGCGATTTTGTGCGCTAGCTTTAGGGGCAAGAAAAATCTGCACGTTACTGTCCCCGACGGTCATCACTGAAACGTTGGTTTCCGGGGATGAAAATGAACGTCAAATAATCAGAGGAGGTCGTACAATGGATTACGCTGCACTGAAGCAGACTGCCCGTGCCATGGTGGCACCCGGACAGGGCATTCTGGCGATGGATGAAAGCAATCCAACCTGTGGCAAACGGCTGCAGGCTGTTGGCGTGGACAATACCGGGGCCAATCGGGTTGCGTATCGAGATCTGCTGCTCGGTACTCCCGGACTGGGCGAGTACATCAGCGGCGCGATTTTGTACGACGAGACCATTCGCCAGAATAATCCGCAGGGGCGCGCCTTTACTGAACTGATGCAGGAGCAGGACATTATTCCCGGCATCAAGGTCGACACCGGGGCCAAGGAGCTGGCGCTGCATCCGGGTGAGAAGGTCACCGAAGGGCTGGATGGTCTGCGCGAACGGCTGGAAGAATATCGGGACATGGGCGCGCGTTTCTGCAAGTGGCGTGCGGTGATTACGATTGATATGAACAAAGGCTTGCCGAGCCGGGCCTGTATGCAAGCCAATGCCCATGCATTGGCACGTTACGCTGCCTTGTGTCAGGAAGCTTCACTGGTGCCGATTGTGGAGCCCGAAGTATTGCTCGACGGCGACCATTCCCTTGAGGATAGTTTTGCCATCACCCGGGAGACCCAGCACACGGTCTTTGAACAGCTTTACCGGCAAAATATATTCTTCGAGGGCATGGTGCTCAAACCCAGTATGGTGATCAGCGGCAAGGAACACGCGCAACAGGCGGGTATCCAGGAAGTGGCCGAGCGCACACTGGAATGTCTGCAACAGACCGTCCCGGCAGCGGTGACGGGGATTGCCTTTCTCTCCGGCGGGCAGAGCGATGAGCAGGCCACGCAGCATCTGAATACCATGAACCGACTGGCCGAGAACCTGTCACTACCCTGGCAGCTGACATTTTCCTATGCGCGCGCTCTGCAGCATCAGGCGCTGACTACCTGGAAGGGCAGTGCGGACCAGATCGGCGCGGCCCGCAAAGCCTTGCTGCATCGGGCCAGGCTCAATGCGCTGGCCAGTAAAGGCGAATATAAGGATGAGATGGAGCAGCAGGAGGCTGCCTGATTTGACTGGTTGAGTTTTTCTCAGGGCTGGCCGGGCGAAGTTGATCCCATCGCCTGGCTTTTTTTATGCTCGTCGGGCTAATGGCATGTTATCTGTCAGACGAGGGTTCTGACCTGATCCGATTCGGGATCCAGGCGAAGCTGATGCTTGCCGATTTTCAGTACATCTCCGGGTTGCAGAACTTTTTTGCGAACCTTCTTGCCATTGACGTAGGTACCGTTGGTACTGCCCAGATCCTCGACGTGCGTGGCATTGAAGTATGTCACGATGCGGGCGTGATGCTTGCTAATCGTTTTATCATCGAGGTGCAGGCTGTTGTCCTCGGCACGGCCGATGGTGAGTGTGCCGGCGGCGAGTTCGCACACCGTGATCTGCTGGCTGTCATGTAATACCGCGATTCTGGTCATAGCTCTGAATCCTGTTCCGCTATATTCCTGTCAGGTCGTTTCCCATTGGTAATTCTCAAATCGCTTTGCTGCCGGGGTCCCATCAGATGTCATGAAACACCGCTTCTTCTGACCTATTATCCGCTTTTCGCAATAAAAGAAAATCAGGGTAATTACCTAGATCAAAACGGGGATACCTGATTGGTGAGTCGGCACGGATAGCGAAGAAGATAAGTATCTGAGCATTCAGCTCAATATTTCGGCAGCAGTCTGGTTTGTCACAACAGTCTGTTTCGACTTCTATATGCCAGACCCCCTGCAAAATGACTTACCGGAATTCGATACGTCACAGCGAATGGCCTGCCTGTTTGCTGCAGAGTGAGCAGTGAAGTGGATATCGAATGGGTCGGCAAGCTGACAACAACCCGAATGAGCTGATCGGCGAACAAAATTCTGACCAATAGCGGGATGGATTTCCACCGGGGTGGCGGTGCTTGTCTTCTGTCTGTTTAGCAGATTTTGCCACTGCTCACCCGCGGATTCGTCCGGCGAAGTGGGATTTTTAATATCTAATTGACAACGATTCTCATTAGCATTACGATTCATATCCAGTTGCCGGCCAGATGCCAGGTGCAGAAGTTTTACTCAATGGAGGCCGTTGGTGCATGGGGATAACAGGAGCAGGTCATTGGGGAGCCCGGTGTCGGGAGCGTCTCCTGTGTCGTCCTGTCAAGGTCCTGTTACTGGGGGCAAGTCTGGTCGCTCACGTGGGGGGACTGGCCTGGATGCTGGGAACCAGCGAAGCGGAAATCTCGCCGGTCAGCAGCAGCACCCGCACCATGCAGGTAACGCTGGTAGAGCGCAAATCGGCGCCTGAATCAAGGCCTGAACCGGAACCGGAACCGGAACCGCAAACGGAGCCGGAATCAGAACCGGAACCGCAAACGAAGCCAGAATCAGAACCGCAAACGGAGCCGGAATCAGAACCGGAACCGCAAGCGGAGCCGGTCGAGTCCGAAGCAAAAGAGCCACTTGCGGAGTCGGTCCAGGAGGCAGATGAACCGGAGCCGGTTACCAGTGAGCCGGTCTTTGAGGCGGACTACCTGAACAACCGCCCGCCGGCTTACCCTCGCGCCTCACTGCGCCAGGGCGAGCAGGGGAATGTCCGGCTGCGGGTTCGTGTGGGACCTGATGGCGAACCGCAGGAAGTGAAACTGGCCCGTTCCAGTGGTTCAGCCCGGCTGGACCGGGCGGCCCTGGAGGCGGTTAAACGCTGGCGTTTTGAGCCGGCGCGACGTGGTGGGACAGCGGTGGCGGCATGGGTCGTTGTGCCCATCACATTCAAACTGGAGAGCTGAGGTTTATGTCACTGGATTATGTTTTTGCACAGGGCGATGCGGTTCTGATCGCTGTGTTTTTGATACTGGTATTGATGTCCGTGGCGACCTGGTACCTGATTCTGGCGGGCATCGTGCTGGTTCGGGGTCAGCGCCAGGCCAATCGCCGTTTCCTGAACAGGTTCTGGGATGCCCGCGATGTGGCCGGGGCGGAACAGATCGCCGAACAGTCGCGCAGCCCACTCGCCCGGATCGCGGTTGCGGGCATTACTGGTCTGCGCCATTACCGCGAGCGGGAGCACGTCCGGCTTGGCGATGCCTGCAGCACCGATGAGTTTCTGGGGCGCACCCTTCGCAATGCCATGAACAGTGAAAACGCTCGCCTGCAATCGGGACTGACGCTGCTGGCCTCCATCGGCAGTACCGCGCCGTTTGTCGGTCTGTTCGGTACAGTGTGGGGGATCTATCACGCCCTGCTGGATATCGCGGCACAGGGATCGGCCAGCATGGAAGTGGTGGCCGGTCCACTGGGCGAAGCCCTGATTGCTACCGCCGCTGGTCTGGCCGCGGCGATTCCCGCCGTGCTGGCCTATAACGCCCGGGTCCGGGCCAACCGGGTATTGATGGATGAGCAGGACGCTTTTGCCCACGATCTGCATGCCTTTTTGATGACCGGGGCGGGCATTTCCCGCCAGCTGACGTTGAACACGCCGCCGTTGCGTGTGGCGGCGGAGGGGGCCTGATGGCCTTCGGCGGATTCGGCCAGTCGAGCGAACAGCCGATGGCGGAGATCAATATGATCCCGCTGGTGGATGTCATGCTGGTATTGCTGGTGGTATTCATTATCACCGCGCCGGTGATCACCCACGCGGTCAGGGTGGAGTTGCCGACAGCCTCTTCGGCACCGAGCGAGCAGGATGAGGAAACCGTGATCGTCAGCATCAAGGCAGATGGTCAGTTGATCTGGAAAGAGCAGGCGGTCTCCTGGGAGCAGTTTGTTAATCGGCTTCAGAGATTGAGTGGATCACAATCGGAGCTGCATTTGCAGGCGGATCGCACCGCTATCTACGAGCGGATTGCCAGGGTCATGGCTGCGGCGCGCCGTCACGGAATTGAAAAAATCGGTTTTGTCACCGAGCCGGAGTCCGGATAACAGGCATGAACGAGAAACGACAAACAAACCGCAACATATCAACTCGTACAGAGAGTGAAGCAGGCGTTCACCTGGTGAGCAGCGAAGTGCTGTTGCCGGCAGGTCGTACGCTGCATATTGAGCATCGGGGCGAAATTTACATGCTGCGCAAAACCCGCAGCGGCAAACTGATACTCACCAAATAACAGGATTCAAGAATTTAAAACGCAACATCCAACATTCACTTACCGCCAGCCAGCTGTGTACCTGTCAGTACCAGTCAGCCAGCCCGAAACAAGTCGTTCAATCAATGGGAGACTGACATGCACACTAAACAATCTTGTGATCTTGAACATCGCTCACGACGGTTCGCACCGCTGGCCGCCGCGGTGGCGATTGCCCTGACCCCGGCCCTGCCGGTATCCGCGATGGAAAGCGCCACGGCATCCTCACGAGTTCTGGAACGGGTGACCGTGGTCGGCAGCCAGCAGGGCGCGGATGCAATCGCCGGATCGGCGCATTTCATCAGCGAGGAGGAGCTGGAAAAACACGAATACAGCGATATCAACCGCATCCTGCGCGAGGTGCCAGGCGTCAACCTGCAGGAAGAAGAAGGTTACGGCCTGCGCCCGAACATCGGTATGCGCGGTACCGGCGTGGATCGCAGCGCCCGGATTACGCTGATGGAAGACGGCATACTGGCCGCACCCGCAGCCTATGCCGCACCTTCCGCCTATTATTTCCCCAGCGCGGGACGTATGGAATCGGTGGAAGTGCGCAAAGGTTCCAGTTCCATCAAATACGGTCCCAATACCACCGGTGGAGCGTTGAATCTGATTAGCCGCTCCATCCCGAACCAGTTTGATGGCCAGGTTGATGTCAGCCAGGGCAGTGACACTACCCGCCGCACGCATGTGCACATGGGGGACAGCGGCGACCAGTTCGGCTGGGTGGCGGAAACCTTCCAGTATAGCTCGGACGGCTTCAAGAATCTGGATAATGGCGGTGATACCGGTTTCGATACCGAGGATTACCTGACCAAATTTCGCGTCAACACTGGCGCTGATGCCAGTACCTATCAGGAACTGGAACTCAAGCTGGGCGCCTATGATGAGGTCTCCAACGAAACCTACCTGGGATTGACGCAGGCGGATTTTGATGCGACGCCGTATCGCCGGTATGCCGCCTCGCAGCGGGATCAGATGAATGCGGATCAGCAGCAGTACAGCCTGCGCCACTTCGCCGAGCTGTCCCCGACCATGGACGTAACTAGTACCCTGTACCGCCAGGACTTCGCGCGTAACTGGTACAAGCTGGACAAGGTCAACGGTAACAGTATCAGCGGGGTTCTGGACGATCCAAATAGCTTCTCCGCTGAAATGGCCGTTATCAAAGGCGGCGACAGCGCGGATGATTATCTGGCGGTCAAGGCCAACAATCGCGAATACTATTCACAGGGTATCCAGTCGGTACTGGGTATGTCGTTCGAGCAGGGCGGCGCGCGGCACGATATCGAGTACGGCCTGCGTTATCATGAGGATGAAGTCGACCGTTTTCAGCATGTCGATCAGTACAAGATGGATAACGGCACGCTGGTACTGACTACCGCCGGTGCACCGGGCTCCGAGAGCAACCGGGTCTCTACTGCCCAGGCGCTCGCGGCATTTGTGCAGGATACGATCACCTTTGATAAATGGACCCTGCAGCCGGGTTTGCGTTACGAATCTATCGACACCGAACGCAAGGATTACGGTACCAGCGATCCCAACCGCACCGGTAGCAGTCTGACTGTGACTGAACATTCGGTGGATGTCTGGATTCCGGGGCTGGGCGCGACTTATCAGTACAGTGACCGGGTCAGCCTGCTGGCCGGCGTGCACCGCGGCTTTACCCCGCCGTCACCCGGTTCTGATACCGACCCCGAAAAGAGCGTCAACTTTGAAGCCGGGATGCGCTATAACGACGGCGTCATGCGTGCTGAAGCGATTGCCTTTTATAACGACTACAGCAATCTGCTGGGTACCTGTACCGCTTCCAGCGGAGGGGGCTGTACCATCGGTGATCAGTTCCAGGCCGGAGAAGTCACTGTGCAGGGTCTGGAAGCATCTCTAAGTCGCGATCTCGTGGCCAACAGCGACAAGGCCTATGCACTGCCTGTCCGGTTCAGTTACACGTATACCGATGCCACCTTCGATAACGGCTTCTCCAGCAGTTTTGATGAATGGGGTACGGTGGAGCCAGGTGATGAGACACCCTATCTGCCGCAGCATCAGTTGTCCGCCGGTATCGGCGTGGAACACGCCAGCTGGAGCATGGATCTGGCAGCCAAGTACATGGGCGAGATGCGGACCGTGGCTGGCCAGGGCAGTATCCCGGCGGATGAGAAAGTCGACTCCCATGTAGTGTTCGATCTCGGCGGTGATTACCGCTTTGCCGAAAACAGCAAAGTCTATCTGAGCGTCGAGAATTTGCTGGATGAAACCTATGCCGTGGCCCGGCGTCCGGCCGGTGTTCGTCCTGGCAAGCCGCGGAGCTTTATGCTGGGGCTGAAGCACGACTTCTGACCGCTTTTCTACTCCTCTGCCATTGGTAGTGACCCACCCGTATCCGTTCTGGATGCGGGTTTTTTTATGTCTGCGCAGGCGGGACGATTGCCGGCTTCAGGGCGTTTGAGTATGGTAGCTGTCAGAGCTCATCCTGGCTGGGTCACGGCCAAAACAGGGGGATATCGTGCGACAGAAGGAAATCGGCTTTAGCCGAAGGCAAAAGATTGGACTGGCTCTCGGTCCTCTATTGTTTGTCATAATGCTCCTGATACCAACCCCGGAGGGCATGTCGCCTGAAGGACAAAAAGCCGCGGCAGTGACCCTGTTAATGGCCACTCTGTGGATTACCGAAGCGATTCCGATACCGGCTACCGCCCTGATCCCGATTGCATTATTTCCTTTGCTGGGGGTGATGCCGACCGCCAAAGTGACGGCCTCCTACGCCAATCATCTGATTTATCTGTTTATGGGCGGGTTTTTGATTGCCATGGCAATCGAGCGCTGGGGGCTGCACAAGCGGATTGCCCTGCAAACCATTCGACTTGTTGGTACTACGCCGAGCCGGGTATTGCTGGGCTTTATGCTGGCGACCGCTTTTCTGTCCTGCTGGATCAGCAATACCGCCACCGCCATGTTAATGGTGACCATCGGTATGGCGGTATTGCGTCAATTGTCTCCGGAACAGCCGGCGGAGGATGAGCCCCTGACACCGAGCTGGTTCGGAGTTTCACTGATGCTGGGCATCGCCTATGCCGCCTCCATCGGCGGGGTCGCGACCCTGATCGGCACGCCACCGAATGCGATTCTCGCCGGGGTGGTGGAAAAACAGTATGGCTACAGCATCGGCTTTGCTGAATGGATGCTGTTCGCTGCGCCTTTGTCGGTTGTGATGTTGTTTATTACCTGGTGGTTCCTGACCCGCGTCGCCTTTCGTCAAACCATGGCCGAAGGATTAAGTGGGGGACGCAATGTCATTCGCCAACAACTGGATGAGCTCGGGCCCATGAGCAAGCAGGAAAAACGGGTGCTGATCGTGTTCGGTTTCGTGGTGGCCGTCTGGTTGTTCCGTGGTCTGTTGACCGACATTCCGGCATTGAGCGAGATTACTGACTCCAGTGTGGCGATCCTCGGAGCACTGTTGTTGTTTGTGATTCCCGCGGACATTAAAAAAGGGCAGTTTCTGCTCGACTGGAAGACGGCAGTACGCATTCCCTGGGATATCATCATTCTATTCGGGGGCGGCTTTGCCCTGGCCAGCGGCTTTGCGGACAGCGGCCTGACCGAATGGCTGGGCGGGCAGCTAATACTGTTGCAAGATGCGAATATGGTTGTCTTGATCCTGGCCGTGGTGCTGCTGGTTATTTTTATGACCGAAGTCACTTCCAATACCGCGACCGCCTCGCTGTTATTACCGGTAATGTCCGGCTTTGCCCTGGCGGCCGAGATTGCACCGTTGGCATTGATGGCTGCCGCCGCACTGGCGGCTTCCTTTGCTTTTATGTTGCCCGTAGCGACGCCACCCAATGCGATTGTGTTCGCCAGTCGCCAGGTCACCATTCCGCAAATGGCACGGGCAGGTGTATTACTGAATCTGATCGGTGCCGTGCTGATTACCGGTTTTATTTCACTGGTATTGCCATCAGTGTTGCAGCTGAGTGTTAACTGATATGCTGTCTTTCTATGTAGAGGAATAGTCCCATGAAAGCATTACTAATTCGCCCTGAAAATCAATCTATTGAACCGGTCGATATCAGCTGTTATGAGGATATCGTCAACCTGATCGGATATGAAACTATTGCTAATGACGAGGTCGATGCCGACGGTGATCGCCTGTTTTTTGATGAGGAGTGTTTTCTGCGTGGCAGCGAAGGTCGGTTCCAGGTCGACAGCCTGATTCCTGTCTCCGGCAAAGGCGTGGTTATCGGGTCAGAGGAAGACGGTTCCGGTTTGCGTGATGTAACTCTTTCTCTGGACGAACTGACAGGCCGAACCCGGTTTCTATAATGCAGCGGAGAGTGTCAAAGAACCGGGCCGGCGCCTGCGGTTAACAGAATTACTGACGAATCCCTTCAATCGACAGTTCCAGCTCGGCATAGGTCGAGGCCGGACCCAGGTCATAATCGATGTTGAAGTCTTTCAGCTTGATGGTCGTGGTGCCGGCAAAACCGCGGCGATAACCGCCCCAGGGGTCCTCGCCATGGCCAACATGTTTTACGTCGATGGTCACGTTGCGGGTGACGTCCTTTATAGTCAGGTCGCCTTGCAGGGTTGCGGTGCCGTCACCATGATCTTCGAAAGCCGTGCTGACGAAGCGGGCCTCGGGATATTTGCTGACATGGAAGAAATCTTCGCCGCGCAGATGTTTGTCTCGTTCGGCATGATTGGAGTCGATGCTGCTCATGTCGATAGTAATATTGACCTTCGACTTGTCAGGATTGGCTTCGTCATAGGTAAAACCGCCGTCAAAATCATTGAAGCGACCGTACAGCCAGCTGTAGCCCAGGTGCTGAATGCGGAACTGAATAAAGGCATGCTGCCCTTCGGTGTCGATCTTGTACTCGGCAGCCATGAGTGGACCACTGGCAAGCAATAACAGGCCGCTCAGAAATGAAAAAAGGCGTTTACGTAACATGGTGAACTCCTTGTTAGTTGTTTTGAGTGAAACGTAACATGCGGCGCAAGGTAGCGTCGCGGTCGATATAGTGGTGCTTGAGCGCCGCCAGAGTGTGACCGCTGCTCAGAATAATCAGCCCCCAGGCCAGCCAAAAATGGATCAGGCCGGCTATATCTTCCTGGTCGGGCAAATCATGCACGGTGGCGGGGACGGAAAACCAGTCAAATACCACGATTGGTTTGCCTTTGGCCGTGGAAATCAGGTAACCGCTGATCAGTACCGCAAACATAAACAGGTAGAGCAGCAAGTGCATGCCGCCGGCCAGGCGTTTTTCCACTGGTGCGCCGAGCGGTTCGGGCCGGGGATTGCCCAGCCGCCAGATCAGCCGTAGCAGGACCAGCGCAAACAGCAGGAGACCGACCGACTTGTGGATTGCCGGTGCCTCGGTATACCAGCTGTCATAGTAGGTCAGTTCCACCATCCATAAACCCAGCGCAAACAGACCGACGATAACCAATGCTGTCAGCCAGTGAAAAATTATGGCAACGGGTCCGTAATCGGTTGTCGTGTTACCAGGGCGCATGAGTTTCTATAGTTCCTGTCTGTTGAATGAAAGGTAGCAGGTCAACGAACCAATTTGTCCCTGTGTTGTTGTTTGTTCAGGTATTCCGAATGTCTGAACATGTTATTCAAAAGGTTGCTTCGCTAGCAATGACAGAAAATAGAGAGCGTCTTGCAAGAAACAACGTGACGAAACAATCTCACTCAGGACTGATATTCGCAAGGCTTATTAAAAAGTGGCGGCCTCCACCTGTAAATAGACCCGCGGCACATCCCGTGGCAGTTTTTCGTCCATCCCCGGATACGTCCCGGCAAAGTCGGCCAGTCGTACGCGGGCCAGCGGCACAGTTTCATAGGTGGCAAGATTGGCGTTATAGCCTTCTTCGACGGCCTGCCACAGTGCGGTCAACAGTGCATGCAGTTGTTCAATCCCATGCACATTCGTGACGCGGCCGTGTCCAGGTATGACTGTTTGGGGCTGCAATTGTTCGAGCTCTTGCAGCAGCGTGATCCACTGCTGCAGGTTTGAATTGTTGGTCGAGGGCATGCGATCGGAATAGATGACATCGCCGCTGATCAGCACTCTGTCATCGGGCAGCCAGAGCAACAGGTCTCCCGGTGAGTGGCTGTTACCGGAAGGAAACAGCACGATCTGTTTGTTACCCAGTTGCAGCTCCCGGCGCGAATCAATGGCGGTATCCGGCGGGATGATTCTGGAGTTACCGGTAGCGCCGTCAGTCATACGCTTGAAGTTGCTAACCCAGTTTTCTCCCTGTGATTTTATCTGGTTGATAACCGTTTGGGTGGCATAGATGTTTTCCACACTCTCTTCGAATGCCGCGTTGCCCAGCCAGTGATCACCATGGGCATGAGTATTGAGAATCCAGCGCACCGGCTGGTTAGTGACCCCGGCAATCGCTGTTTTCAAGGCTTCGCCTATCTCGGTGGGGCTGCCGGTATCCACCACCAGCACCCCATCATCGGTAACGATAAAGGCACTGTTTGAATTCCAGCTACGATTTTGCGCACCGGGCAATTCTCTGGTCGGCGGGATAACCGCGTAAATGCCGGTGGCGAGCTGTTCAGGTTGCATCGAAAAGTCGGGTTCCGCCTGCACGATGGCGGTCCAAAATACAAAGAAGCTGGTTACAGTCCGAAGGAAAAGCCGGGTCATGGCAACAGGTCCTTGCGTCGGTGTCCGGTCAGTTAACACTGTCGGACTATTCAGGCTCATTCTATCAAGCTGCCGTTGGCGGGCAAGCGCGGGAAATGTGTACTGGGTGGAATTTCGTGGAGTATTGAGAGACATTTTCAAACGACAAAAAGAAACGGCAGCCCTGGGGCTGCCGTTTCAATGTGCGGATTGTAGAAATCCGGCTCAGGCGGCGGTAACGCGGGCTGCCTGTGGGCCTTTGGGGCCCTGTTCGACTTCAAAACTGACCTGTTGGCCTTCAGCCAGGGTCCGGAAGCCATCACCGACAATCGCGGAGAAATGGACAAAGACGTCTTTGCCGCCGTCTTCCGGGGTGATAAAGCCGAAACCCTTGGATTCGTTAAACCACTTAACGGTACCGTTAGTCATGGAAAATACCTCAATCTTTCTATATGTAAATAATGGTCGTGCAAATCATTTGAGGCAGAATTCAGGAAAAATCGGGAAGGTACAACGAGGTCGCGCCGGTATTTCTTGAAGAACCTTAATAATATGCAGTTAGTAACACGGCACCTTTCGGAACCATGACTTCTTTCGAAGCAAGACCATCATACCCCGTTTTAACACCACACAACAACAAAAAATTTGATTCCGGCCGGCGCGACGAACGCCGGAATTGAACCCGGGTGAGGGATGTGTTTCAGTAGATGGCCCGATTCCTGCAAAGACAGTGTTACAGACGATGAGCGAGAGGCCAGATTCCCCCTGTATCCTGAGTGCCGACAGCAAGAATTTTGACTCGAGGGTACTGGAAAACTCCCATCAGGGCCCGGTTCTGGTCAACTTCTGCTCGAGCACGGCGACGATTTGTTCGAGTCTCTCGCCGGTGCTGGAGAAGATCATTCATGTCTGCCAGGGGCGTGCCTTGCTGGTCAATATCGACGTGGAAGCCGATGAGACGCTTGCCCGAAATTACGGGGTTATCAGCGTTCCGACTCTGAAGCTCTTCCATCGTGGCGAGGTGGTGGCCTCCCGTCACGGCTACCAGCCGGAAGAGGCCGTGCGCCGGCTACTCGATCAATACATGGCCCGGGAGTCGGATCTGGCCCTGGCCGATGCAGTGGATATGTATGTTCGCGGCGAGCAGCAGGCTGCCTATACGGCTATCGCCGAAGCGGTTGCCTGCGATCCGGACAACCCGCGTCTGCCGCTGACCCTGTGTAAACTGCTCAGGCACGAACAACGTTACGCAGAGGCACTGAAGGTCCTCAACAGCCTGCCGGATTATCATGCCGGGCATCCCGAAATTCGCCGCCTGCACGATCAGCTGACATTTTTTGTCGAGTACGATCCCGAACGGGACCGTGCCAGCCTGGAGGCACGGCTGAGCGGGGACCCCGGCGCGCTGGAAACGCGCCGGCAACTGGTGGCACACCACGTAGTGAGTGAAGACTACGCCGCTGCGCTCCAGCAACTGGCGCTCATTATCGAACAGGCTCCGGGGTTTGAGGGAGGATATGCCTCGTTGGCCATGCGACGCCTGTTCAACCTGCTGGGCGAGCAACACCCGCTTGTTCTGGAATATCGGCGCTACGTGCGGTGATTGGTCCCCGGTTCGTTGTGCTTCGGGATACCGGCACAATCACAGCCGCCAGCTTTATCACCCTGATGGCCTCCCGCCCGGGATTTTCCGGGCACTTTCATCGTGACCTGTCCGGCGGTGAGGATTCCAATTTATAACTATCCCTGTTTGAGAGCGGTTTGTGGGCCACTTGAAGCGGCTAAATCCGGCCCCATATCGGCTCGACAGCGCCAAACTGGCCTGGGGCGGTCCGCCGCACGGCTGATTTTCCGTAAAATCGTCCTTCCAGCCCCCGATTGTCATGCACATTTTTTGTCACTTTGGGTATAATGCGCGGCTTATTTTGCCGCCAGCGCCGCACAGGCAGTCTCCTGGTGGTGGTCCAGGCTTATTACCATCACACACCGGCCCGGCTCAGTGACGGGCAATTGAATGAATTGCAGGTAGAAACATGAATGATTTGAGCAAGTACAGAAACATCGGCATCTTTGCGCACGTGGACGCCGGCAAGACCACCACCACCGAACGTATCCTGAAGTTAACCGGCAAGATCCACAAGCTGGGGGAGGTCCATGATGGTGCCTCCACCATGGACTTCATGGACCAGGAATCCGAGCGCGGCATCACTATCCAGTCTGCGGCCACTACCTGCGCCTGGAAAGATCATCGCCTGAACATTATCGATACGCCCGGACACGTTGACTTTACCATCGAAGTTTACCGTTCTCTGAAAGTGCTGGACGGCGGTGTCGGCGTATTCTGTGGCTCCGGCGGCGTCGAGCCGCAGTCGGAAACCAACTGGCGGTATGCCAACGACTCGGCTGTAGCGCGTCTGATTTTTGTCAACAAGCTGGATCGCGTTGGCGCCGATTTTTACCGGGTTGTGGCCCAGGTTGAAAAAATTCTGGCGGCCACGCCGCTGGTTATGGTGCTGCCGATCGGTATCGAGGAAAACTTCACGGGCCTGATCGACCTGCTGACCCGCAAGGCCTGGATCTGGGACGATACCGGGCTGCCGGAAAATTATGAAGTCCAGGATGTCCCGGATGACATGGTCGACCAGGTAGAGGAATGGCGTGAGAAGCTTATCGAGACCGCCGTTGAGCAGGACGATGATCTGATGGAAAAATACCTGGAAGGCGAAGAGCCATCAGTCGAGGACATCAAACGTTGTATCCGCAAAGGCACTATCGCTCTGGACTTTTTCCCGACCTATTGCGGTTCGGCCTTCAAGAACAAGGGCATGCAGCTGATTCTGGATGCGGTCGTGGACTATCTTCCGGATCCGACCGAAGTGCCGCCACAGCCGGAAGTGGATCTCGAAGGGAATGAAACCGGCGAGTTCGCGATTGTCGATACTGACGAGCCGTTCCGCGCGCTGGCCTTCAAGATTATGGATGACCGTTACGGGGCTTTGACCTTCACCCGTATTTATTCGGGCAAGATCAAAAAAGGCGACACTGTACTGAACACTGCCACCGGCAAAAATGAGCGTATCGGCCGTATTGTGGAAATGAGCGCAGACGATCGTGAAGAGCGTGATTCTGCCCAGGCTGGCGACATCGTCGCATTGATCGGTCTCAAGCACACCCAGACCGGTCATACCCTGTGTGATACCAACAAGCCGGCAACTCTGGAACCAATGGTATTCCCCGAACCAGTGATATCCCTTGCGGTCGCGCCAAAAGACAAGGCGGCTGCCGAGAAGATGGGCATCGCTATCGGCAAGATGGTGGCTGAGGATCCCTCGTTCCGCGTCGAAACCGACGAAGACAGTGGAGAGACAATTCTCAAGGGCATGGGCGAGCTGCATCTGGATATCAAGGTGGACATCCTCAAACGCACCCATGGTGTTGAAGTGGTTGTCGGCAAGCCGCAGGTGGCCTATCGCGAAACCATTACCCAGAAGATCGAAGATAGCTACACGCACAAGAAACAGACCGGTGGTTCGGGGCAGTTCGCCAAGATCGACTACACCATTGAGCCTGGCGAACCGGGCAGCGGGTTCGAGTTTGAATCCATCGTCACCGGCGGTAACGTGCCGCGTGAATTCTGGCCCGCCGTGCAAAAGGGCTTCCAAAAGAGCCTGGATAAAGGTGTGTTGGCCGGATACCCCTGCCTGGACTTCAAGGTGACCCTGGTCGACGGTGGCTATCACCCGGTGGATTCCTCTGCGGTGGCCTATGAACTGGCGGCGGCTGCAGCCTATCGTCAGTCCATGCCCAAGGCCGGACCGCAGTTGATGGAGCCGGTGATGAAGGTCGATGTATTTTCACCGGAAGACAACGTCGGTGATGTGATCGGCGACCTTAACCGTCGTCGTGGCATGATCAAGTCTCAGGAGCCGGGCCCGACCGGTGTGCGCGTGAAAGCCGACTGCCCGCTGAGCGAAATGTTCGGCTACATCGGCGATCTGCGGACCATGACCTCCGGCCGTGGCCAGTTTTCCATGGAGTTCTCCCACTACATGCCATGCCCGGCCAATGTGGCGGAAGAAGTCATCAAGGAAGCAAAGGAACGTAACGCCAAGTAAAACGGGTGTGTTATCAGCAAAAAAGGGGTCTTTTGACCCCTTTTTTGTGTCTGCAAGATTCGGCTCAATGGCGACAGGTTTGCTCTGGAACGGAGTCTGAGCAACGAACTCGATATTATCGCCAGAATAGCTGAATCAAGTTAACCAGACCGGTCACCACGTCGTGAGGCGTGGTCTGTTTTGGAGGTTGTTTATGAGCCGGTTAACCGCCAATTGAATAGATGACCCCGGTACCGGGGTTCGATGAATTGAATGATATCGATAATCAGAACCGTATCCTGGCGACTGGGTTAAACGCACTGTATGAAACCACCGTTGAGAATTATGGCCTGGAAACAGGGGCCGGATTCTGATCATATTGTTGCCACCTACGGGTATTCGCTTCGAAACAGAAAGGAGCTCTGGGCGATACCTGCCTGTGCCCGGCATGAAGAATCCAGACATCTTTATGAACTGTTGAGCAAGGGATGTGACAGTTGAGCGAGAAACCGGGGACGGTGGGGTCCGCTAATTTCGTGCGGCTGCTTTTTCTTAAAATTTGATGCGCTGTTTATATAATGGAAGATGAAGGGCAAGACACCTCGTATTTCCTCGTCAGGGGCTTCAGCAAAGTGATTAAACCGTTTTTCGGGTCGGCCAGTTCCGCAGTACCCTGCATTATTTGGATATCTATCCCTGGCGTCATTTCGGCTTCCCCGAATTACGTCGATAGTGGTTCTGACTGGCAGGTTTAACGCTGACTTGAAAGCGGTGCCGGCGCCACTATATTACCCTGGTCGAAAACCTTTTCGTCGTCCGGCGGTCCAAACCGGCGATATAATATTGTTTTATACGAGGGTACGAGCATGAAGCGAATTGGTCTTTTTCTGATGACCAATCTGGCGATTATTGTGGTTCTGAGTATTACCCTGCGTCTGCTGGGAGTCGAACGGATTCTCGATGAACAGGGTGTGGGCCTGGACTACCAGTCGCTACTCATTTTTGCCGCTATATTTGGTTTTGGCGGTTCCTTGATTTCTCTGGCCATATCCAAGTGGACCGCCAAACGCCTGACCGGCGCACAAGTTATCGATCAGCCACGCAATGCGACCGAGCAGTGGTTGGTAGAGACTGTCCGTGAACAGTCCCGGCGCGCCGGTATAGGCACGCCGGACGTGGCGATTTATCAATCCGGGGATATTAATGCTTTTGCCACCGGTGCCCGGCGCGATAGTGCTCTGGTGGCGGTCAGCACCGGTTTGCTGAACAGTATGAGTCGTGATGAGGCCGAGGCCGTGCTGGCGCATGAGGTCAGTCATGTCGCCAATGGAGACATGATCACCCTGGCGTTGATCCAGGGAGTGGTTAACACCTTCGTGATTTTCCTCTCCCGGGTTATCGGGCATCTGGTCGATCGGATGGTGTTCAAGGTGGAGCGGGGGCACGGTCCTGCGTTCTGGATCACAGCCATCGTGGCCGAGATCATTCTGGGCATTCTGGCGAGTATTATCGTCATGTGGTTCAGTCGCCAACGTGAATTCCGGGCCGATGCCGGCGGTGCGCAACTGGCCGGGCGTCAGAAGATGGTTCATGCCCTGGAGGCATTACAGCGCAGTGTCGATCGACCTCATCTGCCAGACCAGCTGGCGGCATTCGGGATTTCGGGCAAAATCGGGCGGGGATTTTCGCGTCTGTTCATGTCCCATCCCCCGCTGGCTGAACGTATTGCCGTGCTGAAGGCAGGCCAGTAAGCCACCGGTTGGTAATGAAACGGAGCAACTTTTGCTTGAGTGTGTTACTCGCCTTGAGTGGCGGGTAACATCCTGGAATATTTCATGGAGCAGGAGATGGACCCGGATTGAGCGGGTGATAATGCTGTTGTCCCGTTACTTGCATAGGGGACCTGTTTTTCAGCATCTGATCCAGCTGCATCATATCTTTCAGGCTGATATCGATACAGGGATTAGATTTGCCCGAGTGCTTGTTGAGAACCCTTCACGCGGGATACCCTGCTGTGGTGATATTTGCTCATGGGCTGCTTGCCGTCATATTTCTGGACAACAGGTTGACCAGTTTTTCCTGCTTGTTAGCAACCAGGTCCGCAAGGGTATAGCGACCCAGCTGATCACAAAAGGCCTGTTGCGCCTCGTCCAGCGCCTGATTCAGGATACAGTCCGGCAGAAGCGGACACGGTGGCTCGGCACAATTGATCAGGGAGGTCTGGCCTTCCAGGCGACGAACCAGTATGCCAACATTGATCTTTTACGTATTGCAAGCCAGGCGGATGCCGCCGGCTTTACCCCGGTAAGTGCTAATCATCTCGCTGGCCACCAGTTCATTGAACACTTTCAGAAGGTGATTGCGCGACATGTCAAAAGCACGGGCGATTTCGTTGATGGGAATGGTCCGCCCGGGGGGGGCAGGATCAGATAAATCAATATGCGCAGGGCAAAATCGGTAAACCGTTTCAGGTGCATGACACTACATCACCGGCGTATTTCTATAGTATTGAACTTACTACATAAAATCGGGAATGTCACATAGCGACAACCGGCGCTTCTGCAGGTAAAATTATTCCGATGTTCTGATGTGATTAACAGTTTTTCGTTTTACCGGGACACGACTCGACGAGAAAGACCTTAAAGAATTGGAATGTTTATGAGCGGATGTTGTGACAGTGGCTGCGCGGTACAACCGGTGCAACAGCGCCAGCGTCATACCTTATGGGCAGTATTGGCAATCAATGCGGTGATGTTTGCTGTCATTGTGATAGCGGCACTGTATGCCCGTTCCAGTGCCTTGCTCGCAGATAGCCTGGATAATCTCGGGGATGCGCTGACTTACGCACTGAGTCTCTATGCCGTATCACGTGGAGGGACGGCCAAAGCCCGGGTAGCGCTGTTCAAAGGGGGGCTGATCCTGCTCGCGGCCGGTTTGGTGGCTGGCCAGATAGTGTACCGGTTGATTGAGCCCGGAGTACCTGTGTTCGAGTTGATGGGGGCCTTCAGTCTGCTTGCCCTGTTGGCCAACAGTCTGTGTCTGTATCTGTTGTGGCGCCACCGGCATGAGGACGTGAACATGAGCTCGGTGTGGGAGTGTTCGCGTAATGATATCGCTGCCAATATTTCGGTGTTTCTGGCCGCCGGCGGAGTATGGCTGACCGGCTCGGGCTGGCCTGATATCCTGGTCGCCTCCGCACTGGTAGCTCTTTTGCTACGCTCTGCCTTGCGGGTCATTCGTTCTGCCTTGCACGAGCTGCGGTACAGTACATCGCAGTGAAGAAGACCGGTGAGTACCGATCCGGCGAATTGTTTCAGAAAAACTTGTCGGTTTTCCCGGCTCCCTGTATTACTCTGCTGGAACAGGTGTCCATTGACCCGTGCCATCTCAACGTATGTATGAAACCGGTATGCAATGAAATTCGATAAGACCGGGTTATTCGGCAGAGAAAATCGAGGGCAAAAAAAAGCGGGTCAGAATTGACCCGCAAAAGCACACTCAATGGGGAGAGCATGAAGGAGAGCATGAACAAGAAACGGGTCAGCCCCGGTAATAACGATGATGCATCAATTGAAACTTCGCCTGTTGGCGCGGTGTTATCTGCCGGTAGATTTTTTTCATCATGTCAGCCCGCTTGTGTGCCATATCCGCAGACAGATTGGATTGTTTTTTAATCAGCTGTTTGACCTGAACGGCAGCATAATCATCACGGCTGGCGGCGTTGTACAGTTTGCGGCGAACGTCCCGCAGTGCTCTGTGTTGTTCCTGAAGCTCGCCACGTTGCTGTGTAAAAATATGACGGATCTGTTTCCGTTGGGCCGGACCCAGTTCCAGCTTTTCCATTAGTCGAGGCAGGCATGTTTTGTCGCCTTCGCCACACTGCTCGCCCCCGGCGGCCAGAGCCAGCGTACTGCCGCCGGCCAGCAAGCTGATGGCGAGCATGGTCTGCACTGCAAAAGGTTTTATTTTCAAAACCGGTTCCTCATGGGTTAAGCCTCTGCGGACGGGCGCTGTGCCGTCATCCGATGTGCAGAGTATGGACAGGTTGACTGCAAGCTTGGGTCACGGGGGTGTAAAGGTGTGTAAAGGCCGGTAAATCCCGCGCTCTGGGGGCGGGTCTGTGGCAACATAACCCCTGGTATGACTAACGAAACGACGGCACACATGAACCAGGTTCTGATCATCGATGATGATACCGAGTTGACCGAGATGTTGAGCGACTATTTGCGTGCCGAGGATTTTTCCGTGCAAGCCGTGCACGACGGGGAAACCGGAGTCGGAGCGGCGCTGTCGGGGCATCACGATGTGGTAGTGCTGGATGTCATGTTGCCCCGACTCAGTGGTGTCGAGGTCCTGCGCCAGATTCGCCAGCACTCGCAAATTCCGGTATTGATGCTGACCGCCAAGGGCGACGACGTGGATCGCATTGTCGGTCTGGAGCTGGGGGCCGACGATTATCTGCCCAAGCCCTGTAATCCGCGCGAACTGGTGGCGCGGTTGCGGGCCATTCTGCGGCGCTCCGTCGCCACGGGCGCGAGCGGCGGGGTCGACGAGCGGGTGGTGGGGCGCATCAGCCTGCAACCGGGCCGGCGGGTGGCCTGCTGGGACGGGCAGCTTCTTGATTTGACCAGCACCGAATTCAATATCCTCGAAACACTCATGCGCCATGCCGGCCAGGTGGTGAGCAAGGCGGACCTGTCCAACGAGGCGCTCGGCCGCGAACTGGAGCGCTACGACCGCGGGCTGGATATGCATGTCAGCAACCTGCGACGCAAGCTGGGCACCCTTGCCGACGGTCGTTCTCCCATTCAGACAGTACGTGGTATCGGTTACCAGCTGTTGCAGGACGACTGATGGGCCGTCTGTTCTGGAAAATTTTTCTGGGCTTCTGGTTGACGCTGGTGTTGATCGCCATCGGTGTGGGGCTGGCCGTGCATATTTATAATCAAAACCGGATCGAGGCGATTACCGATCTGGCGGCCGGGCCGCGGGCCAGTTTCGTGGTCAATGCCACGGCGCTGGCGCTGGCTCAGGGCGGCCCGGAATCGGTTGAATCCCTGTTTCGCAGCTGGCCGGGGGAGCGTTTGCCACTGGTGTTGATCGTCGATGAAGCGGGCCGGGATATCTTTAATCGCCCGGTGCCCGGTGTAGCGCTGGAGCGGGCCCGCGAGCAGTTGCGCGGGACGCAGAGGCTTTCCGGCGTGCGCCGGGTGCTGGGCCATAATGGCCATGAATATGTCATTTTTATCCCCCGTCCCGGTCCCGAAGGCCTGCCACAGACGCCGTCGCGCCAGATGTCCCTGGGGTTCCAGCTGGTGGCGGCGTTGATCGCCAGTTTGCTGTTCAGTGCGGTCCTGGCCTGGTATCTGACCCGCCCGGTGCGTCATCTGCAGTCGGCCGCCCACCGGTTGGCCCGCGGGGAGCTGGCAACCCGGGTGATGCCTCATATCGGCCGGCGTCGCGACGAGATTGCCGATCTGGGGCGCGATTTTGACCATATGGCGGCCCATCTTCAGGCCCTGGTATCGGCCCAGCAGCGGCTATTGCACGATGTTTCGCATGAGCTGCGCTCGCCGTTAGCCCGGCTGCAGGTGGCGGTCGGGCTGGGTCGTCAGCAGCCGGAACGTCTGGCTGGTATGCTGGAGCGTATCGAACGGGAGACTGGCCGGCTGGACGAACTGGTCGGGGAGTTGCTGACGCTCTCCCGCCTCGAAGCCCATGTGGACAAGGAACGGGAGGAAATGCTGGATCTGTCCGCACTGCTGGAGGAGGTAGTGGAGGATGCCCGCTTCGAGGCCGGGGCGAGCGGGCGCGAGGTCAGCCTGTCACTGCAGGGCGAGGCACAGATCAGGGGCAAGCCGGAGCTGTTACGCCGGGCCTTTGAAAATGTCATTCGCAATGCCGTGCGTTATACCGCGCCGCAAACCGGGGTTGACGTGACGGCCTCGAGACAGGCGGATCGCTTTGTGATCCGGGTGTGCGATCAGGGGCCGGGCGTGACGCCGGCAGCGCTGGAGCGGATTTTCGAACCGTTCGTGCGGGCCGACGGCGAAACCACCGGCGGGCGTGAAGGTTACGGACTGGGGCTGGCCATTGCCAGGCGGGCGGTGATAGCCCATGGCGGCACGGTGGAGGCGAAGAATCGTGAGGCGGGTGGCCTGTGTATCGAGCTTGCCCTGCCGCTGTCGAATAACGCGGGCCAGGGGAAACCTCTGACGGCATGAGACGATGGCCTCACGCCGTCAGTGCGTGCGGTTTACATGCCTTCCATTTGCAAATCCATTTCCACGGCCGCCAGGCCGGCTTCGGCGCATTTTTCATCGATCTCGCCGGAGGGCGCGCCGCTGACGCCGATACCGCCCATAATGCTGCCGCCGACGTTGATCGGGATGCCGCCGGCACTGATCACCAGGCCGTCGATCTTGGGTACTGAATAGGCCCCTTCGAAACGCCCTTCCATCTGGGACAGCGGGCTGTTGAAGGCCATCGCGGTATGGGCTTTCTGCTTGCTGATGGGGATGGTAATGTCCATAGCCAGATCGTCGCGCAGGACGGCCTGGATATTACCGCCACGATCGACCACGGTGACGGCGATCTGTACGCCTTCCTGGCGGCACTGTTCGATAGTCGCCTCGGCGATTTTGAGCGCAGTGTGCATCTTCAGCTGCTTGATATTGATGGTCATCTCTTCGGCCTGCACGGCAGCCGGTGTCAGCAGGGACATCCCTAACAGAGTGGCAAACAGGGGTTTGATGTTCAGTTTCATGGATACAACTCCTCGTCGCTTTTTGGATTGTGAGTGAATGATTATTGGTGCGTACGTAGTAATACTGTAGACCATCGACAGCCCAAATAGTGCGACAAAATTCGGGTTAATTACCGGTGTGTAAATGTGTTTTTTTGGTCAGGGCGCCTTGATCAGAGAACGGAGAAAAGCCAGGTATTGCGGTTCGTCCCAGGGACGTCCGCCGATGGCCTGATACTGTACCCGGCCCCGGGCATCCACCAGATAGGTGGCAGGCAGACCGCGCGGCTCCCAGGCCTCGGTCTGCTGACCGTCCCGATCCATCAGGGGACGAATCGTCGGCGCGTGGGCGGCAAGAAATTGGAAGACCGTGTCTTCATCCTCGGCGGTGTTGACCAGTGCGATTTTCAGGCCCGTGTCCTGCAGTTTGTTCCACATGCGCTGGATGGCGGGCATTTCCTTGCGACAGGGACCGCACCAGCTGGCCCAGAAGTGGACGAATACCACCGACCCCTGTTCTGCCTCGAGCGAATACGGCTCGCCGTCCAGATCACGCAAGGTCAGTGAGGGTGCCGGGTAAGGATCGAGTTTGATGATTCCTTTGGGCAGAGCGGATTCCGCTGCCGGGCTTGTTACTGTCCATAACAGGGCCGACAGCAGTGCCAGCCCGCGGATCATGGATGGTCGGCACATCGGAGATTCTCCAGTTTGACTTCGATCGGCGTCCCCTCGCGTTGCTCACCGGTATCGAAACGGGCGCTGAGGGTGAATGGCTGAGCCTCGCGCGGCAAAATGATGTTACCGCCTTCGCGTTCGTCAGGCAGAAAGTTCAGTTGTTCCGGCAGCAGTGTCCAGCGGAAGGTTGATTGATGGGCCAGGGGAATATCCATCTTCTGCCAGCGTGCTTTCCAGTACCGGCGATCGCGGCGAATCAGGGAGCCATCCGCATTGGTGAACTGCCAGTGTTCGAGATTCAGCCAGATGATGTCGCGGCTTTTGTTCTCGATAAACACGGTAATAAAACATTGTTCGCGCAACAGGTCGATCATCGTATCGGAAAAGCCTCGGCCTTCGTAAAAGGCGGCGATCTGTTGCGGTGTGCGGGGAGTGAGATCCACCACCAGCTGATCGGATTCATAATCCGGTTTGGCCTGTATCACCAGGGGCACCAACAGCAACAGTAGCAGGAGACCGGGCCTGGTTGTTCTGCCGGGATTCCCTTCAAGCCTGCATGAAAGCATCGAGAGTTATCCGCATGATGTTTGTCGTGCGCAGGACAATAGCATGGTAAAGATTACCCGGTACAGACAGACATACCGCTTTCAGTGGCGGGCCAGAAACGCCTGCAGTCCGCGTGTGTAGGTGCGGTAATCATTCAGCTGGGCATCGTTATGGCCGCCGTTAAGAGCCAGCCACTGGCTGGGCGACGGAGCGAGTCTGTACAGTTCACGTCCCTGTTCGTAGGGGGCGATCTCGTCTTCTCTGGCGTGCACGATCAGCACCGGACAGTCCAGGCTCGCAATGCGCTGGCGGTTATCAAACTGATAACGGCTTAACCAGCGAACCGGTAACCAGCCGTAATGCACTGCAGCCAGGTCGGGAATCGAAGTAAACGCCGATTCGATAATCACGGCGCGGGGACTATGTTGTTCGGCCAGATACAGTGCTACTGCGGCGCCCAGCGAACGGCCGCTGAGAATAATCTGTGCGGGCGGCAACTGGCGTTGTTCGCGCAGATAGCGCCAGGCCGCCTCGGCATCAGCATACAGGCCCCGTTCTGATGGTTTGCCCTCGCTTTGCCCGTAACCTCGATAATCGATGATCAGGCTCTGGTAACCCAGCTGGTGGAACAGGCGCAATGTCTGCAGGCGATGACTGATATTTCCGGCATTGCCATGAAAAAACAGAATTGTTCCCTGCGGCTGCGGATGTTCCACCCACCAGCCGTGCAGACGCACGCCATCGCGGGTTTGCAGATCAACATCCTCGTAGGCCAGATCGATGTCCCCCGGCGTGCGCACCAGCTGGCGCGAGGGCAGCTCGGGTAAAAATAAAAGATGTGGCTGATAGAAATAGACCGCGATCACCAGCAACAGATAGCTGCCGGCGAAGGCCGTCAGCAATGGGGTCATAGTGCGCCACATGTCGAAACCGGGGCCGGGTGGTTGTGACGCCGGGCTCGCGAAGTCACCGGACTCAGGTGCCTGATTGTGTGCGGGTATCGGCTGTGGTGGTTTGGGTTTTTCGCCGGCCAAAGCCGGGTAGCCAGGCCTGAACGCGCGCCATGCCTTTTTCGCAGCGATCGACCAGTCCCAGACGCCGGTGCAGGAAGCGACGGGTCTTGCTCTGGCCGGCGGAACTGTCACTCATCCAGTACAAAAAAGTTTGCAGATAGAGACTGGTCAGGCCCGCTTCCTCGATAATTCGCCGCAGGTGAGTACTGTCCTGCAAAGCCGCTTCGCGGATCCACTGCACCGTGCGGCTGACGCGCAACAGTCCCTGTAATTGCAGATGCAGATGCCCGGGCTCCAGTTTATAAAGCAGCATGTCGCGGGAGACCGTCTTGTATTCGGCCAGGCTGTCGAGCCAGCGCATGATCAGCAGATGCAGTCGTTCGTGCAGGGTCAGCTCACTGTAGCCCGGCGCCCGGGTCGCTTTTAGCATGGCCCGATCAGCACGGTCATACCAGGCTTCGACCAGATCATCCTTCTGCGCAAAATGGCGATGGATCTCGTGCAGGGGAATGTCCAGTTCCTTCGCCACTTCATGTAAATGGAGTTTTTCCCAGGAGCGCTCGTTGGCCAGACGCATGGCGGTATCAAGAAGACTATCGGCGTCAACAGCTTGTTTTGTCATCGGGGTGTCTCCGTGAAAACCTGTCTCAAGCATAGCCAATAATGGGGGTGGCTTTCAAAGGCGGACGGGTTAAATGACACACCCCGTCAGGGCGGGATGTGTGACTGACAGTCAGGTCAGTGAATGGGGCGTAGTGACGGGCGGATTTACTGGGGGACGACGTTGGTTGCCTGTGGGCCTTTGGGGCCATCCTCTACATCAAAGCTGACACTTTGACCTTCGGCGAGGGTTTTGAAGCCGCTGCCCTGAATAGACCGAAAATGAACGAAGACATCGCCTTCGCCGTTATCCTGGGCGATGAAACCATAGCCCTTGCGATCATTGAACCACTTTACTTTACCTGTAGCCATTACAATTACCCTTCAAATACGGAACTGGAGTTGGCTGCAGATTCTTCAGACGGAACTATTTGGGGTTCCGGGGAACCGACCAAAATTCACCGCTGCGTTGTCTGCAGCTCATTTGAATGTACGACACTTTGTGTGCGAGTGCCACTGCGAGATGCAGAAATATTCGATTTAACCGGCAGAGAAAGCGTATTCTGTGGTATGATACTTATATAGTTTGTCTGACTTCCCTCCGATTTACGATATTTTCGACCCGGCGGGATCAGGATTCGGCGCCCCCCGACGGGTGGCGCCGATCTCAAACCCGCCGTGGCATGACCTCTTCGGGCCATTCCCCGCATACGTAATCTCGATCCTGTCACACTTCTTTATTCTGCCGGGCTCGATTTTTGGCATATATCTCTAATTTATAAGGCGAATTCCATGTCTTTTTCCAATCTCGGCCTCAATGCCGAGCTGTTGTCTGCTATTGCGGATCAGGGCTATAGCGCTCCGACCGACATTCAAACCCGTGCGATTCCGACGATCCTGGCCGGCCACGATATTCTTGCCGGCGCCCAGACCGGTACCGGCAAAACGGCGGCCTTCACTTTGCCCCTGTTGCAACGCCTGAGCGCGGCCAAACCGGCATCCCGGCACATCCGTGTGCTGATGGTGGCCCCGACCCGTGAACTGGCCCAGCAGGTGGCCGACAGCGTGCGGACCTACGGCCGTCATTTGCCGCTTCGCAGTGCGGTGGTTTACGGTGGTATGCCCATCGGTAAACAGATCAAGCAATTGAAAGAGGGGGTGGATCTCCTGATCGCCACGCCCGGGCGTCTGCTGGATCTGGTCAATCGTCGTTCCGTTGATCTCTCCCGCGTGGAGTCAGTGGTACTCGATGAGGCCGATCGCATGCTGGACATGGGCTTTTTGCCGGCCATCGAGCAGGTTTTCAAGCTGATCCCGGCCGAACGCCAGACCCTGTTACTGTCGGCCACATTCTCTGACGCGATCAAGAAAATGTCCGCCCGTTTTCTCAATAAACCGGAATATATCCAGGTGGCCGAAGCCAACAGCGCCTCACTGAATATCGACCAGTCCTTCTACTGGGTAGACAGTCCGCGCAAGCGCGAATTGCTCTCGCATATGATCGACGGCGGCGACTGGCAACAGTTGCTGGTCTTCACCCGCACCAAGCGCGGCGCGGATCGGCTGGCCAAGCAACTGCAGGCCGATGGCGTCTCCGCCACCGCGATCCACGGCGACAAAACCCAGAATGCCCGCACCCGGGCGTTGCGTGACTTCAAACATAACAAGGTGACCGCCCTGATTGCCACCGATGTGGCGGCACGCGGACTGGATATCGATCATCTGCCGCTGGTGATTAATTTCGATTTGCCGGATAACCCGGAAGATTATCTGCATCGTATCGGACGTACCGGTCGTGGTGGCAAATCGGGTACGGCTATCTCTCTGGTCGGTTCCGATGAACGTGGTCGGGTGTCCTCTATTCAACGCCTGCTCAAGACCAAAATTCCGGGCAAGACCATGACCGGTTTTGAACCGGCCGGCGGCGTGCGTGAAATCCGCGATGAGACCCGCCCGCGCGGCAAACCGCCTGTAGGCGCCAAACGGGGTGGTCCGGCACAGCCGAATCGTAACAAGCGTCGCTCCAGCGGCAGGGCGCAGAATCGTTACACCTGAACGGGAGGGATTATGAAAACCCTATTCGTCACCAATTTAACCCCCGACACGCAGGAAGGCGATGTACAACAGCTGTTTGGCGAGTTTGGTACTGTAAGAGGGGTTAAAGTAGCCATGGATGTGTTCAGCGGCAATTGCCGCGGCCACGCCACGGTGGACATGGAAGGCCACGAGGCCCGGGCTGCCATGGCCGGGTTGAATGGACGTGATTACAAGGGAAATTCACTGCGAGTCAGTGAAGAACGTAAACGCTTTAATAAAGGCAAGGGGCGAGGTCGTCGTTAGGCGGCGGAGTCCATCAGGCCGCGATGATGCGGCCTGCGAACCACCGAGGTAAAGCAGATGGATACAATGAATACAGTCGATCTGTCGGATAGCCGTTATCTGGTCAAAGCCGTGGAGAAAACGGCCGCGCCGGATGGTTGCGACGGTAATAACTGGTATCGCTATGTGCTGGAGCGCAATGGCTCCACGCTGGTTGGACAAAGACGGGGTACTCTGAACCAGGTAACCCGTTACGCTGAGGAACTGGCCGATGATGTCAATTCCCGCAGCGGCGGCAAAGGTCCTTCACAGTGGTCATCACGCAACAAGAAATAATCCTGCTCTGATATCCCCCCTGAGCAGGCAAACAGCCGGCGCGCAGCGCAAACTGCGCGCCTGTCTGCTTAATCCAGTCTGAATCCTACCTTTAGCTTGATCTGATAATGGCCGATCTTGCCCTCCACGATATGGCCGCGGGTTTCTACAACTTCAAACCAGTCCAGGTTATGCAGGCTTTTTCCAGCCTTCGCGATCGCATTTTGAATGGCATCGTCACTGCTCTTGCTGGATGAGCCGACCAGTTCGATGATTTTGTAAACATGCTCCGACATTGACATCTCCTGTGATACTTGTCCTGTAGGGAACATAGCAGTAGTGTTGTCAGAAGAAAACCAATGATGTAACAGGTTTGAGCATGAAATTACTGGTGGCTATAGGCGGCAACGCGCTGGTCAGTTCAGACAAGGAAAGCGGTGGACAGATCGACCAGGCAAAGATCGAGGCGGTAGCCGCGAGTCTGGTCGCGCTGGAAGACGAACATTCACTACTCATCACCCACGGCAACGGACCGCAGGTGGGCTGGCTGGCGATGCAGGAAATCGAGGCCAATATGTCGCTGGATTTGCTCGATGCCCAGAGCGAGGGACTGATTGGCTATCGCCTGGCCCAGGCCATGGATCATTGTCGCCAGAGGGAATGCAGTCTCAGTTTGCTGACCCGGGTGGTTGTGGATGCCGATGATCCCGCCTTCAGTCATCCGGTCAAACCGGTCGGACCAGTGCTGGAGGAGTCCCGTGCGCAGCGGCTGGCCAGTCAGCAGGGCTGGCAATTTGCCGAAGTCGCCGGTGGCCGGCGCCGGGTAGTGGCTTCACCTCAACCAGTCAGAATCGTGGAAAGCGATGCGATTGGTCAATTAATGAGCGCAGGTTATAGTGTCATCTGTGCCGGCGGGGGCGGTATTCCGGTTCTGGAACAGCAGGCTGAGTCCCGGGGTATCAGCGCCGTGATCGACAAGGATTACACCAGTGCCTTGCTGGCCGCTGAATTGAAACTGGACGCCCTGTTATTGTTGACCAATGTTGAAGCGTTGTATGACAACTGGAACAAACCCTCTGCACGTGCGGTGCGCCTTGCCGGTTGCGACAATTTGCGAGAACTGGGACTGCATGAAGGATCCATGGGTCCCAAGGTGGAAGCCGCCTGCCGTTTTGTTCGCGGCGGCGGTGGTTTCGCGGCTATTGGTCGTCTGAACGAGGCACAGGCCATTCTCGAACAACGACGCGGGTCACGAATTGTTGCCGAGAATATCCCGATAAAGTGGTGGTAATGCATCAAATTGGCGCGCGGATCTGTGCGAGTTCGGAGTTTACCCATGCGGTTTAAATTCTTTATCTCACCAGTATCGTGTACCGGTCCTGGTAAGCGGCGTTCAGGGAGTATCAACTGACGTGGTGATTCTTTAATTGGTATTTACGGCGTTGTGACCGGGTTAATGGGTTAAAAGTCTATTGCCGCTGCGATACAAACCCGGACCGACAGGCTTTTTGATATAACACGCAAGCCCAGCCCCATCATTGCAACAGGTAAAAACGATGACAGAAGCAGAATTGACCGTCGAAGAATTGTCTCCGCCACAAGCCTGGCAACTGATACAGGATGAGCCACGGACTCTGCTGGTGGATGTGCGATCGCATATGGAATTCTTGTTTATCGGTCACCCGGTCGGAGCAATCAATATTCCATGGATCGATGAGCCGGACTGGACAGTGAATCCGGACTTCGTGCGCGAATTACGCCAGTTACTGCTGGGGGGACTGCCGCACGATGAATCCGGCAGCCAGGCCGTGCCGGTTGTATTGATTTGTCGCAGCGGGCGTCGCTCACGTGAAGCCGGAGAATCACTTTTGCGGGAAGGATTTATACGGATCTATAACGTCAGTGACGGGTTCGAAGGCGAGCTGGATGAGCAGCATCATCGCAGTACGCTGGGTGGGTGGCGTTTTGCCGGCCTGCCCTGGGAGCAATGTTGAATACCGGAGATTGTTATCTCCGGTATTTCCCGGGTCTGGCGGTTCAAACGTAACGGGCTTCGCTTGTTACCGGTTTCTCGGCCTTGGTCCAGGCGGTGAAGCCACCGTCCAGACTGAGGACATTATTGAAACCCATCATCTGAAGAACAGCCGCGGCCATGGCGGAACGGCCGCCGGTGGCGCAATACAAAACCACCTGACGATCCCGGGCATTAATCAGTTCCGGATCATGTTTGGGATAACCCGGATCGGCCGCGGCTTCGAGAATCCCGCGCGGGACAAGGCGTGCTCCGGGTAAATGGCCCTGTTCATGTTCGGAGGATTCGCGCACATCCACCAGAAACATGTCTTCCTTGTTTTCCATCTTGTGGTGCAGTTCGTCTACGGAGCATTCCTGGATACAGGACTTGGCCGCCTTGACGAAATCCATCAGGCCAACGGGCTCTTCGGGTTTAAAAGTATTATACATCGTCTCTCCTGCGCGTTAAGTCAACAACATTCCCCTGCCATTGGTAAGTGAAATGGACAGGTGATCATGGTTATTATTGTAATGATTGAGATGAGTATTCCAAGTCATTAAAGCCACAGTTAGACGGGATGTTGGTCCAGTCGTGGTGCTGTCCATGCCGACAAAACCCGGCTAAATGTGTAGCATGGTCAATTATGAATAAAACCATTGTGTATTCGATCATAGAATCGCCCGGTCATCCAGATTTTTCCTCCCTTTACCGGGAGTTTGGCTGGAAGCAGATTCGCATTGATTCCATGCGAAAAGCTATCAGTCAGCTGCGCAGGCAGCCTCCCGATGTCGTAGTGGCCGAATTTTTCTACGGCTACGGCAATAATTACGCCGGGATCAATATCAGCAACCTGGATGTGTTTTTACACAGCCTGCTGAAGTATGCGCCCCAGGCGAAGATAATCGTCATGGTGGAGAAGGCCGAGCGACCTTATGTGGCCAGACTGGCCGACCTGTTCGCGCTGGCGGCAATTCTGGTCCAGCCGGTCAGTGAGGGACAAATGCGTGACACGCTGGATAAACTGGCAACATAAAGCACGTTGTTGTAGTGACACTTCGATATAGTGCTTCGGGTTTCGGCAGGTGTGTTACCGATAACATCCAATCCATCCGGCAGAGGATCATCGTCCCTGGTTGTTCAGTGACTTCAGCGCCAGTGGCTTTTTCGGTAATGTCTTGCGCATCCGCTGGTGAGGATCGCTCAGATTCTAGCCCGCCAGCATATCGTCTCTTTGACGGTACCAGCCGGTGATGCTGTAACGCTCGCGACTGGCGGGCAGGACTTCGTGATAGAAACACTCGCTCAAAAAGGTGACCAGGCGACCTGAACAGGGATAGATGTCGCGGTAGTGGTCCGGATTGTCGTTATCTATATAAAGCCGCAGAGCCCCGCCGTCGCTGATTCGCCAGTCCGGGTTCAGGTACAGAATACAACTGACTCGTCGTGTGTCCACGCCCCGGAACTGATCTTTGTGCCGTCGATAGCGTGTGCCTGGGGGATAGATCGCCATATGGCCTTCGAAGTTGAACAGTCCGAGTAACAGGTCCCGGTTGAGCTGCAGGCGCAATTTCTCGAGTGCGGAGAGATACACTGCCTGGTAGGGACTACACATCGCCTGCTCAAGCCATAGCACCTTGTCATTGCGAATCCACGGTTTCAGTTTCCAGTTCTTTCCCCGGCCCACACCCGCATGACGAAAACAGCCTCCTTGCCAGGCTTCATACATTTCGTTATGAAGTTTGTTAATTTCCCATGAGGTCAAATAATCATCGGTGATTGCATAACCCTTGTCGGACAGCTGCTCCGCAATCTGCGATTCAGTGCATATAGAATGAGATAAATACTGAAGATTCATGAGGTCTCTGCCAGCATGGTCCGATCGCGACTGCCTGGGTCCGGGGCCACGAACATAGCACCGGATGGCAAGCAACAGTAAAACGGACAGGGGGTCACAGGGGTGTCGCGGCGTATTATTAGCCCATAAACCAGAGCTGTCTACTCTATTCTCAGGTGATCGTTCTACCACAGGCTGGTAGGAGCGTTGGCGGTCAGTAGCGCTGGGCTAATTAAAGTCACTCACATCGTTGCCGCTAGAGTTAGCTATGTCTCACATAAAACAACCCCCTTCCTGTGGCCAGTGTGCCAATGGCGAGAGTCTCGGGTTCAAATTCAGCTTTGCCTTTCAGCCGATTGTCGATCTGGCGCAGCGCCGAATTGTGTCCTACGAGGCCCTGGTCCGGGGGCCGCAAGGCGAACCGGCTTCCTGGGTGCTGGATCAGGTCAACGACAGCAACCGTTACCGTTTCGATCAGACCTGTCGGGTGAAGGCCGTCAAGCTGGCCAGTGAGCTGGATCTGAAAGTAAATCTGAATATCAATTTTTTTCCCAACGCAGTGTATCAACCGGAAGTCTGTATCCGAACGACGCTGGAGGCGGCAAAAGCCTACAACTTTCCCACGGATCAGATTGTGTTCGAGATCACGGAGGGGGAGAAGGTCGAGGATCATCAGCATTTGATCGATATCGTCAACGAATACCATCGGCTGGGTTTCAGTATGGCGATTGACGATTTCGGGGCCGGTTATTCCGGGTTGAACCTGCTGGCCGAATACCAGCCCGACATCATCAAGCTGGATCGACAGATCATTTCCGCCATCCACCAGCAACCTCCCAGGCAGGCGATTGTGGAGGGCATCGTGCACACCTGCGGCAAGCTGGGGATTGAACTGGTGGCCGAAGGGGTGGAAGAGATCGAGGAGATCCGCTGGTTAAGCAAAGCCGGTATCCGGTTGTTCCAGGGCTTCTGGTTTGCCCGGCCCGCCTTTCGCGAACTGGTGACCATCGAAGCGGCGAAGTACGACCAGATCTAGCGCCTTTTCAATATGCCTTTCAGCTCGCTTTGCTATGCGCCGAGTGATCGCGTGCCAGAAGCATGTAAACCGCGGGCAGGATAAATAGCGTAAACACGGTACCGATCCCCAGCCCGGCAGCCACAGTCATACCGATATGACTGCGACTGACCGCGCCCGGGCCGGTGGCGATCAGCAGGGGCACCATGGCGACAATCAGCGCGATGGAGGTCATGATGATAGGGCGCAGGCGGATAGTCGCGGCCTGTTCCACGGCCTCGCGCCGACTCAGGCCTTCTTTGATCTGCAGCTTGTTGGCAAACTCGACGATCAGGATACCGTTTTTGGCGACCACACCGATCAGGGTGATTAACCCGACCCAGGTGTAAATATTCATTGAGGCATCGGCAACACCGAGCATGATAAAGATCAGGGCGCCGGCGGTGGAGACTGGCACGGAGACCAGGATAATGAGTGGATCACGCCAGCTTTCGAACTGGGCAGCCAGTACCAGGTAGATCACCAGCATAGCCAGGAAGAATGTCAGCATCAGGCTGCCGCCTTCCGTAGCGTACTGGCGCGACTCGCCCAGATAATCGTAATCAAAGCCCCGGGGTAACAATTCGCTGGCCTGGGATTCGAGATAATCCAGGGCCTGGCCCATAGTGACTCCCGGGGCCAGGTTACCCTGGATGACCAGTGAGTTGAGTTGCTGGAACTGGGTGCGGCTCGAGGGTTCGACCGTGCGCTCCAGACTGGCGATGCTCGACAGAGGGACCTGCTCGCCGCTGGCGGTCGACAGGTAATAATCCTTGAGCATTTCGGCATCCAGGCGGAACTCGCGCTCCACCTGGGGGATAACCCGGTAACTGCGACCTTCCATGCTGAAGCGGTTGACGTAACCGCCGCCCAGCAGGGTACCGAGATTGCGACCGATATCGCGCATGCTGATCCCCAGATCGGCAGCGCGGTCGCGATCGATCTGAATACTGATTGTGGGACGATCCAGTTCGATTGATTTCATCAGAAACAGAAAATTGCCGCTTTGCATACCCCGACCAATGATCTGATCGGCCAGATTGACCATCTCGTCATAACCCCGGTCGGAGGTCAGCACAAACTGGACTGGTAGGCCGCGACTGGCACCGGGGATACTGGGACGCGGGAACACCCCGATCTGATAACCGGCAACCTGGTTGAGCTTTGCGTTAAGTTGCGGCTTGATTTGCATTTGCGAGCGTTCGCGCTGATCCTGGGGCGCCATCTTGAAGCCGCCGAACACCGAGTCCTGGGTACGGCCGAGAATAAAGAAACTGTCGGTGTATTCGGGGAAGGTCTCGAAAATCCCCTGAATCTGATTCGAATAGGCCTTGTGATAATCCAGTGTGGCGGTGCGTGGGCCTGTGCCATTGAAAAACAGGATGCTCTGATCCTCGGTCGGCGCCAGCTCTTGCTTGCTTTCGGTAAACATGAAGATGTTTGAGGCGAAGATGACCGCCCCTACCAGGATAGAGATCCAGACAGTATCCAGTGAGCTATGCAATAGTCGTTGATAGTGGCTGGAGAGCCAGTTAAAGAATTTTTCCACCTGTTGCTCGAATTGGCCCTCCTTGCCGTGGGGTTTGAGAACGGCGGCGGATAAGACGGGTGATAATGTCAGGGCAATAACCCCGGAGATCAGCACCGCGCCGCTGAGGGTAAAGGCGAATTCGGTAAACAGGGTGCCGGTCAGTCCGCTCTGAAACCCGATGGGCGCATACACCGCCAGCAAGGTAGTAGTCATGGCGATGATCGGCACGGCCAGTTCCCGGGCACCCTTGAGCGCGGCGTCCCGTTTTTTCTCGCCTTCTTCAATGTGGCGATGAATGTTTTCCACCACGATGATGGCGTCATCCACCACCAGGCCAATAGCCAGTACCATCGATAGCAGCGTCAGCAGGTTGAGCGAATAGCCCAGCGCCAGCATGACAAAGGCGGCGCCGATCAGTGACAGGGGCACGGCCACCGCCGGGATGATCGCGGCCCGGAACGATCCCAGTGTCAGGTAGATCACCACAAGCACGATCAGCACGGCCTCGGCGATGGTTTTATAGACCTCCTTGATGGAGTTTTTGATGAACTGGCTGGCGTCATAGGGAATCTTGACATCGATACCCTCGGGCAATTGCTGGCGCAGTTGCGGGATCAGGTTATTGACCCGATCGGCGACATCAATCGGGTTAGCGCCGGGGGTCGGTTCCACCGCGATGAAAGCGGCCGGAATCCCCTTGTACCAGGCGGTCGAGTCGTAATTTTCCGCCCCCAGTTCGGTGCGGGCGATGTCCTGTAGCCGCACCAGCACCCCGTTATCACTGCGCACCACCAGCTGGCGAAAATCCTCGGGTTCGCTGACATCGGTGGTGGCGGTCAGGTTCATGGCCACGTACTTGCCCTTGGTGGAACCGATGCCCGCGAGGTAGTTGTTGGTGCGCAACACTTCGGCGACCTGTTCGGCGCTGATGCCATGGGCTGCCATGCGATCCGGGTCCAGCCAGATGCGCATGGCGAACTGTTCACCGAACAGGCGCGCCTTGGCGACCCCGGCCAGCGCCTGGATCTGTGGCTGGGTGACCCTCAGCACATAATCGGTGATATGCGAGCGGGGCAAGGTATCACTGAAGAAAGCTACATACATCAGGGCTGTCGAATCACCGGTACTTGAATCGATGACCGGATCTTCGACTTCCGATGGCAGTACATTGCGCTTGCTGGCTACCTTGGCCTGTATTTCCGAGACGGCGGCATTGGGGTCGTAGTCCAGCTCCATATAGACTTCGATGGTTGATTGTCCCTGAGTGCTGGTCGAGGTGATGTAGTCGATGCCGTTGGCTTCGGCCACGGCCTGTTGCAGAGGAGTGGTCACAAAACCCTTGACCAGCTCGGAACTGGCGCCGGGATAAACTGTGGTAATAGTTACCACGGTATTTTTCATTTCCGGATACTGGCGCACATCCAGTATGCCCAGTGAGCGCAGCCCAATCAGTAGAATCAGCAGGCTGACGACCGTCGCGAGAACCGGACGGTGAATAAAAATATCGGTGAATTTCATTCGGTGTCGACCCTGTCGTCGTCCAGCTCTACGCTATTGTCGATCTTGACTTTCATGCCATCGCGTAGTTTAACCAGTCCGGCGCGGACGATCTTCTGTCCGACCTCGATGTCGCCGACAATGGCAACATTTCCTTCACGTACTTCGCCGGTTTCAATTTGCTGGCGTTTGACAATGGTTTCATCCTGATCATTTTGATCAATCAGGTAGATGAAATCGCCATAGGTGTTGTAACTGACCGCGGTGCGTGGAACCGTGCGGATGGTTTTATCTTCCGCTTCCAGGGTTTTGACCCTGGCGAACATCCCCGGCTGCAGCCGGCCTTCGGGGTTGGCCAGCGTGGCGCGCAGTTTGATGGTGCGGGTGCCGGCATCCACGCCCGAGTCGATGGCACTGATTTTTCCGCTGAAAGATTCATCCGGAAAGGCGTCAACCCGCACGCGAATTTCCTGGCCGGTGCTCAGGCGCGGCAGGTAACGTTCCGGCAGGGTATAATCCACGAAAATCGGATCCAGCGCCTGCAGCGAGACGATGGGTTGGCCCGGTTCCAGATACTGGCCGAGATTGACCTGTCGAATTCCCAGCCGACCGCTGAATGGTGCGCGAATGGCCTTGCGCCGGATGGTGGCTTCCTGCTGTTTGACGCGGGCGGTGGCGGCATCAAACGACGCGCGGGCCTCATCGTATTCGGATTGGGACATGACCTGGCGTCGCAGCAGATCCTCGGCGCGTTTGAACTTGATCTCCGCCAGACGGCGCTCGGCACGCAGGGCATCCAGGGCGGCCTGGTTGACGGCGTCATCCAGTTGCAGTAGCACGTTGCCCTGTTGGATATAGCTGCCGGATTCAAACTGAATTTCGCTGATCTGCCCGGCAACCTCGGTGGTTACGGCTGTGCCATTAATGGCCACCAGGCTGCCCACGGAATTGAGCATCGGGCGCCAGCGTTCTTCACGTACTTCGGCAGAGGCAATGGTGGCCGGTGGCCGGGGCTGGGACATCATCGCGTCCTGCTGGATGTTTTGCCAGTATTTGATACCAAAAATGGCGGCCAGGAACAGAACCAGGATCAGTCCGACCAGAATTAAACGTTTACGCATAATGACATTCCAGGGGAATCGGGCAAGTGCCCGGTATAAAACTTGACAGGCGCACCATACTAATGGGGTGGGGGAGGGATCGCAATTGTTGACGAAATCATATCATCCGTCCTCTCAGTAGCGGTTCGAAGCCGGTTCCCGAAGTTTTTCTGTCCGGATGGACAGAAAAAACAGTTTTTCAGGGTTTCCCCTGATACCGGAATGGGCATCAGCACTGCACAATATTCAATCGCTAACCCGCCCGGCACAACCACGACAGCAGAAATAGTATGGGGATTTCCGATTTGATCAGCAACAACCCGCAACTTCGGCCTATTAGCCGGTTGTACCTGTTGATCCTGGTAGTCTGGTTCCTGTTCGTCGCCGTGTTGATCGGCTTTATTCTCGACAGCGAGTTCAACAAGCAGCGGCAACAGTTTCAACGCAGTGGCGATGCCTTTTACGATCAGCTGGGCAGCAAGGTGGAGATTAACGAGGCGGTGATCGAGGGCTTTGTCAGTCTTCTGGCGAGCCGGTCTCAGCACGAATGGAAACAGGTGCGCCGTTATGTCCGTCGTATGAGCAAACTTTATCCGCATATTCACACGTTTAAAGTGGCGCGACACGTCCGGCGGAATGAAGCCCCCGAATTTGAGGCGGAGATGCGTCGCAGTATCGATCGCAATTTTCGCATTGCGAGCTTTGATCTCAACGAACATCGTCAGCAGAATAATATGGCACGTAAAAACCATCATTACCCTGTGGTTTTTATGGGGCCGATGCAGGCGCATGATCGCGTGATACTGGGGCGGGACCTGGGATCGGTCGACACGTTTCATGAGGCCTTGAAACGATCCGATAAAATGAACTCACCGGTTGCCAGCCTGCCCTTTACACTGTTCGAAGGGCCCCGAAGTTTTTCATTGCAGCGCGCAATGGGAAATACGAATAAAGAAAAGCCACGGCAATATGCAATTCTGGTTATCAGCACCAAAGCGTTGCTGCCAGCCATGTTGCTGAAACAGGATGATTTGATGGTACGTTTGTCCCATCTCGCCCCGGGTAAGGCCGAGGCAAATAAAGATCTGTATTACAAGCCGGCCAGAACAGCGGGAACACTGGAGACATGGTTGTTTCCCCGTCTGCAATACCAACGGCAAATCGATAATTCCGGCCAGCCGTTTGTTATGACACTGGAACGACAATTTCACTTTGCTGATATGAACTTTGTTTTGATCTCCGCGATTCTGGTGGTGGCTGCGGTCTCGTTCTGGAGTGTGCTGATGTTTTCGCGACTGCATCACCGCAATGAGATGGGACGCTTGCAATACGAGAATCAGCTTTATCATCTGGCCAATAATGATTCGCTGACCGGGCTGGCCAATCGTAATTTTCTGCTGGAACGGTTGCGCCAGGTACTGGCCAGGGCAAAACGCAATCGAACACGTTTTGCGCTGGTATTTCTGGATATGAATAATTTCAAAATGGTCAATGACGATTTTGGCCATGCTGCGGGAGACAGGCTTCTACATGATATTGCGGTACGCTTTAAAACCTGCATGCGTGAGGAAGACACTGTTTGTCGTTACCAGGGAGATGAATTTGTTGTTTTGATCGAGGAGATCAACCACCGGGAGGAAACAGAACAGATCCGGGCGAAGTTGCTGGAATGTCTGGGTTCGCCATTCGATGTAAACGGTACCGAACTCCGGGCCAGCGTCAGTATCGGGATTTCGCTGTTCCCGGACGACGGAGAGGATATCGAAACCCTGTTACATGTAGCGGATCAGAAGATGTATTGCGACAAGAAAGGACTCGCTTGAGACGGAATCTTAGCGAAGAAGTCGTTTATCGATGGCTTTTGGACTGATAGCGCCAGGACTCCCCGGCCGGCAAATGACCGAAAACCAGGAGAGTCACTTTTCCACCAGCCCGTCCAGCTGGCCCTCCATGTGCATTTCGGTCAGTTCGGTGAAGCCACCGATCCATTTACCATCAATAGTCAACTGCGGCACAGAGCGAGCATGTCCGGTGATCTCGAGCATTTCCCTGAGTTTGTCCCTGTCCTGATCCACGCGTGCCTCGTCGAAGGGGATACGCCACTTTGTCAGAAGATTCTTGGTGTTATCGCATACCGGACAGGTGCCGGTGCTGTAAATCGTAATACGTGCCATATTAATCAGATGCCTCCTGCTGAACAGATTAGAGGGCGATAGAGAATAAAACTCAAATCATCCGGGTGACAGGGTTGTTCGGTATTCTTGCCTGCCATACGCTGCTGCGCGAGTTTCACCAGGCGGACGGCTGCAGCCGACAAGGTCCCTTTACGGATTATCGCTATAATCTCTTCATAATAGAGATTGTCGAACAGACCATCACTGGCCAGTAACAGAGTATCACGGGGCGCCAGTTTGACGAGCGAACCCATGGAGATATTCATGTCCTCGGCACCCACAACATTGGAGATCAGGTGGCGCTGGGCATGAGAGATCGCTTCTTTTTCATCCAGCAGTCCGGCTTCTACCGCATAGCCGACCGGTGAATGGGAGACGGTGAACAGTTTTTGTTTGCCGCGCTGGCCGGTGACCACAATCATCGAATCGCCCACATGATAGGGGCGTAGCTGATTATTACGGATCTCGACCAGGGCCAATGTAGTGGCACTGCCGCTGCCGTTTTCAATGATCTGTTGATTGGCCTGGTCAAATCCCTGCAGGATTGCCTCACGTGGCGTGGCATCCATACGTTGCAATGACCACGACAGGCTTTTCACCGCGATCTCCGAGGCGGTGGCACCGGCCGGTTGACCGCCCAGACCGTCTGCGACCATCAGTACACTACTGTCGGCATCGAGTTCCACCAGTCCCAGGCTGTCCTCGTTGAGCGTCTCCTTGTTCGGGGCGCGATGGGAATAAAAAACGGCCTGTCCACTGCCAACAAGCCGCGTTCGCGGTTCATCAAAGTCCTGTTTGCTGAAAAACTGTGTGGTTATCAGAGTCCGCCCCTTGAATACTTGATTATCCTGCCGGTTACTGGCTCCAGCGCATGGTTTCAAGATGCTGGCGCAGTTGTCCGGCCGATTTGAATTTTTTCAGAATCAGTCCGCGTTTGAGACCGTTGATGATGGTTTTGATCTCCGGTGGCTGGCGGGCGTAATGTTTTTGCCCGCCGAGTGCCTCGTAGAAGACGTGAATCATGTCTACCGTATCCATACGGATGTGTTCGCGGGTCGGCGCGCCCAGATGAAACAGGTCCACCAGTTTCAGATCGAAGCGCAGGCCAAAGCTCTGGACAATGATATTGTCAGAGTGCAGATCACCATGATATTCCCCCATGGCGTGGATGCATTCCATGCCCGAGGCAAGCGCATGTAGCAGGTGCACGGCCTCAAAGGGGGTAAGTCGTTTGCCGGAGTGGCGCAGGATAAACTGGCTGAGCAGATCGCCCTCGACATACTCCGAGATCAACAGGGTCACAGGTTCGCCCTGGACGGTGATACTGTCCTGGTGACTGTACTGGATAACGATCGGGCAGTGGCGTAGCTTGTGCAACTTGGTAGCATAAAAGTGGGTGTTTTTGTCGCGCAGGTTGCGCTGCGGAAAAAACAGTTTGGCGGTGCGCTCGATACCGGTACTCACTTCTCGGATCAGGTAAACCTCGCCCTCCCAGCCGGCGCCCAGTTGTCGGATCACCTCATACTTGCGCGCCAGCACCCGACCGGGAACCAGGTTGAAGGCGTCAATATTCCGGGTTTTTTTTGCGGGCTTTGCGGCCATGTAGGGGTAAGTCTCTGTTTTTATTTCCTGTTACAGGGTTTATATATTAAGGATCGTTAATAATCCAGCCTTTTGAGGCACAAGGGCAGAAAATTCTTATCAGTATATTTATTCGAGAAATAGTTGGTCTATACTTGAAATCAAGCTTTGTCCGGAGGGGAGGGGAAGCGTCCGCAAGCCGGCATTTTCCCGCAAAGCTGATAAAAAACAGCAGTAAACAAGAACAGAGATTGGAGGAAAATGGTGAACGGTACTGTAAAGTGGTTTAACAATTCCAAGGGTTTCGGCTTCATTCAGACCGAAGAGGGGGAGGAAGACGTCTTCGTTCATTATTCCGCCATTAGCGCGGATGGCTACAAGACACTCAAGGAAGGCCAGACGGTCTCATTCGATGCAGAGCGAGGGCCAAAGGGTCTGCATGCCACCAATGTCGTGCCTGCTTCCTGATGCTGGCAGGGGCTTTTGGCGCGCAAACACGTGTCGAACTCAATGGACAGCCGGTCGAGGTGTACCTGTCCAGAGCTGCGGAGCAGGCGCTGGCAGCGCGTCAAGAACCCTTGCTGGCCGAAATGGAGCTCTATTTCAGTTGTCTTATCCGTTACAAAGTACGATTTCAGGAACCGACGGACAGCAGTGGCATAAGGATAAATGACAAGCTGCAATTGCGCGTTCCCCCGGTGATGACCACCCGTTGTGACAACGACTATGCCGGTGATGAGCCTCCGCTGACTGCATTTCCAATCGAAAAACCGGCGGCCTTCACGCCGCACTGGCTGCAGATCGACTATCGTCGGGGACAGTGGCAAGGAGAATTCGGTTACTAGGTCAATTATGTCACGCCACCTGTTGTCGCAGTTTGTCTCGCTTGTTCTGTTATCAAGTGGTCTGTTACCGTATTCCGCTTCGGCAAGGGAAGTGTCCTTGCTTCCGGAATACCAGCTGTATCCGGTGAACCTGGCCGATCCGCGCCGTATTCAATTTTCCCTGAAGACGCTCTATTTTGATCAAACCACGATCGATCAAACCGGCGAACATCGGTTTGATCTCAAGCTGGGGGGGCGACTCGGTTTACTGCATTTGTCCGATCCCGAAGGCAATAGTGATCTGGGCTGGTTGCTGAGCCTGGATGCCGGCTTTCATGGCCAGTTCGATATCGATGCCAGTCAGGATAATATTGGCTGGGATGGTATTTATGCCCTGGTGCTCTCTTACCGACCGAGTCATCAGCTGGCATTTAAAATTGGCGGCTATCATATTTCCAGCCATGTCGGCGATGAATTTATCGAGCGGACCGGTCGCACCCGGATCAATTACACGCGCGAGGAGCTGCAGGCGGGGATGAACCTGGTCCTGGACAACCGCTGGCAATGGTATGTTGAAGCTGGCCGTGCCCACGATATGCGCAGCAAGGAACTGCAAGAACCCTGGCGGGCGCAAACCGGCCTGCAATATCAGCAGCCGGGCCCTGTGCGAGATATAAGCTGGTATGCCGCTCTGGATATTGGCGCGACTGAAGAACGTGACTGGCAAAAAGATTTCAGTGTTCAGTTGGGTTGGCAGATACCAACCGAAACACGTGTGTGGCGCGTCGGCTTCGAAGCCTATGACGGCAAGGCTCAGCTGGGCGAGTTCTTCCAGGATGATGAGCGTTATATCGGTGTGGGTTTGTGGCTGGATATCTGAGCCAGTTGTTATGTAGCCTTGATACGCATTAATGGCAGTGGCGTTGACGTTCGGTCACAATCGGCACTCCGGTTCCTCTTTGCTTTTCGGCAGTACGGGTTTTGCAACCAAGCGTGACAGGAGTGCGCCATGTCCCTGAATCGTGATGATCGTCATTCGAAACAAAATCCCCGTTTTGCCCTGTGGCAACTCGGCTTTCGGCCGTTTTTCCTGCTGGCCGGGTTGTCGGCGGTTATCCTGATGGCTTGCTGGTTATTGATCTACTTTCAACGCATTGATGCCCCATATTTCGCCAACCCGAGTTTCTGGCATAGCCATGAGCTGTTATTCGGTTATACCACGGCGGTCATTGCGGGATTTCTGCTGACTGCCGTACGCAACTGGACCGGGTTGCCAACCCTGACGGGTATACCCTTGATGTTGCTGGCATTGCTCTGGCTGGCCGGCCGCCTGGCCATTGCCTCGGCCGTGCTGCTTCCGGCACCACTGGTGCTGATTGTGGATGTGGCCTTTTTGCCGGTTCTGGCGCTGGCGATTGCCGTGCCGTTATGGCGCAGCCGGCAAATGCCGAATCTGCTGATTTTTGTCAGCCTGCTGGGTTTGATGACGCTGGCCAATCTATTGACCCACCTGAATCACTCGCAGATCGGGCCGTTGGCCGGATCAGGCATTCAGATGATGGTTTTTCTGATCATGATCCTCATCGCCGTGATGGCCGGGCGGGTGGTGCCGTTTTTCACCGAACGGGGTATCGGCGGAATCACGCTCAAACAAAATCCCTGGCTGGAACGGCTGGGTGTGCTCTCACTGATCGCGTATGCACTGATGGCCTGGTGGCAACCGGAGAGTCCCGTCGGCATCTGGCTGGCGGCGCTGGCATTCGTACTCAATGCGCTGCGTTGGTGGCACTGGCACCATCCGGGATTGTGGCGGGTTCCCATGTTGTGGGTCCTGCATCTGGCCTATCTGTGGCTGATACTGAGTCTGTTGTTCGCCGTGCTGGCCGATATGGACTGGATTCCGGCGATCGTTGAGGTCCACGCCTTTACGCTGGGGACGCTGGGATTGATCACTCTGGGCATGATGACCCGTGTCAGTCAGGGCCACAGCGGGCGCACCATTAGTGCATCGCGGCTGACGACGATCGCGTTTATCTGTCTCCTGCTGGCGGCCATCATCCGGGTCGTCGGTGGCATCGTGGGAGGAAGTGGTTATAGTGACAGCATTGTGGCCTCTGCCGCATTCTGGCTGGTTGCGTTTGGCCTGTTTGTGATTGAGTATATGCCAATATTGATCAAACCCCGGGTTGATGGTCAACCGGCTTAGAGTAATGAATCAAAACCAATAATCCTGAATAATTTAAGGAGTGGAGAATGAAACGGAACCGCATTTGGCTGACAGGTCTGTTGTTACTGGTTGTCTCGGGTGCCCAGGCCGCCCTGCAAACCGAAACCGTCACCTATCGCGATAATGGCACCGAAATGAAAGGGTATTTTGCCTACGATGACAGCATCGAGGGCGAACGTCCCGGGGTGCTGGTCGTGCATGAATGGTGGGGCCACAATGAATATCCTCGCGAGCGGGCCCGCATGCTGGCCAAAGAAGGATATGTGGCCTTTGCTCTGGATATGTACGGTGAAGGCAAAACCGCCGATCATCCCGATACAGCCGGCAAGTTTGCCGGTGAAGTACGCAAGAACATGGATGTGGCCGAATCCCGTTTCCTTGCTGCCCTGGAGCAGCTGAAAAACCATCCCATGACCGAGGATGATGACATTGCCGCAATTGGTTACTGCTTCGGCGGTGGTGTGGTGCTGGAAATGGCCCGTCGCGGTGTCGACATCGACGGGGTTGCCAGCTTTCATGGTAGCCTGGGAACGGATAACCCGGCCAAACCGGGCGATGTGAAGACCCGTATTCGAGTCTATAACGGCGCGGCGGATCCGTTCGTCAAACCCGAAGCGATCGAGGCTTTCAAACAGGAGATGGACGCCGCCGGCGCAGATTACCGGTTTATTAACTATCCCGGTGCCAAACACAGCTTCACCAATCCCGGCGCGGATGAAAATGGTGAAAAGTTCGGTTTGCCGCTGGCCTATGACAAGGAAGCCGATCAGAAATCCTGGGCGGATATGCTGGAGTTTTTTGACGAAATCTTTGACTGAAGCCTGTTCTGTAAAGGCGGTTTGATAAGCGGTCCGCCAATGCACGCCAATCACTTGTGGATTTAAATTTGCGTGTATTGGCGTTTATTTGCGGACTACTGTCTCTTTTTTCCTGATGACGACGCAGTCGTGTTTCTGATCAATTGCTTGAGAGTTTCGATAACCTGCGGCGTGTCCCACTCGATTGCCGCATTTACTCCGTAACGAATCCTGCCGTTGGCATCAATGATATAGGTCGATGGGAAAGCGATCACCCGCCAGCGGGCGGCCTCGGTGCCGTCGTGATCGATCAGCACTGGAAAATTCACTTCCACCTCCCGCAGGAAGTCTTTCACCTCATCGGTCTGCTGGGCGTAGTTGACCGAGATCAGTTCAAACGGTTCATCGGCCATTTTTTCGCGCAGTCGATTCAGGGAAGGAATCTCTTCCACGCAGGGCGGGCACCAGGTGGCCCAGAAATTGATGACCCGTACTTTGCCGGTGTAATCACGCAAGGTATGGTGTTCGCCGTTGGCATCTTTCAGATCCAGTAGGGGCGGCGACCAGTTGCCACGAAACGGCTTGAGATCAATATCCAGGCCCAGCGAAGTCTTTTCGGCTGGGGTTTCCTCCGGCAGTGGGGCAACTTTGTGTGGTGTGGGCAGTTTTTTCAGCAATGTAATGGCCCTCACAATACGCTGCGGAGCCTGTTGCAAGTGTTCAAGTGTCGCTTCAGCCTGATCTTCTTTATAGAACAGAGACGTGGCGCCAGGCATCAGCTGGACGAAGACCGGGCTGCCGCCAGTGCGCAAGGCAGCCAGCAGATCGTCAAGCTGACCGCGATTGCCGTTGCGCGCGCTTTGCAGAATCATCAGCGGCATATTGCTGGCATAGGTTTCCGGAATATAGCGGGGCGGCAGACCCAGTGAGGGGATGCCCTGATAGGCATTGGGCGAGAACATAATGGCCCCGAGCAGGTTGTTATCACCCGGATGGTTTTGCTGCCACGCTCGCATTCCGCGCAGGGAGAAAATGGCGCCATAGGAATTGGTAATCAGCACCACCGGTTTGCCGGTTTGCTGCTGTGCCTGCTCGATCACGCGGGCGACCAGTTCCGGATCAACCTGGCGAATACTGGCCGAGCCGCGCGGTAAAAACAGACTCTCCAGCAGATCGACCTGCCAGGACTCGACTCCATGCTGTTGCAGTGTCCGGGCCACCTGATGGTGTCGTTTCACGAACCCGTACCCCGGCGGGAACCACAGCGCCAGAGCGCTACCCTCGGCGGGATAATGGTTCAGTTCCAGTTCCTGGTTTTCAACGTTGATCGTCATACGCGGCGGTTCGTCTGCCAGCGGATAACCGGGTATTGATAACAGCAACAGCACGAACAGCTTTACATGCAGCGATACGGATGTTTTCTTGATCACTTTCAGGCTCAGTTCAGGGTAGTTTCAGGGGATAGCTAAACAGCTAACGATCTGACTTGTTATAGACAGACCGGTGATTTCCCGGTCTGTTCCGGGTCAGAGTCCGTGACCTTCCAGCAGACGTTTGACCAGCTCGCGGGTCTCATCGCCCTCGTCGTCGTTAACCGTAGCCATGTCGGTCCAGGCCATGTCGGCTTCCAGCCGGTAGGAGCCGATATACTCGTTGGGTGGCTGGCCCTGCCAGTCATCGGGTGACAGCATGGAAAACCAGGTTTGCCCGTTGGGCTTGCGATACAGGTGATAGATGTGCCCCGGCTGGCGCTGGAAGTTACAGGCGGCCTGATGCAGCTCCTGGTCCTTTTGCGTGTCCTCGAGGATCTGACGCGCCTCATCCTGCAGATGCCGGATTTGATCGGCAATCACCTTGAGCTTGGAGCTGACCCGGGTATTGAGCATTTTATCGGCCTCGCTGATCTGTTTGGCCAGATCGACCAGCTCGAACGCCGGGGCAAGGCGGCTCACCGGATAAGGGGCGGAGCGATCTGCGCCTTGATGCAGTTCGCCGGAATATTTTTTGGTGTCGTCATTTGCCATGAGGGAAGTGTGTTGTTTGAAACCGACCTTATTGTAACAGGTTGGGATGGCGCGGCAAAAAAGCCCGATCAGATTTCGGGTTAAAGGGCAGACAGCCTTTCAAGAACGGGAGGGTCTTTGTGGAGGTGAAAACAGGCGGACCCCTAACCAGACCAGCAGGGTGAGCACCAGCGTGATCAACAGGCTTTGACGATGCTGTTCCAGCCACAGATTGGCCACATTCAGCTGGCGTTCAACCACATGTCGACTCAGGCTTTTGCTCAGTAACGGTCGTACGGCATGGTAATTGTCGGCCGGTTGCCAGCCAGCATAGTGACCGGCCTCCAGTGCGGCATGTCCTTCGGGCAGAGTCAGCAGGCTTTGTTCTACGGCCTGGCGCAGTTCGACCGGCGTATCGGGCAGGACACCCAGCGGCCATTGCGGATAGAGGCGGCCGGTGTAACGAAAGGGAAAGCCGGGCGTTTCACTCGCTTCGAGGATTTTGACCGCAGGCAGTGAAATACGTCCCTGATTCAGGAAGCGATCGAAATCCCGCGCGGCCATGGCGCCGGCCGGATACTCCCCGCGCATGACCGCATCCAGTACCGCCTCGCTGTGACCGGCGAATTTTATCCCGGAGAGGGCATGCTCGAGATCCTGTCCGAGGCGTTCCATTTCCAGCCGCACCAGTTGCCAGCTGCTGTAATCCTGCGCAGTGGTGGTGACAAACGGGGTCCGGGCCAGATCGGCGGGCTCCTGGATCGAGCGGTTGTCAGCGCGGGTGAAAATGACCACCGCGGCATGGGCGTATTGCCGGGCGCCGTCGCGTTGGCGGCGGGTCAAAAGCCGGATCAGGCCCGTTTGTTGCTCGAGCTGAACGAAGGAGGCCGGATGGGTGAGGACAAAGTCGAATTTGCCCCGGCGGGCATCGTCTTCCAGCTCGCCCAGGTTCTGGTAGGGCAATACCTGAAAGCGGTGCCCCGGTATTTGCTGACCCAGATAGTCGGCGCTCGGCTGCCAGCGTTGCATGCCAGTGGCGAAGCCCTCGGGGCTGAACACCCCGATTTTGACCAGTGCAGCCTGGGCCGGCTGGAGGCATAACACCCCGGCCATCAGCATCAGGCTAGCCGTGCGGGTAAAGCTGGACAGGGTGTATGGCATGAACTTGATTATAATCCACCGCTCGCTCCCACAAGCGTATGGCACGCCAATCTGTGACCGGTGTCTCCCGGATTTTAATCATTAAAATCAGTCGCCTGGAGTAATTGCTCGAAACGGCCAGTAGAACTGTGACGGGGCTCTCAAGTTTGCGGCGGGAAGTGTCGATAAATCAATCTGCACTATTCGGTTATCACAATAAATTCAAAGGAACCGCGTCTGCGGCGATACAGGCTGTATGTCCCGACATTCTATTTCGCTGCAGCAGGGTCGCGTGGTTCACGCCGGATTTTTACTGTTACTGCTGCTGGTACTCGGGCTGGGTATCGCTGCGCAGCGTGCGCTCCATGCCCAGCAGGAAGCCCTCCTGTTGCAGCAACAAACTGCCCGGGCGGAGCGCATCGCCCGGCTGTTGCCGCAACAGCCGG
>NZ_JAWOCR010000021.1:0-173022 GCF_046483665.1 Thiohalophilus sp. | reverse complement strand
GGGTTCAACGGAATCAAAATGGCCATGATCGCGCGTAACACCAATAATTACACCATATCCTCCTTGCGCAGCAGCAAACTGCGCCGCGCCTCCGACACTCCCATGATCAACGGTAAACCGCTGACCACCGAAGCCATCACGCTCAAGGATCAGGATGTCATCGAACTGGCCGGCACCCAGATGAAGTTTTTCTATATTGAGTAAAAACAATCCGCGAATTAACGCGAAAAACGCAAATAAATTATGACCTGAATAAGTTTGCGTTTATTGGCGTGCATTCGCGGATTTTCTGAATATCCCTATCAGACCCGCCTTGACCCGCGTCGCGGCCACAAACGCTGCCGGGATGGTCAGCAAGGTGACCAGTGTAGCAAACGCCAGTCCCCAGGAGAGCGCCAGAGCCATTGGGGCCACAAAGGGATCGGCCCCCCCCCAGCCGTAGGCGGTCGGTAACAGCCCGAGCACCGTGGTAGCAGCGGTCAGAATCACTGCCCGCAGACGCCGATTCCCGGCCTGCATTACTGCCTCGTAGACATCGTGGCCTTCTTCCAGCGCTCGCTGGATAAATACCACCATAATCAGCGAGCTGTTAACCACCACCCCGGTCAGGGCAACCATGCCCAGAGTTGAGAAAAACGACAGAGGCATCTCTTGCCAGAACAGATCGTGCAGCAGGAAACTGATCACGATTCCCACTACTCCGAACGGAATCGCCATCATTACCAGTAGCGGATAACCCAGATTGTTGAACTGAATTGCGAGAATAAAGAAAATGCCGATCAGAGCGACCACGAAAGCCATACCCAGATCCTTGAACGACTCCTGATTTTTCTCGTTTTCGCCCCCATAGACCACCCTGACCTTGTCTGCATCCTGGCCCAGCCATTGCGCTTTCCCCTCTTCCACGGCCTGGTTGACCTCCAGACTGGTGGTCTGTTTACTGTCGATATTGGCAACCACGGTAACCGCCCTGACACCCTGCTTGTGCCGAATTGTGGTATAGCCTTCGTGCTCATCGAGTTTGGCGAGCCAGTTCAACGGCACCATGCCGCCGGTGCGATTGGGGATTTCCAGCTGCATCAATCTGCCCACGGGATCGTCTCGATCACGCGGCAGCCGGATAGTAATATCGACCTCCTCGGTTCCCTTTCGCGTGGTAGTTACCCGCAAACCATCGACTGCCGCTCGCACATGACTGGCGATAGTCGCCAGATTGATCCCCGCATAGGCTGCCCGGACCCGGTCCACCCGCACATGCAGCTCCGGATCGCCCGGTTGCAGTCCGCTTTCAATGGTAGTAATCCCTGGCAGGGTTTTCACGTAATCCATCAGACGCTGGGCTACCGCTTCATTAATGTCGTTGTTATTACTGGAAATTTCTACCTCCAGCGCCCTGCCGGTGGGCGGACCGTGCTTGATCTCGCCCAGGGATATTTGCAATTCCGGGAATTTTTCCGTCAACAGCGACTCAAAGCGACGCATGTCCTCCAGCACGTCATGCTCTTCGCGCAGTACCGCGGGAATATAATTGACCCGGATCTGTCCGAAACGACTGCCACGCTGCATCAGAGGATCGTTGGCATCCAGGGCAATCTGTCCGGTGGAAATGATCGTCGTCTCCAGATAGTCCGGGTTGGTCCCCTCGCGGACGATTTCATCAATGGTGCGCATCTGTTTGCGCATTTCCTCCAGACTGGTACCGGCCGGGGCCGTCACCCTCACAATGTATTCATCCACATCCACCGGCGGGAACAGCTGGAACTTGAGGACATTGATGGCGGCAAACAGGCTCAGAGCCAGTGCCGCAACGGAGATCAACAAGGTGATCCAGTGATGCCGTATCGCCTTGTCCAGTATCCAGGCATAGGCATTTTGCAGACTCACCACCCAGCGTCGCTCAGCGGGATGTTTTTTACTGTTAGTTACATGAGCAACGTGACTGGGCAGGATCAAGAAGGACTCCAGCCAGGAGAAAACCAGCAGGGCAATCACTACGGTCGGGATGGCAACAATAAACTTGCCAATAACCCCGCTCATGAACAGCATTGGCATGAACGCCGTGATCGTGGTCAGAATGGTCGCCGTTACCGGTCCAATCAGTTCCCTGGCACCGACGACCGCCGCTTCGTTGGGCGACAGGCCCTGCTCCATGTGATAGGTAATATTTTCACCGATGATGATGGCATCATCTACCAGCATTCCCAGTACCATGATAAAACCAAGCATGGAGACCAGGTTTAATGTGATACCGGATAGATAGAGCACATACAGCCCGGTCAGAAAGACAATCGGGATACCCCAGGTGGTGGTCAATGCCACCGAGGGGCGTAAAAACATGATTAGCGAAAGAAAGACCAGTACCAGCCCGACCTGGGCATTATTGGTCAGCACTCCCAGTCGGACGTTGGCGAAATAGGAAAAATCCTGAAAGGTTTCGATCCGGATATCGTCACCATAACGCTCGGGGACTGTCGCCAGATAGGCTTTGATTCGATCCACTGCCTCGATAATATCGGCCTCACCCTTTTTCATCACAATCACATTCAGCGCCGGGGTACCACTGACATCATAATAGATATTGGCCTCCTCCAGTGACTCAGTCACCTCGGCGATATCCCGCAGACGAATGCCCTCACCCTGCTCGTTGGCCCGCAGCACCAGCTCACTGATATCCTCCGTGCGCTGATATTCGCCGACAATGCGAATGGCTCGTTGGCCCTCCGGGGTATCCAGATCACCGCCGGGCGCGTTGACGTTCCAGTTCTCCAGCACCTCGGCCAGCTCGCCAATGGAGATACGATGCTCGCGTAACTTGTCGGGCCGGACCACTACCTGCAGCTCGGCGCGGCGATCACCCTGGATCTGCGCCCGCGCGATGCCATCGATGTTCAACAGATCGTCTTCGATGTCATCCACCAGGCGTTTCAGCGCCACCTCGTCGCGTGGCGCGGAGATCGCCAGCTGGATGATCGGAATCATCTTGCCGTCCACCTCCAGTACCACAGGCTCCTCAGGCATATCGCCAGGCAAGGTGGCGCGATCCACCGCCAGTTGCACATCACTGACGATGCGATCCCGGTTTGTTGCATCCGGATCCACTTCCAGATTAATACGCCCCGATCCGGGAAAGGCAATAGAGGTCATGGTGTCAATACCGTCGAGCGAGCGCAGCTCCTGCTCGATCGGCGTGATAATGATGCGTTCGATCTCCTCGGGGGAGGAGCCGGGATAGACGATCTCGATCTGCACTTTGTCGAGATTGACATTGGGAAAGGCTTCGCGGTTGATATTGGCAATCGCGATAATCCCCAGCACGATCAAAAACACTGAGACCAGATGGACCACCAGACTGCGTTCTACCAGAAACCGGATCATGGCAATTCCCCGGGATTCATCCCGCTATCCAGGGCGGCCCAGAAGCTGCCGTGCAGAATTTGCAGAGCACTGAGCCGACGCGCCAACTCCACCTCCAGTTCGGCCAGCGTCAGGCGAGCCTCATTGCGTTCATTATCAAACTGGATCAACCGATCAGTCTGTTCCCGCCCCTGACGATAACGCTGCATGGCCTCACGGTATTTATCCTGTTCGCTTTGCAGACGACCTCGCGCGCTATCAAGCGCACGACGCGTGGCACGGATCTCCTGGACCAGGCTGGCGACACCATAGCGCAGCTCATCGCGAGCCCGGCGAATCTCTTCCATAGCAATGGTGCGATCCAGTTGGGCCTGGCGGACTTCGGCATCCAGCCCCTGCTTGTTCAATGATTCGCGATATTCAACGCGAATCTGACCGGCCATATCTTCTTCACTGACACTGCCGTTGGTGGCATCGCCGCTGCGGGTGCGGGTCCCGACCGAGAAGACCAGATCCAGCTGGTCCTTGCGTTGATCGCGACTGCGGCGCAGCACTGTTTCGGTCACTTCCAGGCGGGCCCGGTTTTGCTGCAGGGGCGGATAATGCACTTCGGCCTGCCCGATCAGGGCCTCCACTTCATAATCGCTCAATGTTGTCTCTAACTGAACAGCACTGCGGTAACGGCGCTGCCAGGGTGCGCCCATCAGACGGTTGAGCGCGATACGCTGTTGTTCCAGAGCCATTTCCAGCCGTTGCCGGGCGGTCTGCTGGGCACGTACCTGGGCCTGAACCTGCAGAGTATCCTTTTTCTCGGCCAGCCCCAGTTCACGCCGTTCGGCGATGTACGCCTGCAGGCGGCGCGCGTTCTCCACGCCTTCGCCGGCGCTGGCCAGTCGCGCCTCGGTCAGCGCTTTGGCGTAAAACAGATCGAGGGCCTGATTGGCGATCTCGTTACGCAAAGCCCGGGCCGCGGCACGTTCGGCTTCAACCCCGGCCTGTGCGCCAGTCAGACTTTCGCTGTAGAGTGGATTGTCCTCGCCCTGGCGTAGCGGGATGCGATAATTGAGATCCAGTTCAGTGGCATGCGAAGGGTTCGGAAACCGGGGATTGACCGTGAACGAGCTGTCTTCATAGGTATAATTGCCACTGATCCCGACTCGATGTCCCGATTCCAGTTGCCGTTCGAGGGAGAGGTTCACATCGGCACGATCGGTCGGTGTTCCGAATACCGAAACATCATGTGCTACTCCGGCGTTACCGGCCAGCTCCCAGCCCAGCCGGCTATGGACCCGGGCAATTTCCTGGCGCGAACGCTGTACCTGCAGGCGCGCCACTTCCAGGCTGGGATACTGCTGCAGAATATTCTCCACCACCCGTTCAAAACCCAGCGTCGGTTGTGCGGCCTGTCCTGCCGGCAGACCCAGAACCAGCAGCAACGCGCCGAGCATGCCACGCGAATTCATGGCATCTCCTTGCGCAGGCCGTTGAGAAACAGATCCAGATGCTGCTGCAAATAGATTTGCTCATCCATCGGGAACGCCTGATCGTAGGGCTGCAGGGAGTGACGCCAGATAGCCAGCAAGACCATCGGTGACATCAACAGGCGCGTCGCATACTCGGGATCGACCTGGCGAAACTCGCCTTGCTCGATCCCCTTTTCGATGACCTTGCTGAAAACCCCGCGCACCCGTTGTATGACATTGTCTACAAAAAACTGGGCTGTCTGCGGAAAATTGGCCGATTCGGCAATGATCAGCTTGGGGATACCACAGACCCGGGTCGTACTGACCGATTGCCACCAGTTCATCACCAGTTGCTCGAGTAATTCACCCTGACTGCCCTGATGCTGCTGCGCCAGCAGTTCGCTGCGCTCGACCTGGGGAATCACTACCTCGCGAACCACGGCCTCGAATAACGCCTCCTTGCTGTCAAAATAAAGATAGACCGTTCCTTTGGAAACACCGGCCCGATGAGCTACATCCTCCAGCCGGGTGGCGGCAAAACCGTGTTCCACAAACAATTCCAGGGCCGAGGCCACAATCTCACCGGGGCGGGCCGCCTTGCGGCGCTGATGGCTGGTGCTATCTGATTGTTTTATTGGACTTTTTGTCATCTTCAAGGGCGTTTACTGACTGACTGGTCAGTTAGTATAGGAGGCTGCTGAATAAATGCAAGAGCCGATGGAGCGCTACAGGCATCAGAATGCCGAGTGTAACCCAGATCCCCCTGTTCGACGCGCGAATAGCCTGTAGTTAAGCCAGCCCTTCAGGGCTAAACCAACCAGGAAGTTAACAGAACAAACAGGAGAACCGTATGTTACCCAGGCCCGTTTTAGGTCTCTGCAATATTGTAGTTGTTGCCGGCCTCAGTTTTCAGGCTGTAGCAGAGCAGGATCACCATCCACGCAATAATTACGACTGTCCCGACGACTATTCCGCTCAGACCTGCGTGATGAGCAACGGTACTGTGGTGGAGGATCCGAATCTGACCATCGATGAGGAGTCCGGCGCAGGCTCCGAAGCCATCACTCATTGCCTCTCCATCGCAAACACACCAAGGTACTGATTGCCATCACCGCCCCCCCCCCTCCCCGCCCCAGGACAAGAACGGTATCGCCCAGACTCAACGAGTGCGTTTTCTCTTTAACATCGAGTACATGCGCGAGAATTATGAAGTCACGCATAACATGAAGATCGGTGAAGATGTGAAAGTGAACACCGTGGCCAGTAACTCCGGCGCCTGGTTAATGACCACCTATCACCCGGCCTGGATGCGCGATAGCGACGACGGCAGTACTGACTGCCCGATGAGCCCCCTCGCCGGTAAAACCAGCGCCAATCCCTTCAGGAAGCTCGTCGAACGTGCACAGAATTATGTGCGTCAAGTTTTATCTGTGCCAGATGGCCTCGCAAATGCCGGGGATCAAAAAGGCGAACAAGATCGACGGCGTCACCTTCGTGCCGGGTGGACACATCGCCGTCGCGGATTTCCAGATGGATGGGTACGCATTGATCGATCTGTGATCGGGAGAATCAAGTGAAACAAAAAAGCCCGCTTACGCGGGCTTTTTTGTTGGATATGGCGTCCCCAAGGGGATTCGAACCCCTGTTGCCGCCGTGAAAGGGCGGTGTCCTAGGCCAACTAGACGATGGGGACGAAAAACGTGGTGTTATTCGTCGTCAGGGCGTGACAGCTGTGACATGACAGTGCCCGCCAATAATACTACAAATCCGACTGGCACGACGCCGAGCCACTGAATGCCCGCGCTGTCCTGATCGACAATCATCGCACCGAAGCCCGCGATCATACCCACTACTATCAGTATGATCCCGAGGTACACAGCAAGGCGTCCGGCCAGTTTCACGCGTCACCTCGCTGTGGTCTCTGGTGGAGCTAGGCGGGATCGAACCGCCGACCTCTTGCATGCCATGCAAGCGCTCTCCCAGCTGAGCTATAGCCCCGAAAATCGAGAGCGCGCAATTTACGATAGCGGCCCTGGCATGTCAATCATTTGCCTGTGATTTTTCCGTGATCCCGTCAGATTTCAGGTATTTGCGGAATCTTTCGCCATTCTTGCCAGGGATTTCAGCCAGCGGCCGATTTCTGCTCGATTTTCGCCCAGGTATCCCGCAGGGTGACCGTACGATTGAACACTGGCAGGCCACCCTCGCGGTTTTGCGGATCCCGGCAGAAATACCCCTCACGTTCGAACTGGAACACCTCACCGGCTTGCACCTCGCCCAGGCTGGCTTCCACCAGACTGGTGGTTAGTGTACGCAGGGAATCGGGATTGAGGTGCGCGGTCCAAGGCTGGCCATCTCTGGCACTGTCCGGATTGGGGTGACTGAAGAGCCGATCGTAAAGCCGAATCTCGGCCACAATTGCATCGGCGGCATTGACCCAGTGGATCACCCCCTTGACCTTGCGCCCCTCGGGGTTAGCGCCCAGGGTGTCGGGATCATAACTGCAATGCAATTCGATAATCTCCCCATGGGCGTCCTTGATCACCTCATCGCAACGAATCACATAGGCGTTGCGCAACCGCACTTCCCCGCCACTGACCAGGCGCTTGAATTTTTTGTTGGGGGCCACTTCCATAAAATCCTCTCGATCAATCCAGACCTCGCGACTGAAGCTGATCTGGCGGCTCCCCATGGCCTCGTTCTGCGGATGGTTGGGCGCATTCAGTTGTTCGCTCTGCTCTTCGGGATAATTGGTAATGATGACCTTGAGCGGATGCAAGACGGCCATACGCCGCGGGGCCTCCTGATTGAGATCCTCGCGGATGCTGTTCTCCAGCACCCCCATCTCAACGAAGTTGTCCGACTTGGTCACGCCGATACGCTCGCAGAAATCACGCAGCGCAGCCGGGGTGTAACCACGACGACGCAGGCCGGCGATGGTCGGCATGCGCGGATCGTCCCAGCCTTCCACAAATCCCTGTTCCACCAGTTCGGTCAACTTGCGCTTGCTGGTCATCGTATGTTCCAGCGTCAGGCGGGAGAATTCGATCTGTTGCGGATGGGACGGTGTCTGCAAGGTATCCAGAAACCAGTCATACAAGGGACGATGATCTTCGAACTCCAGAGTGCAGAGCGAATGGGTAATCCCCTCGATGGCATCAGACAGGCAGTGGGTAAAATCATACATCGGATAGATGCACCATTCTTCGCCGGTCTGGTGATGAATCACGCCGTGGCGAATGCGATAAATAGTCGGATCACGCAGATTGATGTTGGGTGAGGCCATATCGATTTTGGCACGCAGGACTTTTTCGCCGTCCTGAAACTCACCGGCGCGCATGCGCGCAAACAAATCGAGATTCTCCTCGACGCTACGCTCGCGATAGGGACTGTTCCTGCCCGGCTCGGTCAGGGTGCCACGATATTCGCGGATCTGTTCGGCATTGAGATCGCACACATACGCCTTGCCCTGTTTGATCAGCTGTACGGCATAATCATGCAATTGTTCAAAATAGTTTGAGGCGTACAGCAGCTCATTCCATTCATAGCCCAGCCATTGCACATCCTGCTTGATCGATTCAACAAACTCGATATTTTCCTTGTGCGGATTGGTATCATCGAAACGCAGATTACAGGTGCCATTATAATCCTCGGCAATACCGAAGTTCAGCACGATTGATTTGGCATGGCCGATATGCAGATAGCCATTGGGCTCGGGCGGAAAACGGGTCGCGACACGCCCCCCGTGCTTACCCGCGGCCCGATCGGCCTCGATGATCTGGCGAATAAAATTACCGGCTTTGGTTGTATTGCTGCTCATAAGAAGTTGCGTCCGTGAGTGGCAGGCTTAATTTATTGTGCGCTGCGCTGACGGATATAGTCCAGCGCCATATCGATGCGACGCAAACAGGATTCGCGTCCGATCAGGTAGACAGTCAGATCCAGCGAGGGCGATGGCGCGCCTCCGGTCACAGCCACGCGTAACGGCATGCCCACCTTGCCCATTTTCAGGTCCAGCTCTTCAGCCGTGCTGTGAATGACGGTATGAATCGCGTCCTGTTCCCAGGGTTCCAGCACTGTCAGCTTGTCGCGAATCCGTCGCAGTGGCTCGGCCGCGGCACTCTTGAGTTGTTTGCTGGCGACTTTTTCGTCATAGCCGTCCAGGTCACGGTAGAAAAACTGGCAAATATCCGCCAGTTCCTTCAGCGTTTGCGCCCGCTCGCGCTGGGCCTCGACCACCGCGACGATATCCGGCCCTTTGCTGGGATCGATATCCAGTTTGCCCAGGTGGTAACCAAGTTGATAGGCAATATAATTCGGATCGCAGCTTTTCAGGTATTGCTGATTCAGCCACAGCAACTTGCTGATATTAATGCTGGAAGCGGAGTTGTTGACCTCGGAAAGATCGAACAGCTGCACCATCTCATCCAGAGAAAAGATTTCCTGATCACCATGTGACCAGCCCAGGCGGACCAGATAATTAAGCAGCGCTTCGGGGAGATAGCCTTCCTCGCGATACTGGATCACGCTGACCGACTCACCGTGTACCCGTTTAGAGAGTTTGGCGCCATCCTCGGCCAGAATCATGGGCAGATGGGCATAGATCGGCACGGGCGCTTCCAGAGCCTTGAGAATATTTGCCTGACGCGGGGTATTATTGAGATGATCGTCGCCACGAATCACATGGCTGATTTGCATATCAAGATCATCGACTACCACGGTCAGATTGTAGGTCGGCGCGCCATCGGAACGACGAATGATCAGATCATCCAGCTCGGCATTTTGCACCGTTACGCGCCCCCGGATCAGATCGTCAATCACGATCTGTCCTTCCAGCGGGTTTTTAAACCGTATCACATGCGGCTCCTGCGCACTGACCTGACGATGGCGACAATGCCCGTCGTAGCGGGGCTTTTCCTTGCGCGCCATCTGCGCCTCGCGCAATTCATCCAGGCGTTCACGGCTGCAGCTGCAGCGATAGGCATGCCCTTCGCTCAGTAAACGTTCGATGATTTCGTTATACCGCTCGAAGCGCTCGGTCTGGTAAAACGGTCCCTCGTCATATTCCAGGCCCAGCCAGGTCATGCCCTCGAGAATAGCATTGACCGACTCGGCGGTAGAGCGCTCCAGATCGGTGTCCTCTATGCGCAACACAAAGCGGCCTCCGTGTTTGCGGGCGTACAGCCAGGAAAACAGCGCGGTGCGCGCTCCGCCGATATGCAGATAACCAGTAGGGCTGGGGGCAAAACGGGTACGAATGGACATGAAAATCAAATCCTTGAAAAATAAGTCATACTGCAGCTGTCAGGAGGAGTATTGTACTCGTCACGCGGCAAAAATGCAGTCCTCGCAGTGCATTGGCAGACGACAGGTTGCAACGCTTTGTGAGTTCCCGATCCGGCCTGAAACGTCTCTGAAAGCCGTCTATTTTCCTAAAGTCTGCGCGACACAGACCGACTAACCTGATGAATAGCGTATTTAACTGCCTGTCAGTGACAGTGACAATCACCACTCCAGAGGCAGGGAATCATTCGGAGAATGCTCATGGAAGTAATAAATTATCGTTTATCTCATGTAAATACACTCAACATCATCACCAGCCTCCTGACTCAGCGAGAAAGGCAATGACGATTGTGCTGGACGATGATCAGCAGGCCGTCACCTGTGAGATCAACCCTCGCTCCATGGCGCAGTTTCTGGAACACTGCACGCATTACAACTTGCCGAAAAAAAGCATCGTGGTACGCGCCGGCGATCCGGGTGACACCCTCTACTACATTATCGAAGGCTCGGTTAGCGTCATGCTGGAAGATGGCGGGGAAGATAGCCATGAAATCGTACTTGCCTATCTCAACAGCGGGGATTTTATCGGGGAGATGGGGCTGTTCTATCGCGTCAAGAATCGTACAGCCCTGGTACGCACCCGTACCCCTTGCCAGCTGGCCCGAATCACCTACGACGAACTGAATCGCCTGTTCGATAACGAACTTCAGGAGGCCCAGCCCGATATTCTTAAAGCGGTGGGGCTTCAGCTGTCACAACGTCTGATCACCACCAACCGGAAAGTCAGTCAGCTGGCTTTCATGGATGTGACCGGCCGCATTGCCCGCACACTGCTGGATATGTGTTCCCATCCCGAGGCCATGTCCCATCCCGCAGGTACCCAGATCCACGTCTCTCGCCAGGAACTGGCCAGGATTGTCGGGTGTTCACGCGAGATGGCCGGCCGGGTACTGAAAAGTCTGGCCGAACAAAAAATGATCGAAGTACAGGGGATGGATATCGTCGTGTATCACGAGCGTTGAAAGGAGCGACGCTGAGTTCAACCATCTGTCACTGGAGGTTAAAAAGACGCTCAAATCGCGACAGTTCAAGAATCTGGCGCACCTGGCGCGACGCTCCACGCAGTGTCACCTGCGCCCCTTCAGCACCCGCCTGTTCGCGTAACCAGAGCAACAATCCCAGCGCTGCGCTGTCCAGCTGTTTAGTCCGGCCTGGATCCACCTCGTAGCACTGGACCTGTTCATGGGGTCAAATGCGTCTCTGAACGCCTTGTGCAAATCATAATCAAAATCCCCTTCGAGCCTGATAATCCGGGTTTTACCATCATCACTCAGTTCGGAACGCGCTGCCATATCAACCCCTTGCGGCCCTTCAGGTTATCCCGGCCTTTGAAAATACGGGCCCTCATAACGGCGCTTTGCAATTTTTAGCGGACAAAAAAATCCCCGCTCACTGGCGGGGAAACTGAATTTGCGCAATTCCTGCGCAGGGGGAGGAAACACAACAATCAATACAACAAAACATCGCTCTCTCACTTTGTCCGGAACAACGATTCTCTCCGGGCTTGATAAGTATGTCGGCAGTCGGGGGGATTGACTTTAAACTTTTTGCGCCATCCAACTGGTTGTTTTTAAATCTGAAACCCGAAGCACCGCCCGCCCGGCCAGGTTACGGGTTACGTACTCAGGGCTCGAGACGGCGCCACAGACATTGACCGTCGCTGGCCCCGTCGATGGCTTCCAGGCGGGCCTGATGAGCGCGCAGCTCATCCTCGCTGGCGGACAGGATTTTCAGCGGGGGGCGATCCGCCGCCAGCGGGCGGCGCGCTTCGGACCGGTCAGCTGTCTCCCTGCTACCCCGCCTCTCCAGTGACAGCGTCACCTGACCGCCGGTCATGGCCAGATAGACTTCCGCCAGGATCTCGGCATCGAGCAGGGCCCCATGCAGCTCACGCGAGGAATTATCGATGGAATAACGCTTGCACAGGGCATCGAGATTGTTTTTCTGCCCGGGATGTAGCTGGCGCGCCATCACCAGCGTATCGATGATTCGACAGAAATTGTCGACCGGCTGGCTCCCCTCCGCCAGGCGCCGGAGTTCGTGGTTGATAAAACCCACGTCGAACGGGGCATTGTGGATAATCAGCTCAGCACCCCGGATAAAATTGACAAAATCCGCGGCCACTTCGGTAAAACGGGGTTTGTCGGACAGAAACTCGGGGGTAATACCGTGGACTTCGATTGCCCCCTCATCAATCGCCCGGTCGGGATTGATGTACTGATGATAACGATTATTGGTCAAACGCCGGTTGACCAGCTCGACACATCCGATTTCGATGATCCGATGCCCCTGGGACGGTTCCAGGCCGGTGGTTTCCGTGTCGAGGACGATCTGTCGCATAAATCAGGTTCTAGTATCTAGGGGCCAGGTCCTAGGATCCTAACCGGAAAATTCAGTAACGAATAAAGCAAGTGCCATTTTCACGAGGGTATCCCATTCCCTTCTCAAATTCACGCATTGCGCAACGTATCACCCCATCCCTAGGGGCTAGCCCCTAGCCCCTAGCCCCTAGCCCCTAGCCCCTAGAATCTAGCCCCTGGGAAGACATGCGAAGCATGTCGTCAATCCCCTGGTTGGCCAGCTCATCGGCAATCTCGTTTTCGTCATGGCCACTGTGACCCTTGACCCAGTGCCAGTGCACCTTCGGATGCTTTTGCACCGCCGCGTCCAGGCGTTGCCAGAGATCGATGTTTTTGACCGGTTTTTTAGAGGCGGTTTTCCAGCCGCGTTTTTTCCAGCTTGCCAACCATTCGCTGATGCCTTTCTGGACATAGGTCGAGTCCGTCGTCAAATGCACTTCACAGGGTCGGGAAAGGCTCTCCAGTGCCTGGATGGCGGCCATCAATTCCATGCGGTTGTTGGTGGTCTGCAGCTCGCCGCCGTGTAGCCGTTTTTCATGGCCATTATAACGCAGCAAGGCACCCCAGCCGCCCGGCCCGGGATTGCCGCGGCAGGCGCCATCGGTAAAAGCTTCAACGATCTGGCTCAAAACGGGCTCCTTTTTGTTGTCTTTCATTATTCATTGGTTTTACCAGGCCACTCACAGCGATGCGTCGCCGCGCTCGCCAGCGTGGTCGGATCGGTGTCAGGGTAACCACCCGTTTGCGCGCCACCAGCAGGTAACCGCCGCCCAAAAAAGGCCACAAACGAGACCCGACCCGCTCCAGAAACGCCAGCCGTTGCATCAGGCGCGACCGCTGCCAGGGAGGCCGGTAGAAATAGCGACGCTGTTGCACCACATCAAACCCGAGCAGGGCCAGCCAGTCCTTGAGTCGGGTGAGAGTCATAAAATGGCCACACCAGGGCAACTGGCCTTTGCCGCCGCGCAACAGACTGGCCAGCCCCCACAGGCTGAGGGGGTTGAAACCCAGTATGGCCATATGCCCCTGGGGGATCAGACTGCGTCCCACCTCCCGCAGGACGGTATGCGGGTCGTTTGAAAACTCCAGCACGTGGGATAACACCACGACATCCAGGCTGTCGGGGGTAAACGGTAAGGCGGTGGGCTGCAGACACAATACGCGCTCATCCTGCTCTGCGGCGCGGCTGTCGGGGTCGAGCCGGGTACGCATGCGGTGGTTGACCCGGCTGGACCGCAAAACTGCCTCGTCTGCGGGGCTGCCCAGATGCAGCAGATGATAGCCAAACAGATTCACCAGCTCCGTATCCAGCTGCTGTTGCTCCTGCTCGGCCAGCAAACGCCCCAGGCGGGTGGCATACCATTGTTCGAGCCGGATCCCGACCTGTTCCCCTCCCGGACAACGATGGAATCGGCGCGGGTCGTTTTTTTGACGGCGTAGTTTCATAATTTCCTGATCTAGGACCGATTCACCCCTGGTACCAGTATGCCTGCTCTGCGCGGTGGGGGGAATCTCGCCGCCGTTGATAAAGCTTGACCACCTGGTTCACAGTTTTTACTATCTGTATTCACTATAGTCTGTCGTCAACTCATCAAAGAATTGATAATAACAACATGCGCATACTGATCGTTGTTTTGCTGACGGCGGCCATGAGCGGCTGCGCCCTGCCCTCATCCACCTCTGGCGACGTGCAAATCGAACCCACCGCGCCCCCCCCGGAACATGTCTCGATGGTTGTGGGTGATGCACCGTTTCCGCTGTTGATGCGCGATGAAACAGTCTATTCCCTGCTGTCGGACGAACCGGCCCCAGCCCCGGATATCTGGCAACGAATTCGTGATGGTTTTGAGCTGACGGACGTCGACCATTCGCGCGTCGAACAACAACTCAGCTGGTATGCCCGCCATCCCGAATATATGAAGCGGGTTGCACAACGTGCCCGCCCCTATTTGCATTATATCGTGGAAACGCTTGAGCAGTATGATCTGCCACTGGAGATCGCCCTGCTGCCGATCGTCGAAAGCGCTTTTCAACCGTTTGCCTACTCCCATGGGCGGGCTTCGGGCATCTGGCAATTCATTCCTGCAACCGGCCGTCTGTATGGATTGAAGCAGAACTGGTGGTACGACGGTCGCCGCGATATTTATGCTTCAACCGAAGCGGCCGCCAAATTTCTCAAGCGCATGCATGACTATTATGACGGTGACTGGATGCACGCGCTGGCTTCCTATAACTCCGGGATTGGCAACGTTAATCGCGCCATTCGTCGTAACAAGGCTCGCAACCGCCCGACTGATTTTTTCTCGCTGAATCTGCCGCGTGAGACCGAAGCTTATGTACCCAAGCTGCTGGCCCTGAAAAAGCTGATTGCCGCACCTCAGGAATACGGCCTTTACCTCGATCCGATTCCCAATCAGCCCTACTTTACCCGGGTCGATATTCAGGGGCAGATCGATCTGGCCAAAGCCGCCGAGCTGGCCGAACTGGAGCTGGATGAACTCTATCGACTCAACCCCAGCTACAATCGCTGGGCGACAGCGCCTGACGGTCCGCATTATCTGCTCCTGCCCATCGAGTCAGTCGCGAAGTTTGAAAAGCGTCTGGCCGGGCTGGACCGTGACCAGATGGTCACCTGGCAACGCCATCGCATTCGCCAGGGTGACACCCTGAGCGGTATCGCCGGTCAATACAACACCAGTATCAACACCATCAAACGCATCAACCGGCTACGCGGCAACCTGCTGCGGGTAGGACAAAGTCTGATGATACCGGTAGCCAGCCAGCAACCGGAACGTTACCGACTCAGCCAGGCCCAGCGCACCCAGCGCCTGCAAAACCGCCCGCGTCAGGGCAACAAGATTACCCATATGGTGCGCTCTGGTGATACCTTCTGGCAACTGGCGCAACGTCACGGGGTCAGCGTTCGGGCCCTGGCGGCCTGGAATGCGATGGCCCCCGGCGACCCGCTGCGACCCGGGCAAAGCCTGATTATCTGGTCACAGTTGCGTGACCAGGCCGCACGGGACCCGGACCAGATTGCCCTGCCGGCCCAACGCAGCCTGACCAAGCGTATCGGCTACCGGGTACGTCGGGGTGACTCCCTGGCCCGCATCTCACAAAAATTCCGCGTCAGCATCGGCCAGTTGCGCAAATGGAACAACCTGCCCGAAGGCAAATACCTCCAGCCGGGGCAACGGCTGACCCTGTATGTCGATGTCATGCAGACATCCAGCTAACCTTTCCGATTTAATAAAATTCACCGCAGAGACGTTTATGCCCATTGCGTGAGTGCAAAGTACGCAAAGTAAAATGTCATTCTATCCGCTAATAAACGCCAATTAACGCAAATAAAATTCATGAATTCATTCGCGTTAATTCGCGTGCATTTGCGGACCTATAATCGAATCAGGCGCGCTCTGAACACACACAACGCGCATAAACGTCTCTGCGATAAAAAATCATTAATCCCAATAGCAAATCGGTTACCTTAACAGGGTCTCGTCACCCTGGTCTGACTATCAATGGCTGAACTGAACCCGGGGTACAGCTGAAAGTAATTTTTGGGTGTATTCGTGTTGCGGGTCGCGACTGATACGATCGGTTGGGCCGCGTTCCACGATTCGCCCTTCGTTCATCACCAGCATCTCGTCGCTGACGTACTCCACTACGCCGATATTATGCGTGATGAACAGTAACGTCAGATCCCGCTCGCGGCGAAGCTCCAGCAACATTTGCAGAATCTCGGCCTGTACCGAGACATCCAGCGCACTGGTCACTTCATCACAAACGATGAAACGTGGATTGAGCGCCAGGGCGCGAGCGATACCGATACGCTGGCGCTGACCGCCGGAGAATTCATGCGGGAAACGCCACACATAATCGCCCTTGAGATGCACTCTTTCCAGGATCTGTTTGGCCAGATCCAGACGCTCTTCCTTCGACTCGCCGATGCCGTGTACCTTCATCGGTTCAGTCAGCGTCGCAGCAATGGACAGGCGCGGGTTGAGCGACGACATGGGATCCTGAAAGATGATTTGCATTTCTCGTCGCAACGGCTGCAGGGCCCTGCGCGGTAGTGAAGTAATCTCGCAACCATCGAAGTGGATCCTGCCGGCGGTGGAATCGGTCAGGCGCAGAATTGCACGGCCGAGGGTGCTCTTCCCGCAACCGGATTCTCCGACCAGTGCCAGAATCTGGCCTTTGGGAATGCTCAGATCGATACCGTCGACCGCCCTGACGTAATCGACAGTACGCCGCAATAACCCCTTCTTGACAGGAAAATGGACTTCAACGCCCTGCAGATCGAGCAGGATATCGGTGGTCTTGCTATGTTCGCTGTCGTGAGTAATTACCTCGCGCGGCAGGTTCTCCGGCAGCGCCGCCAGTAGCTTGCGAGTATAGGGATGGCCGGGTCGATTGATCATCTGCTGCAGGGGTCCGGATTCGACAATTTTGCCTGTTTGCATCACTGCCAGCCGATCAGCCATTTGCGAGACCACCCCGAAGTCATGCGTGATAAATAAAATCGCCGTACCGCGCCGCTGCTGTAACTCTTTCATCAACCGCAAAATCTCGGCCTGCACGGTGACATCCAGCGCCGTGGTCGGCTCGTCGGCGATCAGCAAATCGGGTTCACAGGCCATGGCCATGGCAATCATCACACGCTGGCGCTGGCCGCCGGAAAGGCGGTGCGGATAATCATCGATCCGCTCGGCGGCATTGGGGATTTTGACCTGCTCGAGCGCGGCGATGGCCCGTTCGCGTGCCCGGGCCTCGCTCATGTCCGGGTTGTGCAGCAGTAATGCCTCAATGATCTGATCGCCGACACTGAACACCGGGTTGAGCGAAGTCATCGGCTCCTGAAAGATCATGGCAATGCGCGAGCCGCGAATGTTGAGTGTCCTGGCCGGATCCAGCCGGAGCATGTCCACCTGTTCCGTACGGCCGTCGTTATGCCGATAGTCGAACAGCACCCGACCACCCGGATGCTCGCTGATATCTTGCGGCAGCAACTGAATGATCGACAGCGCGGTAACCGACTTGCCGCTGCCCGACTCCCCGACCAGACAAAAGGTTTCTCCCTTGTTTATCTCGAAACTGACATCATCCACCGCGCGGATCATCTCATCGCCGCTGCGCAACCAGGTCTGCAGTCCTTCCACTTTAAGTAAGCGGCTCATAACGATCTCACCGCGCGGATTTTTTCAGATGGGGATCGATGGCATCGCGCATGGACTCCCCTATCAGGTTATAGGCAAACACAGTCAGGAAAATGGCTCCTCCGGGGAAGGCCGCCATCCACCAGTTGAACGTGGCCGCCTGTACTGCCTGATTCAGCATCTGTCCCCAGGAGGGGTCATCCACCAGTCCGAGACCAAGAAAACTCAGGGTCGCCTCGGCCAGAATCGCGGAGGCGACACCGAAGGAGGCGGCGACCAGCACCGGCGCCATGCCGTTGGGCAAAATATGCCGAAACAGAATCGAATACAGCGGCAATCCGCAGGCAATCGCCGACTGGACAAATTCCTGTTGTCGCAATTTGAGAAACTCCGCCCGCACGTAGCGGGCAAAACCGGTCCAGCTGGTGATGCCGATGATGATCATCATCACGTAAAGATTACGCCCAAAGAAGGCGACAAAGGTTAACAGCAAAAACAGGACCGGGATCGCCTCGAATATCTCCACCAGGCGCATGCCCAGCATGTCGTATATGCCGGAAAAATACCCCATCAGACCACCGATCAAAGTACCGATGAGCATCGCGATGCCGGTGGCGACAAACCCGATGCCCAGTGCGATGCGCGAAGCATGGATCATGCGACTCAACACATCGGCGCCATTTTCATCGGTTCCGAACCAGTGTTGGCGTTCGCTGGCGCTCAACGGTGCTTCCAGACCGGTATCCCCGGCGTCGCGCAGATAATCCTTGGGCGAATAGGGAATCGGCGCCGTAATCACCCACTCATAGGCGCCGGCCCGCTGCTTATCCCGATATTCTTCATAGACACTCAATTTCGGCGGGGAAACCAGCGCGTTGCACAGTACCGTGGCGACCAGCGCGATCAGCAGTAATATACCGAAGCGGAGCCGCAGGCGAATCCGGATAAACCAGAGCGCCACGGCACTGAAGAAAATAATCAACAACGTCACATCGGCCGCGCCCAGATAGCGCAACAGGGGACTGGACAGGCTCCCTTGTTCCCTCAACAGCAGGGGATAGCTGCTGGCCAGCAGCGGCGCGAACACGGCCACGAATACCAGCAAACCGATCCAGGCCAGGCCAATACGCGCGGCCCATTTGGTAAACACTTCGCGCATGACCTGGGCCGCATAACTGCGTTGCTGTCTTGGCTCACTCATAACTGACCCGCGGATCGGCAATCGCATAACAAAGGTCGGCCAGCAAATAACCCAGCAGTGACAACAGTGCCCCTATCAGGGTAATCGACAGTACCAGTTCGCGATCCCGGGTCTGGACCGCTTCCACCGCCAGCTTGCCCATCCCGTCGATACTGAACAGCGCTTCGACAATAATGGAACCGCCCAACAGGCTGGGCAACAGTGCTGCGGCTACCGTAATCAGGGGCAGCAAACTGTTGCGAAAAACGTGTCGCCACAGTACCTGTTGTTCGGGAACCCCCTTGGCCCGGGCGGTGCGCGCGTAATCGGACAACAGATTCTCCAGCACCGCGCTGCGCGTCAGTTTTGCCAGAAAGGCAAAACCGCCATATGACAGGCACAGCACCGGCAGAATCAGATGCCAGAGCCGATCCAGAAGGAAGCCTCGCAGAAAGTCACCCTGCATGAAATAAACGGCGATCCCCGCCCCGATCCCCGCCCCGAGGAGACCCATCATGGTAGTGCGCAGCGCGGCATAGTCGGTGTAGCCGATCAGGCCGAGACAGGCAGCCAGTACTACGCTGTTCAGCAGCCAGAATACCCACGTCGTCTCGCCGGGCAAGGCCGCGGTCATGAATAAACCCAGCACCGCGCCCAGTGTCCCCATCAGGGCAGTGCGCCAACGGCTGGCAGCTCGCAAGCTCAGCATAATGAACAGTGCCACAGAGAGTGCCATTGCCACAAACAACAGCACGAGATCGCCTGACGAACTCCAGTGAGGCATGAAAGGCATATCCAGTGCCTCGCGCCGATTCAGACCGCCGGTGGGAAACCAGTGCCAGTACTGATCACTGGCAAAAAAGCCGATCAGCAACACCCCCGCCAGCATGGTCGGTACCGACCACAGGCCCAGCAGTGTCACTCCCGAACCGACATCGAAGGCCTTGCCACGCTGAGTCGCGGCATGTACCCCAATGGCGATCGCCACCACGTAGATTAACGGAATGGAAAGAATATTCAGCAACAGGGTAATCGGCAAACGCTCCTCGATCAGATCTGCGACCGGGCGTCCATAGCGAAAGCTGGTGCCCAGCTCGACCCCTTTGGTCAGCGAAAACCCATCGACCCGGTTATCCTGATCGAAAGTGAATCCGATCGGCGAGATATTGTTCAACCAGCGCAGATATTGCACCGGCGCCGGCTGATCCAGCCCATAGAGGCGGTTATAGTACTCCTCCATCGCCTTTTTGACTTCCGGCTCCAGATTTTGTCCTTCCACCAGGCTCTGGGCACTGATCCCTCCCGGGGCTGCCGCCATAACAGTGAATACCACGATAGTAATCCCGAGCAAGGTCGGGATCATTAACAACAGGCGGCGAAGAATATAGGTGTGCATCGGGCCAATGTTGCCGGATCAGCTAGCGATTATATTTCTGCATATCCAGCGGCACATAGATTTCCACCGGCAGGATTCCCAGGTTCAGTCCCAGGTTGGTGTTTTGCAGGTTTTTGATACGTTCGTCAATAAATACCAGTGACTCGCGTCGCATCAGAAATGTGTAGGGTTGATCGTTATGCAAAATACGCTCGGCTTCCTGCCACAGTGGCATCCGCCTGGCCTCATCCACTGTGCCGCGTGCCTGCTCGATAAGCTGATCAAGCTGTTCATTTTCATAGCCGACAAAGTTGTCGCCGCCGGACTCGATCTGCTTGCTGTGGAATATCTGGTAAATATCGGTTTCCACCCCGCTGGTCCAGCCAAGAGTAATGGCATCGAAATCGCGTTTGTTGATCAGATCCAGCATCACCGACCATTCGGTCGGCTTGGGGATCATGGAGATACCGGCCCGGGCATAGATATCCTTGAGAAACAGTACAATACGCCGGGTGTCCTCGCTGTCCTGGAAGAACACCAACTCGAATTCAAATGCTTCACCATCCGGCCCTTCCAGCAGGCCGTCATTGTTGCGATCACGATAGCCCGCCTCGCCCAGCAACCGGCGTGCCTTGTCCAGATTAAACCGGCGCGGTTCCAGTGCCGGATCATGCTGTTCGCTGCGCGGGTTGAATGGACTGATCGCCACTTCGGCATAACCGAGCATAATCTCGTTAATGATGCGTTGCCGATCAGTCAGGTAGGTCATCGCCTCGCGCACACGCGCATCAGCGAACCGGGTCGGCTTGCCATTGCGTTGCTGGTTCCAGCCGATGTAGCTGTAGCCGGCGGTGGGACTCATGTATTCAAACCGCTGACTGCGGGACATCAGTGACTTGTCATCCAGCAAGGTCTGGTATTCACGCGGCCGCGCACTGTAGGTATCTATCTCGCCGTTACGAAAGGTGGTCAGTCGTGCAGCATCATTCTGGATCACTTTCCACATGACCCGGCCAAACGAGGGCTGCAGTCCCCAGTAACGCGGATTACGCTGCAATTCCACCAGCCCCTGATCCGGTGTCCAGCCTTTCGGATCGGCGAGTCGATAGGGTCCGGAACCGAGCAGCAACCCCTTGGACTGGTTAAAGGTTTCCGGCTCGTCGAGATACGGTTCATAAAAATGGCGCGGCATGATCGCCATGCCGCCGGCCAACGCCAGGCTGTTGAAGTAAGGCTCCTTGAATTTGAACACCACTTCATTCGGACCCGTGGCAATCACGCTGTCGATCTTGTCATAGATAGCCCGTTCGCGCGGTGCAGCGATGGCCGGATTCCGGATAAACTCGAACGTGAACACCACATCGTCAGCATCCAGAAGTTCACCGTCGGAAAACTTGACCCCCTCGCGCAACCGGAAAGTAAAGCTCAGCCCGTCGTCGCTGACCTGCCAGTCGCGGGCGATCAACCCCACCCATTCGAGCGAGTCGGGATCGCGGGTCAGCAGGGATTCCTGGACATAGGATTGCACCTGCGAAGCATAGGCATCGCTGGAGACCAGGGGTGTGATGGTCTTGATTCCGGTACCAAATGAGTCCACCAGCCAGTCACCGCGGGCGAAATCGGACTCGCGGGTGGCGGCCAGCGCGCGTTCGAACGCCGGCAGTTCCGCCTCCGACTGCGCCGACCCGCCGCCGTCGCTGGCAATTTCGCCACGTTCAAGTCGACGTTCCAGACGATTAATCGAACCCCGCAAAGCCCGGATATCCTCCGCCTGCTCGTTCATCGTGCGCTGTATCCCGGCCATTTCGGCCCACTGGCGATCGACCATGTACATCGATAACAGTAAGGTGATGAACAACAGGGCCAGAAAGGCAAACAGAAAGAAATCTTTAAAGGTAAACCGTTTTTCCATGGCGGGACTCGCTACGCCTTTTATATTTATACTGAGATCTTCGATGGTACACTATTTTCAAACCCGGTCGAGACTCAGAATAACCACCTCGTTGCCGGCGAACAAGCCGTGGAATCTGATGCAAGCCTTCCCCTGGATGGTAATTTTCGGTACCTTATGATGCTGTTGGCGAACGTCCGGGACGCCCACAACCGAATTCAAAACAACTTAATTGCAAGGTGAACTATGGGATTTCTACAAGGGAAACGCGCGTTGATCGTCGGTCTTGCCAGCAACCGCTCCATCGCCTGGGGCATTGCTCAGGCCATGCACCGCGAGGGCGCCGAACTTGCTTTCACCTATCAGAACGACAAACTTGAAGATCGGGTCGCCAAAATGGCCGCCGATCTCGATTCAGAAATCACCATTCCCTGTGATGTCAGTAGCGACGAGGAAATCAGCAAGGTCTTCGATCAGCTCGACAATTACTGGGATGGACTGGATATCATCGTCCACTCGGTTGCTTACGCACCACGCAATGAACTGGAAGGTGATTATCTGGACGCCGTAACCCGCGACGGCTTTCGGACCGCGCACGAGATCAGTTCCTACAGCTTCGCGGCCCTGGCCAAGGCCGGGCGCAACATGATGGAAGGCCGCGACGGCGCCCTGCTGACCCTCAGCTATCTGGGGGCCGTGCGCGCCATGCCCAACTACAACGTCATGGGCCTGGCCAAGGCCAGCCTGGAAGCCAACGTGCGCTACATGGCCCAGAGCCTGGGGCCCGACGGCATCCGCGTCAACGCCATCTCCGCCGGCCCGATCAGAACCCTGGCCGCGGCCGGAATCGGTAATTTCAGAAAAATGCTCACCGAAGTGGAAAACACCGCCCCGCTGCGCCGCAACGTCACCATCGAGGACGTCGGCAACGCCGCCGCCTTCCTCTGCTCCGACCTGGCCAACGGCATCACCGGTGAAATTACCTACGTCGACTCCGGCTACAGCACCATCGGCATGCGCCCGCTCGACGACGAGTAAATCCTCAACCAGAAATACTCACCACCAAGACGCCAAGACACGAAGAAAACTGTTCAGAAGAATTGAGTTTTTAACTTGGTGTCTTGGTGGTGAAGCCTTTCCTCGTAACTCGTCCCTCAGCCCTCGGCCCTTTTTGTCAGCGGCGAAGGATTTATGCCGTTTTTACAGCCGGTTGTTCGTCCACCAGCAGGTCGGTCTCCCCCTCAGAGCGGGCGATGATCACCGCACCACAGGAGTCGCTGAACACGTTCACCGAGGTGCGGAACATGTCCAGTATCCGGTCCACCGCCAGGATCAGCCCCAGCGCTTCCAGGGGCAGGCCGATGGCGGCCAGGATAATGGCGATGGCGACCAGGCTGGCGGCCGGGATTCCCGCCACGCCGATGGAGGTCAGCAACGCGATGAGGACGATGGTGAACTGGGTGGCAAAGCCCAGCTCCAGGCCGTAGGCCTGGGCGATGAAAATCGCCGCCACACATTCATACAGCGCCGTGCCGTCCATATTGATGGTTGCCCCCAGCGGCAGGACCACGCTACTGGTGCGGTTGGAAACCCCGGCGTTTTTCTCCACGCATTCCATGGTCAGCGGCAGAGTTGCCGCGGAAGAGGCCGTCGAAAACGCGGTCAGCATGGCCGGCGCCATGGCCCGGTAGTGGCGCCGGGGGCGCACTTTGCCGAGGAATTTGAGCAGCAGCGGCAAAAAGATCAGCACGTGCGCCAACAGGGCCAGTAACACCGCCGCGGCAAACAGTCCCAGCGTCTGGGCCAGCTCCGTGAGCTGATCCAGTTCAGTCTCCGCCACGACTTTTGCCACCAGGGCAAAGATCCCCAGCGGCGCGAACTTCATGACCAGATCGGTAATGGCCATCATGATGTTGAACATGCCGTTCCAGAAGTTGTACTGCGCTTCAGCGAAGTCTTCCTCGATCCGGGCCATGAAAAAGCCGTACAACAGACTGAAGAAGATCAACCCCAGCATCTGCCCGTTGGCAGCAGCGGCAACGATATTGGCCGGGATCATGCTCAAAAAGACGCCGGCAATGTCATTCGCGCCCCGCTCGCCAACCGTCTCCCGGGCGATACCCGCCTGTTGCTGGCTAAGCCCGAGGACCTCGTTGGCCGGCTGGCCATCGATGATACCCGGCGATAACAGATTGACGAAAAACAGACCGATCAGAATCGCCACCAGGCTGGTGGCCATGTAATAGAGCAGCGTTTTGCCGCCGATCCGGGCCAGCCCGTGGCCGCCGCCGATCCCGGCAATCCCGACGATAATCGAGGAGACGATCAGCGGCACGATGATCATCTTCAGGGCATTGAGGAACAGGCTGCCAACAAAGTCGAAGACACTGTACAGGCGTACCCCGAACAGCGTGCCCTCCTGACCGGCCCAGGCCCCGATCAGTACCGCCAGCACCAGCGCAATCAGGATCTGCCAGTGGAGTTTAAGTTTTAGCATGGCCTGGTCCCTTCGTCTTCCAGCGGGCTGTTTACCCGGCAGGCTGTTACCGCCTCAAAGCGGCGAACCGCGTCCCGGGGCAGATTGTTATTCCTCGCCGCTCAGGTCATCGCTGATACGGATTTTCGCCTCCTGACGCAGACTTTCCACCAGGGCATTGTATTCGCTGACACCAAAGGCGGCGGCCAGTTGCTGGCGTTCACTTTCCAGGGTTTCCCCGGCGGGCAGCTCTCCCTCGCGGATCGCTTGCAGACGAATCACGGCCACATTGCCGTTAGACAGGGCCGTGGTGGTCACGCTGGGTTGCCCCTGTTCATCCGGGGCCGGCATCCGAAACGCCGCCTGACGCAGACTCTCGTCCAGCTGCGCACCCTCTTGTTGCGCGCGGCGGCCGATCAATCCGGGCGTCTGCCAGTCGGCGTCATACCGCGCCGCCAGCGTCTGGGGCGCAGCGCCCTGCTCCAGCTCAGCCTGGATGGACTGCGCCGCCTCGACAGCCAGCTCCTGCGCCTGTTGTCGCTTTAGCTGCCGGACAATCTGCGGGCGGACTTCCTGCAGGGATTTTTCACTGGCCGGCGCGTGTTCGTTAACCCGCAACACCAGAAAATGGGTATCGCTCAGCTCCAGCACCTCGCTGTTGCGCCCCTCCTGCAGGACCTCCTCGCTGAAGGCCGCGTTCACCACTTTGGGATGGCCGAGGACACCCTCCCCACCCTGGCGGGTCAGCATCGGACTTTGCCGGAGTTCCAGATCGAGCTGCTCGGCCACCCCTTGTAGTGAGTCGGGCATCTCATAGCTGTAACGCTCAAGCTCGCTGACCTTCTCGTAGAAATCCTGCTCCGCCTGACGCATGCGCAGCTCCTGGCGGATTTCATCTTCGACCTCGGCGAGCGGTTTCACCGGCGCAGAGACCACCGAGTCGGCCTTGATCAGGTGGTAACCAAAGCGGGTTTTGACCGGCTCGCTGATCGCGTCTTCTTCAAGAGCAAACGCGGCCTCCTGGAATTCGGGATCAAAAGCCCCCCGTTCAATCCGCCCCAGATCACCCCCTTCACTGGCGGAGCCGGGATCATCCGAGTGGGTCCGCGCCAGCTCGGCAAAGTCGGCGCCCTGCTGCAACTCGCGGTAGAGCTGTTGCGCCTTTTCGAGCGCTTCGCTCTGGCTGCGTTCGGCATTGATCGCGATCAGTATATGGCTGACCTCGCGCTGCTCTTCGCCCTCGCGATACTGCTCCTTCTGGCTGGCGTAAAATTCCTCGACTTCCCGCTGACTGACTTCATACTGTCTGGCCAGTTTCTGCAGATCGAGCTCCAGGTAGTTGAGACGGACCTTCTCGGGCGTCATGAAACGACCGCGATTGTCCTGATAGAAGGCTTCAACCTCGGACTCATCCACCGCGACCTGATCCACAAAACCAGCCACATCGAGTACCAGATACCCGATCTCGCGCTGCTGGTATTTGAGGCGCAAATAGCGCTGCAATTCGGCGTCGGTGACAAAGGCACTGCCAGCAATCCCGTTGCGTAATTGTTCGAACGCCAGGTCACTGGCCACATCCCGCTCGAACTGTTCGGCCGCAATGCCCTGCTGACGCAGCAGGGTTTTATAGCGCGCGCTGGAGAAACGCCCCTCCTCCTGAAATGCGTCGTACTCCTGGATGGCACCCAGTACCTGTTGGGAGCCGGGCTGATAGCCGGTGTCGTTGATATGTTGCTGAACCAGTTCGCGCTGAATCAGTCCCTGCAATACCTCGCGCTTGATCTGCGCATTATCGAACAGGGAGGCATCGAACTGATCGCCCTGGAATTGCCGTAAACGCTCCAGATAATTCCGCTGCGCGCGTAACAACTGATTTTCGGTGATTTCCGTATCGTTGACTTCCGCCACGCTGCTCGGCCCTCCCCCACCGGTGAGATAACTGCTCAGACCAAACAGGGCAAAGGTGATGATAATCAGACCGACGATGGTCCAGACAAACAGCCCTTTGGCGCGATCACGAATCAGTTGCATCATAACTAAACAGTTTCAGTTGTGGACGAAGCGCCTATTCTAACTTTATTCACACAAGAATAAAGAGTAAGCAGGCCAGTTGGTCACACTTGACCACAAACTTGCTGTACTCGCGGGCCTCAGTGGCACCCTGGTAGCTGACGGCCCGGATGCGCCCGACCTGGTTGTTGGCGCGGATCTCGGGGCTGTCGTCGCCATAGGTGTAGGTGACGTTATTGTCTGTAAAATGGGGTAGGTAATTCCTACCAGGCGGCTGGGGATTTGGCTCGCGTCAGCAGAAATCTGTGGTAAACTGATTGTAATTCAATTGCTTGGACTCCACTTGGTGAAGATTATGGAACAAATCGTCAATCTCCATATCGAGCATCTGCCGGAAGGCGTCTATCTGGCGACCTCCGAGGATCTGCCCGGGCTGGTGGCCCAGGGCAGGACCGTCACCGAGACCCTGGAGATTGCCCGCGACGTGGCCAAAAAGCTGCTTGAGGCCCAGACAGAGCGTCAGGAACCGGCCAATCTCAAGACCACAGGGGAGTCCTTCGACTATCCGCTGGTCGTGAGCTAAATGGGGCGGCTGACCGGTTTTCGTTATCACGAAATCATCAAACGGCTAAAACGGCACGGTTTCGAGTTTGACCGCCAGGCGGCGGGTTCCCACGAGATATGGTACAACCCACCGCTAAACGCTACACCACCATTCCAAACCATCCCGGCGATATGCCCGAAGGCACCTTGAGGGCCATTCTGAAACAAGCGGGGATTGAGGCAGAGCAATTCCTGAAAAGAAATAATAAGAGTCTTGCTAACGGGCAAGCCGAAAAAGTTACCATCTTCTTTTATACAATAAAAATTTCACACCATGCTGTTCATCTACCTGCTCTACCGGACATTGCACCCGGTCCTGCGTCGTATTGCGTTGGTTCTGACACTGCGAAAACGCTTCCCTGTCTACGGCCGCAAGAAGGCGGTTGAACCGACGGCCCGCTACTGCCGCTTCCCGAGAAAACCCGCCTGGGTGGCAAAGGAGCTCATCCGCATGAAGGCGCTGATGCCGGATCAAGGCTGTCGGGCGCTGGCGGCGAGCTTCAATCGCCGCTTTGCCGGGAAAGAGTCAGTTAGCAAGAGTTATGTGCACGGGGTACTGGTCAAACACCGGCACGAGATCGCCCTGCTGCGCAAGAACCTGAAGAAGAAACAGCCCCGGCCTGGGCCGCACAACCTGATCTGGGGGCTGGATCTGACCGGTAAGCAGGATACCCGAGGAAGCCCCCACAACATTCTCGGTATCGTGTAGCATGCTTCACGCGCGAGCCTGGTTCTTATCGGTTTGAAAGACAAGGCCAGCCTCACCCTGCTCCGCCATCTTCTGGACGCCATCGAACACTACGGCAAGCCCAAAATCGTTCGGACCGATAACGAAGTAATCTTTACCTCCAGGCTATTCCGGTTCAGTTTGTGATTATTGGGCATCAAGCATCAGAACACAGACAACGGGTGTCCGTGGATGAACGGCAGAATCGAGCGGTTCTTCAGCACGCTCAAGCAAAAGCTCGAACTGTGGGAAGTGGATAATCTGGCCCAGCTCAACGGCGCCCTGGGTCAATTCAGAACGTGGTACAACTTCGTTCGGCCACATCAAAACCTGGCCGAACGGACACCCGCCGAGGTCTGGCAAGGCGTGGATGTCTATGCCAACCGGCCGCGTCGGGAATATTACTACAGTGCCTGGAACGGGTTGCTGACAGGGTATTATCTACGGCTGTAGGTCGCCGCGCCACCGATGCCGACAAACCTCTCAGGTGGACAGTCAAGCCGGCTGTCCGGGGAAAGTTGTGTCGGTCAGGGGAATATCCGGTTGAAACAGGCCAGATCGATGAAGGTTATCGGCGGTTTGAGGCAATGGATTTTGCAAACCGTGATGTAGTACCGCCTGAACAGCGGTCGAGGTTGAAGATTTCAGGGAGGAAAACAGCCTGGCGAGTGTTGCGGACGGATAGACGAGACAACGGGACAACGGGACACTTAAATAAAATAAAAAAAGGGCGAGCTCGTTAAAGCTCGCCCTTTTCAGCGTTGGCGGACCGGACGGGACTCGAACCCGCGACCTCCGGCGTGACAGGCCGGCATTCTAACCAGCTGAACTACCGGTCCGAACTGGTGGGTGGTGCAGGGATCGAACCTGCGACCCTCGCCTTGTAAGGGCGATGCTCTCCCAGCTGAGCTAACCACCCCAGCAAAGGCGCGCTAGTTTACGGCATCTTTCAGCGCTTTTCCAGCCTTAAATCCAGGAACTTTTGAAGCAGCGATCTGGATCGCTTCACCGGTGCGCGGGTTGCGTCCGGTACGGGCCGCACGTTCCTTCACGGAGAAAGTACCAAAGCCAACCAGCGTCACCTGGTCTCCCTGCTTCAGGGTGCTGGTGATGCTGTCAAACATGGTATCTACGGCACGGGTGGCGGCGGCTTTGGAAATATCGGCGCCTTCGGCAACTGCATCGATCAGTTCGGCTTTATTCACAGTGGGGGTCCCCCTTATTTTCAGTGTTGTGTGAGGTAAAAAAAACACCGCCAGTGCGAGACCGGCGGTCATACAGGATATTATTTGAGAATTTTTATACCAACCAGAGCCACAGACGGTCAAGGAATCATTACCGGTTTAATCCTCCAGACCGGTAATAAAGTCCTTGACAAGCCTGTCAATCCGATTCGGTTGCAGGGTCAATGCGGCCGCAGCGTGCCCGGCTGATCCGGATTATCGCTGTTTTTAACCACCTCGGCCTTCTCTTCACCCTTGGCCGGATTGAGCTCCTCGGGCTGGCGGGTCAGTGCGACCTGAAACACCTCATCGATCCAGCGGACCGTGCGAATATCCACTTTCTCCTTGATATTGTCAGGTATCTCGGTCAGGTCCCGCTCGTTTTCATGCGGAATCAGGACCGTCTTGATACCCCCGCGGTGCGCCGCCAGCAGCTTCTCCTTGAGACCGCCGATAGGCAATACCTCGCCACGCAGGGTGATCTCACCGGTCATGGCCACGTCGGCCCGCACCGGGATGCCGGTCAGGGAGGAGACCAGCGCGGTGCACATGCCAATACCGGCACTGGGCCCATCCTTGGGGATGGCGCCTTCGGGCACGTGCACGTGGATGTCCTTCTTCTCGAACACATCCGGTTCGATACCCAGCACATTGGCGCGGCTGCGCACCACCGACAGGGCCGCCTGGATAGACTCCTTCATCACATCGCCCAGCTGGCCGGTGATATTGTGCTTGCCCTTGCCGGGCATGACGGCGGTTTCGATGGTCAGCAGTTCACCACCGACCTCGGTCCAGGCCAGTCCGGTCACGTGACCGATCCGATCCTGTTCATCAGCCATGCCGAAGCGGAAACGTTTCACGCCCAGGTATTTCTCCAGATTGTCGGCCTTGACCACTACAGTCGTATCGCTCGGTTCCAGCAGGACCTCCTTGACGACCTTGCGGCAGATCTTGGCAATTTCGCGCTCCAGATTACGCACCCCGGCTTCGCGGGTGTAATAGCGGACGATATCCAGAATGGCTTCTTCGGTAATATCGACCTCAGCTTCCTTGAGCCCGTTGGCCTTGACCTGTTTGCTCACCAGGTACTTGAGGGCGATGTTGACCTTCTCGTCCTCGGTATAGCCGGACAGGCGAATCACCTCCATGCGGTCCAGCAGCGGGGCCGGAATGTTCATGGTATTGGAAGTTGCCACGAACATGATGTCCGACAGGTCGAAATCGACCTCCAGATAGTGATCGTTAAAGGTATGATTCTGTTCCGGGTCCAGCACTTCGAGCAGGGCCGAGGCCGGATCGCCGCGAAAGTCCATCGCCATCTTGTCGATCTCGTCGAGCAGAAACAGCGGATTACGAGTCTCGATCTTGTACAGGTTCTGTACCACCTTGCCCGGCATGGAGCCGATGTAGGTGCGACGATGACCGCGAATTTCCGCCTCGTCACGCACGCCACCGAGAGCCATGCGGATAAACTTGCGGTTGGTGGCACGAGCCAGTGACTTGCCGATGGAGGTCTTGCCCACACCGGGCGGTCCCACCAAGCACAGGATCGGACCTTTCATTTTCTTCATGCGTTTTTGCACGGCCAGGTACTCGAGAATTCGTTCCTTGACCTTCTCCAGACCATAGTGGTCTTCTTCCAGCACCTGTTCGGCCTTGGCCAGATCGTTACGCACCTTGGAACGTTTCTTCCACGGTACACCGACCAGCCAGTCGAGATAATTGCGCACCACGGTGGCCTCGGCCGACATGGGTGACATCATCTTCAGCTTGTTCATTTCGGCTTTGGCCTTGGTCTTGGCTTCTTTGGACATGCCGGCATTTTCGATTTTCTTTTCCAGATCTTCGATCTCGTTGGGCACGTCGTCCATTTCGCCCAGTTCCTTCTGGATCGCCTTCATCTGTTCGTTCAGATAATATTCGCGCTGGCTCTTCTCCATCTGGCGCTTGACGCGACCGCGGATGCGTTTTTCCACCTGCAGCAGATCGATTTCCGATTCCATCAATCCCATCAGCTGTTCCACGCGATCACGCAGCGAGAAGTTTTCGAGAATTTTCTGTTTCTCCTCGATTTTCAGCGACATGTGCGCGGCAATGGTATCGACCAGCCGATTCGGATCATCAATACTGGACAGGGAGGTCAGAATTTCCGGCGGGACTTTCTTGTTCAGTTTAACGTACTGATCAAACTGGGTAGTCAGTGAACGCACCAGCACTTCAGCTTCGCGATCATCGACTGTCTCTTCTTCATGTACCTTCGCCTGGGCGATGAAATACTCGCCCTCGGCTTCGTTGAAGTTCAGAACCTTGGCCCGCTTACCCCCTTCGACCAGAACCTTGACGGTCCCGTCAGGCAGTTTGAGCAATTGCAAAATACTGGCCACGGTACCGATGCGGTACATGTCGTCGGCCTTGGGATCATCCTCGGCAGCACTCTTTTGCGCTACCAGGAGAATCTGTTTGTTATCTTCCATGGCTGATTCCAGCGCCTGAATCGATTTTTCACGACCGACGAACAGCGGAATGACCATGTGGGGATAGACCACCACGTCCCGCAACGGCAGGACCGGAATTTCAGTCAACGGTTCTTCTATCATATCGGACATAATCACGTATCTCTTGTTTGCATGAGGTCCCGCGGGACCATTACAGGCTAATCTGGGGTTCTGTACTCAGGAATTCAACAGCTGCCGGTCATTTTTGCCTGACCATAATAATTAAGGGGTATCGAAATACCCCTTAATCCTTTCAGTCTTCGGCAGAGGCCGCTCTGGAGGAATCCGAGCTTTCATAAATGAACAGGGGCTCGCCTTCTTGGCGAATCACAGAATCATCGATGACCACTTTGTTCAGATCCTCCAGCGAGGGCAGGTCATACATGGTATCCAGCAGCACGCCTTCAAGAATGGAGCGCAAACCGCGCGCGCCGGTCTTGCGTTCCATGGCCTTGTGGGCCACGGCCTTGAGGGCGGATTCGCGGAATTCCAGATCGGCCCCTTCCAGTTCGAACATCTTCTGATATTGCTTGGTCAGCGCGTTCTTGGGCTGGGTGAGGATTTCCACCAGCGCCTCCTCGTCCAGCTCGTTAAGCGTGGCGATCACCGGCAGACGACCGACGAACTCGGGAATCAGGCCGTAACGGGTCAGATCCTCGGGCTCGACGTCGCTGACCACTTCGCTGGCGCTTTTCTTTTCCTGCTTGGTCTTGACCTCGGCGCCGAAGCCAATACCGCCGCGCTCGGAGCGATCGCGGATGATCTTGTCCAGACCGGAAAAGGCACCGCCGCAGATAAACAGAATATTGCCCGTATCCACCTGCAAAAATTCCTGCTGTGGGTGCTTGCGCCCGCCCTGAGGCGGCACGGAAGCCACGGTCCCTTCGATCAACTTCAGCAGGGCCTGCTGGACCCCCTCGCCGGAAACATCCCGGGTAATAGAGGGATTGTCAGACTTGCGGGAGATCTTGTCGATTTCATCGATATAAACAATCCCGGTCTGGGCCTTCTCAACGTCATAGTCACACTTTTGCAGCAACTTCTGGATGATGTTTTCCACATCCTCGCCGACATAACCGGCCTCGGTGAGAGTGGTCGCATCGGCAATGGTGAATGGCACATTCAATAGCCGCGCCAGTGTCTCGGCCAGCAAGGTCTTGCCACAGCCGGTCGGCCCGATAAGCAAAATGTTGCTCTTGGCCAGTTCCACATCGTCTTTTTTCTGAGCCGATTCCAGACGCTTGTAATGATTGTACACCGCCACGGCCAGCACCCGCTTCGCGCGTTCCTGGCCGATGACGTATTCGTCGAGCTTGTCACGGATTTCGTGCGGGGTGGGCAGCTTGCTGCCGGTCACCGAACCGCTTTGTTCCTGGACTTCCTCGCGAATGATGTCATTGCACAACTCAACACACTCATCACAAACAAACACGGAGGGACCCGCGATAAGCTTGCGTACTTCGTGCTGGCTCTTGCCGCAGAAAGAACAGTACAACAGCTTGCCGTTATCACCGGAATTGGTTGTGTCGTCACTCATGTCCCTACCTCAAAATGTGTGCTGACTGTATTCATACCATGCGTCGATTTGACGTATTTTTCAAGTAGCGAATGCACGGTTAAATGCCCTATTGCATACAGGCGTTTAGCTCCCCGCCTCGGGATAAAATCCCTTTATGCGTCCTTACCACTGTCCCGGTTGATCATAACCTCATCAATCAACCCATACTCGACGGACTGTGACGCGCTCATGAAGAAATCCCGGTCGGTATCCTTCTGAATCTGTTCCAGTGGCTGACCGGTATGCTCGGCCAGAATCCGGTTCAGACGCTCGCGCACATCCAGGATTTCCTTGGCGTGAATCTCAAAATCCGACGCCTGGCCCTGAAAGCCGCCGAGCGGCTGATGAATCATGGTGCGCGAATGTGGCAGGCCAAAACGTTTGTCTTTCGCCCCACCGGCCAGCAGCACCGCGCCCATACTGGCCGCCTGCCCGATACACATCGTACTCACATCGGGCTTGATAAACTGCATGGTGTCGTAAATTGACAACCCTGCTGTAACCGAACCGCCAGGCGAGTTGATATAAAGGTGGATATCCTTGTCCGGATTTTCGGACTCGAGGAACAACAGCTGGGCCACAATCAGGTTGGCCATATGATCCTCGACCTGCCCCACCACAAAGATCACCCGCTCCTTGAGCAGACGTGAATAGATGTCATAAGAGCGTTCGCCGCGCGAGGTCTGCTCAACCACCATGGGAACCAGCTGGGCCACGGTATCGGTGTGCTTGCTATGATTATCGGTCACGACTACCTATCCTTTAAGCTGCTAGCTTGTTATTTCGCATTTTCGGACGTCATTATTTCATCAAATGAGACTGGTTTCTCAACCACTTTGGCCTGATCGACCACCCAGTCGACAACCTGATCCTCGAAGACCAGCGATTCGATTTCGCTCAGACGCTGGCGATCGGACTGGTACCATTTGACCACTTCTTCGGGGTGTTCGTAAGGGGCGGCGATCTCCTGGATGCGCGCCTTGACCTGCTCCGGTTCCACCTTGAGGTCATTGGCCTTGACGATCTCCGACATAATCAGCCCCAGTGTCACGCGCTTTTCGGCCTGCTCACGGAACATTTCCGGGTTAAGACCTGATAGGTCCTGCTGTTGCATCCCCTGGCTGGCAAGGTTCTGCAGCATCTGCTGTAACAGAGTCCGTTCCTCGTTTTCCACTAATGATCTGGGCACATCAATCGGGTTGGCGGCCAGCAGGGTCTCGATCACCGCTTCCTTGAGCTTCCCGCGCAAACGCTCATCCAGCTCACGTTGCATGTTCGCACGGACCTCATCGCGCATCTCGCTCAGGTCGCCGCTTTCCACGCCCAGTTGCCTGGCAAACTCGGCATCGACTTCGGGCAGGACGGCTTCCTCGACACTTTTTATATGGGCTTCAAATACCGCGGGTTTGCCGGCCAGGCTCTCAACGTGGTAATCCTCTGGAAAAGTCACGTTCAGGGTCCGGTCTTCACCGGCTTTGGCTCCCATCAGACCGTCTTCAAAGCCCGGAATCATGCGACCGGCGCCCAGTTCGACCTGCATCCCTTCACCGCTGCCGCCTTCAAAGGTCTCGCCGTCGACCATGCCCTTGAAGTCGATAGTGACGCGATCGCCCTGTTTGGCTTCACGCTCTACCGGTTGCCAGCTGATGTTCTGCTTGCGGATGGTTTCGATCATCTTGTCGACATCACCCTCGCCAATCTCGGTCACCGGTTTTTCGACGGTCTGCTCGGCCATGGGGGCCAGCTCGAGGTCGGGGTAAATTTCAAAAGTGGCGGTATAGGCCAGCCCCTGACCCGGCTCGTTTTTCAAATCGTCAAAATTCGGATTCCCGGCCGGCTGCAGCTTTTCCTGGCTGACGGCCTCGTAAAAGGTGGATTGCACGACTTCGCCAATCACTTCATCACGCACCTGCTTGCCGTAATGCTGTTTGACCACCTTGAACGGCACCTTGCCCTTGCGAAAGCCCTTGAGCTTGACGGTATGGGTCATATTCTTGAGCCGATCGTCGACTGCCGAGGCGATTCGCTCCTCGTCAACGTTCACTGTCATCCGGCGTTCCAGACCCCCGGTGGCTTCTACAGAGACTTGCATGTGTTTGACCTCGTCGTTTAGTTCTTTAAATTCATATAGTTAAAGCTCTTCAACAGCTGGTGCGGAAGGTGGGACTCGAACCCACACGCCTTGCGGCACAGGTACCTAAAACCTGCGTGTATACCAATTTCACCACTTCCGCGAATACTCATCAGGAGGGATTATACAGAAGACTATGTATAGAGGTGTAATCCGTGCGCGTAGCGGGGACAATCGGCAGGTAACTGGTGGGCCGTGAAGGACTCGAACCTTCGACCAAGAGATTAAGAGTCTCCTGCTCTACCAACTGAGCTAACGGCCCCAAGCGCTGAATTGAACCACAATCGTTAGATGTTTTTCAAGTCATACTCGCCTGCGTTTGACCGGGGGTTCTTAATCAAAACGGAAAACAGCATGAATCATAAAGCGTTGCGGGAAGATTTCGAACATCAGGCGGATATTGGCGATCGGGGCATCGGGCCGAGACAGAGACCGGCTTTGAACAGGCGACACTGGCATGACGGCGGTCAGCGTGACCTGCGGGATCCGCTTGAGTATAAATATAAATCGCACATAAATTTTGAAACAGTAGTTCAGATATACAAAGAGGTGTTGTAGCCAGCCTGACATTCATGGCAGAGAATCACTCTTTTATCTATCCCGGCAAATAACGAACAGGCGATCAATTACACATCATCAGGCAATCTTCAGACCCACTTTAACAATCCTGCCCTGTTCGATCTCCAGTACAACCAATTCAACCGTGTCCAGTCGCGCCCGATCACCGACAACCGGCTTATTACGAAACTGTTGTGCCACGTACTCCCCGACAGTCATTGTGTCACATCGCTCGGGCACCGAGACACCATAAACTGTCGACAGATCGCAGAGTTTGGCCGCAGGATCGAGAATAAAATCACCAAAGAATTGATGATCCGCCGCGTACTCCAGTGTGGTAAACAGCCGGTTGATCTGATCGACTTCATCACTGGCGGCAAGAATATGGACATAGTCCCCTTCTGCAAATCGATCGATATCTTTAGCATCATAAGAAATCCCATCGCGTATAACCGAAGTCAGACGCGCCGTCCCTGGCAAAATAAAGTAATCCGGTGAACGATCACGCAACGGGCTATTGTGCCCAAGATGGTAAACCAGAATCTCACATTCAGGATGCCCGGGTATCAAGGTATCGATCTGCATAACAGGCTCCGGTCCCGGTGGAATCTCGAGACGTAACCAGCGAGCTACAGGAGCCACGGTCCAGCCCTGTAATAATAATGAGACCAGCACGACAAAAAAAGCCACGTTGAAATAGAGTTCGGCTTGCTCCATTCCCGCCAGTAACGGAAACAGGGCCAGAATAATTGGCACCGCACCCCGCAACCCGACCCAGGCAATATAACTCATCTCGCGCCAGGCAAAGCGAAACGGTAACAGGCATAGCAGCACCGCCAGCGGTCGCGCGATAAAAATCAGCACCAGTGCAATCAAAAGGGCGTGCCAGGCGACTGGATAGAGCTCGGAAGGCGTGACCAGTAATCCCAGGATCAGGAACATACCGATCTGGCTTAACCAGGCCAGCCCGTCATGAACACGCAAAATATTCTGTCCGGCATGTAGCTTGCGATTGCCCAGAACCACACCAACCAGATAGATAGCCAGAAAACCACTGCCGCCCAGACTGTTACTCAGAGCGAATACCAGCAAGCCACCACTGGTCACCAGCAGAGGATACAGACCATTGGCCAGCGTCAAATGGTTTATCATAAACCCCAGAAGGCGCGCCCCCAATACCCCCGCCAGGGCGCCAATCCCCATCTGCATGCAAAACGAGAGCAAGACATCCCAGCTCATCAGCGACTGCTGGGTCTGGATCAGTTCAATCAGGACAATTGTGAGAAAGATGGCCATCGGGTCATTACTACCCGACTCGATCTCCAGTGTGGCCCCCACCCGGCGCTCGATATTCATTCCCCTGGCATGCAACAGAGAAAAGACCGCTGCCGCGTCAGTGGAACCGATAATGGCACCCAGCAGCATGCCCTGCATCCAGTGCAACTCAAAAATCCAGGCTGCCGCCAGCCCCACCAGACCACTGGTAATCAAAACCCCGACGGTTGCCAGACTCAATGCCGGGCGCAACCCAACCCGAAAACTTTCAAATTTGGTGTGCAGTCCACCGTTTAAAAGAATGATCCCCAGCGCTGTCGAACCGATCAGATAGGCGGTACCGACATCATCAAATACCAGATTTCCCGGCCCTTCTTCACCGCCGAGCATACCCACAATTAAAAAGATTAACAGCAGGGGAGCGCCGACCCGTGCCGAGATTGAACTGACTACAATACTCCCGAATAACAGCAACGCGGCGATCAATAACAGATTATTCAGCAGATCCATTTATTCCGTTAACTCCATATAATCATGCTTGTTGATACGCGCCAGAAAAATCGCGCTTTACTACGCCGTCAGAATATTTATCATGACAGAGGGTCAACCCTGTTTCTTCCTTGACACCCTGAGCCTGAAATTTGTTGCATTATATCGTTTATCGCCACGGGTGACGAGACGACACTTTATTCTATGAATATGCCACAAAGACGAGAGCTGATTATCAGTGGCCGTGTTCAGGGCGTCGGATTCCGACCGTTCGTTTTCCGGCTCGCACAACAACTGCACCTCAGCGGCTGGGTCAGAAACAGCCAGGGTCAGGTACAGCTACAGCTCCAGGGAGATGTTCAACATATCGAAATGTTTATTTCACAGCTACAGGTCCATCCCCCACCTGCCTCACGGCCTGTGGTCAGCAAAAACGAAAGCCTGAACATTGTTCGCGAAGAGAAGGGTTTTCTCATCCTTCCGTCGCAGTCTGCTCTCGGCGCCGACATCCATATTCCGCCTGACTACTTTCTCTGTTCCGATTGCCTGCGTGAACTCAACGATCCCGATGACCGTCGCTATGCTTACCCGTTCATCAACTGCACCGCGTGTGGCCCTCGTTATACGCTTGTCAGGCACCTACCTTATGATCGCGCCAATACAAGCATGTCGGGATTCACCCTGTGTCCCACCTGTCAGGCAGACTATACTGATCCTCTGAATCGGCGATTTCACGCCGAACCGCTGGCCTGTCCCGATTGTGGTCCCCAGCTCCAGTTTGAAACAGCCGGTACGAACCGGCAAATTGCCGGTGAGGCGGCTCTGCAAGCGTCCGTCGATTCACTTCAACAGGGCGCTATCATCATCGTAAAAGGTATCGGTGGTTATCACCTTTGCTGTGACGCCACCAATACGAAGGCAATCGACTATCTTCGGGGGCGAAAGAAGCGACCTGACAAACCGCTCGCCGTAATGTTTCCTTCCGAAGGCAAGGATGAACTCGACAGAATTCGTCATGAGCTGCAAGTGGACGCGGTCTCCGCCGAGGCCTTGTGTTCAGTGACCCGACCCATTGTGCTGTTGTCGCGCCACGGTAACAGCCAGCTACCCGAAAATCTGGCTCCGGGCATGAATGAGCTGGGCGTCATGTTGCCTTACAGTCCTCTGCACCATCTTCTTCTGGCCCGGTTTGGCAAACCCATCGTGGCCACTTCGGCCAATCTTTCCGGGGAACCGGTACTGACCGACGCGGATGAGGTCAGACAACGCCTCGCACATCTGACCCCTGTGCGCCTGCACCATAATCGTCCCATCGTACGACCGGCGGATGACCCGGTGATACGCATCATCGATCGCCAACCTCGCCCCCTGCGCCTGGGACGTGGCAATGCGCCGCTGGAACTGGCTTTGCCGCAGCCATTATCCCGGCCGATGCTCGCCTGTGGCGGTCATATGAAAAACAGCGTGGCACTTGCATGGGATCAGCGGATTGTCATCTCCCCGCATATCGGCGATCTCGATGCGCCGCGCAGCCAGCAGATTTATGCCCGGACCATTGCCGACTTGCAACAACTCTATGCCGTAGAAGCCGCTGCACTGGTCTGTGACAAGCATCCCGACTATTTCAGTTCACGCTGGGCCAAACAACAGAACCAGCCGCTGGAAACGGTAGCCCATCATCACGCCCATGCCGCCATTGTCGCCGGCGAATATCCCCACGAGCCACGCTGGCTGGTGTTCACCTGGGACGGTGTCGGACTGGGAGCGGACGGTACACTGTGGGGTGGTGAAGCCCTGCTGGGCCAGCCCGGCCAATGGCAGCGCCTGGCCAGCTGGCGGCCGTTTTATTTACCCGGCGGCGAACGCACCGCGCGTGAACCCTGGCGCACGGCCCTGGCATTGTGCTGGCAGACCCAATACGACTGGTCTGATGCCCCCGAGAATACCGCTCTGTTACACCAGGCCTGGCACAAAAGACTCAACGCACCGCAAACCACGGCAGTCGGTCGCCTGTTCGATGCCGCATCCGCCCTCACCGGCCTTTGCCGTAACGCCAGCTTTGAAGGCCAGGGACCGATGTGGCTGGAACAGCAGGCGTTCAACGGCACGCATAAAGGCATCGATCTGCCCCTGATGAAACAGTCAGGGCTGTTACGCAGTGACTGGGCACCGTTGTTGCCGTTATTGCTGGATGAAACATTGTCGATTGCCGATCGGGCTGCGGCCTTTCATCACAGCCTGGCCCGGGCCCTGCTCGCTCAGGCTGTCGAATTGCATCGGCAACATGGCGATTTTGCCGTCGGGCTATCCGGCGGCGTCTTTCAAAACCGTTTACTCAGTCAACAGGTCATGCAACAGTGCCGCCAGGCCGGCTTTCGCGTCTATCTGCCGCAACAGGTCCCGATCAACGACGCCGGACTATGTTACGGTCAGATTATCGAAGCCCAGGCCCGGCTCAAGAGCTAAAATCATTCTGAGTCTTGAATGCTGAATTTGAATTAAATCTCTGTATCCAGATTTAACTCAATATTCGACATTATGTTTTCGTCTCTGCGGTAAAAAATCAACCCCATGAACAACCTGACTGACTCGCACATCTCACTCGCCCACGGTAATGGGGGCCGCCTTATGCGCGAATTGATTGCAGGATTGATTGCCGATTGTCTCGGCGATCGGCTGGGAGATATCGAAAACGATGCGGCCAGTATCGCGCTGAACACAGATGGAGCCGAGTTACTGATCACTACCGACGGCTTTACGGTCAAGCCGCTGGAATTCCCGGGCGGCGATATCGGTTCGTTGGCGGTGCATGGCACGGTCAACGATCTGGCGGTCAGCGGTGCAATTCCCCATTACCTGACGTTGAACCTGTTTATCGAAGAAGGACTCGAGGTGGCATTACTTCAGCGTCTGCTCAACAGCCTGGCGGGCGCGGCCCGTGAAGCTGGTGTGCGTATTGCCTGCGGCGATACCAAGGTGGTGCCTCGCGGCGAAGGCAGCGGGGTCTATTTTGCTACCACCGGTGTCGGCCTGCGAAGACGTTCGTTACAACTGGGGATGTTCCATATCCAGCCACAAGACACGATCATCGTCAGCGGCCCGGTTGGCGACCACGGGATTGCCGTCATGCTGGCCAGAGAACAGTTCGGCCTGCGCGGCGATGTCCGTTCCGACGCCGCCAGCGTTCTGCCGCTGGCACAGGCCGCCACCGAACTGGAAGGGCTGCGCTATATGCGCGATCCCACCCGCGGCGGGCTGGCAACAGTCCTGCATGAGATTCAGCGCGCCACCGGTCTGGGTGTGCGGATCCAGGAGACCGGGATTCCGGTACGCCAGCCGGTCCGGTCAGTTTGCGACATACTCGGCTACGATCCCTGTTACCTGGCATGTGAAGGCCGGATTGTCGCCGTTGTTGCAAGTGCTCAGGCCGGGGCCCTGCTGGAACGTTGGCAACAGCTTACCGGGGGCGAGGAGGCCGCCATTATTGGTCATCTGAATTGCGAGGATCCCGGCGTAGTCCTGGAGACCGAACTGGGCGGCGAACGGGTACTGGAAGAACTGGAGAACGATCCTCTGCCCCGGATATGCTAAATGACCGCGGCAGGCTCCGATCCTGCAGGGGCGGTAAAGGGAGGTTGACTGGTGCGCGTGACAAATTCCGTCTATTTGCTATTAATAAACAGGGACCGGGATTCTGCGCGGCCCCCACAGACACCGGCATAACCTGTCACTAACCCGGGAGTTCACTATGTCTGATCACATAACACCTTCGACTCGCTTGAGCATTCTGTGCAGTATCGGCATCATGTTCAGTACTCCAGCCGTTAGCGCGGCCGAAGGTAAGCACCTGTTCCAGCAACATTGTAGTCGCTGCCACCAAACCCCGGCTAAACTCACAACCCCGCCCGATCAACTCCCTGAACTTTTACGCTCGGACACGATACGGCCCCACCGTTTTGAACTGGACGATGAGGCCCTGCGCCACATCGTCGCCTATATCAACCAGGAACGCTCCTGAATAAACATTTCGCCCGTGGCCCGAGAAATCCTGTACACCATTCGCAACCGGGTTCCCTGTATTGCCTGAGCCGGGCATGTGACCGATACTGAGGAAGATGAGCTGGTCAATGTCAAAGTCGTCTGACAAGAAGGAGAGATAACCATGTCACGCCTGTTTCCTGCCATTTTGTTATCCAGCGGCGGACTGTTATTCAGCAGCTCCGGTGTGGCTCACCCTGCAGCCGGGCACAGCATGCCCTTTGGCGAGGGCATTTTGCACCTGCTCAGCCAGCCGGATCATCTGCTGATGATCCTGGGTTCGGGCCTGTTCGCGGTGTACATGTTAAAAGGCCTCGTTATGCGCCGGGCAAAAGCACGCAAACGCCGGGATCAGTAACCCATGTGCCTGGGCATTCCGATGCAGATTGTGGAAATCAACGGTTTCAACGCCCGTTGCGAAGCCAAAGGCGTGGAACGGGATATCAGCCTGTTCATGTTGCAGGACGAGGCAGTCCAGACCGGCGATTATGTGATGGTTCACGTGGGCTATGCCATCCAGAAAATCTGCGAACAGGATGCCCGCTCGAGCTGGGAACTGTTTGATGAGATCCTGGCCGCCGAATCGGCCCTCTCCAATGCATGAACTGTCGATCTGTCAGAGCATGCTGAAACAGATCGAAACCGTGGCGATGGAAAACCGGGCCACCGCGGTGCACTGTATCAAAGTACAGATTGGTCCTTTGTCCGGTGTCGAGCCGCAATTACTGCAGCAGGCCTTTCCCCTGGCCGTCGCCGGCAGCATCGCCGAAAACGCGGTGCTGGAAATTGAGCTGCTACCCATTCGCCTCGAATGCCGGCATTGCGGCGCCGAATCGAACGCCGTCTCGGCCAGCAAACTGGTGTGCGGACAATGCGGTCACTGGCAGACCCGTTTATTAAGCGGCGACGAAATGTTACTGGCCAGCCTTGAACTGGACCGCTCGACGGCTGAACAGGCGGCAAAGGGTTAATAAACAAATGCAAACCACCAAGACACGAAGACACCAAGATAAATAAAATCGCATCATATACATTTATAAATTTTCGTGTCTTGGTGTCTTCGTGGTTGGGCTTTTTTAATCTATTCGGAGGAAGGCGGTATGTGTGATACCTGCGGCTGCAATATTACTTCCGGTAACCGGCACCTGCTGCAACCGACCGGCATGCTGGAAAAAACCGCCGACGGCAAGTCAGCGGTGATGGTACTGCAAAGTCTGCTGTCGGAAAACGATCATCAGGCACTACACAACCGTCAGCACTTTGATCAACACAGCGTACTGGCCATCAACCTGATGTCCTCCCCCGGCTCGGGCAAGACCGCCCTGCTCGAGGCAACCATCGATGCCCTGGCCGATCGTTATCGCATCGCCGTCATCGAAGGTGATCTGGAAACCGAAAATGATGCCGAACGCATCCGCGCCAGAGGTATCACGGCGATCCAGATCGCCACCGGCAGCGCCTGCCACCTGGATGCCCACATGGTGCATGATGCTCTGCACCAGCTGAACCTGGCCGATTACGATCTACTCTTTATCGAGAACGTTGGCAACCTGGTCTGCCCCGCCAGTTTCGATCTCGGCCATCACCACAACATTACCCTGCTCTCGGTGACCGAAGGCGACGACAAGCCGGCCAAATACCCGGTCATGTTCCGCGCCGCCGATCTCATGCTGCTGACCAAAATCGACCTGCTCGCGGTACTGGATGACTTTGAACCACTCAAAGCCGAGCAGTGCCTGCGGCAACTGGCCAACCCCGCTCCCATGCTGTCGCTGTCGGCCACCCGACAACAGGGCATGGATGCGTGGTTCGACTGGCTGGAAAACGCAATAGCTTCACATCAACAGCGACTTGCCCGGGGCGAAACAGTATTGCCTAAAATCCAGGCGAACAACGGCCGGTTGCACGCCGGCGAACCGGCCCAACCCTGAGATCGATAATCGCTGATGAGTCTGACCGCCAGACAATGGCTGCAGAAGATTCGGCAACTGTCGTTGCCGAAGAAGGTGCGCATCATGAACGTGTGTGGCGGGCACGAACGCTCGATTACCCAGGCCGGCCTGCGCACTGCCCTGCCCGATAACATCGAATTGATTCCCGGCCCCGGTTGTCCCGTCTGTGTCTGCCCCGAAGAAGATGTCTATGAAGCCATCCAGATTGCACTGAACGAGGATGTCATTCTGGTAGCCTTCGGCGATATGTTGCGGGTCCCGGTCAATGTCAGCAAAAGCGAGGCGCGCTCCCTGGAAGAGGCCCGGGCCATTGGCGCCGACATCCGCCCGGTAGCCTCGCCCGCCGAAGTGGTCCGGATCGCCAATGAGCATCCCGACAAAGAAGTTATCTTCTTTGCCGCCGGCTTTGAAACCACCACCGCCCCGGTGGCGGCCATGCTGGCCGAGGGCGCCCCGGACAACCTGTTGTTACTGCTCTCGGGTCGTCTTACCTGGCCGGCAGTTGCCATGCTACTGGCATCGGACGAACCCGGTTTCGATTGTCTGGTCGCCCCGGGGCATGTGGCCACGGTCATGGGTTCTGAGGAATGGCGCTTCGTCGTCGAACAGCACAACATTCCGGCGGCCGTGGCCGGTTTCAATAACGAGAGCCTGCTGGCCGCTATCTATTCGACACTGCGACAGCGACTGGAGGACAGGCCATTTCTGGATAATTGCTATCCCGAACTGGTCAGCAAAGCGGGTAACCCCCGCGCCAAACAGCATCTGTATAACGTCATGGAAGTCATCGACGCCAAGTGGCGTGGTATCGGAGTCATTCCTTCATCAGGTTTTGGTCTGAGGGAAGCCTGGCAGCCGCATGACGCCCGTCAAAAATACGCCAGCTATCAGGATGAGGCCCGTAAACGAGCCGGCAAGATGCCACCGGGGTGCGACTGCGCGCGGGTGGTACTGGGCAAGATCTACCCCACCGAATGTAAACTTTACGGTGCCGCCTGTACGCCGCGCCATCCCATCGGCCCCTGCATGGTCTCTGACGAAGGTGCCTGCCGCATCTGGTGGAGCCACGTTAGAAAACCTGCCGCCTGATCCCCTTGTTAACCGGTTCCGAAAAACATGGAGCCGCTCATGTTCCCGAACTCTCCAGCCAGGACATGGCCTGTTCGCGTTGAGCAAAAGGGAAATGTTGCACTTCGGCTTCAACAAAATGATCGGCCAGTTTCGGCAACAGGGAAAGAATATCGTCATCACTGACCACGGCCACCCGTTTTACCCGGGTCTGGTGATCTTCGACAAAACGGATATGAGAAACCAGGGCGGCAAAATCCTCCCAACCAGGAAAATCACTGGCCAGAATCATCATCCCGTTGATTTCTCCATGTTTTTCAATATACGGGTTAACCAGATAGGCCAATTCCTCGAAATCCGTTTGTTCCAGCTTCCCGCTCGGACTAACGATAACAACGCCCTTATCCCGTAATAATTCCGGATGTATCACATCGCCTCCATGAACTGGTATTTGTTAACTCCAGTTTGAAGTATCTGCTCTGATTAACATTGAAAAATCTCAACGCGCAGCCGGGGAATTCCTGCCAGACTTTAATCAGGAAATCCGGCTATATCCCCTTGAGAGTCAATTGAGGAAAAGCAAATTATGAGCTGGTCAGGCTATCTTTATCTATTTGGTATACCGCTTATATTTATCGGGATTATTGTCTATATCTATCGCCCCGGTGCAAAGCGACGATATCGTCAGGATGCGCAGATTCCCTTAAAAGAAAATGATAACCACAATCGTCATCGCAACGGTGACAAAGGAGAACAAAATGACCCTCGCAGATGAATTCAGGGAACATCATCTTTTCGTCAACAGTGCGGAAATACAGAAGCACCGCGGCTGGTTCATTTTCCTCGGTGGGGTAATGGTTTTACTGGGGATAGCCGCCCTGCTGTTTCCCTTTGCCGCCACTCTCGCCGGCGAACTGGCGCTTGGCGTGATATTACTGGTGGCCGGGATAATCGGTACGGTACACGCCTTGCAAGTCAGGCCCTGGAAAGGATTCTGGTTATCTTTGCTGACTGCCCTGTTGACCGTCATCATCGGAGGGCTGCTGGTGGCTTTTCCGATGCACGGCATTATGACTGTCACCCTGTTGATCACAGCCATGTTTCTGGTATCGGGCGTATTTCGTACGATCCTGGCGTTTCAGCTTAAACCGTATGATGCCTGGGGCTGGATTCTGGCCAGTGGCATCCTGGCACTGATTCTGGGTATTCTGGTTATTACGCAACTTCCGGAAGCTGCGTTCTGGCTGATCGGTATTCTGGTGGGAGTCGACTTTCTGTTCGCCGGCTGGGCAATGATTAGCCTGGTCCTGTCCGTACCCGGACGCTAAATTGACTGAACTATTTTTTTGTCACGTAATAAATAAAGGGCTGTCTCACTGAGACAGCCCTTTATTCATCAGATGGGGTGGCTGATGGGAATCGAACCCACGACAACAGGAGCCACAATCCTGCACTCTACCAACTGAGCTACAGCCACCATAGAACAAGTATCTAGATTCTAGTTACTAGCTGCTAGAACCTGGGTATTGGCGCGCCCGGCAGGACTCGAACCTGCTACCCTCGGCTTAGCTTACCCGCTACAGCTTTCGCTGCCGGATTCCATCCGTTTGTGGTCTGGACCATCTCTTCACCGTCTCAGGTGTCGCACGTATGGCCTCTACGGATCCCGGTGATTTTATCATAGCGCCCAGAGGGCGAACCACCGGTTTCCTCGGGATTGCCATCAGCCTGACCTGTTAAGGTTTCCCCGATACAGTGCGATCCACTTTGCAGGTTCCGGTTCCCTGCAAAGGCTCCTCGTTCGTCCCACAGGACGAGCTTAAAGGCCGATGCTCTATCCAAATGAGCTACGGGCGCTGAACTGGTCGGGGAAGAGGGATTCGAACCCCCGACATCCTGCTCCCAAAGCAGGCGCGCTACCAGACTGCGCTATTCCCCGAACAAGGGCGGCGATAATACGCATACTGCCGACGCAGGTCAATGAAATTGCTGCTATTTTCCGCCGTATGCTTGGCCTGACGAGACTATCATGCGATCATAACAGGGATTTCAATTCCAGAAACCCAAATTCGGACAGGTTTGCATGACAGCCCAGATTATCGATGGCAAGGCCCTCGCCGCCCAGCGGCGCCAGTTGGTGAAACAGCAGGTGGATGCCCGGCTGGAGGCCGAAAAGCGAGCCCCCGGACTGGCTGTCATCCTGGTCGGCAACGATCCGGCCTCGGAAGTGTATGTGCGCAACAAGCGCAAGGCGTGCGAAGAGGCCGGGATCAACTCCTATGCCTATGACCTGCCCATTGATACGGAACAGGATCGCCTGCTGACCCTGATCGACGAGCTCAACGCCAATCCGGTGGTGGACGGGATTCTGGTACAGATGCCCCTGCCCCCGCATATCAACCAGGAAACCGTCATCGAGCGCGTCAAGCCCGACAAGGATGTGGACGGCTTTCACCCCTACAATATCGGCCGCCTGGCGGTGCGCATGCCGGTGTTGCGCCCGTGCACCCCGCGCGGGGTAATCGCCATGCTGGAGAGCACCGGCCAGCCGGTCAAGGGCCAGGACACGCTGGTGGTCGGCGCTTCCAACCACGTCGGCCGCCCGATGGCGCTGGAGCTGTTACTGGCCGGCGCCACAGTCACGGTCTGCCACCGTTTTACCCGGGATCTGAAACAGAAGGTGCGCGAGGCGGAGATTGTGGTGGTGGCCGTCGGAAAACCGGGCGTCGTCGACGGCGACTGGGTTAAACCCGGCGCCACCGTGATCGATGTGGGGATCAACCGCACCGAGGCCGGCAAGCTGATCGGGGATGTCGATTTTGCCTCCGCCAGCCAGCACGCCGCCTGGATCAGCCCGGTGCCCGGCGGAGTCGGCCCCATGACCGTGGCCATGCTGCTGCAGAACACGGTCGACGCCTGTAACAACTTCCACGATCATTAAACCTTTGCGGCCTATCCCGCCGGACACCACTTGGCTATGTCCGGCCTGCCTCTGTGGGACTTACTGAGGCTGAAGATACTTGCCCGGCTTCTCGGGCAGGCCAGCGAAGCAGCGTTGATAAAGCGGGGTTTGCTGCAATTCGGGATCTTGCTCGGTACTGCCAAACACCGATCCCTGATCAACCAGTAATTCTACGCGCTCACCCTCGTGTGTGCCGCTACACCGCTCCACGTTCAACTCTCCCGAGGCATCGAAGCTGCGAAATGCGTGCAGACCGTTATTGTAAGCATGGAAACTCACCAGGGTCTGGGTCGGCGCGTTATGGTATTCGGGCAAATAGGCGGCGGTATAATCGCGTACGACGCGCCCCTCATCATCGCGAATAAATACTTCGATCACATGCAGGTCGCCGGATTCGATTTCCCATTGCACCCGGCTGATCAGCTCGCCGTCGTGAAAATAACTTTCCTGACGATAAAATTCCGGCAGGTGGGCATAGCCACCCGTCGTGGTCTGGCGTTCAACGTCCTGCTCGTCAATTAATTGCCGATGCAGCGCCAGAGTCTGATCGGCAAAGCGGTTCCAGGTCGCAACATGTGTCTGATCTTCCTGGAGAGCCTCCTGGCTGAAAACCGGATTGCCCGATAACAAAAATGGCCCCACGAACAACAATACCAGCGTTCGGATCTTCACATTGACCTCCTTACGACGGATTCAGACAGTTGATCGCTACGGGACGATGGAAACTTACACCCGTCGCCAGGTGGTGCCCCCGGGGCCGTCCTCGAGTATCACGCCCTGGTCGTGCAGTTCATCGCGGATCCGGTCACTCTCTGCAAAGTCCTTGTTGGCACGCGCCTCGGTGCGCTGACGAATCAGCGCCTCGATGACGTCGCTGTCCGGCGCGTCGCCGCCCCCCTCGCCCTGCAAAAACGCCTGTGGCGACTGTTGCAACAAACCGAGCAGGCCGCCGAGATATTTAAGCGTGGCGGCCGCCTGTTGCGCCAACCCCGGATCCGCCTGCCGGTTGATCTCGTGGGCCAGTTCAAACAACACCGACTGGGCTTCGGGGGTATTGAAATCATCGTCCATGGCGGTGCGAAAACGTTCGACATAATCCGCACTGAGCGGAGCCGCTTCGACCGCTTCATGCCCCCGCAAGGCGGTATACAGTGTGGTCAATGCCCCTTTGGCATTGTCCAGGTGCTGATCCGAGTAATTGAGCGGACTGCGATAGTGACTGGAGAGAATAAAATAGCGCAGCACTTCCGGTGCATACTGCTGCAGCACGTCGCGGATGGTGAAAAAGTTGCCCAGCGATTTGGACATTTTTTCTTCGTCCACCCGCACAAAGCCGTTGTGCATCCAGACATTGACAAAGGTCTCGCCGGTGGCGGCCTCGGACTGGGCGATTTCATTTTCATGATGGGGAAACTGCAGATCCAGCCCGCCACCGTGGATGTCGAAATGGTGGCCCAGACAATGGGTGGACATGGCCGAACACTCGATATGCCAGCCGGGGCGGCCCTTGCCCCAGAGTGAATCCCAGGCTGGCTCACCTTCCTTGGCGGCCTTCCACAGAACAAAATCGAGGGGATCCTGCTTGGCCTCGTCAACCGCAATGCGTTCGCCGGCACGCAGATCCTCGATATGTTTGCCGGACAGGCGTCCGTAGCCGTCAAACTGGCTGACGTCATAGTAGACATCGCCGTTATCGGCCGCATAGGCATAGCCCTTCTCCACCAGGGTGGCGATCATCTCGATGATCTGCTGCATATGCAGCGTCGCACGGGGTTCCTGGTTGGGTTGCCGCACGCCCAGGGCCCCGGCATCGCGGTTCATCTCCTCGATGTAGCGGTCGGTCAGGCTATCAATGGGCTCATGATTTTCGCTGGCGCGCTGGATAATCTTATCGTCGATATCGGTAATGTTGCGCACATAAGTGACGTGTTCGGCCCCGAACACCTCGCACAGATAGCGATAGACCACATCGAATACCACCAGTACCCGGGCATGGCCGATGTGACACATATCATAGACCGTCATTCCGCAGACATACATCCTGACATTGGCCGGATCGATGGGCTGGAAGGTTTCCTTGCGCCGGGTCAGATTATTATGGATTTGCAGCATTCGAGTCACTCGTCACAAATGCCGGCGCACCTTGCACCGACCAGCGCGTAGAGTACCGGAATTCCTTGGCCCAGACAAAATCCGCCGGCCGATTCAAGACTTTTACCCGCCGCACAAACCCATTATTATGCCCACTCTATGCCTCAACCTTATGGAATTGCTGTTATGCGAAATCTCCTGCTCTGGCTCAAACTGATCCTCCTGCTCGTCCCCGCTTCCGCCCTGGCCCAGGAATCCGCGCCGCGAGTCGAAATGCAAACGAGCATGGGCACGATTGTTCTGGAGCTGACGCCGGACAAAGCCCCCAGGACAGTTGACAATTTTCTGCGCTATGTCGAGGACGGCTTTTACGACAACACGCTGTTTCACCGCGTGATCGATGACTTTATGATCCAGGGGGGCGGTTTTACCCCCGGTTACGAGCGCAAGGAAACCCGGGCGCCGGTGGTCAATGAGGCCGACAACGGACTGCAAAACAAACCCGGCACCATCGCCATGGCCCGCACCATGGATCCCCATTCGGCCACGGCCCAGTTCTTTATCAATGTTGCTGACAACGAGTTTCTCAACCATAGCGGCAAAACTCCCCGCGAATACGGTTATGCCGTCTTCGGCAAGGTGGTCAAGGGCATGAATGTCGTGAACAAAATCAAGTCCGTCACTACCGGAGCCGGCGGCCCCTTTGCCCGGGATGTACCCAAAACCCCGGTCATTATCCAGAATGTCACCCTGCTCAATCCCGAGCAGCCCGCTTCATCCAACTAACCAGGAACCCTCATGGTCAAACTGCATACCAACAAAGGCACGATTGTGCTGGAACTCAACGCCGAAAAAGCGCCGAAAACAGTGGAGAACTTTCTTAACTATGCCAAAAGCGGCTTTTACGATGGTACGATTTTCCATCGTGTGATTGAAGACTTCATGGTCCAGGGTGGTGGCATGGAACCGGGCATGCGTGAGAAAAAAACCGACGCGCCGATTCAAAACGAAGCCAATAACGGATTGAAGAACGAGCGCGGCGCTATTGCCATGGCCCGCACCCCGGATCCCCATTCCGCCTCCTCCCAGTTCTTCATTAACGTTTCCAACAACGATTTTCTGAACTTTCGTTCCGAAACGGGTGAAGGCTGGGGCTATTGCGTATTCGGCAAGGTCGCCGAGGGCATGGATGTTGTGGATGCAATCCGCCAGGTCGACACGGGCTCCTTCGGCCCTCATCAGGATGTGCCCAAGGAAGACATCGTGATCGAACGGGTGGAAGTCGAATAATTCCGGGTATGACTACCCTCTTTATCTCCGATCTTCACCTTAGCGATGAGCGGCCCGATATCACCGGGCTGTTCATCGACTTTCTGCAACAACGGGCCAGCCACGCCGAGGCCCTCTATATACTCGGCGATCTGTTCGAAGTCTGGCTGGGCGATGACATGATCCTGCCGGACTACCGGGCGGCCATCGATGCCATGCACGCGCTCTCCCGAAAGGTCCCGCTGTATGTCATGTACGGTAACCGGGATTTTCTCATGCGCGAGGAATTCTGCCGTCAAAGTGGCGCCAGACTGCTGGCCGAGCCGACCGCTCTCGATCTCTACGGCACCCCGACGCTGTTGTTACACGGCGATATACTCTGCACCGACGATCAGCCCTACCAGGAATTTCGCCGCATGGTACGCGATCCCGCGTGGCAGGAAGCGTTACTGGCCAAATCTCCCGAAGAGCGCCTGGCATTGGCCAGACAATACCGTGAGACCAGCAAACTCGAGACCGGCAGCAAGGATGAAGCGATCATGGATGTCAATGCCCGGGCCGTGGAACAGCTGCTGCGCGAGCACAACGTATTGCAGATGATTCACGGCCACACTCACCGCCCGGCCATCCACGAATTTATCGTGGACGGACAGCCGGCACGCCGGATTGTGCTGGGTGACTGGTATGAACAGGGCAGCGTGCTGGTGTGTGATGCAAGCGGCTGTGCTCTGGAAGGGCTGCCGCTTTAAGAAGATTACCGGATCCGCTGCGCTTGATCCGGCCAATTTCCGGTACAGGGTGGTAGCGCTGTGCTTATACCACTCTGCGTATTATTCCATTACTGATTTGCGTTTATTCGCAGACTTTTTGAGAAACCTCAATGCCCGCCGCCGTTCACCTTGCCTCCGCGTATGTCCTGAACGGAAAAATGACGGTAATCCTCCGGTAATTCGAACAACGTCGGGTCCGGTTTGTAGCTTTCATCATAGTCAACCAGCGTCCGGCCGTCTCCATCAACACTCCATTCCTGGATCGGAAAACCGTGCTTGAGATGCCGGCCGGTGGCAAAGGTACTCATGGACATATCGCAGGCATTGTGCAGATCGGCAGGCATATTGTTGAACGTTACCTTGCTGTCATTGGCCAGAATGGTTTTAAAAGCCTGCATGGCGTCGACCACATCGGGCATCAGTCCCTTGACGGCCACCACATCATAACAGACCTCGCCATTGGCGAAGAACTGATAATGCACAGGCGTCATCCCCTGTATTTTCGGGGCCTCTTCCAGTGTTCCCAGGTTGCGTTCTTCCAGTTCCAGCGCCATGGGTGGTTCCAGATCAATCTCCTGATCCTTCAGTGACATTACGGTACGATCCTCGTCATTGACACTGTAGATGGTATCGGTATCCCGGTTAAACAGGATAAAACTGGTGGAGCCTTCACCGTCATCGAAGCGCATGAACTTGTTGGTGACAATCAATCGGGTTGGATAGGGTTTGACATATTGCTCGTGTTCCATGAAGTCAATCTTGACCGACGTCTTCTGCTTACCCGGGTCTGGTTCTGAAGTGTCACACCCCCCCAGCATCGTCAACGCTAACAGGCTCATCATTACGGCTTTGTACTGCAACATCATCCTACCCCTTCGATATAATCCAGTTCGGCTTCAGAAAAACCGGCTTGCAGGCGCGAGGCCCTGTCCAGCGGCCCCCGGCCGCCCGCCGGCATGTATTGATCAAATAATTTGCGGAATGTCGCTTCCGGCGCCAGTCCACGTTGTTCACACAAATAAGAAAACCAGCGCGAGCCGATGGCGACATGCCCGACTTCGTCGCGTTGGATAATCCGTAACAGATCCACGGCGTTATCATCGCCGCTTTGTTCCAGCTTGCGCATGATTCCCGGTGTCACATCCAGTCCCCGTGCTTCCAGCACGCGCGGCACCAGCGCCATGCGGACCAGCGGATCATGCGCCGTTTGCAGACACATCTCCCACAAGCCGTTGTGCGCCGGAAAATCGCCATAGTCATAGCCCAGGTGACGCAGATGATCGCGCAGCAGGCTGAAATGATACGCCTCCTCGCGCGCCACCTTGATCCAGTCCGTGTAATAGTCCCGTGGCAAATCACGGAAACGATACACCGCGTCCCAGGCCAGGTTAATGGCATTGAATTCGATATGACAAATCGAGTGGATCAGCGCCGCCCGACCCGCCTCACTGGCTGTACTGCGGGTCGGCAGATCCCGTGGGGCCACCAGCTCCGGCCGCCCGGGACGCCCCGGCTCGGACAGGCACACCGCTTCCCCACTCGACTCGCACGCCAATTCCCCCGCCTGCCAGGCCACCGACACCACCCGCGTCTGCTGCAGTTTGGTATCGGGATCACAGGCCCGCAGACAGGTTTCGGCCTCGTCAAAAACAGAGGGCCGAGGGACGAGGGACGAGTTACGAGGCGTATCCGGCTGGTTCATAGCGATATTGTAACAGCCTGCCTCGATCGGGAAAGAACACAGAAGGAAAACAAGTCAAAACCGACCCGAGTAAACTCGCCTCGTCCCTCGTCACTCGTCCCTCGGCCCTGTTTTGATAGCGATAACCAGATCCATGACATTGGTCCCGGTGGGTCCAGTGGAGATCAGGGCCCCGGCCTCGGCCAGAAAGGTGCCGCTGTCGGCCCGATCCAGCGCGCCGGTGGCACCGCCGGGATAATCGGAGGCCTGTCGCACGGTGGTGCCGTCGATAATCGCCCCGGCATCGTTACCGGGCCCGTCACTACCGTCGGTGGCACCGCACAGCACGCTGATACCCGGCTCTCCGGCCAGCGACGCCGCCAGACTCAGCGCCAGATGCTGGTTGCGCCCGCCCCGCCCCGGTTGCGGCGGTAATTCCAGAGTGGGTTCACCGCCCCGGATATAGACCCCCGCTCCTGCCGAGCGCAGGAACCCGGCCAGCTCTGAGGCCACCTCGGCGACCGGACCATAGTGGGGTGGCAGGATTGTCACCGGCAGATCCCGGGTCCGGGCGGCCTCGGTGACGGCCTCACAGGCATCCTGGTTACTGGCGACAATCTGCGGTTCCACAACCGGCAACGCCGCCCGGCCGGGGGGGCAATCGGCGCTGTGGGCCAGCAGGGTAGTTAACCAGTCGGGGAGATTCGATGGGAGAGGGTCCTGGTCCGGCGTCAGCAACCCCGAACCGATCACGGCCGGATCGTCGCCACGAACATCGGAAATCATCAGGTTCAATACCGGCCGCTCGCCCAGATAATTCAATAACCTGCCCCCCTTCAGACAGGACAGGACCTTGCGCACCCGGTTCATGCCGGCAATGTCGAGACCACTGCCCAGCAGCCAGGCATTGACCCGCTGCAGGTCCGCCAGACTCACCCCGGGCGGCAAGACCTCCAGCAGCGCCGAGGTCCCCCCCGAGATCAGGCTCAGCAAGGGCATGGCGGGCGGCAGTTGCGCCACAAAATCGAGCAATTGTTGACCCGCCTGCAGACTGCAATCATCAGGCAGCGGATGACCGGCTTCGAGGTATTGCCAGCGAGAGGACAGACCGGTCTCCCGATAACCGTGTTTGGTGATCAGCAACCCCTGCTCGATCCGTTGCCCGAGAACCGACTCCGCCCCCCGCGCCATGGCTACAGCTGCCTTGCCACAGGCCAGCACAGCCATCGGCATATCGGCCTGCCAATCCCGCTGACGCAGATAACCGCGGGTTACCGTCTCGCCGGCGACTGCCTTGAGACCCGCCTGATAGAGCGACAATAACAGTGACCGGGGTTCGATATCGGAATGTGGCATGGGCTGACACCATACCCGTTTTATTGCGGGGGTCAATAAATGAAGGTAATCCTGGCAATAAGGCAAAAGGGTGCTAGGCTGAAATTGTTGCCCACCTTGTCGCCGGTTAAGCGACATCGTTTTTTTCATGGAACGAAACCAGCGAGGACTTTCCCATGCTTCCCAAACCGATTTACGAAATATTGCCCTATTTTTATGTGTGTTGCGGTATTGCCGCAATGCTGCTGCTGGATAGCCTAATGTCCTTTGTCTGCGGTCTGCTGATGAGTGTTACCGGTGTGCTGGTAATGTGGCTGCGAAGAAATCATCGCCGACCTGCCAGGCTGTTGCTGGAACAGGAATGGCAGACCGAATAACCCCTCACAGGCTGTCAGCCTGATCTGATAAGCTATTTCTCAGTAGATGTTGTGGAGAGTTTTTATGCCTTCTTTTCCCCAGGTGGCGGTTGGCGCCGTTGTTCGCCGGGGCAAGGCTATATTACTGATTCAACGGGGTACCGAGCCCAATGCCGGTCAGTGGACAATTCCGGGGGGTAAAGTCCGCGCCGGTGAAAGCCTGCAACAGGCGGCGGAGCGGGAAATCCGGGAGGAAACCGGCATTCATATCCGTGCCGGTGAACCGATTTTCAGCTTCGATGTCATTGAACGGGATAACGAAGGTGAACTGCGTTATCACTATGTCATCGTGGATTTACTGGCCGACTATCTCGACGGGGAGCCGCAGGCCGACGACGACGTACTCGACGCCGCCTGGATCGAACCGGATACCCTGGCCCGACTCGAGGTTAACGCCATAACCCGACAACTTCTGGCCCGGCTGGAAGCCGGGCGGGCTTCACACAAGAGCGAGAATCAAAAGACCGATCACCACCACCGAGATACCCAGCGAGACGAGTAAGCCTCGCTTGTTAGGATCGCGGGGATAATTGGCGTCGAAATCCTCTTTCTGATCGGCATCAGCACTCTGTTGAGAAACCCCGGAATGATCCTCATCGTTCATCAAAAAACAAAAACCCATTAAAATATAAAGTATAAGGTTTCATACTGCATCCCTCTCACGCTCTACCGCCATCAGCATTATTCCAATGGCCACCCTGAACTCTAACAGCACAGACAAAGCGAGGATTGTCAGCCTTTTCTGAGAATCATGTAGGACAATTCCTACAGAATCGTGAAACGTAATCTTTAACGTAGAGGCGCAAAGACGAAAAGATATAATTTTTAATGTTGAATTTTAAATTGTGGAATCCACATTGAATTCAGAATTCAACATTTAAAATTCAAAATTACTTCAGACCCCGTTCAAGGTCGGTAATGATGTCTCCGACGTTTTCCAGGCCGACAGCAACCCGCACCAGTCCGGGTGTAATACCCGACTCGGCGCGTTGTTCGTCGCTGAGCCGTCCGTGCGTGGTGCTGGCCGGATGGGTGATGGTGGTTTTGGCGTCTCCCAGGTTGGCGGTAATCGACAACAGGCGGGTATTGTCGATTAGATTCCAGGCTGCTTTCTGCCCTCCTTTCACTTCAAAGGCCAGTACACCGCCATAACCGCTCTGCTGGCGAGCGGCCAGTTCATGCTGCGGGTGCTCCGATAACCCGGCATAAAACACCTGGCTCACGTTGGGATGCTGTTGCAAATACTCGGCCAGCTGGCTGGCATTGTCACTGTGCGCTTTCATGCGCACGTTGAGGGTCTCCAGTCCCTTGAGAAAAACCCAGGCGTTGAACGGGCTGAGCGTCGGGCCGGCAGTGCGCAAAAAACCATATACCTCCTCACCCACCAGCTTGCTGTCTCCGACGACCGCGCCGCCGATGCAACGCCCCTGTCCATCAATGTATTTGGTCGCCGAATGAATCACAATATTGGCACCGAGTTTCAGCGGTTGTTGCAGCACCGGTGTACAAAAACAGTTATCCACCACCAGCAGACAATCATGTGCCCTGGCCAGACTCGCCAGCGCCTGAATGTTTGCCACTTCACTCAACGGGTTGGAGGGAGTCTCAAGAAACAGCATTTTCGTTTCCGGGCGAATCGCGTTTTCCCATGCCGACAGATCCGTTAACGGGACATAACTGGTTGCAATACCTGTTTTACCCAGATACTTGTCGAACAGGACTACCGAGGTACCGAAAATCGAACGGGAAGAGACGATATGATCCCCCTGTTGCAACAGCGCCAGACAGGTACTGAGGATCGCCGACATTCCCGAAGCGGTCGCCACACAGGACTCACCTCCTTCCATCGCAGCCAGACGTTGTTCAAACGTACGAACCGTCGGATTGGTAAACCGTGAATAGATATTACCTGGCAACTCTCCCTTGAATCGCGCCGCAGCCTCGGCAGCAGTGTCGAACACATAACTGGAGGTAGCAAAAATCGGTTCAGAATGCTCGTTTTCGGCGGTGCGTACCTGCCCGGCGCGCACCGCCAGCGTCTCTACTGCCCATTCCTTATCAAAGTCCGTCATCATTGTTCCTCAGCATTGTTCGATAAAACTCTTTCTCTCGCCAGGACTCAAAGGCGCAGAGAACAACTATTATCCTTTGCGGGCTTTACGACGCTACGAGAGATCATTTTCACTCCGCAGATAATAAAAAACCCGCCAAGCTGTTCAAGCCAAAGCGGGTCCGCGCTCGCTTTAGCTGAATTTATTACGCGCCCGCAAGTTGAGTTAAATCGGCGCGATGTAATTTATCATAGGTCAGCCTCAATGCGGCGTCAAGTCGCTTACATTGAGTTGCGGATTTCCACTACTTCACCGTCAGCGCTCGAATCCTGACTGCGCGCCTTGTCATTACGCAGTGATTCAATATGCTGTAGATAAGATTCACTGACATCGCCGGTCACATAGGTACCATCGAAGACCGAGGTATCAAATTGTTTCAGCCTCGGTACTTTTTTCTTCACCGCCTCGATTAAATCGGACAGATCCTGATAGATCAGCTTATCAGCGCCAATTGCCCGGGCTATTTGTTTCTCGTCACGACCATGACCGATCAGTTCATCCGCGGCGGGCATATCGATCCCGTAGACATTGGGATAACGTACCGGCGGCGCTGCCGAGGCAAAATAGACCTTGTTGGCGCCGGCTTCGCGCGCCATCTGGATAATCTGTTGTGAGGTAGTGCCCCGCACGATGGAGTCATCAACCAGCAGTACATTCTTGCCCCGAAATTCCAGCTCGATAGCATTGAGCTTCTGACGTACCGATTTCTTGCGCTGTTTCTGCCCGGGCATAATGAAAGTTCGACCGATATAGCGGTTCTTGATAAAGCCTTCGCTGTATTTAACGCCCAGGGTATAGGATAACTGCAGCGCGGAGGTGCGACTGGTATCGGGAATCGGCAAGACCACATCAATATCATGATTTGGCCATTTGCGCATTATCTTGCGGGCAAGATAATCCCCCATGCGCAGGCGCGCCTTGTAAACAGACACACCGTCAATAATGGAATCGGGACGGGCAAAATAGACGTGCTCGAAAATACAAGGTGATAACTGGCTCTGGTCGGCGCACTGACGTGTATGTGGGTTACCGTCGGAATCGATGTAAATCGCCTCACCCGGTTCCAGATCGCGTACCAGATCGAAACCGAGCACATCGATCGCCACGCTCTCGGAGGCAATCATATATTCGGTACCTTTGTCGGTATGCCGTTTACCGAATGCTACCGGCCTTATACCATAGGGATCACGAAAGGCAAAAATGCCCCGCCCGGTGATCATTCCCACCACTGCATAGGCCCCCTGACAACGCCGATGGACGGCACTTACTGCGGCAAAAATATCATCGGGACTCAGAGTGAGTGTGCCCTGGTTCTGCAACTCATGGGCAAATACGTTGAGCAGAATCTCCGAATCCGAGTTGGTATTAATATGCCGTCTGTCCGACAGGAACAGATCTCGTTTCAGTTCCGCAGCATTGGTCAGATTTCCATTATGTGCCAGGGCAATACCAAAGGGTGAATTAACATAAAACGGTTGCGCCTCGGCCGAACTGGCACAACCGGCAGTCGGATAACGCACATGGCCGATACCCATATTGCCCGGCAGGCGCAGCATATGCCGGGTATGAAAAACATCCCGCACCAGGCCATTATCCTTGCGCATATACATTCGATCGTCTTCGCAGGTCATAATACCCGCCGCATCCTGACCGCGGTGTTGCAATACCGTCAGGCCGTCATACAGCGACTGGTTAACCGCCTGTTTTGCCACGATGCCAATAATTCCGCACATTCCACGCTACCCTTTCTGTTACTTGTGCAAACGGATTACACAGTCAAAGTATAGTTCCATCAATGGTTATTCAAACTGGAAATTGTCGGCAATCGAGTCCGGTAACAGGCTCTGAATTCCTTCGGCAATTGCCTGAAACCGGAACAGAAAAAACGACTCGTCCCACCAGGGCTCTCTGGGCAGGGTTGTCAGCCCTGCCAGCAGGACCAGTATCGAGACAATCACCACGCCGCGTCCGAAGCCGAACAAGAGACCCAGAAACCGATCCATTTTGGTCAGCCCGGTACGATACACCAGTTTGACCGCGAAAAAATTCACCATGCCCGAGACAATCAGGGACAGGACAAACAACCCGACAAAGGCCACAATTAATCTGAATGTCGGATCCTCGAAGGTGTTGGTCAGTAACCTTGCCAGACCTGTTGCGAAGGTCAGCGAGACCCAGAACGCCAGAATCCAGCCGGCCAGCGACAATGCCTCGCGCACAAAACCCCGTAACAGACTGATGAACGTGGAAATCACCAGGATTCCCAGGATCGCGTAATCAACGCCCAGCATCAGTCCGCCGCGTATCCCGCATCAGATACCATCATGGGTGCGCAACCACCAGACCTTCGAGCTTGAGTTTGGCCTGCAACTCCTGTTGCAGCTTCTCAGCCTTGCTGCGTTTCACTTCCGGGCCGACCCGTACCCGGTAAACCGGGCCATTGTCCGTGGACACTTCTTCTACGAAGGTGCTATAGCCCTGATCGCGCAGCTTGTCGCGCAGTCCCAGCGCATTACTCTGTTGACTGAAACTGCCTACCTGCACAGCCCATGCCTTGTTGTCGACAGCCTGCGCGTCGGCTTGAGTTTCGGAAGGAGACTGCGTTTTCGCTGCCTCATCCCGGCGGTCGTTCGAAGATGCCTCATCCTCTTGCGCCTGCGGGGTATGCGCATCTACCGGGCTGCGACGAATCGGTTCGGCGGGCGGGGGCGCCGCAGGCGGTTCGATATCGAGGGTTTTGACCCGATCCACATGTTCGGGTTTGGCCGGTATATTGGATTCCACAATGGATAGGTTCCCGTCCCGATCTCCGCTGAGCAACATGGGGATGAAGATGACAGCCAGGGCGACCAGTATAATGGCCCCCACAATGCGTTGCTTGAGCTGATTTTCGTCCACGATACTCCCGACTCTGGGCACTGGAAACAGAGGCGTATTATAGGGTCTGGGAGAGGGCTTCCGCCACCGTATAAAAGGACCCGAAGATCACAATACGATCGCCGGGGTCAGCAACGGCCCGAACCTGTTCCAGGGCCTGTGACATATGGCTGCAGGGCCTCACGGATGTTGCGCCAAGTTCCCCCAGAACTGCCGCCAGCGACGCCGCGCTGGCCGCCCGCGGTATCTCCGGCAAGGCCACGGGAAACCAGCCGGCAATCTGCGCCAGAATCGGCTGCAGCGTCCCGTACAGGTCCTTATCCGCCATCATGCCGATAACGGCCCAGTTGCGACCCGCCACCGGCTCCGTGCAAAGCGCCCGGGCCAGTTGCTCGACCCCGTCGGGATTATGGGCAACATCCAGCAGCAGAGGAGGATCCCCCGGGATACTCTGCATACGGCCAGGCAGAACCATCCGGGCCAGGCCAGCGCCTATCTTGGCCTGATCGAGCGAAAAGTGTTCGCGCAGCAGCGACACCACCATCAACGCCCCGGCCAGATTACGGTACTGGTGTTCGCCCCCCGGCACCGGACGCGGCAGATCGACCAGCGTCTGTTGGGGGGCAACTGTGCACTGCCAGTCCCAGGAGTCACCGTGCAGCCGGTAATCAAATTCCCTGCCCAACCGGTATAAGGGCGCAGCCAGCTTGTCGGCCCGATCGACGATGGTCGCTGGCGGCAGCGGGTCGCTGCACACAACCGGTCCGCCAGGACGCATTATCCCGGCTTTTTCGCCAGCTATCGTCTCGCGGTCCTCCCCCAGCCAGGCGGTATGATCGATGCCGATGGCGGTAATCAGCGCCACATCGGGATCAACAATATTGACCGCATCCAGTCGCCCGCCAAGCCCTACCTCGAGCAATACGATTTCCGGCATCACATCGGCAAATATGCATAGCGCCGCCAATGTACCGAATTCAAAATAGGTCAGGGAGATGTCAGCCCGGACCTGATCCACCCGCTCAAAAGCCTCGACCAGCGCGCTATCACTCACGGGGGCGCCGTCGAGACGAATCCGCTCGTTGTAGCGCAGTAAATGCGGTGACGTATACGCACCGACCCGGTAACCCCCTGCCAGCAGCATCGCCTCCAGTGCCGCGATACTCGACCCCTTGCCATTGGTGCCGGCCACCGTCACCACGGTAAACGGCAACGACTCGGGACACAGCCGGGCGAACACCTCCCCGACCCGCGCCAGCCCGAGTTCAATCTCCTCGGGATGCAGACTTTCCTGCCAACGGAGCCATTCCGAAAGGGTTTTAAAACGCATAGATATTAATTGGTGTGGGAGGCGATTTTATCGGCGAACGGATTCGAGGCGGATGAACAGGAAGGATCGAGGTTACAAACTCAAAATAACCTCGTCCCTCGTCACTCGTACCTCGTCCCTTTTCAAAGAGAGGGTTGTTTGGTGAGCATGGCCAGCACATTGGCGAGGCGGTCGCGCATTTCGCGACGGTCGATGATCATGTCGATAGCGCCGTGTTCCAGCAAAAACTCGCTGCGCTGAAAGCCTTCAGGCAGGGTCTCGCGCACGGTCTGTTCAATAACGCGTGGGCCGGCGAAGCCGATCAGGGCGTTGGGCTCGGCAGCGTTGATATCCCCGAGCATGGCCAGACTGGCGGAGACGCCGCCCATGGTGGGATCGGTCATGACCGACACGAAGGGAAGGCCTTTTTTACTCATACGGGCCAGTGCGGCGCTGGTCTTGGCCATCTGCATCAGGGAGAACAGGGCTTCCTGCATGCGCGCCCCGCCACTGGCGGAAAAACAGACCAGCGGCATGTTGTGCTCGATACAGGTGTTGACCGCACGCACGAAACGCTCGCCGACCACCGAGCCCATGGAACCGCCCATGAACTTGAATTCAAACGCTACGGCCACCAGCGGCATGCCTTTGAGCGATCCCTGCATAGCGACCAGTGCGTCGTTTTCATCCGTCGCACGCTGGGCCTGTACCAGCCGATCTTTGTATTTTTTTATATCCCGGAATTTGAGGGCATCGACCGGCTTGAGATTGGCGGCAATCTCCTGGCGACCCTCCTCGTCCAGAAACTGTTCCAGCCGGCGGCGGGCACCGATACGCATATGGTGATCGCATTTGGGGCAGACATCCAGGTTACGTTCCATCTCGGCGCGGTAAAGCACGGCACCACAGGACTGGCATTTGCTCCACAATCCTTCGGGAACGCTTTTACGAGTGCCACCTTCGGTGCGGATCCGGGTGGGTAATAACTTGCTAAACCAGTTCATCGATGAACAACCTCAAGTCTTGTTGGTAATGTCCTGGCGGGCATCCATTGCCCGACGCATCTCGCCCAGCAAGTTCGTGACAGCCGCCACGATCTTGTCCGCCGACGTGATATTTTCTTCTATTTTACGCACCAGTGCACTACCTACCACAACGCCATCGGCCTCGGCAGCCACGGCAGCGGCGGATTCGGCATCCTTAATGCCGAAGCCTACTCCTACCGGCAGTTCTGTCAACGTGCGAATCGCCGAAACACGATCCCCGACTGCTTTGGTATCGATATTGGCCGCGCCGGTGACTCCCTTGAGCGAAACATAATAGATGAAACCGCTGCTGGCCCGGCTGACCACTGCCATCCGTTCGGGATCAGTCGTCGGCGAGATCAAAAAGATCCGGTCAATATCGTGCGCCTGGAGGGTGCGGATATAATCCGCGCCTTCTTCCGGGGGTAGATCGACGGTCAGAACCCCATCAATGCCCGCCCCGGCTGCCTCGTCCGCGAACTGATCGTAGCCTTTGACCTCGATGGGGTTGAGATAGCCCATCAGCACTACCGGTGTGGCATCATCCTGCTGGCGGAAGGTACGCACCATGCCCAACACATCGTCCAGGGTTACGTCATGGGTCAGGGCGCGTTCCATGGCTTTTTGGATCACCGGCCCCTCTGCCATGGGATCGGAAAACGGCACTCCCAGCTCGATGATATCAGCCCCGGCCGCCACCATGGCGTGCATCAGGGTCACAGTCTGATCCGGGGCGGGGTCGCCGGCCGTCACATAGGGAATCAAGACCTTGCGCCCGGCTTCGCGGGCCGCCGCAAAACAACCGGCGATACGACTCATAATTCGATCCCCTGATGGTTCGCGACTGTCTGAATATCCTTGTCACCCCGCCCGGAGAGATTCAATACAATGATCTGGTCCTTGCTCATCGTTGGAGCCAGTTTGGTGACATAGGCAAGCGCATGGCTGGATTCCAGGGCCGGCAGAATACCCTCGATCCGCGTCAGATCATGAAAGCCCTGCAGGGCTTCGTCATCGTTGACCGCGACATAATGAGCCCGTCCCGAATCTTTCAGCCAGGCATGCTCGGGACCGACGCCCGGATAATCCAGACCGGCCGAGACCGAATGGGTATGGACGATCTGGCCGTGGGCGTCTTCCATCAGATAGGTGCGATTGCCATGCAAGACCCCCGCCTTCCCGGCACTCAGCGGTGCCGCGTGCTGGCCCGTCTCCAGGCCAAAGCCGGCCGCCTCGACACCGTACATCTCGACCGATTCGTCATTAATAAACGGATAAAACAGACCGATGGCGTTGGAACCGCCACCCACACAGGCCACCAGCGCATCGGGCAGGCGTCCCTCCTGGGTCAGGATCTGCTCGCGGGATTCTCGGCCGATGATCGCCTGAAAATCGCGCACCATGGCCGGATAGGGGTGCGGCCCGGCCACGGTGCCAATGATATAGAAGGTATTGTCGACATTGGTCACCCAGTCGCGCATCGCCTCGTTCAATGCGTCCTTGAGTGTACGCGAACCTGATTCCACCGGTACTACCGTCGCGCCCAGCAGTTTCATGCGAAAGACATTCATCGACTGGCGTTGCACATCCTCGGCGCCCATATAGACCACACACTCCAGCCCCAGCCGGGCCGCGACAGTAGCAGTGGCCACCCCATGCTGACCGGCGCCGGTCTCGGCGATGATCCGGGTTTTGCCCATATGCCGCGCCAACAGGGCCTGACCGACGGTATTGTTGATTTTGTGCGCCCCGGTGTGATTGAGGTCCTCACGCTTGAGGTAGATGCGCGCGCCGCCGAGTTTTTCACTCCAGCGCCGGGCGTAATAGAGCGGGCTGGGCCGGCCGACGTACTGGCGCAGCTCGTCGTCCAGCTCGGCCTGAAAATCGGCGTCAGCCATGTAGCGATCATAGGCCTCGCGCAGCTCTTCCAGCGGCCCCATCAGGGTCTCGGCCACAAACCGGCCCCCGTAAGGGCCGAAATGACCGCGAGCGTCCGGATAGTGATATTTGGGTTTAGTCTCTGCCAATGCGTTCAACCTCTGCAATAAAGGAACGGATTTTATAGGCGTCCTTGATGCCCTTCTGGGATTCAACCCCGCCGCTCACGTCCACGGCATAGGGCCGGGCGGTAATCACTGCCTCGGCGACGTTTTCCGGGGTCAGCCCGCCGGCCAGAACCACCGGGGTAGTCAGGTGAGCCGGGACTCGCCGCCAGTCAAAACTGTCGCCCGTGCCCCCCGGAATACCGGCCTGGTAGGTATCCAGCAGTAACCCGGCGGCATCGTGATACTCCCGCGCCGCGCCCAGAACATCCGCCTCTTCACGCATGCGCAGAACCTTGATGTAGGGACGGGCGTAGCGACGACATGCCTCGGGCGACTCGTCGCCGTGAAACTGCAATATATCCAGCGGCAATGCCGCCAGTACCTGCCGGATGGTTGCCTCCTCGGCATCAACAAACAACCCCACGGTCGTCACAAACGGCGGTAGCACGGTGACGATCTCCCGGGCCTGCTCGATCTCCACCGCCCGTGGACTGGCCGGATAAAACACCAGCCCGATGGCATCGGCACCGGCCTGTGCGGCGGCAATGGCATCCTGCGGTCGGGTAATACCGCAAATCTTGACCCGGGTTCGCATCGCTATCGATTGTCCTGTAAAGCGCCGGACTCGCAAGCCGGACGTGTACAAAGGTTATTGATTTTACAGGTACTTAGTACACACCTGCAAGAAAAAGCCCGTTACACAGGTCGTCTGGTTGCACGCTTGTCCAAAAGTGTATTGTCGTAGTTTCTATGACAGGCCGTATTGTTGTTATATCCGGTAATCCCTGCGAAATTAAAATCGGCAGTCAATCTGTCGAGACATAAACCGGCGCAGGAAACAATACAAGCAAATATCGCTTGTTTGTTGTCATGGACAACAGGCTCCCGAACCAAAATTACACCGAAATCGGTATCGGGCCGTCAGCATAGACATAGCTGAAGGCAAGTGTTTATACTTTGACAACCAATCCCGAATCACCTGACAACCTGCCGTACAAACCACCAGCAAATAAAACAAGACTTTCGGCCGTGCAGTATAAGAAACCCTATTTTACAGCCGCGCTGGTAGCACTGTTGGTGCTGGGTTTTCTTGCCACCAGCGTCATCAGCTATCTGGTAGCACATGATTCGCTGCGCACTCAAATTGCCGATGAAGCATTGCCGCTGACCAGTGACAATATCTATTCAGAAATCGAACGCGATCTTCTACGTTCCATACTGATCTCCTCGCTCATGGCATATAATACTTTCGTGATTGACTGGACATTGGGCGGCGAGAAAGATCCGGACAAAATCATTCGCTACCTGAAGCAAATCAAGCAACGCTATGAAACCACCTCGGCTTTCTTCGTCTCCGAAGAACACCGCAACTACTATCACCCCGACGGTGTTTTGAAAAAAGTATCCCGGGATGACGCGGCCGACAAATGGTACTTTCGGGTTCGCAACATAGACGATCCCTACGAGATAAATCTTGATTTTGACACAGCGGATCGAAGCCGGCTTAGTATCTTTGTTAATTACCGGGCTACCGACTACAACGGTAAATTTATCGGCGTAACCGGCATCGGTTTGTCCGTGGAACGTGTAGCCGATATGATTGAAAATTATCAGCGCCGCTACAATCGGGACATCTATTTTATTAACCGTGAAGGCATGGTAACCGTGCGTGGCAGCCATTACACTGGAGCAAAACGGATACAGGATCAGCCGGGGATGAAGCGGGTCGCCACCCACATACTGGCCAACCCCAGTGCAACGGTAAATTACACCCGGCCTGACGGCAAAACGGTTTATGTTAACAGCCGACTGGTTCCCGAGTTCGACTGGTATCTTATTGTCGAACAGCCTGAATCCGATGCCAATGCACGGGTTCTTGATGCCCTGTTTGCCAACATCGTCATTGCCCTGATGATCACGGCGCTGGTGCTGGGAATCGCCTGGTTCACATTGCGCGGTTATCAGCGTCGTCTGGAAGAAATGGCCACCACTGACAAGTTGACGGGGGCCGCGAACCGACATGTCCTGGAGGTAATATTCAATCATGATATCCCTGCTGCCCGGCGCCACAATACGCCGGTCACGCTGGTCAGTCTTGACATCGATACTTTCAAACAAATCAACGACTCGCAGGGGCATGATTGTGGCGATGCGATCTTGCGCAGTTTTGCTGAAATTGTCCGCGATCACATCCGCGCCTCCGACACCCTGTGTCGCTGGGGTGGCGATGAGTTCGTTATCCTGATGAACGGCCTGGGTAGCGAGGAAGCCGGGCAACGGGCTGAAATAATTCGCGAGGCAGTCATGAAACACGTCTTTCGTTGCAACAAACAAAGCCTGGAAGTCACGATCAGCATTGGTGTGGCCGAATACAGACCCGACGAGGTGCTGACCGACCTGCTCAAACGAGCCGACACCGCCCTTTACGCCTCAAAAAAACAGGGCCGCAACCGAACCACAAGCGCATGAACAGACCTGTCTTGCCTGTTTTGATCCTGCTTGCGGGACTTTTGGTATCAAACCCTGTCTCTGCCCTGCAGTGGCAAACCACCGAACTGCATTATCAGCGCGGCACACTTGCCGCTCCCGCGTTTGCCGGCGGCGCCCGCAGCAACACAGACATACTAACCCTGCAACATGCCAGTGGCTGGGCGTTCGGCGATCTGTTCCTGTTTGCTGATTATCTGGATGATCGCCATGCCGATGACTTTAACGACAGCGATGTCTACAGCGAACTGTATATCAATTTCAGTCTGGGCAAGCTGATGGATCAAAACGTCGGCTTCGGCAGGGTCAGCGATATCGGTCTGCTGGCCGGGGTCAATTATTCCCGTGATGCGCGGGTGCGCAAATACCTGCCGGGTATCCGCCTGAGCTGGGAGTTTCCGGGTTTCACCTTTTTCAATACCGACTTCACCCTCTATCTGGACGACAGTGCCGGGATAAGCGGTGGCGGCGCCCCGGCCGAGGACGACAGCTATATGATAGATATCAACTGGGCCTATCCCTTTAGTCTGAGCGAGCACCGCTTCAGCATCGAGGGGCATGGCGAATACATCGCCGAGCGGGATAACGAACTCGGTCAGATCGTGCATGACTGGATTCTGTTACAGCCTCAGTTTCGCTATGATCTGGGCCATACACTGTGGGATGTCCCCGAACGCCTATTTATCGGTGTCGAGTGGCAATACTGGCATAATAAACTGGGGGATAAACAAACCGAGGACAACGTCCTTCAGGCACTGGTCGTCCTGCGCCTTTGAGTCAGAGCGTCACTTTTTGACTTTACTGGAAATAACGCCAAGTTCGCGGAGGCGCGAAGGTCGCAAAGATAAAATGATTTTTTCGTGTCCTGGTGTCTTCATGGTCGAATCCAAAATAGACATAACCACTGAAACACCGAGCAAACCGAGCACACCGATACGCACTGAAAAACAGTGGATTGGGTCCGTTCAAAAAGGTCACTGGCCCGACTAAACGAAGCGGTATCGGGCAACACCTTCCAACGAAGCATGCTGCAAAGCAGAATCTGATCGTGTCTTTCCCGGAAGCAGCGTTGTAGCAGAGGTTTAATTATTTTTACCTTTGCGTTCTTGGCGTCTTTGCGTTACTTCGACAGGATACGAAAAGTGAAAAAATCCCGCCGGGGGACGGCGGGAAAAATCAGCTATGGAGAATGCACCGTTAGCTGGAGACAGCTTGCCAGCGTCCCTGCCCCGGCACTTTGACCTGGATCAAATGACGCTGAAAAAATCGAACACACCGCCCGCCCCGGGATTATCCGCTCCCCCGGGCAGTTCAAACTGGGCGGGATAATCGACCCGCGTAAAATAGAGCCCATCCGGCGGTGCGGTCACTCCTGCGAGGGTGCGATCCCGTAATTCCAGCACCTGACGGGCCCAGTCGGGTTCGGCTTCACCGGCGCCAATGCGCATCAATACACCGGCGATATTGCGCACCATATGATGCAAAAAAGCATTGGCCGACAAATCCATAATAATAAAAGGGCCCTGCTGCCGGAGATCGAGTTGATAGAGCGTACGCACCGGACTTTTTGCCTGGCAGGCGACCGCCCGATAGGCGCTGAAATCGTGTTCACCTAGCAAATGCCGGGCCGCCTGCTGCATGGGAGGCAGTTCCAGTGGCCGGTATTCCCAGCTGACCCGTTTGTGCAAACAGGCCGAATGGATGGGACGATTGAAAATGACATAGCGGTAATAACGGCGCTGCGCCCTGAAACGGGCATGAAAAGTCTCATCCATCTCGCGGGTCCAGAGCAGGCGCACACCGGGTGGCAGATTACTGTTGCTGCCTCGCACCCAGGAAAATTCACTGCGCACGGCATCGGTATCAAAATGAATCACCTGTCCCGCGGCATGCACCCCGCTATCGGTGCGTCCGGCACACATCACTCGTACAGGATGGTTGGCCACCTTGCCCAGAGCCTTTTCCACCACGGCTTGCACATTCGGCGAGTGCTCCTGATACTGCCAGCCACAGAAGGCACTCCCGTCGTATTCTACGCCTGCCGCGATTCGCACAAGGTCTCCGATGTTACAGTTCGATAAAGGCGCTGAGGATAAAACCGGCACACAGGACGACCGGCCAGCCCCATTGTATCAGGCCTGGCGGCGCCGGAAGCTCGAGCACCACGGTTTGCCGGGGTTGTTCTGTGGCCTGCTCAAACAGCCGCGGCAGCAAACTGCCCAGATGTCGGGCAATGCGATTAATCCGGCCCTGCAGGCGCTCCTGTGGCGGTGGAGGCGGCGCGCACCAGTACTCCTGCTGCTGGTCGACATAGGCCAGAGTCAGGCTAAGGCGCACCGCGAACCGTTCCGGCTGCAGGCCGAGATAACGCAATGGTGCCAGCAGCCAGTAAAGCGCGGCAATTAACTCGACGCGGGAGGTAGTCACCAGCAGCAGGCCGGCGGCCAGCAAAATCAGTATCAGGGTGATACCACGCAACAGACCGGTTTCCAGGCCAATGCGGGTCGGTAACAGAGAATCAGGCAGCGGCCACGAGACGGGTAAGCCGGGGGTAAACCAGCCGTAGATTACCAGCACGGAAAACAATAACCAGCGCAGGCGGCGAACCATTCTCAGGGATTGGGTCAACTGAGCGAACGTGCAACGAGACAACAGGACAGTGATCAGCAGCCCGGCCAGAATCAGCTGTTCCTGATCCGGGCGTGCCAGCGCGATACAAAAGAGTAAAAAGCTGACTACCCGGATAACCGGATGCATTTACTCAGGCAATCTGCTGTAACAGTTGCTGGGCTTCCTGCTTCTGGGAATCATTTCCTTCGCCAAGGACTTCATCGAGGATACTGCGGGCCCCGTCGGGATCGCCCATGTCGATGTATGCCCGGGCCAGATCCAGTTTGGTTCCGACTTCATCACCGCCACCCAGTGACATTTCTGAATCCGCCGCATCGGAGGCATCCAGGTTCAGATCCATGCCACCCTGGTCACCCGCACCGAAGTCCAGATCCCCGGCGTCAATCGCCATAGTCTGTTCCTCCTCGCCTCCTTGCAACTCATCGCTGCCGGTATCCAGGGACAGGGTGTTGTCCTCATCGCCCAGATTGAAGTCGAGCCCCCCGATCTGTTCTGATGATGCTTCTGTACCGCTATCCAGATCCAGACTCAGTTCAGTTTCGGTATCAGGGCTTTCGGCGCCACTATCGAGATTGAATTCCAGATCATTTCTGGTATCGCCTTCGTCACCACCGAGATTGAAGTCCAGTCCCCCCCCTGCCTCTTCAGCCCCACCGAGATTGAAGTCCAGTTCCCCCCCAGCCTCTTCAGCCCCGCCGAGATTGAAGTCCAGACCACCGCCGGTGTCATCCTCGCCGAGGTTGAAATCCATGCCCCCGGCATCAGACTCTGCCGGCGTCCCGGCGGTTTCTTCGCTTCCCATATCCAGGTTGAAATCGAGATCCGAACCGGCGTCCGCCTGGCTTTCACTCGAAGCGGCTTCACTTCCCATATCGAGATTGAAGTCCATGCCCCCGGCATTCTCTTCAGAGGCCGCCGCGGCGGTATCGCTTTCGGTACCGAAATCCAGATTGAAATCAAGTTCCGAGTCGGCGCCACCAGTCTGCTCGGCGCCGGCAAAATCGCTGTTTTCAAAGACCCCGGTATCCAGACCGATATCCATAACCTGACTGTCGGACAGACCGGAGGAAGCTGCGCCTCCTCCCAGGTTCGGGGCAGCCGCTGCCGCGGCCGCACCGGCGGCGAACAGCGGATTATTCGGCGCCAGTTCCTTGCCCATAGCCACGACTTTTTCCCACTGGGGATCGGATTCGGCCTCGCCGCCGAGACTGGCATAAAACTCTTCGGCCAGATTTTCAAATGCATTACTGTTACCGGTAGCCGAATACAGTTCCAGCAACTTGAGTTTGAGTTCCTTGCGGCCCGGTTCCTGTTCGATCGCTTCCTGCAGGCGTTCTTCGGCGGCCTCATAACGACCATAAGCCATAAAGACATCCGCTTCGGTCAACGGATCGACTTCCGAATCTTCGGTTTGAATCGCGCCGGCACCACTGACAGCAAAGTCACTCAAAAATGAAGACTCACCCGTATCGGTGCTGTCCGTCCCGCTGGTTACGGTCGACGGGCCACCGGAGAGAATACTTTCCTGATAATTGCCTTCTGCCTGACGACGGCGACGTACCACGATCAACATCAAAATAACCAGTACCAGCAATACCGGAGCCGCTACATACATCAGCAGGGAATTGCCGGAGGCGCCAATCATGCCACCGACCACACCGACGGCGCTGTTGAAGATATCCCTGGCCATGGTGAGATACTCTTCCACCATGCCTTTGGGTTCGCTGTCGGTTTGCGGTGCACTCGCCGCCTGAGGCTCTTCTTCAACCGTCGGTGTCTCAGGTTGGGCTGGCTCCTGAGAGGCTTGTGGCGGTGCCGGTTCGAGTTGCGCCTCGGGTTGCGGAGCCATATCAGCTTCTGCTTCCGCCTCGGCTTCCTCGCGCGGCATCGCCGGTTCGGCGTCGTTCGCCTCTTCCGCCGGTTGCGGTTCAACCCTCTCTTCAGCTTCAGTGGCGGTTTCTTCTTCCGCCGCGGGCGTCTCCGGCACGGCGTTCAGTTCGGCCAGTTGCTGCTGCAGCGCGGCCAGTTCGTCATCCTTGACCGACACGGAACGTTGCAGTCGGGCCAGTTCCTCTTCCATTTCCTGCAACTGACGGTTCAGTTCCACATTACGCTCACGGGTGCTCGTGGCATTCTCGCGCAGCTGACGCATTTCATCCTGCAGGGCAACGAGGTCGTTGCTCATGGCCTCTTCACTGGCACCGGCGCCGGCCTGCAAATCATCTCCATCCGGCGAAGATAGCGTCAGTTCGCCGCCGTTATCAGCACGAACCGGTGCCTGTACGGCGCCGGCCTCAGCCACCACGGCCTGGCGTCCGGTCCGTTCGGCCATGGCCTGGCGGTACTCGTTCCAGCTTTCGGTCTGTGCCATATATTCATTGGCCGCCTGCTGCCGGTTCATGGCATCCAGCAGCGAGGGATCCTCGATACGCAGCACCTGGCCGCTCTTGAGGCGATGGATATTGCCTTCAATAAAGGCCTCGGGATTGCTTTGCAGCAACGCCATCATAATCTGGTAAATACTGGCCGATTCGGCATTGCTCTGCAGTTTTTCAGCAATGGTCCAGGCATTGTCGCCCTCTTTGGTAACGCCATAATCGAGTTCGCCCAGCTCAACATCACTGCGATAACCACTGATATCGATGCGCGGGAACAGGGAGCCGTCATCAACGAAGGCGTCACTGGTTTTCCAGGCTTCTTCTGCGGCGAGCTCATCCGTCGCCGGCGCCACCTCGATAACTTCCGGTTCATCCGTTTCTTCCGCCATAGCCGGCTCATCCGCACCAGCGGGTGCCGGTTCGGCAGGCATGGGCTGCGGTTCGGCCGGCACGGCGGGCTCAGGGCTGTAAGGTTGCGGCTCGTAACGCTCGATGGTGTCAGCCGGTTCCTCGGTTACCGGGGTCTCGGCCATGGCCGGCGCCGACTCGCGGCTGATCCTGCCGGGCGGATCCAGCAACATGGTGTATTCGCGCAACATCCGCCCATTGTCCCAGCTGAACTCCAGCAGGAAATTGACGAACGGTTCACGAATCGATTCGCGGGAGATAATCTTGATATAAGGATCCCCCCCCTCTTGCACAACCTCAAACTGCAGGCCGCTGAGGAAATGGGGGCGATCGATGCCGGCGCGGGTGAAGGCGCCTTCGGAAGCCAGTTTGACGTTCAGGGAATCGAGATCGGAACTGGTCGGTGAAATCAGTTCGATTCGCGCATCGAGTGGTTCATTGAGTGTCGAATTGAGCTTGATATTGCCAAACCCCAATGCCTGAGCGGTCAACGGCACCATGATCAGGCACGCCGAAGCCAGGCCCACAAGCAGCTTTCGCAACATAGAAATTCTCCAGTCTGTCATGCTCCCGCTCCCCTCAAACTGGCGGCAACCTTTTTATTCTTGTATATCAACAACTTATTCCGGTTTTTTGGAAGATTCTTTATGAGTATGCAGTAACTATAGCTTATAAATAGTCTTTTACCAAAATTTCTGCAATTTGAATACTATTTAATGCCGCTCCTTTACGTACATTATCGCTCACGATCCATAGATCCAGTCCCTGTGGCTGGGCGATATCCTCACGAATTCGCCCGACCAGCACGGCATTTTCATTGGCCGCATCGGTCACCGGGCTCGGATAACCGCCACCCCGCAAGGTGTCCATGACCGTGATCCCCGGCATTTGCTCCAGCAAGGCCCGTGCCTGGCCGGCACCGAGCCTGTCCCGCGTCTCCAGATGCACGGCCATGCCATGGCCGTAAAACACCGGAACGATCACCGCCGTCGGATTAATCGGCAGATTTTCATCGCCCAGTATTTTGCGACTTTCCCGTACCAGATTCATCTCCGCCCGGGTATAACCGTTATCTTCCAGCGGTTCGACCTGTGCCAGCGTATTGAACGCAATTTGCCGATCATAAACCTCATGTTCGAGTGGTTGGGCATTCAACAGGTTAGCGGTCTGCCCGGCCAGTTCCTTAACCCCGGCTTTGCCGCTAGTGGACACCGCCTGGTAAGTTGCCACATTGAGTCGGGTAATACCGGCGGTATCATAAAGCGGCTTGAGCACCATCCATAACAGAGTCGCCAGAGCATCAGGACTGGCAATGAGATTGTGTGCCGTGTAACCGGCCAGAGCCTGCGGATTGACTTCCGGTATCACCAACGGCACCGACACATCGCCGCGAAACCGGGCGCTGTTATCGATGACCACGCAACCGGCCGCCGTTGCGCGAGGCACATAATCGGCCGCGACTGTCTCCCCGGCACAAAACAGTGCCAGCTGCACCCGGGAGAAATCGAAATCCGTCAGATCTTTGACCACCAGCGACTTGCCACGAAATTCCACCCGTTTGCCGGCGGAACGGGCGCTGGCAAGCGGATAGATCGTCCCGACCGGAAAATCCCGTTGCTCGAGAATTTCCAGCATTACCTCGCCCACCGCGCCGGTGACCCCGACAATCGCGATATCCACGTTCTTATTCATAAAAATCGTTTAACGCAGAGGCGCAAAGGCGCAAAGAACGCAGAGAACTTATTCAACTGACTTTCACATCGATTACACATTACAAACTTTGCGCCTCTGCGTTGGATTTTTCAGCTGCTTCAGTGTTCGAGCAGGATGCGCAGCATGCGGCGCAGGGGTTCGGCGGCGCCCCACAACAGCTGGTCGCCGACAGTGAAGGCGGACAGGTAGTCGTTGCCCATGCTCAGTTTACGCAGGCGCCCGACCGGCACATGCATCTTGCCGGTAACAGTGGCCGGACTCAGCTCCTGCATACTGGCCTGTTTGTCATTGGGAATAACTTTCACCCAATCATTGGCCCGGGCCAGGATGTCGCTGATTTCATCCAGCGGCACATCCCTGTTCAGTTTGATGGTCAAAGCCTGGCTGTGGCAGCGCATCGCGCCGATACGCACGCAGATACCGTCGATCGGGATCGGCCGCTCGCTGCGTCCGAGGATCTTGTTGGACTCGACCTCGGCCTTCCATTCTTCCTTGGTCTGACCGCTGTCGAGCTGTTTGTCGATCCACGGGATCAGGCTGCCGGCCAACGGCACGCCCCATTGATCGACCGGATAGTCCTTGCTGCGAATGAATTCGGCCACCTGACGATCGATATCCAGGATCGCGCTGGCGGGATCGACATTGAGTTTCTCGACCGACTTGTTAATGGCCCCCATCTGCCGGATCAGTTCGCGCATGTGTTGCGCGCCGGAACCGGAGGCCGCCTGGTAGGTCATGGGTGAAATCCATTCGACCAGATCCTGGTCGAACAGGCCACCGATGGCCATCAGCATCAGGCTGACGGTGCAGTTACCACCCACGTAGGTCTTGATGCCTTTGTCCAGTCCGGCTTCGATGACGTCGTTGTTGACCGGATCCAGCACGATAATGCTGTCGTCCTTCATGCGCAACGTGGAGGCCGCGTCGATCCAGTAACCGTCCCAGCCCGCCTTGCGCAGTTCGGGGTAAACCTTCTCGGTATAGTCGCCGCCCTGACAGGAGATGATGACCTCCATGGCCTTCAACTCATCAATATCATTGGCGTCCTTCAACGGCGGGACATCCTTGCCGACATCCGGCCCCGGTTGACCGGTCTGCGAGGTAGAGAAAAACACCGGTTCGATATGATCGAAATCCCGCTCCTCACGCATGCGTTGCATGAGAACCGATCCCACCATACCGCGCCAACCTACCAGACCCGTGCGTTTCATTGCTTCACCTCGATCAAAACTCTGCTGTTATATACCTGACATTGTACCCCTGAACAGGGTCGGGGGACGAGGGACGATGCGTATGAGATATCCGATTGGTTCTACGCATTTCGCTTTTCCTCGTCCCTGGTAACTCGTCCCTGTTCCCTTTCAGGCTGGATTCCGGGTCGCGCCTCCGGCTTGCCCGGAATGACGGGGTAAGGGGTTATTTTCCTGGTCCCTGGTCCCTCGTCCCTCGTCCCTCGTCCCTGTTAGTTGTTAGAGCGCCTTGACGACCGCATCGCCCATCTCACTGGTGCCGACTTTCTGTGTGCCTTCCTGGAAAATATCTACCGTGCGCAGTCCCTGATCCAGTACTGTGTTGACTGCGTGCTCGATCCGATCGGCCATAGCCGGCTCGTCCAGGGAATAGCGCAACATCATGGCCACTGACAGAATAGTTGCCAGCGGGTTGGCCACGTTCTGCCCGGCGATATCCGGTGCCGAGCCATGGATCGGCTCGTACATCCCCTTGCCGTGGGCATCCAGTGAGGCCGAGGGCAGCATGCCGATGGAGCCGGTAAGCATGGCGGCGGCATCGGAGAGAATATCACCGAACATGTTGGTGGTGACCATTACGTCGAACTGCTTGGGCGCGCGCACCAGCTGCATGGCCGCGTTGTCCACGTACATGTGGCTCAGCTCCACCTCGTCGTATTCCTTGCCGACCGTGGTTGTCACTTCCCGCCACAGTTCAGTGCATTCAAGGACGTTGGCCTTGTCCACCGAGCAGACCTTGTGCTTGCGTTTGCGGGCGATATCAAAGGCCACCCGTGCGATGCGTTCGATTTCTGATTCGCTGTAGACCAGGGTATTGTAGCCTTCGCGCTGACCGTCCTCGCGGGTACGAATGCCGCGCGGCTGGCCAAAGTAAATGCCGCCGGTCAGCTCGCGCACGATCATGATATCCAGCCCGGAGACCACTTCCGGCTTCAATGTCGAGGCATCGGCCAGTTGCGGATAGAGAATTGCGGGGCGCAGATTGGCAAACAGTTCCAGTTCCGAACGCAGCCCCAGCAGGCCCTTCTCCGGGCGGACCGCGATCTCCAGCGACTCCCATTTGTAACCACCGACTGCACCGAGCAAAATCGCATCGGCCTCTTTAGCGAGATCCAGGGTTTCATCAGGCAACGGCGTGCCATGCTCGTCATAGGCCGTGCCACCGACCAGCGCCTCGTCCAGCTCAATATTCAGGCCATCGGTTTTCAGGGCTTCCAGGACCTTGACCGCCTCGGCCACGATCTCCTGACCAATACCATCGCCCGGGAGTACTAAAATCTTCTTGCTCATCATTTAATCCAGATTGAAGTGATTTGAATTTCCGTCTTTATTCGGCAGGAACGAGTTACGAGGGCCAAGTGACGAGGAAATGCTTTCAAGCGCAGTGCCTCGTCACTCGTACCTCGTCCCTCGTCACTGAAAAAGCCATGGCCTTTGTTGACGTTGCTGTTCTTCGTAGGCGCGGATCTCGTCGGCATGCTGCAGGGTCAGGCCGATATCATCCAGGCCTTCGAGCAGGCGCTGTTTGCGATAGGCGTCGATCTCGAAGGGAATCGCTTCGCCGTCGGGCGTGCGAACCTGTTGTTGTTCGAGGTCCACGCTCAGTCGATAACCTTCCTGCACTTCGACGGCCTTGAATAACCTGTCTACTGTCTCGCTGTCCAGAACGATAGGCAGGATGCCATTTTTAAAACAGTTGTTATAAAAGATATCGGCGTAGCTGGGCGCGATAATCACCCGAAAGCCGTAATCGAGCAACGCCCAGGGCGCATGCTCACGACTGGAACCGCAACCGAAGTTCTCCCGCGCCAGCAAAATTTGCGCGCCCTGGTAACGCGGCTGGTTGAGCACGAAGTCGGAATTGATCGGCCGCTGGCTGTTGTCCTTGCCCGGCTCGCCGTGATCCAGATAACGCCACTCGTCGAACAGATTCGGCCCGAAGCCTGTGCGCTTGATCGACTTGAGAAACTGCTTGGGAATGATCGCATCGGTATCGACGTTGGCTCGATCCAGCGGCGCGGCGATGGCGGTTAATGTCTCAAATTTTTCCATAGCTCATATCCTGCAAAGTAACGCGGAGTTCGCGGAGGCGCAGAGTCGCAGAGGTAAATCAATTTATTTCTCCGCGCCTCCGCGACTCTGCGTGCTCTGCGTTAGTTACGTCAATTCTCGAACATCAACGAAGTGACCGGCGATGGCCGCGGCGGCGGCCATCGCCGGGCTGACCAGGTGGGTGCGCCCGCCCTGGCCCTGGCGGCCTTCGAAGTTGCGGTTCGAGGTCGAGGCGCAGCGCTCGCCGGGTTCGAGGCGATCGGCATTCATCGCCAGGCACATGGAACAGCCGGGCTCGCGCCATTCGAAACCGGCCTGAATGAATATCTTATCCAGCCCCTCGGCCTCGGCCTGCTGTTTGACCAGCCCGGAACCCGGCACCACCATCGCCAGTTTGATGTTGTCCGCAACCTTGCGGCCGTCGACCATGGCGGCGGCATTGCGCAGGTCCTCGATGCGCGAGTTGGTACAGGAGCCGATAAAAACCTTGTCGAGCAGGATCTCGCAAATCGGCATGCCGCCTTCCAGCCCCATATATTTCAGGGCCGCACGCGCACCTTCCTGTCTGACCGGCTCGGGGAACGACGCCGGCATCGGGACCGTCTCATTTACCCCGACCACCATCTCCGGCGAGGTGCCCCAGGTAACCTGCGGCTCCAGGGTGGTGGCATCCAGATGTACGACCTTGTCGAAACCGGCACCGGTATCGCTGTGCAGCTCCTGCCAGTCGGCGACCGCCTGCTCCCAGAGCTCTCCCTGCGGTGCAAAAGGCCGGCCTTTGACATAGTTGAGGGTCTTGTCATCCACCGCTACCATGCCGGCACGGGCGCCGGCTTCGATGGCCATGTTACACAGGGTCATGCGTCCTTCCAGAGAAAGATCGCGGATCGCCTCACCGCCGAATTCAATGGCGTAACCGGTGCCGCCGGCGGTGCCGATCTGGCCGATCACCGCCAGCACGATATCCTTGGCGGTCACGCCGGCCGGCGTCTTGCCGTCCACGCTGATTAGCATCGATTTCGACTTTTGCTGCACCAGGGTCTGGGTCGCCAGCACGTGCTCCACCTCCGAGGTGCCAATACCGAAGGCCAGGGCGCCGAAGGCGCCGTGGGTGGATGTATGGCTGTCACCGCAGACCACGGTCATCCCCGGCAGGGTTGCGCCCTGCTCCGGGCCGATCACATGTACGATACCCTGGCGCGGATCGGCCATGGCAAACTCGGTAATGTGGTAGGTCTGGCAATTTTGATCCAGAGTCTCCACCTGCAGGCGCGAGACCGGATCGGCGATACCACCGCTTCGATCGGTAGTCGGTACATTGTGATCCGGCGTGGCCAGATTAGCCCCGACCCGCCAGGGCTGACGGTTGGTCAGGCGCAGGCCCTCGAAGGCCTGGGGCGAGGTCACCTCGTGAATCAGATGCCGATCGATATAGAGCAGCGCGGTGCCGTCACCGTTATCGCGCACCACATGCCGATCCCACAATTTATCGTATAAGGTTCTGGCGCTCATCATTTCTGTTCCTGTCTTGCGATTGGACAGAGTTTAACCTTCGATTTATCATTACTCAAATTCATTATTTTCATATTATTGATTACTTTTATTCATGGATATTGCCCACCTTCAGGCTTTTGTCGCTGTCGCCGAGCAGCGATCTTTCTCCCGGGCCGCCAGCCAGTTATTTCTCACCCAGCCGGCCGTCAGCAAACGTATTGCGGCGCTGGAGGTGGAGCTGGCTAATCCCCTGTTCGACCGCATCGGCCATCAGGTGCAACTGACCGAGACCGGTCATGCCCTGCTGCCCCGGGCCCGGAATATTCTGCTGGAACTGGAGGATACCCGCCGCAGCATTCGCAATCTCTCTGGTCAGGTGGGCGGGCAATTGAGTATGGTCACCAGTCACCATATCGGTTTGCATCGCCTCCCCCCCGTACTGCGTCACTACAGCGGCGATCATCCGCAGGTGGAACTGGTCCTGCAATTCATGGAATCGGAACAGGCCTGCCAGGCGGTATTGCACGGTGACAGCGAGCTGGGCGTGGTGACCTTGCCGCTGACCCCACCGGCGGAATTGAAATTCCAGGCTGTCTGGCGTGATGCTTTGTATCTGGTGGTCGCTCCCGGCCATCCACTGACCCGGGTAACATCCCTGACGCCGCAAGCGTTGCTGGACTGGCCGGCCATTTTGCCCATGCATGGCACCTTTACCCGCACGCTGGTGGAACAGGCATTTGCGGATTTGCAGGCGCCTGCGCCTGTGCAGGTCAAACCGGGCACCAATAACCTGGAGACCATCAAGATGATGGTTGGTATCGGACTGGGCTGGAGTGTGCTGCCGCAAACTTTGCTGGATGAAGAGCTGGCCTGTTTGCACTTGCCCGCATTGCAGCTGGAACGTGAACTTGGTGTGGTCTGGCACGCGGGCCGAACGTTAAGTAACGCCGCCAGTGCGATGCTCGACTGCCTGCAACAAAGCGCCAAACCGGGTTAAACTGGACCCTGACTCTTCACCTCTGGATAAGCCCGTGCGCTACTCAATAATACTGCCTCTGTTATTTCTCTGGTTGGCTGGCCAGATCACGGGCTGTGGAACACTGGCTGCCACCGGCGCCGCCCGGGACAGCGGGAGTGAGTATGGTTTCAATGACAACCACAGCGGTCATTCCGACGTTCGTATCAGTGCGGCGATTCGCTCTCGGTTGATTGTGGCTCCCGAGATCAACGCCAATCAAATTTCTATCAGTACAAAACAGGGTATCGTCACGCTGCAGGGACGGGTTGCCGACGCAACGATTCGCAAACGTATCATCTCCCTGTGCAACACCACGCCCGGTGTCAAACAGGTCAATGCCCGGCATATAGTCGTTCAGGATTGACGGTACTGCTCGAGTGCCGCATCCCACAGCCGCCGACGCTGTTCAAGACTCATCGCCGCGGTTTCGTAGGCTTCCTCAAGTCGGCGTGGATCATCAGCGCAAAGCACTTCCAGGCATTTTTGTGCCAGATGCGAATGCTCTTCCCCGTCCAGTTCGATATGGCGTTCCAGATAATAGACCAGCGTCGGGCATTCCTGTTTGCGCTCGCCCAGACCGTTGAGAATTCTGGTGAACATTTCCGGAATCAGTTTTTCACGGCCGAAGAAAAATGCAGAGGCGATCCGGTGCAGTTCACCACTGGCGGCCAGATCCAGATTCATCTGTACAAACTCCCGCGCGCCGGAAGGAATTACCTCATAATCAAAATCACGTAGAAACTGTTGTACCATGCTGTAATCCACGCCCAGCTCTTCCATCGCCCGAAGATACAGCGTGAAGTGATCGCAGGCCTGTCCTTCCTGATCCAGGTCGCTCTCCTCGCCCAGCACGATCTCGTTAATAAACCGCACCAGTTCTTTCGAGGTATCAACGGGTCGCCAGGGAACCTCCAGACAGGTCAGCCCGCGCTGCAATGCCTTGAGCAGGGACATGAAATCCCATACAGCAAAAACATGATATTGCATAAAAACAGGCACAGCACGGGGATCGTCAAGAACCTGATAAAGAGGGTGTTCACAAAGCGAGTGCTGAAGTTGCTCCAGCTGTAACGTCATATCAACCGCGGATTTCATATTCTCTACAACCTGAAGGGGTAAATTTTCCAGTGATCCCTGACGAGCCTGACAGGCATGCAAGGAGGCCTATTGTCCGCAATCGTTCGCCACAAGACAACCACCGGCTGTTTCGCCAGGGCCGGATATCCCTGGATTTAAAGGTGTACAGAAAATAAATCTTTCATCCATCCCACGAGCGATATTGATGTGTATAGATCGCTATTCGGACTGACCCGAGATCAGCTCGGATTCGAATCGCCGGGTATCAATCCGACAACCCAGATAATCGGCAATAATCCGCATATCCTTTTCCGCGTTCCCCAGGCAACTGGTGGCTCCCGGAGACGGTGTCATATTAAAAATAATTCCGTTACCCGGATTAATCTTCGCCTCTCCCAGATGCAACTGGCGATTCAGTTTATCGATCATAATCGGGCGTATTCCACCGATACCGCTGGCAAACTCCAGCTCACTGAGTTTCATATCAGGGACAATCTTGCGGGCATCGCGCAGGAACAACAGTCTGCGGATAAACGGTATCTCAAACAGAAAGTTCTTGAACATGTAATTGCGTATCTCACTCACCCGGAACAGATCCCAGAAAACTTTCAACACACGCCAATCAGGGCGAAACACTCTAAAAAACTCCCCTACCGTGCGCAGGTTATAGCGCTCCAGCATTGGCAACATCAGAGCAGTCGGACCAAAACGGGTTTTGTTCGGCACCAGTACATCGGGGTCCCCGTGAATCGCCGCGAAGGGCAGATTCTTTTTCTGCACAGTATAGACTTTGCCATTGAGAACTCCGGGTGTGTAATAAAAACTACCTGCCATCGGCAAGCAGGAATAATCCAGACCATAGCCCAGCTTCTGGGCATAAAGGAGACTGTGCGCGCCGGCGGAGACAACGACAAAACGGGTACGATAAGTTCCCCGGCTGGTCACCACTTCGTAATAGTCATCCATTTTGTGAATCGATTGCACATACGTAGACAGGTGCACGGCCACCTGCTTATTGCGTTCCTGCCGGGCCTGCTGAATAAAACTGTTAGCCAGGGCATGGAAATCGACCGCGGTATACTCATCAAGCACGGCGAGCGCTACAATCTCCTGATGTCGATTGACGGCCACGCGGGGTTCGATTTCGGCAATCTGATCCCGCTCCAGCAATTGCATCCCCGGGAAGTGCTGATGAAATTGTTTATAACGTTCACGCAGCTCGTGACACTCGCTGGCACCGACACCGAGTACCATCTTCGGATACTTAAAAATCAGACTGTCGCGTTCCTGTACTTGCTGGCAGTAATTGACCACCATGGCGGCAGTGGCCTTGACCTGTATTGCTTTTTCCAGACTGTAATTGGTTTCTATATCACCGCAGTGCAGGGTCTGACTGTTGTTGCGACCGTGTGAATTCAGACCGGCAATGCTGTCACGCTTTTCCAGCAGGCAAAGCTCATGAAGATCCGTATAGCGGGCCAGTTCGTACAACAGAGCGGCGCCGGAAATACCGCCACCCATAATAAGCACATCATAGATCGGCCCTTCATGAATTCTCGCCTGGGTTAACATCGGATCATCAATACCTTTTTCTGGTACGGGTTATAAACAACAGTTTCGAACTTTATCGGCCAACAGGCGGGTTTGTTTATCTTCCCCCGGCGGCCTCCGAAGCTTGTGGGGGATAAACAAATATGTATACCACCAGCGTTCCAACCAGACTGAGCATTGCAGCGAGGCTGTACATAACCAGCGGCCCGGCCAGATCATAAAGATAACCGCTATAAAAGCTGCCCACCGCGCCTCCGGCGCCAAAGCTGAGACTGCTGTAAAGTGCCTGCCCCTTGCCCTGGTGCCGACCGGTAAAAAACAGGTGAATCATCTGTATCGCTGCAGCGTGATAAACTCCGAAACTGGCAGCGTGCAGCAGCTGGGCCATAATCATGATCGAAACCCATTGCGGAAACAGGCCAATGAGTACCCAGCGCATTGTCGCCATCAGCAGGCTGAGCATCAACAACCAGCGCAACCCAAAACGCGGCACCAGCCGGTGCATAACCAGAAAGACCCCGACTTCCGCCAGCACACCGAGAGCCCAGAGCAAGCCAATTTTATTCAGCGAGTAACCCACTTCTTCCAGATATATAGAGTAAAAAGTGTAATAAGGACCGTGGCTGGCCTGCATCAGAAAACAGGCCACCAGCAGGCCGGCCACCGCCGGTTTTGCCAGCACCTGGCGAAGCGGCTGATGATCGAGCAACATATGACCGGCCGCCTCTTCGGGGACTACCACACTGCTGAGCCAGATAGCCGCAAACAAAAACAACAAAACATGGGGGAGCCACTGTATCGCCTGACCTTCCAGTGCATAACCCACCCCCCAGACAGACAAAATAAAGCCGACCGAACCCCACAGCCGGATAGAACTGTAACGATGAACCTCTCCGGCCAGGTAGTTGAAGGTCGTCGCCTCGAACTGGGGGAGTGCCGCATTCCAGAAAAAACTGAACACGGCCATGACCAGTACCAGCCACCAGAAATCGGATGAGACATAGACCCCCATGAAGGTCAATGCCGCCAGCAGACTGCCCAGCTGGACAATCGCCATACGCTTGCCGGTGTGATCGGCAATCCAGCCCCAGATGTTGGGCGAGATGATCTTGGTTGCCATGACGATACCCATCAGGGTCCCGATAGCGGTAGCGCCGTATCCCAGCGACTTGAGATACAGCCCCCAGTACGGCACCAGCGCACCGAGGCTGGCAAAATAAAACAAATAAAACGAGGATAACCGCCAGTATGGGGCTCTGGATGACACGCTCAAACCTCAATCCGATATTCAGAGAACGCGACATCAACCACTGGACACACCGAATACACTGACAGCAATGAAAACGAGTGCAATGAAGTATTCCACTCTGCTCTCAAGGTGACTGGCATCTGCGCTGATGCCTGCATTCTGTGATGCCACGCTGGTGATAAGAGTCCGGATTGCACCATGACCCCGGCACCGTTAGCGGACGGCAGGCGGGATCACCGGGGTGGTGGATTGCACATCCGCATTCTGGGCGCGGTGACGCAGCAGATGGTCCATCAGGACGATCGCCATCATCGCCTCGGCTATCGGGGTAGCACGAATGCCGACACAAGGGTCGTGTCGCCCTGTGGTGATCACTTCGATGGGATTGCCATCGATGTCGATACCCCGCCCCGGCAGGCGCAGGCTGGAAGTAGGCTTGAGAGCGAGGCTGGCTACGATGGGTTGACCGCTGGAGATACCCCCGAGTACCCCGCCGGCATGATTACTCAAAAAACCTTCCGGCGTCATCTCATCCCGATGTTCAGTGCCTTTTTGTTCCACAGCCGCAAAACCGGCACCGATCTCCACCCCTTTGACCGCGTTGATGCTCATCAGGGCATGCGCCAGATCGGCATCCAGGCGATCGAAAATCGGCTCGCCCAGTCCCGGAGGGACGCCCTCGGCCACGACGTTGATACGGGCGCCAATGGAATCGCCCGATTTGCGCAATGCGTCCATGTAGCTTTCCAGCTCGGCGACTTTTGCGGCATCGGGGAAGAAAAACGGATTGGCTTCCACCGCCTCCCACTCAAATGCCTCGGCCTGTATCGGGCCCAGCTGGCTCATGTAGCCACGGATCCGGATACCGAGTTTTTCGTGTAGATATTTTTTGGCGATTGCCCCGGCTGCCACCCGTATTGCGGTCTCGCGAGCTGAAGAACGCCCGCCACCGCGATAATCGCGAATCCCGTATTTCTGCTGATAAGTATAATCGGCATGCGCCGGACGAAACTGGCGCATGATATTCGAGTAATCCTTCGAGCGTTGATCGGTGTTGTGAATAATCAGCCCGATCGGCGTGCCGGTCGTCTGACCTTCAAAGACGCCGGAAAGGATCTGCACCTCGTCCGATTCGCGGCGCTGGGTGGTATGACGCGTCTTACCCGGTTTGCGGCGATCCAGATCCGGCTGCAGGTCGGCCTCGCTCAGGGTCAGACCTGGCGGGCAGCCGTCGACGACACAGCCGATAGCCGGGCCGTGGCTCTCGCCGAAACTGGTGATGGTGAACAACTTGCCGAAACTGTTACCGGACATTTTTCGCGCATTCCAATGGGAGGTCATGAACGCCCATTGTAATGGAACTCGGCGGCGCGGGACAGATGGGACTGGTGTGCGGAGCATATGATTTGGCGCCGGACTCAACTGACCCGGGCTGGCCAGGAAAAATGATTAACCAGCATAAAACCGACTACACTGAACCGGGTTGGTTAGATTTCTTCGGTATATTCAGTGTGTGTCAGTGGCTAAATGCGGGCCAGCCACTCGATATCCGATCCTGAAGTGGATACCAAAATATATTAAATAACTTTGGAATAGCGCCGGGTTTGTTGCTGACGCAGATATTTGTCGAACACCATACAGATATTGCGAATCAGCAGCTGGCCGGCCCCCAGTACGGTGATGCCCCGTTCGTCGAGTTGCAGCAAACCGTCCTCCTGCATGGCTTTGAGCTCCGCCAGCTCCGTAGCAAAGTACTCCGCTACAGAAATATCAAAAGCCAGTTCCAGCGCCGGGAAAGAGAGAGTGAACTGGCAGATCAGCTGATTGATGATCTCCCGCCGCAGCAAATCGTCGCCATCCAGTTCCCGGCCACGAAACACCGGTAATTGATTCTGATCGATGCGCGCAAAATATTCATCCATTGTCTTGACGTTCTGGCTGTAACTGTCGGCTACCTTGCCAATTGCTGTCGTCCCCATAGCAACCAGATCGCACTCAGCATGGGTCGAATACCCCTGAAAATTGCGATGTAAGGTCCCGTTGCGCTGGGCAATGGCGAGCTCATCATCCGGTCTGGCAAAGTGGTCCATCCCAATGTAGACGTAACCGGCTTCCGTTAACTTGTCTATGGAATACTTGAAAATTGCCAGTTTATCGTCCGGGCCGGGCAGATCTTGCGCGTTGATCTGGCGTTGTGATTTGAATAAATCGGGCAGATGCGCGTAGTTGAAAATCGACAACCGTTCCGGTTGCAGGGCCAGCACCTTGTCCAGGGTACGGCTGAAACTCTCAACACTCTGCAACGGCAACCCGTAGATCAGGTCAAAACTGGTGGAACGAAATCCGTATTCACGGACAGCCTCCATCACTTCGGTGACCTGGGCTTCAGACTGGATGCGGTTGACCGCTTTTTGGACTGCGGGATCGAAATCCTGTACCCCCAGGCTGATGCGGTTGAAACCCAGTTCGCGTAACAGAGCGAGGGTTTCGCGATCGGCTTCGCGCGGATCAATCTCAATGGAGTACTCGCCGCTGTCGTCCTCCAGCAGATGGAAATGCTGGCGGGTTTTATCCATCAGCTCACGCATTTCCGTATGACTGATAAAGGTGGGTGTTCCGCCTCCCCAGTGTAACTGTTCGACCGGACGCGAGCTATCGAACAATTCACTCTGCAGTTCTATCTCGCGGTGTAACCGTTGCAGATAAGGGGCGGCTCGACGACGATTGGCGGTGATGACCTTGCTGCAGGCGCAGTAGAAACAGACCGTATTGCAAAACGGCAGATGAAAATAGAGCGACAGGGAACAGCCCTGCTGGTTACTCCGCATAGCCAGGCGACGATAGTCCTCTGACCCAAAATCCTCGTGAAACTGCACCGCGGTCGGATAGGAGGTATAGCGTGGACCCGCCTTGTCGTAACGGCGAATCAGATCCTTGTCGAATTCCAGCTCATACATAGCCATTGCCCCGGAGAAATTGCCGACATTATCGGCATTTTAGGCGGGTTCAAACTATGATCTGGATCAAATCCGGCTCACACCTCAATTTTAGAGTAATTTCAACGCAGAGGTGCAAAGACGCAGAGAACCGCAGAGAACCGCAGAGAACCGCAGAGAACCGCAGAGAATAAATATAAATTGGCCCGACAAAAGAGCCAATGACTGAGCGAGCAGGTCAGGGGGCGCGCAGCGCTCCCTGAAATTCTCCGTATCAGCTGACGGGTACAAGCGCCGGAATGACCCTATTCGGACCTTCCTGAAATAATTATGTTTTCTCTGCGTCCGTTGCGTTTCCGCGCGACGTACAGGGACGTACTAGTGTCGCGGGAGTCAGGATGACGAGCGACCCTCTGCGTTGGGTTTTCTTTATTCTATACCGCCGCCCGGACTGCTTCCGAAGCTTCGTTCAGCTGTTCGGCGGTGAGCAGGAAGACGCCGTGGCCGCCGAATTCGAATTCGAGCCAGGTAAACGGAACCTCCGGCAACAACTCGGCCAGGGCTTCGGCACTGTTGCCCACCTCCACGATCAACACCCCGCCCGGATTCAGGTGTTGCGGCGCCTCACGCAACATTGGCAGGACGAAATCGAGCCCCTCGATGCCGGCGGCCAGCCCCATGGCCGGCTCATGCCGGTATTCCTCCGGCAGGGCCGCCATATCCCCGGCATCCACATAGGGCGGGTTGCTGACGATCAAATCGTAACGACGCCCGCCCAGGCCGGCGAACAGATCCGATTCGATCAGTTCGACCCGATCCACCAGCTCGTATTGATCAACATTGATCCGGGCCACGGCCAGCGCCCCGGCGGAGACATCACTGGCATCGATCCGGGCCTGCGGCAGGGCTTCAGCCATGGCAATGGCAATACAGCCTCCGCCGGTACATAAATCCAACGCGCACTGCACCTTCGAGGCATCCACCCAGGGTTCGAATTGATCGGCAATCAGTTCGGCGAAGGGTGAGCGCGGGATCAACACCCGTTCGTCCACATAAAATTTCAATCCGGTGAACCACGCTTCATGGGTCAGGTAAGCTGCTGGCTTGCGGGTACTGATCCGTTGCCACAGCAAATCCGCCAGTTGCTGTTTTTGTTCCGCCGTGGCCTGACGTTGCAGATCCTGCTCGCCAAAATCCGGTGCCAGCCCCATGCTGTAGGAGACCAGATACGCGGCTTCATCAAGGGCGTTGTCGGTGCCGTGACCGAAAAAAATATCCGACGCTTCAAGCAACGACTCGCTTTGCAGCACCAGCTCGTGCAGGTTGTCGGCCGGAATCAGTGCTGCTTCGAACTCGGTCTTGTTCATGGAGGTCAGCCGGCTGGTTTTTTAGCATGTTTGGGACGAAACGCTTTAACCACGCCCTCGTCGGTTTCCAGATAGGGTCCTTCGATCAGATCGATACAATAGGGCACCGCCGGGAACACGGCATTCAGGCAATCGGCGATCGCCGAAGGCTTGCCCGGCAGGTTGATTAACAGGCTGCGTCCACGGATTCCCGCCATTTGACGCGACAGAATCGCAGTGGGAACATACTGCAGCGAAACAGCACGCATCTGCTCGCCGAAACCATCAAGTATCTTGTCACATACCGCTTCGGTTGCCTCGGGAGTAATGTCACGCGGTGCGGGTCCGGTCCCGCCGGTGGTTACAACCAGGCAACAACGCTCATTGTCCGCCAGCGCTTTCAATGCCAACTCGACCTCATTCTGCTCATCCGGAACCAGGCGCGCAACAGCCTCCCATTCATTGATCAGGGCTTTATCCAGCCATTCGTGGATCGCCGGTCCACCCTGATCCTCGTATTCGCCGCGACTGGCGCGGTCAGAGACGGTCACGATGCCGATACGAATCATGTCTGTCATTTTTGCTTCATCTCTTTTGCTTTTGACTGCTAATGCCAGAGTACTTAAAAATCATACACCAGTGTAATAGCCGTGCGGGTATCCGTAGTTTCAAACCCGGGCTGGGGATCGCTGTTGTTCTTGATGGTATAGCTGACCTTCATAGCCAGGCGGTTATTGATTTTTGCCGTCAATGCCGTCACCGATTCGGTATAGGTATTGTTACTGCCATGTTCCACATAAACTACTTCACTGAAAGAGCTGGTCTTGCTGATCTGCCACTTATAATCGAGACCGACCCGCCCAATACTTTCACTATCGTCACTGCCATCGACAAATTCGGTCTGCCGGCCACCGGCACCGAACTCACCCTTGAGATGCATATCCTCTCGTTTGAGAAACTGGTGTCCATAACCGAACACTTCAGTCGTGCGTCGATCATAGCCGGCAAATTCGTCGGACTCGTAACGCAGGGTGCCAAACAGATAATCATTTTCATCCAGCAGATACTCCGAGCGTCCGGACACCTCGTAACTTTCCGCCGTGGTCGTGTCTTCTTCGCTGATGCGCAACACCTTGGCCTCGGCGCGGTGACGCCATTTGTGGCGTGAATTTTCGACACGCAAGCGGGCATTCAGACTATCGGAGTCGGTATTGCCCCGATTCATAATGAAGCCCAGCTCCACAGCCCCGTCCCATTGACTGGCAGCTACCTGTTCGGCCTCTTGCGCTGCCATCAATGGAGCCGAGCTCAATACCATCAGCAACCCACCCAGACCGCACCGACATGCGGTCGCCATGTTTGAAATCATAGTCACCTGCCTTGGTTATTTACCACTTTTGACACAAGGTCGTCTTGAAACCCGCGGACCGCGACTCTATGGTGAGAGTATGAACACACAAATCCGCCAACCGGCTGTGGCCGGAATGTTTTATCCCGCTGACGCCGTACGTCTGCGCCCCATGCTGGATGAGTTTCTGCAGCAGGCCGGCCAGCAAATCGACACCGACCAACCTGTTCCGCGTGCTATCATCGTGCCGCATGCCGGTTATATCTATTCCGGCTCAGTGGCCGCCAGTGCCTATGCACGACTGCGACCGGCTCATGCCAGATACAAACGTGTGTTATTACTTGGTCCCTCGCATCGGGTCCCCTTGCGGGGCCTGGCGACCAGTAGCGCCACTCATTTTCTCACGCCGCTGGGCCAGATTCCGCTGGATCGCGCCAGCCTGGAGCAGCTCGAAACCTTACCACAGGTGACACGGCTGGATCAGGCCCACGCCATGGAACACAGCCTCGAAGTTCAATTGCCCTTTTTACAGTCGGTGTTAGATGATTTTGTACTGGTGCCACTGGTGGTGGGCGACGCCGATCCGCAGGAAGTCAGTGAAATTATCGACCAATTCTGGGATGAACAGACCCTGATTGTCATCAGTTCGGACCTGAGTCATTACCACGACTACGCTACCGCCCAACAACTTGACACGGCGACCTCCCGGGCCATTGAGGCTCTGCGACCTGAAACTATAGGTTATGATGATGCCTGCGGACGCAACCCGGTCAATGGGCTACTGCAATTTGCCCGTGCACACGGTCTGCGTGCCAGCACAGTGGATTTGCGAAATTCCGGCGATACGGCCGGCCCCCGGGATCAGGTTGTCGGCTACGGCGCTTACCTGATCCAGTAAATGAACACCGAACAGCGACAACAATTACTGGCCATCGCCCGCCAGTCAATCCAGCACGGTTTACAAGATGGACGGCCATCAAGCGTTAATGCGCAGGACTATGACAAATCATTGCAACAGCCGGGCGCCAGTTTTGTCACCCTGAATGTACACGCACAGCTACGCGGTTGTATCGGGAGCCTGGAAGCATGGCGTCCGCTGGTTGTTGATGTGGCCGAAAATGCCTATGCGGCAGCCTTTCGTGATCCGCGTTTCCCCCCCCTGAACGAGAGCGAGTACCCACAACTTGAATACCATATTTCCCTGCTCAACCCCGCCGAGCCCATACAGTTTACCCGCGAGTCGGATTTGCTGGCGCAACTACGCCCGTATGTCGATGGCCTGATACTCGAAGACCACGGGCATCGGGGAACCTTCCTGCCCGCCGTCTGGGAGAGCCTGCCCGACCCCGAACAGTTCTGGCAACAGCTTAAACTCAAGGCCGGTCTGCCGGCTGACTACTGGTCGGACACACTGAAAGTCTCCCGCTACACTGTTGAGGAATTTGGCTGAATTTAAATTTTCAATCCCCCTGCCAGGGGCAAGCGAATCAGTTCCACCTGAAACCTGCATACTCGGAATTCGTCGCGTTGCAGCTTGTTTCAGACTATCGGCTTATGGACAGGTATTCGCAGCGCTTATATTGCCCGTTGCGATAAGATAAAATCCGCACCTCATCCCATCGTGCATGACAGGACAACCTGACGGTATGACTTATTCCCTGGTGATACACCTCTGATGAACTGCCTGGTGTCACAGATCATCTTTCGGCAATGGGACAAAGGGCAATGCAGCGAACAGCAGGAGCAACGACGCGCGGCCCTGCCAGATCGTTATCCAGTCAAAATCCCACACGCACAGGTACTGGATTCGGGTCGTATTATTGTCGATCAACACGGCGAGGATCGACTCGGTAACCGTCTGCAATACCGGCAGGATACGAATCAGGTGTTCGTCATCGATCGTTTCCATATCGACCGGGCAAATAACCGGCTGACCTACGACAATGACAGCGGGCGACTCATACTGGGTCCGCTACCCAGTCCCTGGATACAATGCCGTTATCAATGGCGATACCGGATGGAAGAAAGCGGCATGATCTACTGGCTATACGAAATGGTGATATTAAACATTGCTTTGTGCGAGGATTTTAATCCCGGTTTATTCGTCCGCACTGAACCTGCCCGAATTCACGATCAATTAATACCCCCTGCTTCAAGTTCCCCGCTCAAACTAACCAACCGCCCTGTATTAAAAAACAACCCGGACCACTGAGCACACAGAAGGCACTGGAAACGCTGACTGATAACTATCCCGGAGACCTCGAAAAATTACTTCGGTGGGTTCGGGGTTACCACGCACCGATACCGGGTCCTGCCCGGCAAGCTCATGACCGTCAACGGAAGACGGTCTGACATTCACCGATGGAGCCGGCAATACAGGTGCGTCCATCGGTCCAGATCGCATGGTCCAGTCTGGCACCGGAGAGGTCCGCGCTGTCGAGCGTCGCGCCTCTGAGATTGGCATAGGACAGATTCGCATTGATCAGACTGGCATCGGTCAGATCGGCGTTCTGCAATCCGGCTCCCTTGAGATTGGCCTGTTCGAGATCCGCGTAGCTGAGATTGGCCAGACTCAGATCCACATAACGCAGATCGGCACTACGCAAACTGCTGGCAAACAAATTGGCACCTCCCAGTGCGGCATTGTTCAATTGCGCCTCATCCAGATTTTCCCGAATAGCATTGAGTCCAATCATCCGGCAGTTACGCCAGTCTACCCCGGGTGCGGGAGGGGCATTGCAATCGGGATCGCCCGGACCGGGTTGGGGGTCATAGAGGAAACCAAGCGCAATCAGCCCCGCCGCCAGAGCGATAACCAGTCCCAGCTGCAGCAGGGAGAATTTGCGCCCGGGATTGGTGTCGCGCATGACATCTTCGCGGTGATGACGGTATTCCAGCGTCTCGTAGGGTTCAGGGTTGCGCTGGTCCTGCTCGCTGGTCACCAGATGATGCTGGGGGCGACGTTCATCGGCCCAGCGGCGGGCCGCCTGCAGCCGTTCCCGGGACAGCTCGTCGTCGGGGTCGGCTTTGAGTACGTCGGGGATCAGATCCGGCCGCTGGCGAATCGACAACCAGCTCTGCTTGTCTTCGCTGACCTGATCGTCCAGGCTGAAGCGCCCCAGCAACAATGACTGGGCGATCTGGCCTACCGGAAAGGGGCCCTTGATCCGGTTATTCTGCTTGAGTTTTACAAATAACGGTGCCTGTTTTGTCATAATTATGCTCGGCGTGTCGGTTAAGACGACGTATTTTATCTGCCAGGGTAAAGTGTGGCGGCTTTTATCCGTTAAGTATCCATAGGACTTGCCGGGCAAAGATCAGCAAGCACTCCTGTTCCTCTTTATATCGGCCAAAGCGTGATGGAAATTAAAGGTCCGGGCAATTTTCCCGCAATCAATCTGAGCGAACTTCGCCAGCTGTCTACAAAGGCGGCCGAAGGGGCGTTGCAGGCCGCCCGTCTGAACTGGCAAAACGGTCAGCTGTTGAATGCGCTGGTGGTCCGTCAGGATAACAATAATCTGCTGCTGAATATCCAGGGCCAACCGGTGCTGGTCAAAAATCGGCCTGAATTCGCCTTTTTGCCCGGCCAGAAACTGACCCTGCAGATCCAGCAGCTCACGCCGCAACCGGAGATGAAACTGATCGCTCCCGCCCCCCGGCCGATCGCCGGCGCTGAGCAGGGACTGCTGCAACAGACCCTGCGCCAGGATATGGGGCGTCAGACGCCGCTGCCCCCGCTGCTGGCCAACCTGAAAACGGTGGCCCGCGAGCCCCAGCAGCATCCGCCCCTGCCGGCCCCGGTTCGCAAACAGGCCTGGGAGATCCATCAGCTGTTGCCGGACGTGCGTCAGGCCAGCCGGGGAGAAAGCCTGCAGCAGGCCCTGGAACGTACCGGCCCCTTCCTGCACTCTCAGCTGGGCCAGCTCGCCCGCGGGCAGGCTGCCCCGCTGCCGGAGAAAACCCTGCAAGGCGCACTGTTGCGCCTGGCCGATCAGATTCGCCAGCAACTGACGCCCGTGCCAGCGCGTCCGGCGCCCGCCACTTCTCCTGGCGCCAACCCCCCCCCGCAAATCGCCCTGGCCGCTTCGTCATCCGGCGCTGCCGCGCAGGCCGCCACCCACGCTGCCCTCAATACCGCGCCCCGTCCGCAAACTCCCCAACCCCAGCCGCCCCAGCCCCCGACACTGCAAGGGCTGAGCACCCAGGATCAGGGACTGGGCGAGTTACTGCGCCAGGTCGAGGGTGGCCTGGGGCGAATGCAACTGCACCAGCTGCAGAGTCTGCAAAGTGAACAGGCCGGACGCCCCATGTGGGCCATGGAACTACCGATTCGCTCCGAAGAAGGGATCGATCTGTTCGATCTGCGTATTCGTCAGGAGGATTCCGAACAGAGCGACGACAACGACCCGCGTCCCTGGCACGTAAGCCTGGCGTTCGATCTGGAGGGGCTGGGACCGGTGCGGGTCAACCTCACCTTAATCGGGCAAACCGTCTCGGCGCATTTCCAGATGCAGGAAGAACAGACACGCAGCTTGTTCGACGCTGCCCTGGATAAACTGCGCAGCCGTCTGCATGGCGTGGGACTCGAGGTTGGCCGTCTGGAATGTGCCAATGGCATCGAAGACCCGTCTCCCACTCAGTCCACACCAGGCAGTGTCCTGCTGGATGAAAAAGTATGAGCGAACAAACCGGACAACCGCCGCTGCCACTGGCCGTGGCGTTGCATTATGACGGCGAGAACGCCCCGACAGTCACCGCCAAGGGGGGTGGCGACCTGGCTCAGCAAATTCTGGATATTGCCCGCCAGCATGAGGTGCCGATTCAGGACAACCCGGAGCTGGTCAAACTGTTATCCCGACTGGAACTGGGGGAAGAAATCCCGCACGCACTTTATCTGGCGGTCGCCGAGGTGATCGCCTTTGCTTATATGTTACGCGGTAAAACACCGAAAAACCGGGAATAAAAAACAAGACCGAATTAAAACAAGGTAGCCGGTGCTGTATCAAGGCTCTCCGGAAATCGAATTTCAATCATACCCTCCCTCTCGATAGTGATGAAGAATTTCACACCCCCCTTTCCATTGCGTCTTTCTGTAACTTTCCAGTAAGCTTCAACATCATAGGTTCGCGCACGGGTAACAGTCGAGAAAAACCGAAATACCCGAAGGAAAGTAACCTCCCCCGTCAGATATGATTACTGATAACGCATGAATCGAGCCAAACCTGTTAATGTAACGATATCCGCTGTATGCCGCATCGCTCACGTACATTCGACTTCATCTACAGGTCCTCTTGGTGTATCAATCATTGCTACTTTATTATTTTAAGATTTCCGTATTTCGATACACCAGCTACCCAAAGCACCTCCCCCGGGAGCTCTGAAATAAAGCTCATGCCGGGATTGAGCAGCGCCAACAATCACACCAGTGACAACGGCGGAAGCAGCTCTCCGGCAGCCGGAACGGAATCAGGCGTGAGCAGTTGAAAACCAGTATCAGGAATCAGCTCTGATTTGAGAGGTCAGACCTTATAGTGCGAAAACACACCCAGGGTGAACACCCTGCCGGTCGCTGACAATTGACACAATCCAGCACTTGCATTATTAAAAACCAAGCATACGACACGGTTTCGACCCGTTCCAGTCGACGAAAAACCACATAGAAAACACCCGCACCAGGCACTGCAATCAGGATAACGCCGTTAAGCGACAGCCCCTTACCAGCTTTACTGTCGCGAAGTGATCTTGTTCGATGAGAAGGATTAACAAGATGGTTCGGGCTTACACCCAAAGTTCAAAACCACAATCGAGTTCACTGACAACAGTGATAGCTTGTCGACTATACCTGGGCAATTTCCCGGTGCCCGGGTTATTATTTACGCAACACGGCAACAAAGTTACCATCAGCTTCCTCGAATGGCGCAAAACATTCTATTTTACTGAAACCAGCACGCTTCGCCAGTGAGGTGAAGTTTTCGCAATTGAATAGATGTAAATGTTCGAGCGGCTTGAGCGCTCCCCAGCCACACTTTTCCCGTTCAGCCCGCTCACAGGCGGTATCGGGAGTCTGAATCAAGAAGACTCCACCCGGCTTGATCAGTTCATAAATCCCCTGCAAATCGCCAGACACATCTTCAAAATGCTCAACCACATCGATCGCCGTAATCAAATCGAAACTGGCCTTTTCAACGTTTTCTTTTGCATCCTCGAAGCGTTCCGAGAATACCTGCTTACTGTACTGCGGATAACTGTTGATAAAAGGCCGGATCAATTCCCGGACCAGCTCAATGCCATAAACATCCCAGCCATGCTTGTGCGCCGTCGCCAGCAAGAAACCTTTGTTACAGCCGATATCCATATACCGGCGCTTCTCGCCGCCGGCGGTTACCTGTTTTTGACCAAATTCGAAAATCCCGCGGGCGCGACGCATGGACTTGTCGAACGATTTGCTCCAGCTGAATTTTCTAAACGGTGCGGTCAGTTTGCGGCGCAACGACTTGAAGCTGTTGCCACTATAGGCCTTGTAGAGCTCTTCCGGTTTTAACAACCGGTCAACATAAATCAGGCCGCAGCTATCACAACGCAGATAGTCCTGATCTTGCAGGTGGCAATATTGTTGAGCGAATTCATTCGTCTCGCAGACGACGCAGGCCCGCCTTTTCATTCGACATCCTCTTGGATTTACAGTGATTTGCCTGCCTGAAGCAGGTACAAGCTGGATTTTAAACCAATACTCCCAGCCATGCACCGGACCCGTGACACGCTACAAGAAAAAATCCCGGAAAATAAGACGCCCGGATTGACCGGGCGCAAAATACAACAGTTGGGAGAACAGACAATCAAGAAACAGAGATTTAACCCGCCTTGTCGAAGCGATGCATCATGTGCAGCAATTCCGCCTCGTTGGTACTGAGACCACAGACGTCCACCAGTTGTTCAACACTGGCACCTTTTTCGACCATGCGGATGGCATGTTCGTAAGGCTGGTTGGCGGAGTCATAGATGTCGACCTGTTCCTGGCGTTCGGCCAGATGCCGCTGACGACGCTCGACTTCAAGCAGACGCTCACCAACACTGACCGCCGCTGTGGTCAGAGCGCGCAAATCGTTTTTGACCGCGGCCAGGGTTTGTTGCTGTTGTTTGTTCTGGCGGCGCAGGGAATGAATAGCCAGTCCCGCCAGCAACAGGAATACGCTACTTGCCAGCAGCAGCAAAATATTGAAATCGGGTTCGCTTAACAGGTTCAAGGGTTCCATTCGCCACCTCAGGCATATTCGTCAATCTGCGATCCGTTATCGGGATCACCCTGTTTATCCGGCGGCTGTTGTGGCGAACGTCCGGGTTGGCGTCCGGGGCGTTGCTTGCGGTCCCCGGTCGGTTCGGTTGGCCGGGACTTGTTAACCGACCAACCAGGATTCAACGGGATGATATTACGTATCTCCGTCATGCCCGAACAGGTTACAAGGTTGCAACCTCCTCCCATTCATCGTCCGTCAACAACTTGTTAACGTCGACCAGAATCAACAACTCGCCATCCTGGCTGGAGACACCCTGAATATATTTGGCACTGTCGTCGTTGCCAACATTGGGCGCGGTTTCGATCTCGGAAGTTCGCAAATTGGCGACTTCAGCCACGCTGTCGACCAGAATACCGACGATCTGGTTTTCCGCCTCAACGATGACGATACGTGTCGAATCATCCGGTTCTTGTATCGGCAGGCCGAACCGTTTGCGGGTATCGATCACGGTAACGACGTTACCGCGCAGGTTGATGATGCCCAGAACATAATCCGGGGCGCCAGGAACCGGCGCAATCTCGTTCATACGCAGCACTTCCTGCACCTGCATCACCTTGATGCCATACTTCTCGCCTTCCAGCTTGAAGGTCACCCACTGGATGCTCGGCTCGTTGGCGGCTTCTACGACGTCATTCATCGGTTGTCTCTCTCCTTGCCGGTGCCGGTGGCGTCAAATATTCGGCGCCCCGACCGTGCGAAATAATAGATTGCATTATCCATGCCATTGACAGCTCAGTGGACGACAGCATCCTGCGTGGCGATGGTTATATTATTGTTATCGGCCGCTAAGCCGCTGATTTGAGGGTTTAATCCCGACCTTCGGCCAATTTTGTTGCAAACGCGTCAGTATCCACCAGGGCGCACATGTGTTGAATGACTGTTCCCCGCAGCCAGCGTCGGCGGGTGCGATTACTGCGCCAGCGAACTTCATCCTTGCGCAGGGTAATCACCTCGTCGACCTCGTCACAGGCCAGACCCCAGCGCCCCTCATCGATAAGGACCACGCGCCGGAGCCGTTTGACCGGATCGTCTCCGGCCAGCTGTTGCAGTTTTTCTGGGGGAAAGACCAGACGGGCAGTATCGACGATCGGCACACTCTTGCCCATGTGGGTGACCAGCCCCAGATAGAAATCGGCGTGACCGGGCATCTCGGTAAGCTGATCGGAATCGAACTCCAGCACGCCGCCCAATTCTTCCAGAGGCACCGCGAGGGTGAGACCGGCAACACGAAACAGCATGGCCTGGAAAAGCTCAGCCCAGGGCGGCAAATCTTCGCCGGCGACCGGTGACGGAGTATCAGGCATGCTCTCCAGCGATACGTCCGGAGATTCCACCACCAGGGTTTTCTGCTCCACTGCCGTCGGCGGCGGGACATCGACCGTCACCCGCGGTGGAACCTCAGGTGGCGTGATCACCGTCGGCGCGGGGGCCGCTTCCGGTTCGGGCGTCGGTTCCCGCAGCAGGGACTGCAGGAATATATCCAGCGCGACTTTTTCTTCCACCAGAGTCTGCTTGGCGGGCTTATTGCTCATAACCGGTCACCAGTTTTAAACGGGGTTCGTCGACCCCGGGATTCAACAGGGAATACAGCAGCGCGGCATAGGCCTGGGCTCCACGCGCAGAAGTCCGCATAATCGAAAGGGGAATGCCCTGCTTGCTGGCCTCCCGAAACTGGGTATCGACCGGAATCACGGAGTTCCACACCTCGTTGCCGTATTTTTCACGCAGTACCTGCAAACTCTCTACGGCAGCGCGGGTACGCCGATCATACATGGTCGGAATAATGGTATGGCTCAACCCGCCGCGGCGCGCGCGCAGGATCATCTGTAAAGTGCGCATCATCCGTTCCAGTCCCTTGAGGGCAAGGAATTCCGTCTGTACCGGCAGCAGCAGGTGTTCACAGGCCGCCATGGCATTGACCATCAGAATACCCAGCGTGGGCGGGCAATCGATCAACACGGTATCGAATTCCCCCTCCAGTCGCGCCAGGCTGCGGGCCATAACCAGGCCCTTGCCCTCCTGGCTGCCAAGCTGGCGATCCAGCGTGGCCAGTGCGGTGGAGGCCGGCAACAGCCTCAGGCCATCGAACCGGGTATTCAGCAATAACTCTCGCGGGTCCTCCTGCGACTCGGCGCCCTCGCCCTGGAACAGCAAATAGAGGCTCTCTTCCAGAGTATCGGGATCATTCCCAAAATAGGCGGTCAACGAGCCATGGGGATCCATGTCCACCAGCAGCACACGCTCGCCCTGGTTGACCAGATGTCCGGCCAGCGTCACGGCCGTGGTGGTTTTGCCCACCCCGCCTTTCTGATTGGCCACCGCCCAGATTTTCAAATGCGTCTCCTCATAAGGGCTGTTAAATGCAAGAATCCGGCCAGACACCAGCCTGGATATTCTGTCATCAGGCTGTTCCAGCAAACAGATATCCTCTGACAGAGAGCCCGGACCCCGCAAAAGCTTATTCAAAAGCGGCTCCGGGATTCTCCATAAGATCGGGGCCGGCATTCTGTGCATCCAGGCTGACGAGAGGATGTAACTGCCTGTCACACAGTACAACCGATACCAGGACGTCTAGTTCCGATCCTTGTCCATCTGGCGCTCGATTTCCAGCATTCGGCGGGCATTTTTATCAGCCAGAATCACCACCGTGACCCGGCGATTGCGCTGGCGGCCCTGGAGGCTGTCATTATCGGCAATCGGCCGGTGTTCGCCATAGCCGATGGCGGACAGCCGCTGCGGCTCCACCCCGCTCTGGGTGAACAGATGGACCACGCTCGCGGCGCGCGCTGCGGACAGTTCCCAGTTAGACGGATAGGCCAGAGTATTGATGGGCTGATTGTCGGTATGCCCTTCCACATCAATATGGTTGGGGACATCGCGTAACACCTCGGCCAGCTCCTCCAGTACCGGGTAAGCTTGCTGTGTGAGCTGCGCCGCGCCGCTGGGAAATAGTACCCGGGTGTCCATTTCCACTTCTACCCACAGTTTGTCCTGGTTGATGTTAATAATCCCCTTATCGATCAGCGGCTGCATGGATTCGCGGAGCTGCTCGGCAATTTGCGCCATCTGCCGGGATCGATCCACGGTCGTCTCCGGTGCCTTTAACTGGACGATTTGTGTGCGAGGCTGTTCGATCAACGGATCCACCGGGAGAAACGCTTTGGCCTGCTCCCCGATCTGAATCGGGTCCCGGGACTTCGGCGGTGTTTTGAAAGCATCGATCATGGTGTCGGACAACACCCGGTATTTGCCCTCGTTGAGCGAGGACATGGAATACATAACTACAAAAAACGCAAATAGTAACGTGATGAAATCCGCGTAGGAAACCATCCAGCGGTCGACATTCTCCTCTTCCGGTACTTGTCGACGTTGGCGGCGACGCATAGTTATGCTCCCTGTCGCAGATAACCCAGCAGCTTGGTTTCAATATTGCGCGGGTTCTCGCCTTCGGCGATGGAGATCATGCCCTCAATAAACATATCCCGGTACTGGGACTGCAATTGCACGAGAGATTTAAGCTTGTTGGCAATGGGCAAAAAGATCAAATTGGCGGCACCTACTCCGTAGATGGTGGCGACAAAGGCCACAGCAATACCACTGCCCAGCATGCCGGGATCGGACAGGTTACCCATGACCTGAATCAATCCCATAACCGCGCCCAGGATGCCGATGGTCGGGCTATAACCGCCCATGCTTTCAAAAACTTTGGCCGCCTGGGTATCGAACTGTTCCTTGACCGAGATATCCACGTCCAGAATATTTCGAATACTGTCCGGCTCGCTACCGTCTATCAGCAGTTGCAAACCTTTACGGGCAAACGGATCGGACTCTTTTTCTTCAACACCTTCCAGCCCCAGTAAGCCTTCCTTACGGGCGATGTTGCTCCAGTGAATGATACGCTGAATGCCCTCTTCAAAATCAAACCGGGGAGAATAAAATGTCCAGAACAGCATGCGCATCGCGCGCAAAAACACCACGAGCCGGGATTGCAACATGACTGCCCCGACGGTACCGCCAATGACGATCAACAGCGCCGGCCCGTTCAGCAACGAACTGATATGCCCGCCTTCCAGATGCTGGCCAACCAGAATCGCAGCAAGCCCGAGTATCAGGCCGAACAGGCTCAGCAAATCCATGTTCTACATCACCCGTTTGATGATACTCGGACCGATATCGGTCAGGTTGAGTATCTGTTCAGTTAGACCGGCCTCGGCCACGGCGGCCGGCATACCATAGACCACACTGCTGGCCTCATCCTGAGCCCAGATATTGGAGCCCATTTGCTTCAGGCTGCGCGCGCCCTCGCGACCGTCTGCCCCCATTCCAGTCATGATCACCGCCAGAGTTTCACCCGGATAGACTTTGCTGATCGACTCGAAGGTAATATCGACGCTCGGTTTGTAGGTCTGCGATTCATCAGCATCGACAATTTGCAGATTCGCCCGACTGCCGCGTCCCTGCAGCAACATTTGTTTGCCGCCAGGAGCAAGATAGGCCCAGCCCGGTTTAAGGACATCGCCATTCTCGGCTTCCTTGACGTTAATCTTGCACAGCTGATCGAGGCGCCTGGCAAACGCCGGAGTAAAGGTTGCGGGCATATGCTGTACCAGCACAATCGGCAAGGGGAAATCCGCAGGCAAGTTGGTCAGAACCTGTTGTAGCGCCACTGGTCCGCCGGTGGATGTGCCAATTGCCAGTAATTTAAGTGTGCCGCCCTTGTTGATACGCGGTGCGGGGGCCGGCGCCGGCGCGGAACTGCTGGTGCTAATCGGTTTACTGGCCGGCGTAGTGCCTGGCGGCGTTGCCATGCGTTTGCGTCCCAGCGCCCGGACCCGCTGGCATAACAGGTTCTTGGCTTCATCCCGATCACGGGCGATATCCTCGAAACGTTTGGGCAAAAAGTCGAGCGCGCCGGCTTCCAGCGCATCCAGCGTGGGCTTGGCCCCATCGGTCGTCAGGGAAGAAAACATGATCACCGGTGTCGGGGTACGCTGCATGATCTTACGTGTAGCAGTGATGCCGTCCATCACTGGCATTTCGATATCCATGGTGATGACATCGGGTTTGAGTTCAGCCGTCATGCGTACGGCTTCTTCACCGTTTTCCGCCTGCCCTACCACTTCCAGCGATGGATCGGCATTAAGAATTTCAGCAACTCGACGACGAAAGAACCCCGAGTCATCGACCACCAGCACCCGTGTTGCCATTAACGTTCCTCCGTCATACTGCGTTGTTTGTCATACTTCTGTTTGGCAAGACACGGGCGAGGGGCCTTGCCGGAGATGAATTAACTTGCTGCTTCAGGTATACATTTTCATCAGACCCGGCACATCGAGAATGACGGCAATGCCACCATCGCCGGTGATGGTAGCCCCCGCCAGGCCAGAAATCCCCTGCAACTGGGCTCCGAGAGGTTTGATTACCACTTCTTCCTGACCAATCAGTTCATCCACCACAAAGCCGATCTTCTGGTTACCCATATGAACAATGACCACGTGACCTTCGCTGGGCAGCGGCGTATTGGCTTCGCCCTTGATCAGCCAGCGTTTGAGGTAAAACAGAGGCAGGGTTTTTTCGCGTACGATGATCACCTGTTGACCATCCATAACATTCGTCTTGGTCAGGTCCAGATGGAATATCTCACTCACGTTGACCAGTGGCAGGGCAAACAACTGATCCCTGAGCCGCACCATCAGGGTCGACATAATCGCCAGGGTCAGCGGCACTTTAATACCCAGGCGCGTGCCCTTCCCGGGCGCCGAATCGATCTGGATGCTGCCATTGAGCTGGGTAATCTTGGTCTTTACCACATCCATCCCCACTCCCCGACCAGAGATATCGGAAATTTCATCCTTGGTGGAAAAACCCGGGGCGAAAATCAGATTGAAGCACTCATTGTCGTCCAGGCGCGCGGCCGCGTCCGCATCCATGACCCCTTTTTCCACGGCTTTTTGCCGCAACTTGTCGGGGTCCATACCGCCGCCATCATCTTCAATCACCAGCAGGATATGATCCCCTTCCTGGGACGCCGTCAGGGCTACGGTCCCTTCCCGGGGTTTACCCGCCGCCTCGCGGACATCCGGCATCTCAATACCGTGATCCACTGAATTACGCACCAGATGCACCAGTGGATCAGCCAACGCCTCAACCAGGTTTTTATCCAGATCGGTTTCTTCACCAATCATTTCCAGATTGATTTCTTTTTCCAGGCTACGCGCCATATCCCGAACAACGCGCGGAAAACGACCGAAGACTTTTTTGATCGGCTGCATGCGGGTCTTCATGACCGACAATTGCAGATCGGAGGTGACCAGATCCAGAGTGGCGACCGCCTTTGACAGTTCTTCGTCACCTGCATGTTCACCCAGACGTGAAATCCGGTTACGCACCAGCACCAGCTCGCCGACCATATTCATAATCTCGTCCAGACGGGCGGTATCCACCCGTACGGAAGTTTCACCAGCAGGACGTTCCTTGTTTCCGGCCGCCGCCTTGGCCACCATGGCAGCCGCGGACTGAGGTTGTTCGGGTTGCGGAGCAGCGGCCGCTGCGGCAGATCCACTCGTCCCGCTGCCGACCCCGCCAGCACCACTGACGGGAGGCGGCGCGGCGCCCTGTCCGCTACCGGCCGGTGCCCCCTGGAACTGTCCCTTGCCATGCAAGTCATCCAGCAACGCCTCGAACTCATCCTGGCTGATCGGCTCTTGCGATTCATTACTGCCCACCGCGGCGGCCGGTTTGCCCGTTGCGCTGTCGGCCGGCGGCCCCTTGAACTGCCCCTTGCCATGCAACTCATCCAGCAGCGCTTCGAATTCATCGTCGTTGATCTCGTCGCCGTTGCTATTGCTTGCCGCCGCCGATTTGGCACTCGCACTACCCCCGGGCTTGTCCAGCGCATCAAGCAGCGCCTCGAATTCCTCATCGGTGATATCTTCATTACCGGCGGCTGCCACTGCTTCGGGCTTCGGTTCGGCATCCGCAACGGCTGCGGGAGCAGGACCATCGCCGGGTGTAGTGTAATGTTCCAGGGCACGCAACAGCGCAGGATCAGCGGCGTCCAGCTCATCGCCGGATTGCAGCCGCTCGAACTGATCGTTGAGCACATCCAGCACCGGCAACACAGTATCCATCAGATCCTGGGAGACATGGCGTTCACCGTTGCGCAACAGGTTGAAGATATCCTCGGTGCGATGACAGAGAGCGACCATCGGTTCGATAGTCAAAAAACCGGCGCCCCCCTTGATGGTATGAAAACCGCGAAATACAGCATTAAGCAGGTCCTTGTCATCGGGGGCCTGCTCCAGACTGATCAGCTGGCTGTTGAGTTGCTCCAGGATTTCGCCCGCCTCAACCAGAAAATCTTGTAACAGTTCATCATCCATTCTTATGTTCAGCCTGTACGCTAGATTAAAACCCGAGACTGGAGAGCAGGTCGTCGACTTCATCCTGACCAGAGACACTGTCGCCGGTATCGTCGACACCCGGCACCACTGGTCCGGCCAGTTTTTCACCATCCTGTTTTTGCCGTTGCTCTTCGTGTTCCGGCAACCCGGCCAGCTTGATCAATTCCACCAGGTTGTCCTCGACTTCTTCTACCAGCTTGATCACTTTCTTGATGATCTGCCCGGTCAGATCCTGGAAATCCTGAGCCATCAACACCTTGTTGAGATTATCTTTCAACACCAGCGTTTTATCGGACTGGCTGCCCAGATACTCGCCAAGCCGGATGCTTAGCGCCCGGAATTCATCGGCGCTCATTTCACGACGGGTAAAACGTTGCCACTGGTTATTTAAATCAGCGGCCTGATTTTCGATTTCTTCACACAAGGGGAAGGATTCTTCCACCGCCTGCAGGGTGCGGTTGGCGGCTTCATCGGTTTTCTGGATGACATAATTGAGTCGCTCTCGCGCGTCGGGAATATCATGCTCGGCGATGTCGGTAATGCGATCATCCATACCAAATGCGCTGATGGCGTCGTGCAACTCGCGGGTGAGCTTGCCCATTTCCTGATATAGCGTGGACTCACGCATCGAGGTCAATTCGTCCACAACCTCCTTGGCACCTTCTTCATCACCGTTTTCCATGGATGCCAGCAGATCACGGACCTGGGCAATGTTATCGTCATTAATGAAATTATTATCCGACATTTGACCGCCTTAAATCTGTATCAGCTTTCGATGCGTTCGAAAATCTTATCGAGCTTTTCCTTGAGCGTCTGGGCGGTAAAGGGTTTGACGATATAACCATTTACCCCGGCCTGAGCCGCTTCGACGATCTGTTCACGTTTCTGTTCAGCGGTCACCATCAATACCGGGATCTGTGCCAGTTTCTCGTCTTCACGAACTTTTTTGAGAAGATCAATGCCCTGCATACCGGGCATGTTCCAGTCAGTAATCAACAGATCGTAATTACCGGATTGCAGCATCGGCAGAGCCGTAGTGCCGTCATCGGCTTCCTCGGTGTTGGTAAAACCCAGATCCCGCAACAGGTTCTTGATGATTCGTCGCATGGTGGAAAAATCATCCACTACGAGGATCTTCATATTTTTATCCACGCTATCCCTCCAGCATTAATGCAACACCATGCTGCCATACCCAGCCCCGGACTCTTACCGGCAACAGGCATATGGAGCGGCAAATTCATCGAATATATCGGCCAGGTTCGACGAAAACTTAAGGGGGGTCGGCCAAAATCCGGGGGTGAAACAACCATCATCGGATGTCAGATTACACCGAGCACGCCGAAATCAGCGAAAAACCCGGCTCACTTTCCAATGACTTGGCCATCAATCCAATCACCTCAAGAACCTTCGGTGATTTCGCTGACCAGGGTGTTCCCGGTAGTATGAGGCGACAGACTGGAGTTGGAAGAAAACGCAGTAATAAAGCGAATGGTACGGAAAGGACAGGCCAAAGACCCGAATACAAGAGTGAGAATCACGCTTCCTTGAAGCGGTTTTCCATGCGAGCCTGCAGGCGAATGACTGCCTGGCTGTGGATCTGGCTGACGCGCGATTCGCTGACGCCCATCACCGCGCCAATCTCACGCAAATTGAGTTCTTCATCGTAATAAAGTGCCATGACAAGTCGTTCGCGCTCGGGCAGGCTGGCGATCGCCTCGCCCACCACCCGCTGCATGTCTGCACTCTGCAGTCCGTCGACAATGCCAGGGGCGTTATCCGACATATTGTCGAGCATCGAGTCCTCACCCGTACCCATGTCCTCGAAACTGAGTACCTTGTGGTAACTGTTGTCTTGCAGAATCTTGTAATAGTCCTCCAGGGACATATCCAGGGATTCGGCAATTTCCACGTCGCGGGCATCCCGACCACGGTCATTTTCGATCTCACGCACTGCCTCGGCCACCATGCGCGCCTTGCGGTGTACCGAGCGTGGCGCCCAGTCGTTCTTGCGGATTTCATCCAGCATGGAACCACGAATCCGGATTCCGGCATAGGTTTCGAAGCTGGCGCCCTGGGTTTCATCATAATTGCGTGAGGCCTCGAGCAGGCCGATCATGCCGGCCTGAATCAGATCCTCGAGCTGGACGCTGGCTGGTAACTTATTAATCAGGTGACAGGCAATACGCTTGACCAGCGGCGCATGCTGCTCGACCAGATCGTCATGCAGCCGTGGCTGGTTGGCGGCATAGATAGCCACACCACTCACGTCAGTACCTCCGCCTCTTGCTCATGTCCCATTACCAGTCGTTCCACAAAAAACTCCAGATGGCCTCCCGCAGTCTCGGGTAAAGGCCATTTGTCAACTTTTTCCGCCAGGGTAGCGTAAGCCTGACTCGCCTTGCTGCGCGGATAGGCCTCGATCACCGAGCGTTGCTTGCGTATAGCCTTGACCACGAATTCATCATCGGGGACGTAGCCGACATAATCCAGCGCGATATCCAGAAACCGATCCGTCACCCTGGCCATCTTTTCGTATACGTCACGCCCATGCTGGGCACTGCGTACCATATTACACAGTATACGGAATCGAAACAGCCCGTATTCCCGATTCAGCAACTTGATCAGCGCATAAGCGTCGGTGATCGAGGCCGGTTCGTCGCATACCACTACCATCACTTCCTGTGCCGCCCGGGAGAAACTGACCACGCTGTCAGTAATTCCGGCAGCTGTGTCGACCAATAATACATCAATATTGTGGTTCAACTCACTAAAAGCGCGGATTAATCCTGCGTGCTGGTTGGCGTTCAGTTCCGCCATCTCCTGTACCCCCGAAGAAGCCGGGATCACACTCAGGCGGCCGGGACCCTGCACCAGAATCTCATCCAGCTCGCATTCGCCGCGCAGAACATGCGACAGGTTATAGCGCGGGTGCAGGCCCAGCAGCACATCAATATTACCCAGCCCCAGATCGGCATCGAGAATGGTGACATCCTTTTCCATCGCCGACAGAGCCATAGCCAGGTTAAGCGATACATTGGTTTTGCCCACGCCACCTTTGCCACTGGTAACGGTAATAACGCGGACCGGATTGGGTTGACTCATGCGACGTAATCCTGCGGCCTGATCCATGAGCGACTCAACCGTTGGCCCCGGCGACCATGCCGCCCAGAACCAGGGAGATATCATCTTCTTTAACACCGGCCGCAACCTGCTGCATGATCACCACGCTGCGGCTGACCAGGGTGTGTGGCCGGGCCGGATGGAAATCCTCGGGGACCCGCTGTCCATCGCTGAGGTACACCGGGGGCAGGTTCTGTTCAATGGCGACCGACAGCGCCCCGCCCAGACTCGTGGTCTCGTCCAGCTTGGTCAGGATCAGACCACTGAGCGGCACCTGACCGAAGGCACTGACCACATCGTTCATTACACCCCGCTGGCTGTTGGTAGCCAGCGTCAGATAGGTCTGAACCGCCCGCCCACCAGTGTTGAGTGCGGCCAGATGTTCGTACAGGGCCATATCACGCTGGCCCATGCCAGCGGTATCGATCAGCACCAGCCCTTTGTCACGATATTCGACAAGCGCCTCATCCAGCGCTTTGCTGTCAGCAGCTACGCGCATGGGCACCCCCATGATTCGGGCATAGCTGCGTAGCTGTTCATGGGCCGCAACGCGATAATTGTCGGTCGTGATCAGCGCGACTTTTTGCGGACCGTGTCGCAATGTATAGCGGGCCGCCAGCTTGGCAATGGAAGTGGTCTTGCCAACGCCGGTCGGACCGACCAGGGCCACGACCCCGCCGCGATCCACAATATCAGTCTCGGTCGTGGGCAGCTGATGGGCGACCACACCCAGAGCCTTGCGCCAGTTAAAATCAAAATCCTGCTGCTCATCACACTGGGCCACCACCTGGCGCGCCAGGTTCGGACTCATCCCCAACGCCAGCAGGCGTTGCAACAAACGGGCACGCAGCGGGTGATAACGGGTTTCCTGTCCCCAGGCCAGACCAGAGAGCTGGTTGACCAGCATGCCGCGCAATGAGCGCAATTCATTTTGCATCTCCATGATCATCGGCTGTTGCGACCAGAGGTGATCGGGCTGTTGTGTCCGTCCGGCCGGCGCGCCGGCGTTCGGCGTGGCCGGTGGATAATCACCGTCGGGAATATTTCGACTGAAGCGGATGTCATCCAGTGCCGCCTGACGGGATTTGCGCGGTGCCGGCGTGGCCGCCTTGGTCGTGACGCTGGGGGCGCCGGTGCGGTCGGCTCCGGTTGTGGGATTGGCCTCGCTGCCGGTGGCCGGACCATCCAGCAGCGACTCGTCATAATCGATGGCCGCGACGATCTCGACACCCCCGGGGATTTTCTGGTTGGAAAGAATCACCGCGTCGGAGCCAAGCGTATCCCGCACCTGGCGGATGGCCGTGCGCATGTCAGTACCCTGGAAGCGCTTGATTTTCATAACAAAAGCCTCTATCTGGCTGGTTTGCGTTACCCGCCCGGCTTACTGGCCGACCGTGGCAACAATACGAATCTGTTTGTCGCTCGGTATTTCGTTATACGAGAGCACCTGCAGCGCCGGGATGCTGTGGCGGACAAACCGGGCCAGCATGGTCCGGATAGCGCCAGAGACCAGCAACACAGCCGGTTCCCCGGCGATCTCCTGCTTCTGGGCGGTTTCGCTCAGCGCCTGGTGCAGCCGCTCGGCCAGACCCGGCTCTACACCGGCCGTCGAACCTTCGGCACTCTGGATAGACTGTTGCAATATCTGTTCCAGTTTGGGATCCAGAGTAATTACCGGCAGTTCCGCCTGCATCCCGTTGATTTGCTGGACAATCATGCGTCCCAGCGCCTCGCGCACGGCCGCCGTCAATACGTCGGGATCCTGCGTGCGGCCACCATGTTCCGCCAGAGTTTCGGCGATCGTACGAATATCCCGCAGCGGAATACCTTCGTTGAGCAGATTCTGCAGTACCTTGACCACGACCCCGAGTGAAAGCGTATCGGGCACCAGATTCTCGACCAGTTTCGGCGTACTGGCCGCCAGCTTGTCGAGCAGGTGCTGGACTTCTTCATGTCCCAGCAACTGACCGGCATGAGTTTGCAGCAGCTGACTCAGGTGAGTGGCGATCACGGTGTTGGCATCGACCACGGTGTAGCCCATGGTCTGGGCCTGATCCCGCTGGGCGGGTTCGATCCAGAGCGCATCCAGACCAAAGGCGGGGTCAGTCGTGTCGATGCCCTCGATGGTGCCAAATACCTGGCCGGGATTGATAGCCATCTCCTTCTCCGGATAGACATCAGCCTCGCCCACAGTAACGCCCATCAGGGTAATGCGATAGGTGGTGGGAGCCAGTTCCAGATTATCGCGGATATGCACCGGCGGAATCAAAAAGCCGAGATCCTGGGTGAGCTTCTTGCGCACTCCCTTGATCCGCTGCATCAGCTGTCCCCCCTGATCCTTGTCCACCAACGGGATCAGACGATAGCCCACTTCCAGACCAATGGGATCGACGGGGGTGACATCCTCCCAGGTCAACTCCTTGACCTCGGGTTGGGCCGCACTGGTACTGGGAACGGCCGCTTCGGCTTCTTCAGCCTGTTCCCGATGACGACGCTGCATCCACCAGGCCAGGCTGCCGCTGAGCAGTGCGAGAGTCAAAAACGCGACGTTAGGCATCCCGGGAATGATTCCCATGATACCTAGAATGACGGCAGTCACCGCCAGCGAACGGGGATTCCCGAACAACTGGTGGATCACCTGCTCGCCCATATTCTGGGAAGCCGACACCCGGGTAATAATAATGCCGGCGGCAGAGGACAATAACAGCGCCGGAATCTGCGCCACCAGGCCATCCCCGATAGTCAACAGGGTGTAATTACGCGCCGCTTCGGAGAAGGACAGACCATGCTGGGCCGTGCCAATGATCAAGCCGCCGACAATACTAATCACCAGTATCAAAATTCCCGCCACCGCATCACCGCGCACGAACTTGCTGGCACCATCCATGGAACCATAGAACTCGGCCTCGTCACTGATCTCCTGGCGCCGGGTCCGCGCTGTATCCTGATCGATCAACCCGGCGTTGAGATCGGCATCAATGGCCATCTGTTTGCCTGGCATCGCATCCAGGGTGAAGCGGGCGCTGACTTCCGAGATACGGGTCGCGCCCTTGGTGATCACCACAAAGTTGATAATGACCAGAATCGCGAAAACCACGATCCCCACGGCGTAATTACCCCCGACCACGAATTCACCAAACGCCTGAATGACCTGCCCCGCCGCATCAGTGCCGGTGTGTCCCTCCAGCAGCACCACGCGAGTAGAAGCGACATTCAAGGCCAGACGCAACAGCGTGGTCACCAGCAACACCGCAGGAAACAGGGCAAAGTCAAGAGGACGCAGGGTATAGACCGTTACCAGCATGACGACCAGTGCCAGCGAGATATTGAAGCTGAATAGTGCATCGAGCATGATCGGCGCCAGCGGCACCACGATCATGGCCATCATCAGGATCAGCAGAATTGGAGCACCCAGACCCTGCCGGCTGAATTGACGTAATGAACTGACTACCGCACTGCTGGACTCGGCCATGACAATTACCTGTCTTGTATTAATCGAACTTGAAGTCGTCGGGAATCGGCAGATCGCTGATCTTGTGTTCCCGGGTGGTATTGCCCTTGCGATCCCGCCGCAACTGGAATACATATGCCAGTACCTGCGCGACCGCCAGATAAAGTCCAGAGGGAATTTCCTGTTCCAGCTCGGTGGTATGGAACAGCGCACGTGCCAGCGGTGGCGCCTGAACCAGAATGACATTGTTCTCGCGGGCCACGGTGCGGATTTGCATGGCGATCAGATCGGCCCCCTTGGCCAGTACGACGGGCGCCCCCATCTTCTCGGGGTCGTATTTCAGTGCGACCGAAAAATGGCTCGGGTTAGTGACCACCACATCGGCCTCGGGAACCGCCGCCATCATCCGATGCTGGGCCATCTCCCGTTGCATGCGCCGCGCACGACTGCGTACGTCAGGGTTCCCCTCGGTGTCCTTGTTCTCGTCCTTGACTTCCTGGAAGGTCATCTTCAACTGACGATGGTGGTCCCATATCTGAAACGGCACATCCGCTGCCGCGATCAGAATCAGTGCAGAGCCAATAACCAGAAACGCCCCGATCAATAAATACGCAGCGTGGGGAATCGCCTGCATCACCGGTTCGTTTCCCAGACCCAGATAGTTCTCGGCCTGGAGATATAAAAAGGCAATAGCTACCGAGGCAATGACGATGAATTTGACCAGAGCCTTGACCAGCTCCATCAAGCCGCGCCAGGCGAAGATCCGTTTAAGGCCCTTGATGGGATCGATCTTTTCCCACTTGAAGGTAATCGACTCGGGGCTGAGTACCACACTCCCCATCAAAATCGGTCCTGCCACCGCGGCAATCATCACGACAATAAAGAATGGCGCCAGAATCCATAACGCCTCGAGCATCGCGCTTTCAAACTGGCGCGGCATGGCCATAGGGTCGAATATCACCTGCCGACCGACGTCCAGATGCCGGCCCATCAAGTCCAGCATGTCGTCGATGGCACCCGGTCCAAGTAACAATACCGCCATACCGGAGATCAACATCACCAGCATGGTATTGAGTTCCCGTGAGGAGGCGACCTGACCTTTTTCCCGCGCCTGCTGTTTGCGGCGCGGGGTCGCCTCCTGCGTGCGTTCCTGACCGGTATCTTCCGCCATCCTCAGGCGCCTCCGCTCAGTAGTTGCCGGATTAACTGATAGGTGTCGTTAAACATGCCCGTGCTTTGCGGCACCACGCTGGGCAATGTCAACAGAACCAGGGCAAAGCCGATTAGCATCGTCAACGGAAAACCGATAGCGAAAATATTCAGCTGCGGCGCAGACCGGGTCATAATGCCAAAGGCAAAGTTGACTACCAGTAACGAAGCCACGGCAGGAATCGCCATGCCCAGTCCCCCGGCGAAAATCAGACTGCCCCAGCTCACCACCTGCCAGAAGGTGTCTGCTGTCACACCTTGCGGACCGATGGGCATGGTTTGAAAGCTGTCGACTATCACTTCGATCATTACCAGATGGCCATTGAGCGTCAGAAAGACCAGTAACACCATCAGCATGTAGAACTGGCTGAGTACCGGAGCCTGGGCGCCATTTTGCGGGTCCACCATCAGGGAAAAACCCAACCCCATCTGCATTGCAACGATCTGACCACCGGTGACTACCGCACTGAAAACCAGTTGCAGGGTAACCCCCATCACTATGCCAATGAGTATCTGTTGACCGATAATAAACAGCATCATCGGACTTAACAGCTCCACTGCCGGTTGCGGCGGGAGCAGGGGTACAACCAGTGCGGTCACTGCCAGTGCCACTACCAGTCGCACACGAACAGGAACATACCGGGCCCCGAACACCGGTGCAGACATCACCAGCGCACCAATGCGAAACAGCGGCCAGAGGAAGGCGCCGATCAAACTGGTGAGTTCGCTGCCGGTAATAACCATGTATCATCCGATCAAATAGGGGATATCGCGCACCAGTCGCTGGGTGTAATCGATCAGCAACCGTAACAACCAGGGACCAGCCAGCATCAGTGTCAGCACAGTGGCAATCAGTTTGGGAATGAAACTCAGGGTCATTTCATTAATCTGCGTTGCGGCCTGGAACATACTCACCAGCAAACCAACCACCAGTGCCGGAACCAGAATCACCACGATCATAATCAACACCACTTCGAGGGCGTGCTGAAAAATACTGAGAACGCTATCCGGTGTCATCATCACGCTCCGCTATACATAGAAACTCGAGGCAAGTGTTCCCATGATGAGGTTCCAGCCATCGACCAGCACAAAAAGCATAATCTTGAATGGCAGTGATACAATCATGGGCGAAAGCATCATCATCCCCATAGACATCAGAACACTGGCCACTACCAGATCAATAATCAGAAACGGGATAAATAACAAAAAACCAATCTGGAACGCCGTTTTCAGTTCGCTGGTCACAAAGGCCGGCACCAGAACGGTAAATGGCACATCCGCCTCGGATTCGTAGCCATCATCACCCGCTATACTGGCGAACATATTGATATCTGCTGCGCGGGTCTGGCTCATCATGAATTCACGCAAGGGTTCGCCAGCCTTGATAGCGGCATCCTGCATGCCAAGCGACTCGTTCATATAGGGCTGAATGGCATCGTTGTTAATCTTGTTAAATACCGGTGCCATAATAAAAAAAGTCAGAAACAGAGCCAGGCCAAGCAACGTCTGGGTGGTCGGCGTCTGCATCAACCCCAGCGCCTGACGCAGAATCGCAAGCACGATAATGATACGGGTAAAGGAAGTCATCATCATCAATGCCGCCGGCAACAGTGTCAGCACCGTCATCAACGCGACGATTTGCAAACTCAAGCTGTAGGTCTGCTCGCCATCCTCGCCGGTCGTCATGGTCAGGGCATTGATACCATCCTGTGCCATGGCATCGTCAAACGGCAACAGCATGGCCGCTACCAGAAAAAACAACATTGACAAAGACGGGCGTTTCATTTGCGTGACGTTTGTTGTTTCAACAGTTGATTGAGTTTTTCCGCGAACCCGGACGACATTGCTTGCGGTGATTCATCGCTGACCGGTTTTTCCAGCACATGCAAGGTACGAACCTGTCCCGGGGCAACACCTACCAGTAACTGGGTCTCACCTACCTGTACCAGAACAATTTTTTCACGCTGACCAATTGACAGGCCGCCAAGAAGTTTGAGGCTGCCGCTGGCAACACTGTTAAAGGTCCCCAGCCGGCGTATGAACCATCCCATGCCAAAGATCAATGCAACGATGAACAGCAGGCCAAGCGCCATTTGCACATAGCTGCCACTACCGATCGGCTCGCTGGTCAAGGGGCCGGATTTGACTGTTTCGGCCGCCAGCAGCGCGCAGGAACTTGACAGACCTGCCAGAAACAGGCCCATTCTGGACAGAAATCGCTTCATTTGAGTTTTTTGACCCGTTCCGCAGGGCTGATAATATCGGTCAGACGAATGCCAAATTTCTCGTTCACGACCACTACTTCCCCATGCGCGATCAAAGTACCGTTAACCAGTACATCCAGCGGCTCGCCCGCCAGACGATCCAGTTCAATCACCGAGCCCTGGTTCAGTTGCAGCAGGTTACGAATATTAATCTGAGAACGTCCAATCTCCAGTGACAGGGTCACCGGCACATCCAGTATCACATCCAGGTTGATATCTTCGTTGCTGCGACTGCCTGATTCCTGAAGGTTCTCAAAGCCGGCATGCTGAACCTCTGTGGTTTGCTTGGCTGCCGCTTGATCACCGGCTTCCGCCGCTTCATCCATTGCAGCCGCCCATTCGTCCATAACTTCTGATTCGTCGTTTGTATCGTTCATGGTTACCTCACTTTGATTCCGTCATGGCCGTCTTCAGCAACGGGTTTTCCTTGGTTCGTTCCACCTGTTCAACGATCTTTATCGCCATATTGTTGTGGTGCACCCCATATTTGCCACGAAAGACCGGTATATCCTCGGCACGCACGGTAACCAGTTCGGGCATTTCTATTGGAATGACATCTCCCGCCTTAAGCTTCACAACATCCGCAAGGCTCATTGTGGCTTCGGTCAATGTGGCAGTCAGGTTTACCTCAGCCGACTTGATATCCTGGCGCAAAGCATGGGCCCAGCGTTCATCCCGCTCGGAGACATCGCTTTGTACGCCGGCATCCAGTAACTCACGAATCGGTTCAAGCATGGAATAAGGCATAGTGACCTGAAATTCGCCACCGCCCCCTTCCAGTTCGATATGAAAACGGGATACCACCACTACTTCCGAGGGACTGACGATATTGGCAAACTGCGGGTTGACTTCCATGTTCATAAATTCGAAGTTGATCGGCAGCACCGGCTTCCAGGCATCGATCAGATCATTAAAGGCATCTTCAAGTACCGTACTGACAACGCGTTGTTCGGTGGCGGAAAAATCGCGTCCTTCGATCTTGGCGTGCCGGCCAATCCCGCCGTAGTAGTTATCAACAATAATAAAAACCAGTTTGGGTTCGAATACGATCAGCGCTGTGCCGCGCAGGGGGCGCACGCGGGTCAGATTCAAGCTGGTGGGAACAAACATGCTGTGCACGTATTCAGAGAATTTCATCATTTCCACGCCCCCGACCGAAATTTCGGCAGCACGGCGCAGCATATTGAATAAACTGATACGAAACTTGCGCGCGAAACGCTCGTTAATCATCTCCAGCGTCGGCATCCGGCCGCGAACAATGCGATCATGACTGGCAAAGTCAAATCCACGCGCCACCCCGTCGTGGGCGGCAAAATCGTCCTCGGTATCAACGTCGCCACTGTCAACGCCATGTAACAGCGCATCGATTTCGTCTTGTGATAATAGATCGTTGACTGACATCCCGGGGCCCTATTGCATAATCAGGCTGGTGAAATAGACCTGCTCGATGCCGGGGTCATCTTCACCGGTCTGCAGTATCTGGTTAATGGTTTTCAAGGTCTCTTCGCGCAGGCGCAGTTTGCCTTCACGCGTGCTGAGCTCTTCGTAAGTCTGTTCGCTGAACAGAATCAGAAGCTCGCTGCGAATAACCGGCATATGCGTCTCGACCTGCTCGAAAACCCCGGAATCACGGGCCATTAACTGGATTTCCAGCTGTAGATAGCGGGCTTTGCCAGGATTCTCGAAATTGACCACGAACTCCGGTTCGAGTTTGAAATAATGCGCCGGTTTCGGTTGCGCTTCGACCACCTCCGCCGTCTCGCCCTCTTCCCCCTCGGCAGCGGCACTGTCATCATCACCGCTCATCAGGTACCAGGCGGCGCCAGCACCGGCGACCGCAAGCAAGAGTACGATCAGCACCACGAGCAAGATGGTATTCAGCTTGCTGCCGCTTTTTACGTCGAGATCCAGATCTTTTTCGTTATCTGCCATGAGCTTCCCCTGGGATTTAAAATCGCCGTCCATCCATCCGGGTGCAAAACATGTGCCAGTGGTTGTGCTGAATAATTTATTATTTAAAAACAATAGCTTGACAATGCAGATGCGCGAAACGCCAATCTCTTGACGGCCGACAACGCCGTAGCGCAGTCAGAAACCTGACTGACACGGCGGCCGCACGGGAACTCTGGCCCGGGTGATTTATCTAACTTTTGCGAGTTGTCAGGAGGTTATCCCCGCCGGGAGGCGGGATTCAATCGGAAGGAAAGGACTTGAGCAAGTGCTCACGATAGTAGCGTAATTCATTGATGGAATCGCGAATATCGTCCATTGCCAGGTGGGCGCCGTTTTTCGTCAATCCGCCGCAGATGGAAGGCGCCCAGCGCTTGGCCAGTTCCTTGAGGGTACTGACATCGAGATTGCGGTAATGGAAATATTGCTCCAGCTGGGGCATGCAACGCGCCAGAAAGCGACGATCCTGACAGATACTGTTGCCGCACATGGGCGAGGCGCGGGCCGGTACGTACTGACTCAGAAACGCCAGGGTCTCTGCCTCCGCTTCAGCTTCGGTCACCGTGCTGTTACGAACCCGCTCCACCAGACCTGACTGACCGTGCTGGCGTGTATTCCATTCATCCATGCCGGCCAGGATCTGATCGCTTTGATGAATCGCCAGAACCGGGCCTTCGGCCAGAATGTTGAGCTGGCTATCGGTAACGATGGTGGCAATTTCGATGATCATGTCGTTCTGGGTGTCCAGACCGGTCATTTCCAGATCGATCCAGATGAGGTTATTGCTGTCTGCACTCATAAAATTGGTTTCCGTCGTACGTCTCTTGCCAACCATTCTATCAGAGGCTAACCTGCCATGCTGCACTCTGAACAGGGAAATCCACGATGAATACGGTGACTCTTATTTTTATTACAGCACTGGCCCTGTCCGTCGCCCTGCAATGGTGGCTGGGTCAGCGTCAGGCACGTTATGTCAGTCAACATCGCGACCGTGTTCCGGAAGCATTTCAGGAACATATTGGCCTGAGCCATCACCAGAAAGCCGCCGATTATACGTTGGCCAAATTGCGTTTTGGCAAGACCGAGTTAGTAATTGGCATCGGTCTGCTATTACTCTGGACGCTCGGTGGTGGATTAAACATGCTGGATCACTTCTGGCGCGGGATGGAACTGTCACCGGTTCTCACCGGCCTGGCGGTAATTTTCAGCTTTATGCTGATTAGCAGCCTGCTGGATATCCCCCTGAGCCTCTATCGGACTTTCCGACTGGAGGAGCGCTTCGGGTTCAATCGCATGACCGGCAAATTGTTTGTTACTGACTTCATGAAAAACATGCTGCTGGCGGTGCTCATCGGAGGACCGCTATTGTGGCTCGTGCTATGGCTGATGCAGGATGCTTCGTCATTGTGGTGGCTATATGTATGGGCCATCTGGATGGGATTCAGTCTGCTGATGATGTGGGCCTATCCGACCTTCATCGCGCCACTATTTAACAGGTTCTCGCCGCTGGATGATCAGGCCCTGCGCGAGCGCATCGAGAAGTTATTGGCGCGCTGTGGTTTTCGCAGTAACGGTATTTTTGTCATGGACGGCTCGCGCCGTTCCAGTCACGGAAATGCCTATTTTACCGGTCTGGGTGATAACAAACGTATTGTCTTCTTTGACACCCTGCTCAAGTCCCTGACTCCGGATGAAGTGGAAGCAGTGCTGGCCCATGAGCTGGGCCATTTCCGCCGCCGCCACATTCCCAAGCGCATTGCGGTAATGGCCATGCTCAGTTTGGCCGGGCTGGCGCTGCTGGGCTGGTTGCTCGACTACGCGCCTTTCTATTATGGTCTGGGCGTAGAACAACCATCCACCTATATTGCACTGTTGCTTTTCATGCTGGTGATGCCGGTATTCACGGTCTATCTGCAACCGTTGATGGCGGCTTTCAGTCGCAAGCATGAATTCGAGGCCGATGACTTCGCCGCACGGCAAAGTGACGCGGGCACTCTGATTCAGGCCCTGGTTAAACTCTACCAGGAGAATGCCAGTACCCTGACTCCCGACCCGGTTTATTCGGCCTTTCATGATTCACATCCGCCAGCCCCGGTGCGTATCGCGCATTTGTCGAGTAAAATGAGTTAAGTGTTTACTTTACAAAACATAAGGTTTTAAGCCGATGCGTTTGCACCTCAGTCATAGCTTCCTGATCTGCCTTCTCCTGGCAGGCCCCGCGCAAGCCGGCGATCCCGAACGTGGGCGGGAACTGCACCGTGAAAACTGCATCAATTGTCACGCCTCGATGAAAAGCGGTATTTATGGCGAGGACGGTACCGGCATCTATGTCCGGGAAAATCGCCGTATCGAAACGCTTGAGGCATTGTATACCCAGGTGCGACGATGCAAGACCAGCCTGGGTGCCCCCTGGCCGGAGAGCCAGATTGAGGACGTGGTAAATTATCTAAACCAGAACTTTTACAAGTTCGAGGAGTAAAAACCATGGGACTTTCCGATAAAAGTTGTCAGTCACTGCCCAAAGGCAGCCCGGCACTCGATGCACAACAGGCTGCGCAATTACACAAGGAAATTCCCGGCTGGGAACTCATAGAAACCGAGCAGAGCCTGGCCCGTGAATTCAAGTTCAAGAATTTTTACGAAACCATCGAATTTGTTAACGCGGTTGCCTGGATTGCCAATCAGCAAGATCATCATCCGGATATCGAAGCCGGTTACAATCGCTGCAAGATTATCTTCACGACACACTCGGTTGGCGGGCTGTCGGAGAATGACTTTATCTGCGCCGCGCGGGTAAACGCGCTGTTTGCCTGATTGCCAGACAACAAGCCAATAGCTGCATGAGTGTTGACACGTCCACAGAAAGTGATTCTTTACAGTCAACCGAAAATCACAGGCAACAAACAGGACTGGTAATCGCCCATCACGGTTCCACTCTGCTGGTGGAAACAGCAGATCAACAGCTACGTGAGTGCCATAGCCGAAAAAGTGCGGGTCCGCTGGTTACCGGTGATCAGGTCATCGTTGAAACCGGCGAGCGCGACGATATTATCGTCCGACGGTTACCACGTCGTTCTGAACTGGCTCGTCCCGACAGCCGCGGCAAATCCCGTATTATTGCGGCCAACATCGATCAGATATTGATCGTCATTTCTCCTCGGCCCGCCTTCAAAGAGGCCCTGATCGATCGTTATCTGGTGGCTGCCGAACTCACTGGCATCACGCCCGTCATCGTCCTGAACAAGGTTGACTTGCTTACAAGCGAAGACGCTGCAGCCGTTAAACAGCGGCTCGCCGTTTATGAACAGATAGGCTACCGGCTGGTCGAGGTCAGCGCTAAAGTTGCGGACGGTTTCGACGCATTGCATCTGGTTCTGAACGGCCGCAACAATATCGTTGTCGGCCAGTCGGGTGTGGGTAAATCATCCCTGATTAATGCGCTGTTGCCCGAAGTCGATGCCCGGGTCGGCGATGTCTCCAGCGCGACCAACAAGGGAACCCACACCACTACGACCGCCCGGCTCTATCACTTGCCTCAACGGGACGGTAACATCATCGACTCACCGGGCATCCGTGAGTTTGGCCTGTGGCAAGTCGGACCAACTGATCTGGCTGCGGGATTTCGTGAGTTCAACACTTTTCGACCACACTGCAAATTCCGTGATTGCCTGCATCGCCAGGAGCCGGGCTGTGCCGTACGCACGTCAGTCCAAACCGGTGGAATCAGTCCGCAGCGTTACAAAAGCTACCTGAACCTGCTCGAATCTCTGCAACAGGACAACCATTGAGCGTCATTTTTTGGATTTTCTGTCAATTACGCGGAGGACGCGGAACCGCAAAGACGCAGAGAGTTCATTTTGATTTGAAATGCAAAAAGTGAGTTAATAACGACGTATATCGCAAAAGGCGAGAATGTCCGATTGAGATTTCGATAACAGCCTGTTTTGAAAGTGCTGATCGCGATCAAGGTCCGACTTATATAATTTTATTATTCTTCTCTGCGGCTCCGCGTCCTCTGCGTTTTTTCCCGCCAGACCTGAAAGTGACGAGACTATTCCGAGGCAGGCTCGTCTGGTTTAATTTCGAGGGTATCCATCTTGCCCTCGCCTTCCATCAGGGCCTGCTCAGCATCTCTGTTCAGCACGACGATGCTGATACGCCGATTCACAGGGTTGTACGGGTTTTCCTTGTCGAACAGTACCGAATCAGCAAGACCTACCACCCTGCCGAGCTGTTCCTGTGGCATTCCTCCTTCAATCAGTTCTCGGCGTGCGGCATTGGCGCGATCCGCCGACAGCTCCCAGTTGGAATAGGGTTTACGATAATCGTTGCCGTACTGGTCTTCATATTCGATATAACCCTTGGGAAAAGGCGTTGCATCGGTATGGCCGGCAATACTCACCTTGTTCGGCACATTGGCGGCAATGACCTGGGAAATATTTTGCAGGATTTCCTGAGTATAGGATTTGAGCTGATCGCTGCCCAGATCGAACATGGGGCGGTTTTTCTTATCGACAATCTGTACCCGCAGTCCTTCCGGTGTGATCTCCAGCAGCAGTTGATCCTTGAAATTCTTCAGCTGATCACTGCTTTCGATAGCCGCTTTGAGTTTTTGCAACAACTGGTCGAGTTGTTTTTTATCCTGCTGACGTATTACATCGCGAACACGCTCCTCCATCTTTTCCTGCTCGCTTTGTTCAACAGGATCGACTTGCGGGGCGTGTTGCTCGGACTTATGCCCTTCGCCTTTAGGAATATCCTTGGTGCCGCCAAGCTTGATCATACTGGTGCTGGCGCCGCCCGGGCCCTGTATGGCTGACGGGTTCTGAAACCAGTCGGAAATCCCCTCGCGCAACGCGTCATCGGAGATACCCAGCAGCCACAGCAACAGGAAAAACGCCATCATCGCGGTGACGAAGTCAGCATACGCGACTTTCCATGAGCCACCATGATGACCGCCGCCCTTCTTGACGACTTTCTTGATGACGATGGGTTGTTTTTTGTCCTCGGCGGCCACGCTGATAATCCGTCAGATTACTTCTTCTGTTCCTTGATATACTCCTCAAGCTCAAGGAATCCGGGACGATTGTGGCTGTAAAGCGCCTTGCGGCCAAATTCGACCGCAATCTGCGGCGTATAGCCGTTCAGGGTAGCCATAATGCAAATCTTGGCACATTCGAACAGCTTACCTTCTTCTTCTTCCCGGCTGGACATCGCAGCCGCCATAGGACCAACAAAACCGTAGGCCAGCAAAATCCCCAGGAAGGTGCCCACCAGAGCGGCCGCGACCTTCATACCCAGAATTTCCGGGGGCTCACTGATATAGCCCATGGTCACGACGACACCCATGACCGCCGCGACAATACCGAAACCGGGCAGGCCGTCCGAGGCAATCGTGACGGCATGGCTGGGCTGGGAAATTTCATGGTGATGGGTTTCGAGCTCGACATCCATCAACTGCTCAATTTCGAAAGCATTCATGTTACCGCCCACCATCAAACGCAGATAATCGCAGATAAATTCAATAAGATGATGATTGCTCATCAGTTTGGGATAAGCGGTAAAAATCTCACTCTCTTTCGGTTCATCGATATCGCTTTCCAGCGCCATCAACCCTTCCTTGCGCGCCTTGGCGAACAGGTTATACATCAGAGCCAGCAATTCCATATAGGTTTGCTTGCTGTATTTCGCTCCCTTGAGCAGCGCGGGCACACCTTTGAAGGCCGCGGTGATAATCCGTGGAGGATTGGCGATAATAAATGCACCCAGCGCCCCCCCACCGATAATCACGTATTCCGCCGGTTGATATAATGCCAGCATGTGTCCGCCAGCCATCATAAAGCCACCAAACACGGCACCACTGACGATAATTAAACCAATAATGAGCTTCATTGCCTCAAGCGGCTCCCTTCTTGTTGTGCAGATTCACGTGGCCTGACGGCATACACTCCCTTATCGTCTCAATGACCGGCAAACTTTAAAGGTTTCCGGCTCTCAATCTCAGTGACATTCCATGCTGGTTAATCTTTCACCAACCTAAAGCCTGCTGCCCGGATACCGATATAGACAGCATAACCAGGTTACCCCTGGCACCCAGCAACGATAAGGTTTTTCATGAGCAACCGGACCCTCAACGACTGGATCGACCGGTTCGGCAACGACCCGATTCCGGCTATTGGTCGCGCAATCAAGGAGTTACGACGCGTCAACAACGATGAACGTCGCTCCGTGCATGAGATTGTCGAGGTGGTGGAACGCGATCCCGGTTTGTCGGTCTTTGTGCTACGTCTGGCTAACAATAAAAAGCGCAGCAGTCTTTCCAGTGAGGTGACCTCGGTTCAGCAAGCAGTCATGTTGCTGGGCACCGGACAATTGCAAAAAATTCCGGAGCAACTGCCCGATCTTGAGAAAAGTCTGCCCGATGCTGCCCGAATGCGCCTGCTGAAAACCTTTTCCCGTACCTATCACGCCGCTTATCAAGCCCTTGCCTGGGCGCGCGAACGGCGCGATATGACCCCGGATGAGGTGTTTGCCGCCGCCCAGCTGCATTTTCTTGGTGAAATGGCCCTCGCCATACATGCTCCCGAACTGCTAGATCAAATTGATCAGATGTGTATTGAACAGCATTTGCCCTCCGAAGAAGCCCAGTATGTCCTGCTCGGTTTTACCCTTGACGAGCTGACCCTGTGTCTGGCCGAACAATGGCATCTGCCGGAATTACTCAAGGAATCCCTGCAGGCCGAAAACGCTCGTTTCCCTCGCGCTTACGGCATCATGCTGGCCGTGCAACTGGGCCGGCATGCCGCGATTAACTGGTACAGCAAAAAAACCCGTGAAATTGAGGAGAAGGTTGCCGAATGGCTGGGCCGGCCACTGGATGAGGTTATAGCCCGCAGTCATCAATTGGCTGCCCATATCGCCAATACTTCATACACGCTGTACCAGGTAGCGCCTGCGGCAGCGTTGCTGCCGCTGATTGCGCCCTCACAACCGGAAACCCGGACCGACGCCCCGGAGCAGGCCGAAGTTCCGGAAGCGACAGCGGATATCTGCCTGATGCCGCAATTGCCGGTGATACGTGATCTACTGCAACAACTTAGTGACACGCAAATATTCGACAAAAATCCTCAGGAGATTATAGAAACCGTTATCGAATCCCTGCATCATGGACTGGGCCTGAATCGCGTAGTCTTCGCCCGCCAGGATCCGGAAAAAAGAAAATTAATCGGCGAGAAAGTTATCGGCAGCAACAACGATCCGGTTTTCAGCCGGTTCGAGATTGATCTAAGCAGCAAACATCTCTTCAGCCTGCTTATGGAAAAAACCCAGGCAATTCTGATTAACGATCAGACCAGACAAAAGTTCTGGTCGCTGGTACCCGCTGACTTACAGAAAAAGATAAAGGTCAACTCCTTTATCGCAATGTCATTATATATACACGATCAGCCACTGGGCCTGATTTATGCCGATCGTCACAGCAACAATTGCCAGATAGATGAAAACACCTATCGTCATTTCAAAACCGTGTGCAAGCAGCTTGGCCAGGTTCTTGTGCAAATCCAGGAAAACAATCCGCAGAAAGTACTCTAATCACCCGCTGTGCTCCCTGCACTACGGGATAATGAAATTTGATAACGAGAATCAGTAATTCGACTAAATAATCTCGCACTTCAAATGCGATGGCGTTCCATGAATGCCCGCGACAGGGTACTGCTGTTAAGATATTCGAGTTCACCGCCCATCGGAACACCCTGGGCAATGCGCGATACATGGATACCTTCACGCCGGGCGGCCATCTCGGCAATATAATGGGCAGTGGCCTCACCTTCGACCGTGGCATTGGTCGCCAGAATCACTTCGCTGACTTCACCGCTGTCGAGACGCTCCCCGAGTTTGTCCAGACCAATATCCAGCGGACCGATTCCGTCCAGTGGCGACAAATGACCCATCAGAACAAAGAACAACCCCTTGTATTCAGTCGCCTGCATAATCGCCTGGACATCGGCCGGTGTTTCAACGATGCATAACAGACTGCGATCCCGGCTGTCACTGGCACACAACTGGCAGACCGGGGCCTCGCTCAGATTACGGCACTGCTCGCAATGGCCGACCTTCTCGATGGCCTCCTGCAGTGTCTGGGCCAGCAGGCGTCCGCCCTCGCGATCCCGATCCAGCAGATAAAACGCCATGCGCTGCGCCGACTTCGGCCCCACGCCGGGCAGGCAGCGCAACGATTCGACTAACTGGTTAATCAGGGGACTGTAGGACATGAAAAGTTATCCTGAATAATTCTCGCAGAGGCGCAAAGGCGCAAAGAATCGGAAGGGTAAAGTTCTGAGTTATTCAGTACTTGTGCCGCCCAGATAGGTCTGGTGCTTTTCAAACACTCAATCTCTTGTTTTCTTTGCGTCTCTGCGGCTTGGCGAGAGAATCATGAAAATAATTTAAAATGGCAGTTTGAAACCCTCGGGCAGGTTCATTCCGGCGGTCATACCGGAGAATTTTTCTTCCACGGTTTTTTCCACCTGGCGCACGGCGTCGTTAGTGGCCGCAGCCACCAGGTCTTCGAGCATTTCCTTGTCGTCGCCCACCAGACTGTCATCGATCTGGACGCGTTTAACATCATGCTTGCAGGTCATGGTGACCTGTACCAGCCCTCCACCGGACTGGCCGGTAACTTCCAGTTTGGCCATCTCTTCCTGGGCTTTTTGCATGTTGGCCTGCATCTGCTGGGCCTGCTTCATCAGATTGCCTATTCCGCCTTTCATAGTTTTACCTCAACGTATTGATGTCGGTTTTTAGTCGATCGGTTCCACGCTTGCGGTGTTGATCCGGGCGTCAAACGTTTCCATCAGATTTTTCACATTGGCGTCGTTTTCAATCGACGCCACTGCGGCACTTTGCCGCTCGTCACGCTCACGAGCTTCCCGGCGCGCCGGGGTTTCGCCTTCTACCTGGCCTACCTCGATACTCAGCTTGATCGGCTGGCCGAAATACTCGCTCAGTTGCTGTTGTAAACTGGCCTGGCGATCCCTGGTATACAGTGGAGCGCCGGTCTGGTCCAACGCCAGCTTGAGACTATTGCCTTCCCGGGCCAGTAAAACCGAGTGGGCCGCCAATTGCTTGACGGCGCCCCCGAGCGGCAAACTTCCCACGATCGTCGACCACTCCTGTTCAGCTGGTCTCCTCGTGGCCGGCGCCGGTGTGTTATCTGCCGATGCCGGTTTCGGTTTCGGGGGTGGCGGACGCGGCACCTCCGCCTGCGGCTTTTTTATCGCAACAGGCCCTCCACTATCGCCCGCCGCTACGGGCCGAAATGCCAGCATGCGTAGCAGCGCCATTTCCAGACCACTGCGCGGGTCCGGCGCCAGCGGCAGATCGCGCCGGCCAGTAAGAGCGATCTGGTAATAGAGCTGGACATCTTCCGGGCTCAGTTTTTCCGCCAGGGCCTGCAGCGCCGGTTGATCGCCCATACCCTCATGGTATACCCCGGGAACCTGCTGCAACAGCGCCAGTGAATGTAACAGACTGATCAGCTCCGCCAGCACCTCGCTGTAATCAGGGATGATATCGATAGCCTGCTGGATAATCTCCAGCACCTTCTGACCATCGCCGTCGGCCAGGGCATCGAGCAGTGCAAGCACCGGTTGTTGATCCAGCTTGCCGAGCATGGCGCGTACTTCTGCCTCATGCACCACCCCGCCGCCATAGGCGATAGCCTGATCCAGCAGACTCAGTGCATCGCGCATACTGCCATCCGCAGAACGGGCCAGCTGCTGCAAGGCCGGCATCTCACATTCAATGCCCTCCTGTTGCAGGACGTTTTCCAGATGCTGGACGATCAACTCCGCCGGCAGGCGACGCAGGTTGAACTGCAGGCAGCGGGATAAAATAGTGACCGGCAGTTTTTGCGGATCAGTGGTGGCAAGCAGAAATTTCACGTGCGGGGGCGGCTCTTCCAGGGTCTTGAGCAGGGCGTTGAAACTGTGCCCGGAGAGCATGTGTACCTCGTCAATCAGGTACACCTTGTAACGGCCGCGGGTCGGCGCGTACTGGACATTGTCGAGCAGATCACGCGTATCCTCGACCTTGGTGCGCGAGGCGGCATCCACTTCCAGCAAATCTACAAACCGGTTTTGATCGATCTCGGTGCAGGCACTGCAGACACCACAGGGCTGTGAGCTGACCCCCTGCTCACAGTTAAGCGATTTGGCGAAAATCCGCGCAATGGTGGTCTTGCCCACCCCGCGGGTACCGGTGAACAAAAAGGCATGATGCACCCGATCATTATCCAGCGCATTGATCAGCGCCCGCGACACATGCTCCTGTCCCACCAGCGTATCAAACGTACGCGGCCGCCATTTGCGTGCCAGGACCTGATAGCTCATGCTTTTTCCGAACCCATTCGAAGCTTCATGGAAAAGCCATTCTACCTGTCTGCGCGGGGCAGTGCATCAATTGGAAAACAGGGCCGAGGGACGAGGTACGAATGACAAGGAAGATCAAAGGCTTGCCTGATGGATCGCGAGCGGCTGCGCCGCGATTGATCTTGCCTATCGCACGGTATACCGCGCCGCAGGCGCTATGACATAAACAGGGCCGAGATACGCTGCGCTTTTTCTCGTCACTCGTACCTCGCCCCTTGTCACTGAAATAGGGTGACAGCTCGTACCAGCCACACCCCGGCGCCCGAGTCCACCGCTACGGCTGCTCCCTTCCGGGCCTGACCGGGTTCACGGTTTATCGTCGCGAGGGGACCGGCACAAGCTGCCATTGAACTGGCAGATGCGCCCAGAAACAAAAAGGGCCGCGGGTCCCTGGGTTTTCAAACATCCGAACCGCGATGGTAGCACATCACCGCCGGGCTTTGTGCATCAGAACGACCCGTTCGCTAACCTGTTCCACGCTGAAGTCCAGGGTTTGCCCGAGCCAGTCGAAGGTCGCCGGGCGATAGAAACTGACGTGAGTCGGATCGCCCTTGTAGCCCCAGCTGCGAAACACCGCCGGTTCAAGCTCTGTTACCAGACAGGTCATCACCCCCAGCCAGCCTCCGGGGCGCACCAGCGCTGCCAGCTGCGGCCAGACTTCGCCTGGATCGTAAAAATGCTCTACCACCTCGGTACAGGTGACAAAGTCGTACGTCCGCTCCAGCAAGTTTTCAACCGGTGCATAGAGAGGATCGTAATCGTGCATCACCATCCCCGCCTCACGCAACATGCCGCTCAGGGTCGGACCCGGACCACATCCGTAATCCAGCCCTTCCATACCCGGCCTCAGCCGCCCCAACAGGGGTTCGGTCAGTTGCGCCAGGAACGTCCGATAGCGCGGATCGGCCGGATCGTTTTCATGTAGATCATAGACCGCCTTTTCGCCGGCCCTGTCCAGATGCGCGGCGGGATCAGCGCTGATCAGATCACACTGCGGGCAATGATAAAACCGCCGGCGCCGATCCGCACAGAACAGTTCGGCACAATGACGGCACAACGGGCAGGTCAGGGTCTCGGGTGTATTCACGCAGGGGCCACAATGAATTCTGTTTCATATTTTGGGTCTACAGCATCTGAGCGTCCACAGTATTCGACACCCCGGATGACTACAACCCCATGATCAGACGGGCAATGAGAAAATAGAGCAGCAGACCGCACGCATCCACCAGGGTAGTGACCAGCGGCGCACTCATTACGGCCGGGTCGATGCCGGCACGACGCGCCAACAATGGCATGCCTGAACCCACCAGGGTAGCCAGGGCACAGATCGCCACCAGTGTTATCGAGATAGTGCTCGCCAGCGCGGCATCGAATACTAGCAGGACTGGCAGATAAGCTGCCAGCCCCAGCGCTGTGCCCAGCAGGAAACCGACAGCGGCCTCGCGTAACACTACCCTTAACTCTGCGGTCCACCCGGCAATCACATCCCCCAGGGCCATAGCACGCGTCACGGTAGTGGCGGACTGGGCACCACTGTTGCCGCCAACACCGATCAATAAGGGAATAAACAAAGATAAGCTGATCGCCTGTTCCAGCAGAGATTCAAATGCCTCCAGTACCTGGACGGTAAGCCCGCCAGCGATCGCCAGTAATAACAACCAGACAAACCGTGCCCGGGTCAATCCGAACAGCGAAATGGAAAAGTAAGGCCGCCCCATGGGCGCGCTGGCCCCGGCCCGAGCGAAATCTTCTTCATGTTCCAGCTGAATGATGTCCATTGCATCATCCACTGTGATCACTCCGAGCAGCCGTCCGTCCTCGTCCACTACCGGCAGAGCCAACAGATCCGCAGCCTGAATCAATCGCGCTACCTCTTCCTGATCCATTAGCGGGTCCGCTGTCGGAACCTGGTCCAGCATCAGTGCTGCCACGGTTTGTTCCGGCTCCGCCAGGACCAGGGTGCTGAGCATGACCAGGCCAACCAGATGACCATCGCGATTCAGTACCGGCAAGGCATCAATTGTATCGGCGCTTTTCCCATCACGCTGGATCAGGCCGAACGCCTGCTTCGCGGTCATCGAGGGCAACAAAGACAGATACTCCGGGGTCATGATACGCCCCGCGCTCTCCTCCGGATAAGAGAGCAGCTTGTGGGTCAGTCGCCACTCGCGCAGATCGAGGCGACTCAGCAGTCTATTGGCAACCGATTCAGGTAAGGTATCCAGCAGACGCACACGATCATCGGGGTCCAGATCGGCCACCAGGCGATCGACCAGGGCATCCGGCAGCCAGTCGAGCATTTCCTGCTGCAGCGGGGCTTCCAGTTGCTCGAAAACTACCCGCGCCTGGTGCGGCGTAAACTGCAATAACGCCTCGGACCGCTGCTCCGGGTCGAGCTGGCGCAGTTCATTGACCGCTTTGAGAATCTCTTCCTGCACTGTTTCAAATCATCCGGGTCGACTTACCCAAATGACCCTAGCTTAACAGCAAAAGCCGGCAACCTGTCAGAAGCGGGTTTGATCTCGACACGGCTTACAATGGGGTACTACAAATCGGTATTCAGCGCACCGTGAGGGTCATTGCCATGCGATGTAATTCCCCCGCCCTGAGGGTATAGGTGTTATCCAGCGCATTGGCCGCCTCGACGCAGACCATATGCATATACTGATCGTCGGGCATGTCGGCAAAGCCTTTCGCGCCTTCAGCACCCGGATTCCAGACGACCGTGCTGAGACTGTGAGTCTTCTGCATCACGATCTGGCGCTGATTGCCGTGGTCATCGAGAGTGACCTGATGGGGATGGTCGACGTACACGCAGTCCATAGGCATGCTCACCTGCAGTGGTCCCGACTGAATAAAACGCTGTCCGTCACGCCGTTTGTCAATATACGTGGCATTGTCCATACCCTCGAGGGTCAACCCGTCCGCATGGGCGACACGGAAATAGGTGTGAAAGGCTTCGGAGACTACCCAGTCGCGATCGCTGCGGTTCTCGCCAATCAGCTCCAGGGTCAGTATCTCGCCGAGTGTGACTATCAGTTTCAACACAAATGGCCATGGCCAGGCCTGGCGAATGGAATCATTGGGTTCAAGTTGTAATATCATCTCGGTGGCGTCGCCCGCCAGGCTGCGCACCGAGGCCACGTCCCACAGCTCATAACGTGCCACGCCGTGGGCTTTTTTGGCCGCATCGGTCGGGTCCTCGCCCATGCCCTGTGGATCATAGGGGCCGAACCAGGGCCAGCAGATCGGAACGCCGCCGCGTACCGGCTTGCTACCGTCATAGACGGCCGTCTCGCTGAGCCAGATCACCTCCTCGCCGCCGGCGGGCCGATAACCGAGCAGCGTGCCACCATGGGTGGTCAGAGTGGCCGAGCCATGGCGATTGTTCAGCTCTATCATGATTAACTGATCGTGTTGATAGAAACGCACCTGGGGATGGGAAAAACGTTGTTTGAGATCATCCAGCACGGAAAAGACTCCTCGAAGGGTAAAGATAAACAATCACTGGTAGGGGTTATTCCTGCCGGATAAAAAACGCGGTCTGGGTCGGTTGACCGAACTCGGGATCGTGATCGCCGATGCCGCCCATCATCACCCGGTAGCCGTTACGCCGGGCAATCCCCTGCGACCAGAGGCAGAAGCGATCGCGGTCCCACTCGAATTCATGATCCGCCTCGCGCAACTGGCCGGGAGACAAGCCGTACAGCGAGTTATATTCGCGATTGGGTGTGGTGACATATACCACACGCGGACGCATCTGCCCGAATACTACCTGCTCTGCAGCCGACAACGCGCCGGGCTTGAGATGTTCGATGGTCTCTACCATCGCGGCAGCATCATAGCCGCACAGGGAAGGCTGGGCTTCAGTATAGGAGCTGCTGATCAGAGATAGCCGCTGCGACGCGTCATCCAGATACCCGCTCAACAGGTTTCTGGCCAGCAGGAGAGAATGAGTGCAGCTTTCCAGGCCGACGATCGCCTCGAACTGCCGCTCCCTGGCCAGACGATACAACAGATGTCCCGCCCCGCAACCCAGATCCAGCACCCGCCGCGCCCCGCTCCCCTTTAGCCGGCGTAACACCTGATCCAGTCGGGTTTCATGCAACGGTGTCATGCCCGCCATCATCGACGCCGGGTACAGTGATTCCACGTCCCTCACCCCCGCGTTCCATGTGTCACAACGGGGGCCGGTTCACGCGTGCAGAATAGGAGGTTAAGGCGAGGCATGGCGCGGAGACAGGTGAATGTAGAGCAAACTTTTGTCCCTGTTACACAAAATCGGGGGGAGTATTTGATGGCGTGAAGTCACCGGCTGTTCAAATTGGCTGGCCGCTCCCGGCAATCCCTGCCCTCTCGCGACACGAGGGCATCCTGTACGTCGTTCTGTCGATCCGGACAGCCGAAAAATTCTCATCATGACCTTCCTCACCCCCCAAATGAAAAGGGGCCGTAAGGCCCCTTTATTATTTATTTTGGCGGAGAGGGAGGGATTCGAACCCTCGATACGGGGTTACCGTATACACACTTTCCAGGCGTGCTCCTTCAACCACTCGGACACCTCTCCTGATCAGTTTCTAGTCACCAGAACCTGGTACCCGTGCAATGCCGAAGGCATTGCACGAAGGCGCGCAAGGTTAAACCAGATGCCCGGGCGGTGCAATGCCAATCCGTTCTCCCACACCCTGCTCCGGAGACGGTCAGGAGGCCGGGAGATCGCTATATCATTATTTATCAAGGGGTTATATAGATAATCATACAGAGGGGGCCCGGGGCGTGATTGGTAAATATTAGGCTGTTATAATATTAAAATTTTTTATCCTGCGGCCGAAAAGCCCGGGACGGACTTGCAGTTTGGCGATTGTACTCCAGAATTTGACTGATGAACCGATAACCAGTTCACAAACCAATAAGGTAAAAACCGAATGCAACAACGGGTTTTCGCAACGCTGCTGGGCGCAGCGGCGCTGACAGGCATCCTGCTCAACGCCTGTACACCGCAGCATAGTGCGCTGGAACAGGTGCTGGACAGCGGTGAGCTGCGTGTTTACACCCGCAATGGCCCCACTACCTATTACCAGGGGCCCCGGGGCCCGGCCGGTCTGGAATATGAACTGGCCCGGTCCTTTGCCGATCACCTTGGCGTACGCCTGAAACTGGTCGTCAAAGACAATCTGGAAGAGATGTTTATCGGCCTGCGTAAAGGCCGTGCCGATCTGGCCGCCGCCGGCCTGAGCGTGACCGAACAGCGTCGCCACCAGGTCCGTTTTGCCCCGGCGTATCAGCAAATCACACCACAACTGGTGTATCGACAGGGCAGCCTGCCCGAACCGCGGGATTTTTCTGATGTCCGACAAGGCTATCTGGAAATCGTTGCCAACAGTAGCCATGCCGAACAGTTACACCAGATACAACAGTCACATCCCGATCTGCAATGGCATGAAAACCCGCAAGCAGGCAGTACCGAATTGCTGTCTCTGGTGGCCCAGGGACTGATTGATTATACCGTTGCCGATTCCAACGAAATAGCGATTAACCGGCGCTATTTCCCCGAACTGCGAGTGGCCTTCGACCTGTCAAAGCCCCGGCAGCTCGCCTGGGCTCTGCCCCGCAGTGAAGACACCTCTCTCTATAACGAAGTGAAGCATTTCTTCGAGACACAACGCGAATCGGGTGAACTTGCGCACAGGGTGAAACAGAATTATGAATACGTGCGTAATTATGACTACGCCGGGACGCCGTTCTTCATGCATCATATGCGCAGTCGCATGCCGAACTATCAGGCACTGTTCGAAACAGCGGCCAGGCAAAATGACCTCGACTGGCGTCTGATTGCAGCGGTTGCCTATCAGGAGTCACACTGGAACCCACTGGCTGTATCACCCACTGGCGTACGCGGGATGATGATGCTGACCAACGTCACGGCCGAGCAGCTGGGTATTGCGGATCGGACCGATCCGGCTCAGAGCATTGAGGGCGGTGCCCGCTATATCAAGAGCCTCTATCAACGTTTTGAGGATATTCCCGAAGACGATCGGATGTGGTTCACCCTGGCTGCTTATAATGTGGGCCTCGGACATGTGCGCGATGTACAGGGGATTACCGAACAACTCGGTGGCGATCCGAACAAATGGTCCGACGTTAAAACCAATTTACCGCTGTTAACACAGCAAAAATGGTATCAACGAACCCGTTACGGCTATGCTCGCGGACATGAGCCGGTAACCTATGTCAATAATATTCGCAGTTATTACGACATTCTGCGCTGGCACTTGCGTACCACTCCGGCACCGGGGCAGATTCCCAGCTCGATTCTGGCCTATTCTTCGCCGGCATTGTAACCCTTACCAAACGCCCTCACGTGAATCAGCTTTTTTTGCTGGCTTCACGTCGGGTCTGGAAGAAATTCGTCAACAGACTCCCGCATTCTCCGGCCAGTACCTCAGCACGAATCTCGACCCGATGATTATGTTTATCACTGTTCAATATATCGAAGACACTGCCAGCGGCTCCGGTTTTGGCATCCCGGGCACCAAACACCACCCGTTTGACACGCGAGTGAATAATCGCGCCGGCGCACATCACACAGGGCTCCAGAGTCACGTAGAGCGTGGTATCGGGCAAGCGATAATTTCCCGAGCGTTGCGCCGCATCGCGCAGGGCACTCATCTCGGCATGGGCGCTGGGATCATGACTGCCAATCGGCTGATTCCAGCCCTCGCCGATCGCCTGTTCATCCCGAACAACTACTGCCCCCACCGGCACCTCCCCGGCCGCCTCGGCCCGACGCGCCAGTTCCAGCGCCCGCTGCATCCAGAACTCATCCAGCGCCTCGGTTTCTATTTGTTGCAATTCATCATTCATGTTCAATTCAATGATTTTCTACCCTGGAGGACACAGAGAACAAGCCATTCAAACCTGATTCACGGACAGCGAACTCCTGAACTTGAATAGAATGAAGCGACAACATCCACAGAATCAGGTTGTGTCCCCCGCAGCTTTATCCTCTCATCAAGAATGGAGTGCGCAGTACGCAGCCTACTCCCTTATCTTTGTGTTCTTTGCGCCTCCGCGTCCTCTGCGTTATTTACAGTTCCTGGCTATTCGCCAATGACCGGAGATCACGATCGCGCATGCCCAGCAGATACAAAATCGCATCCAGTCCCAGGGTAGCGATGGAATGCTGTGCCTGTTCGCGCACCAGTGGTTTGGCATGAAACGCAATCCCCAGGCCGGCGATGGACAGCATGGGCAGATCGTTGGCGCCGTCGCCGACGGCGATTACCTGTTCCGTGCTGATCCCCTCCTGTTCGGCGAGCTGCTGCAGGAGTTTCGCTTTCATCTGTCCGTCGATGATATCGCCTTTTACCTTACCGGTCAGCTTGCCGTTTTCAAAGTCAAGCTGGTTGGCATAGACATAATCGACACCCAACTTCGCTTTCAGATGGTTGGCGAAATAGGTAAAACCGCCAGAGAGTATCGCGACCTTGTAACCGAAGTGTCGGAGAGTGGAGATGAGTCGTTCGGCGCCTTCGGTAATCGGCAGGTTTTCGGCAATCTGTTGCAAGCTTGACTCTTCAAGCCCCGCCAGCAGCGCCATGCGCTGACGGAAACTCTCGGAAAAATCGATCTCACCGCGCATGGCCGATTCAGTAATGGCGGCCACCTGATCGCCGATACCGGCCACTCTGGCCAGCTCGTCGATCACCTCGGTCTGGATCAAGGTCGAGTCCATATCAAAGCAGACCAGGCGACGACTGCGCCGATAGAGGTTATCCTCCTGCACGGCAACATCGATTTGCATATCCTGCGCGATCTGTAAAAACTGGGCATGCATCCCCGGGATATCCTGAACTTCCCCGGTCAGGGTCAGCTGTATGGCCGCAGCCCCGCTGTGCTGGTCTGATTGATGTAATGAAAGTCGCCCCGAAAGCCGGCTGATATCCTCGATATTAAACCCGTTTTTCTCTACTACTTCGGTGACCCGGGCAATATGTCGAGCGGTAATCTGCCGTCCCAGCAGGGTTACGATATGCCGGGCCTGCCCCTGGCGGGCCACCCACTGCTCGTAATCCTGTTCCTTGATGGGAGTAAAGCGGATATCCAGATCCAGTTCATGGGCGCTGAACAACAGGTCCTTGAACAGAGAACAGTTACTGCCTTCCTCGGGTGCCATCACCAGCAAACCCAATGCCAGGCTGTTGTGCGTCACCGACTGATCAATGTCCAGTACCGGTATATCGTAATCGGCCAGCACACCGGTTAACCGGGCCGTCAGGCCCGGCCGATCCCGGCCAGTGATATTAATCAGAACTACTTCGCGCATGTTATTCCCACTCGATAGTGCCGGGCGGTTTGCCGGTAATGTCGTAAACTACCCGGGAGATACCATCGATCTCGTTCACAATCCGCCGCGAAACATGATCCAGAAATTCATAGGGCAGGTGCGCCCAGCGAGCGGTCATAAAGTCGATGGTCTCGACGGCGCGCAGTGCCACTACATATTGATAACGCCGGCCGTCGCCGGTAACCCCGACTGATTTGACCGGCATAAAAACGGTAAAGGCCTGGCTCACCTTGTCGTACAACTCGTGCTTGCGCAGCTCCTCGATATAAATAGCATCAGCCAGTCGCAGCAGATCAGCATATTCCTTTTTAACTTCACCGAGAATTCGCACTCCGAGTCCCGGTCCGGGAAACGGGTGACGATAGACCATATCGAAGGGCAGCCCCAACTCCACGCCGATCTTGCGTACCTCGTCCTTGAACAGTTCACGCAGGGGTTCGCATAGCTTGAGTTTCATATTCTCCGGCAGGCCGCCCACGTTATGATGGGATTTAATCAAATGTGCCTTGCCGGTACTGGCGCCGGCCGATTCAATGACATCGGGATAGATGGTGCCCTGCGCCAGCCAGGTGGCATTGGTCAACTTGCTAGCCTCATCATCGAAGACGTCGATAAATGTATTGCCGATGATCTTGCGCTTCTCTTCAGGATCACTGACGCCCTTGAGCTTGCCCAGAAACAATTCCTCGGCATCCACGCGGATGACCCGAATCCCCATATGTTCGGCAAAGGTCGCCATCACCTGCTCGCCTTCCTGATAACGCAACAGGCCGTTATCGACAAAGACGCAAGTCAGCTGATCACCGATAGCCTTGTGCAGTAACGCTGCAACTACCGAGGAATCCACGCCACCGGAGAGACCGAGCACCACTTCATCCTCACCGATCTGCTCGCGAATTTCGTCGATACTCTGATCAATAATATTCTCCGGCGTCCACAGACGGCGGCCGCCACAGATATCATGCACGAAACGTTCAATGATTCGCTGACCCTGATTGGTATGGGTGACCTCGGGATGAAACTGCAGACCATAAAAATGACGCTCCACATCGGCGATCCCGGCAATCGGTGCACTCTCGGTGGAAGCCATCAGTTTGAAACCCGGCGGCAGTTCGATGACCCGATCCCCGTGACTCATCCACACATCGAGCAACCCATACCCTTCGGGGCTGGCATGATCCTCGATATCCTTGAGTAACGGGGTATGGCCATGGGCGCGTACCTGGGCATAGCCGTACTCATGCCGGTCACTGGTTTCCACCTTGCCCCCCAGTTGCATGGCCATGGTCTGCATGCCGTAACAGATACCCAGCACCGGGATGCCCAGCTCGAAGATCAGCGGCCAGGCCAGCGGCGCATTTTCAGCCGTGGTGCTTTCCGGTCCGCCCGAGAGAATGATCCCGTTAGGTGCGAAATCCCGAATTGCCGTTTGTTCCATATCCCAGGGATGCAATTCACAATAAACACCGGCTTCGCGTACCCGACGGGCAATCAACTGGCTGTACTGGGAACCGAAATCGAGGATCAAGACGCGATCCGAATGGATATCCTGGGACATAGGCAAACTCTCAAAATGGGCCGGGATGGACAATAAAGCGGCGATGATCCCGGAAATCGCCTGAAATTTCAAGTATTTTTACTAAAATCAGTAACTTATGTTAATCAGAAGCTGGTGGCGGCCCCGCGACCCTCTATATAATGAGCCGCATGAAATATATAGGTGCCCATGTCAGTGCCGCCGGCGGCGTGCAGAACGCCCCGCTCAATGCGCAGGCCATCGGGGCTCGCGCCTTTGCCCTGTTCACCAAAAACCAGCGCCAGTGGCAGGCCAAACCGCTGAGCACCGAGGCGATCGATGCGTTTAAAGCCAATTTACAACAGGTGGGTATCGCCGCCGAACAGGTCCTGCCCCACGACAGTTATCTGATTAATCTTGGGCACCCGGAAAAAACCGCCCTGGAAAAATCCCGCTATGCGTTTGTCGACGAGATGCAGCGCTGTGAGCAACTCGGCCTGCCGCTGCTGAATTTTCATCCCGGCTCCCATCTGAACAAGATCAGCGAACAACAGAGCCTGGCCAGCGTGGCCGACTCCATCAACCAGGCACTGGAACAGACCCGGGGCGTCACCGCCGTGATCGAAAACACCGCCGGCCAGGGCACCAACCTCGGTTACCGGTTTGAGCATCTGGCCAAAATCATCGAACAGGTTGAAGACAAGAGCCGGGTCGGGGTTTGCATCGATACCTGTCACACCTTCACGGCCGGTTATGATCTGCGCACAGCCGATGCCTGTGATGCAACATTCCGGGAATTTGATGAGATCGTCGGCTTTGGGTATTTGCGTGGTCTGCATCTTAATGGTTCAAAACCGGACCTGGGCGATCGGGTCGACCGGCATGAATCATTGGAAAAAGGCAAACTGGGGCTGGCCGTGTTTCAGTACATCATGCAGGACAAACGATTCGACGCTATCCCGATGGTGCTGGAAACGCCCGATCCCGATAACTGGGCGCATGAAATTAAATTACTGTACAGCTGGCAGTAACCACTGTGATATTTCGGATTTTCGACTGCCGACTGCCAACTTTACTCATAACCCCTCACGGCAGGGGTTGATTCCCCCCCTATCCGACCTGACATAATAGGTACTATTCAGGTTAAACGGATTTCAGTATGCCCTATTCAGAACAGACGATTACTTCCAAACGCCCCTGGTCGGAGAACATCTTTACCTTTACGACGACCCGACCGGAAGGTTTTGAATTTAAAAACGGGGAATTTGTTACGCTGGGCCTGCGCCCGGAAGGAAAACTGATTCCCCGAGCCTATTCGATCGTCTCGACCAATGATGATGACCAGCTGGAATTTTTGAGTATTGCGGTACCGGACGGCCCCCTTACCAGTCATCTGGCCGAAGCCGACTCCGGCAGTTCCATCTGGATCAATACCAAAAGTACCGGTTCATTGACTCTGAATCACGTAAAGCCGGGACGACATCTGTACATGCTGGCCACCGGCACCGGTCTGGCGCCGTTTATGTCACTGGTACGCTCCAGTGAAGCTTTTGAGCATTTCGAGCGTGTCATTCTGGTTCACAGTGTGCGCCATTCACCGGCTCTGGCCTACCGTGACGAGCTGGAAGCGCTGCACGGGGATTCGTTCCTGTACGTGCCGACAGTCACCCGGGAAGAGTTCCCCAACATAGCACGCGGCGCGGATCTGTTCCGCTCTGGTGAACTTGCCAAACAACTGGATTTGCCCGCCGTAGATCCGGAGCAGGATCGAGTGATGATGTGCGGCAATCCGCAAATGAACAAGGAAATGAGCGAACATCTGGAAGAAAACGGCTGGACCATGACCAATTACAAGGGCGTGGGTAACTTCACCGTGGAACAGGCGTTTGTGCTGCAAAATTAAAGCGTCAAACGTAGCTAATCGGCGAGTGTAACAACATACCGATAAAAGCCTCTGCCACCGGGTGATTCAGGTGTGAACAATTGCGGGCAAACCACAAGCTTCGCTGAATCCCGAACCCGGTGACTTTGAGGTGATAAAGATCGTCGGCAGCCACTTTATCCTTCACGGCGAAGCGGGACAGGTAACTGACGTGCTTGCCCCGTCCCAGCATCTCGACAAGCGTGACCGTGGAGCCCACCTCCAGCGCCACGTCCAGTTTTTCAATCCCGATACCGGCAAAAGCCTGACCCAGCTGGCTGGCCTGGAACTGATTAGCACGATTTCTTTCCGAAAGCACCAGAAGTCTGCCAAGTAACATCAGCCAGGGAACTCTGGCACTGGCTTTACTCAGTGGTGCCCTGGCTATTCCGGTGCGCTGGTCAAGGGAACAGGTCAGCACAAGAAACAACAAACCGACTATGCCGCCTCGGTAGCCGAGGCATAAACGGCATAAAGCCCTGTAAAAAGCCCGACTGTACGCCGGGCTTTTGTATAAGTTATGGGTTGCAGAATGGCAGGAAAGCAGCTCTTTTCATGATTCCCCGGATTCTTCGAGATTACGAATCAACTTTTGCAGTTCATTCAACGCCACGTTGAGCAAAGCCAGATCCACATGCGCCGATTTGAATTCCACAAAACGTCGATCGTAGCGTTCCAGCACCGAATCATGAGACTCTCGCCAGTTTTCGAACAACCGTTTCGCGTCGAGGTTTATATTCTCGGAACCCAATACGTTTATCGTCAACAGGCGCTGCAGGCGATACAACTCATCACGCAGGGCGGAGCGCGCCAGACGTGTCCAGTGCTCTTTACGGGATAACCGATCAATCTGATCCCGTAACCAGTGCAACTCCAATTCCGCTCCCAGCCGATTGAACACCTGGGCAACAAATACCGGACTTTGTCCGGTTTGCAAGGTCACTTCAACCATATCGAGCGCCGGAAACAGGTAGGGAAGTCCTGCCACCGTCCAGGCAAAGGATTCGGGAACGCCCTGTTCCTGATAATTCTCTGCCACTTTTGCCAACGCTTCACTGTCTTCCTCAACAACCTGACCTGGCAAGGTATCAATCAGGGAACTCACACTGTCCATATACTTTTCGGTGGTGACGCCTATATCCAGAGGACGCGGTACATTTTGTAACAACCATAATGTGGACTGATTGGCGAGGCGGCGGATTGTGCTTAACATATCCATCTGGACAGAAGCCTTGACCCGGTTATCGAGTAAAGCGAGCTCTCGCCACAAACCGGGTAAATCAAAGATTCTGCGGGTTACCAGATAGGCACAGGCGATCTCGGAAATCGGGGCACCGGTATGATCGTGCAGGCGAAATGCAAACGCCATTCCCATCCGGTTAATCATGCTATTGGCAATGAATGTCGCAATAATTTCCCGGCGTAACGGGTGGTTGTTCATATATTGGGGATATTCGCGGGCAATCGCCGCAGGGAAGTAAATCGGCAGTTCATTGACCAGATAAGCTTCATCAACCACATCGGAAGCCAGTAGCTCCTGATAGAGATCGATCTTGCTAAACGCCTGCAACACAGCAAGTTCAGGCCGACTCAGTCCCTGTTCGGTGCTGCGCCGTGCTGACAGATTTTCATCATCAGGCAAACTCCAGGTCCGGCGTTGTAACAGTTCCTTGCGCTCCATCGTGCGCATCAGCCGGATATGTTCATCCAGCAATGTCGGTGCGAGATATTCACTGAGCGAAAGTGCCTCGCTCTGTTGATAATTGTTAATCAGAACCAGTCTGGCAACATCCTCGGTCATACTTTCGAGAAGCTGATTTCTCTGTGGTTCGTCAAGCCGCCCCTCACCCATCGCCTTGTTGAGCAGGATCTTGATGTTGACCTCGTGATCGGAACAATCGACCCCGCCGGAATTGTCAATAAAATCGGTATTCATCCGGCCGCCTTGTCGGGCAAATTCGATGCGGGCTTGCTGCGTGAACCCCAGGTTCCCGCCTTCCCCGATCACCTGACAACGCAGCTCGTCGGCATCAATCCGCAATGCATCGTTCAGGCGATCATCGGCATCATCGTGAGTTTCATCGCTGGCCTTGACGAATGTCCCGATACCCCCGTTCCAGAGTAGTTCGAGCGGTGCTTTGAGAATCGCCGTAATTAGTTGGTTAGGTGTCAGTGAGTCTGCGTCCACTTGCAGTGCTCTTCTCACCGGTGCGGACAGGGTTATGGATTTTGCAGAGCGGGAATAAACACCTCCGCCTTTGGAGATGAGTGCCGGATCATAATCGGACCAGTTGGAATGGGGTAAATTGAACAGGCGCTCGCGTTCCCTGAAACTGGTTTCAGGGTCCGGCTCGGGGTCCAGAAAGATTTCCTTGTGATTGAAGGCCGCTATCAGCCGGATATGACGGGATAACAACATGCCGTTGCCAAAGACGTCACCGCCCATATCCCCGATACCCGCGACGGTAAAGTCCTCCTTGTGAATATCCTTGCCGATTTGACGAAAGTGACGTTTGACCGATTCCCAGGCACCGCGTGCGGTAATGCCCATTTTTTTATGGTCGTAACCGGTCGAGCCCCCGGAAGCAAAGGCATCATCCAGCCAGAAGTTATACTCCCGCGCAATGGCATTGGCAGTATCCGAGAAAGACGCGGTTCCCTTGTCGGCCGCCACTACCAGATAGGGATCCGGGTCATCATGGCACACCACCCTGGGAGGCGGGACCGGTTTGTCATCCACCAGGTTGTCGGTTAAATCCAGCAAGCCTCGAATAAAAGTTTTGTAACAACTGACAACCTCCCGGTTTAGCTCATCGCGTTCCAGACCGCGCAGGTTCTGTTTCACGATGAAACCGCCCTTCGCACCAACCGGGATAATAACGGCGTTTTTCACCATCTGGGCCTTCATCAGACCAAAGACCTCGGTACGAAAATCTTCCTGACGATCGGACCAGCGAATACCACCCCGCGCGACTTGCCCCCCTCGCAGATGCACTCCCTCGGTTTGTGGTGAATAAACGAATATCTCGAACCGGGGTTGAGGGTTGGGCAGATCGGGGACTTTGTGGGGGTCCAGTTTGAACGACAGATAGGGTTTAGGCAGCTGCTGGCTGATCGTCTGAAAGTAGTTAGTTCGCAGCATGGCCTGAATCAGGATAAACAGGCGGCGCAATATCCTATCCGCATCGAGTGTCGGAACCTCGTCCAGCGAGCGTTGAATCGCATCACAGATATGCTCGTTACGTTCGCTGGCCTGGGCCTGTTCATCGGGATCGAAGCGCGCCAGAAACAGATCCACCAGCATTCGGGCAATCCGGGGATGCTCGACCAGCGCCTGTTCCATATAGTTCTGACTGAACGGGAAGCCGGTCTGTTTAAGATATTTGACACAGCTTCGAATCACCACAACTTCACGCCAGTCAAGCCGGGCGCGCAACACCAGGGCATTTAACCCATCGTTTTCCACCTCGCCATACCAGATACGGACAAAGGCATCCTGGAAAATATTCCGGACCTGCTCCGTGTCCAGTTGCCCTTCATACGCATATACCATTCCGACATCGTGCAGCCAGATCATGGATCGCCCGGCCGGATACAGGCGATGTGGACGCTCATCAATCACCTTGAGCCCCATGTTTTCCAGGACGGGTAACAGTAAAGAGAGGGATAACGGCTCTTTTTTGTGAAACAATTTGAAGCGTATTTTCTCCGGCGGCGCCTCTACCGGATGATACAACCTCATTCCCAGTTCCGGCCCGTCTGCCAGAGCTTCAAGCTTGTAAATATCGAGTACCGCGATTTCTGCTGAGTAGTCTCCCTGATAAGATGCCGGAAAGGCAGTGTTATACTCCTGCAACAGTCTATTGCCCTGTTCCTCGCCATATTCATGAATCAGCGCGGCATGCAGTTCGTCCTTCCAGCTGCGAATAGTGGCCGCTATCTGTTTTTCAATTTTGCCAATATCATATTGAGGCACCCTCCCCGGGGGTAGATGCAGTATCAAATGCAACCGGGCCAGTACCGAGTTTGTCAGCCAGACGGTAAAATCCATCTCCTGCGCATTGAACAGATCAGCGAGAACCCCCTGAACCTTGAGCCGAATATCGGTATTGAAGCGATCCCGTGGAATGTAAATCAGGCAGGAAACAAAGCGTCCATAGGCATCGGGGCGTATAATTACCCGTACCCGTTGGCGCTCCTGAAGTTGCAGAATAGTGTGCGCTATCTCATACAGTTCGTCCTCTGTACACTGAAACAGCTCATCACGCGGCAGAGTCTCGACGATATTCAGCAGCGTCTTTTGTGAATGGCTGTGCGGTCGAAAACCGGAGCGTCGCATAACGTACTGCACCTTGCGCCGCAGCATCGGGATATCCGTCGCCCGGCGAATATATGCTGCGGAGGTATAAAGTCCCAGAAAGCGGGACTCCCCGATCACCTTTCCCGCATCATCGAACCGCTTGATCCCGATATAGTCGAGGTAGCCGGGCCGATGTATGGTGGCTCTGGAATTACTTTTGGTCAGTATCAATAATGCAGGATCATGGGCTTTTTGCCTGGCTTGCGGCTGTAATTGATCGAAGCTTCTGGAATATTCAGTTCCCGAACTCCGGCTCAATATACCCAGACCGGAGTCTGCAATAATTTTCAAAGATTCTTTACCCTTTGTCCGTTCCAGCGCATATTCACGATAACCGATAAAGGTAAAGTGGTCCTGATCCAGCCATTGCAAGAACGCAATATCTTCCTCAATTTGCTCTTCATTCAGTGGGAGTGGAGTCTGCTTTATCGACTCGACGATAGTTCTTAATTGTTCCCGCATCGGCTGCCAATCCCTGACGCAGACCTTGATATCCTGAAGTACCCGCTCAATCTCATTGTGTAATTCCTGTAATATTTCCGGATCGCTCTGCCGATCGACTTCAAAATACATACAGGCCTCATTCGAGGTCTCATCACCGATATCAGATGCATCGAAAACCTGATTGATACGACCTTGTTCATCCCGCTCGATACGCATTACAGGATGAACAATCAAATGTACTGTCAGTCCGTAACGGTTCAACGCCATACGAATGGAGTCGACCAGAAATGGCATATCCTGCTGAATGACTTCCACCACCGTATGCGTGGATTGCCAGCCATGCTCTTCAACGTTTGGATTTTGCACCCGGATCAATATCTGCTGCGAACGACGCCGACGCGCCAGGTTCCAGTGTGAGATCACTGCACCGTACAGGTCCTCCAGTTGTCGTTCGGACAGATCTTCCCGGGATACACCGGCCAGATACTGGCGAATAAATCGCTCAATGTTCTCATGGTCCCGGACGGGAAAACTGTCGCGGGCCCGCTGCACCACTGTGTCGATCAGGTGGTCGATATCATGCGTCGTGGTTACAGAATTATACATAGTAATGGCTGAAGGCCCTCTGAAGACAAAGTCGTACTCGGCGGAATCTATTGAATTATCTATCGAGTCTACAAAAAAAATCCTGCCAGCGACAGCCGTGCGCGTCGAGCCTCAAAGTACGATAACCGGCAACGAAATTGTCTTCAAACACTTTGGGCAAGGCGTGTCGAGTCATTGCAGACCGATGCGTCTGGCTAGTAACTGAAACTCGGGGAGAAAAAAAGAAGGATGGAACAGCTGCCAGATCTACAGCGAAACCCGGCAGCGTTGACTCAAACCCGGTAGTTGGGCGATTCCTTGGTGATCTGCACATCATGTACGTGACTTTCACGCATCCCCGCGCCAGTCACCCGAACGAACTCGGGACGGGTGCGCATCTCGTCGATGCTACGGCAACCGGTATAGCCCATGCTCGCACGAATCCCACCCAGCAACTGGTGGATGACCGGACTCAACGGACCTTTAAACGGGACCCGGCCCTCGATGCCTTCAGGCACAAGCTTGTCGGTTTCGCCGCCTTCCTGGAAATAGCGATCCGATGAACCATGGCGGCTCCCCATGGCGCCGATGGACCCCATCCCGCGATAGGATTTGTAGGAGCGTCCCTGAAACAGCTCTACGTCACCAGGCGATTCTTCGGTGCCGGCAAACATGGAGCCGAGCATCACGCTGTAGGAACCGGCCACCAGCGCCTTGGCAACGTCCCCCGAATAGCGGATACCGCCATCGGCAATCAACGGTACGCCGGTACCGTCCAGCGCTTCGGCCACATTGGCCACCGCGGTAATCTGCGGGACGCCCACCCCGGCCACGATACGGGTGGTGCAGATGGACCCCGGGCCGATACCGACTTTAACCCCGTCAGCGCCGGCATCCACCAGAGCCCGGGCCGCGGAACCGGTGGCAATGTTACCGCCAATCACCTGAACCCCGGGAAACTGCTTTTTCACCCAGGTAACCCGATCCAGCACACCCTGAGAATGACCATGAGCCGTATCCACCACGATCACGTCTACCCCGGCCTCGACCAGAGCCTCGACCCGTTCCTCGGTGCCGACCCCGACCCCGACGGCTGCGCCGACGCGCAACTGCCCGTATTCGTCCTTACACGCATTGGGGTATTCGCTGGCTTTCTGAATATCCTTGACAGTAATCAGGCCACGCAGCTCGTAGTCGTCGTTGATCACCAGGACCTTCTCGATCCGGTGCTCGTGCAGCAAATTGAGGATCTCCTCCCGGGGAGCACCCTCCTTGACTGTCACCAGCTCATTTTTGGGGGTCATGATGCTGGATACCGGCTGCTCATAATGAGTCTCGAAACGCAGATCCCGACTGGTAACAATGCCGACCAGCTCCCCTCGCTCGACCACCGGCACCCCGGAGATATTCTGTGCCCGGGTCAGTGCCAGTACATCGCGGATGGTGGTATCGGGCGTGACAGTGGTCGGGTCCTTGATCACTCCGCTCTCGAATTTTTTGACCAGCCGGACATGTTCAGCCTGGGCCCGGTGATCCATATTCTTGTGCACGATCCCGATACCGCCTTCCTGAGCCATGGCGATGGCCAGCCGGGCCTCGGTTACGGTGTCCATGGCTGCCGCCACCAGGGGGATATTCAGCTCGATCTCCCGTGTCAGGCGGGTCGTCAGAGAGACCTCCTTGGGCAGGACATCAGAGTGGGCGGGCAACAGCAGGACATCATCAAAGGTGAGAGCTTCTTGGGCAATTCGCAGCATTTTGGGGTCCCGGTTGAGGTAAATCGCCGAATTATAAAGACTTTTGCCGGACCGGTAAATCCGGCCGATAGCTGATTCTAGCAAAAATCAGCGGTTGCCATCTCGATTCTGACGCCGCATAATGACTTTCAAGTATGGCGAGGTGGCTATATGTCGCTCCGGCCAACCTTAAATAAGAATCAAGGTCCTCGAAAGGACTGGTATATAACAAACCCCATAAACTCAAAACAAGTGATTCCATCGGAGGAGCCCATGAAAAAGATTGCAATTCTGGCGATGACTGCAGCCCTGTCTCTGGCCGCGTGTGCCACCGGTCCGAGCATGACTCAGCAGGATGCCAACAACGCCATCAGTGCCGCCAAAACCGAACTGAACAAGGCAGCCAGCATGAATTACACGTGGCGCGATACCCGCAAAATCATCAAAGCTGCCGAAAAAGCCGCCAAAGAAGGCGAATATGAAAAAGCCGTTGACCTGGCCACCGAAGCTCGCAAACAAGGCGAACTGGCCCAGGCTCAGGCCAGGGAAGAACAGAACGCCGGTCCGCGTTTCTGAATGACGACACAAGCTGTGTAAAAAAGGCCGGGCTTGCCCGGCCTTTTTTATTGTCTGCCAAAAATCTCCCCTGTGCGGTATCCTCCCGCTATGGCTGAACTGACCTCTGCGCAACGCGATATCTACAACGTCTCGCGACTTAACCGTGAAATTCGCACCCTGCTGGAAACGGGCTTCCCGACCATCTGGCTGGAGGCCGAGCTCTCCAACCTGGCCCGACCCGCCTCCGGCCACCTCTATTTTTCCCTCAAGGACGAGGCGGCCCAGGTACGCTGCGCTATGTTCCGTAGTCGCAACCTGCTGCTCAAATTCCGCCCGGAAAATGGCCTGCAGGTGAGGGTCCGCGCCCGGGTCAGCCTGTATGAGGCACGCGGCGACTATCAGCTGATCGTCGAACACATGGAAGAGGCCGGAGACGGTGCCCTGCGCCGCGCTTTTGACGAACTCAAGGTTAAACTTGAAGCAGCGGGTCTGTTCGCGGCCGAACACAAACAGCCCCTGCCCCGCTTCTCGCAACGTCTGGGGGTGATCACCTCCCCCAGCGGCGCGGCCATTCGCGATATTGTCACCACCCTGCGGCGGCGCTTTCCCGGCCTGCCAGTGGTGATCTATCCGGTGCCGGTGCAGGGGGGAAACGCCGCCCCGGCTATTACTGCCGCCCTGCGCACCGCCGCCCGACGCGCCGAGTGTGATGTGCTGATTCTGGCCCGCGGCGGTGGCTCGCTGGAAGATTTGTGGCCCTTCAACGAGGAAACCGTAGCCCGGGCGATATATGACTGTCCGATTCCGGTAGTCAGCGGCGTCGGCCATGAGGTGGATATCACCATTGCCGACTTTGCCGCCGATGTCCGGGCTCCCACACCCACCGCCGCGGCGGAACTGGTCAGCCCTGATCAATACGACTGGCAACAGAACTTCGCCCGGCTGGCCCGGCGTCTGAGCCGAGAGATGCAGCAACTACTGCGCTATCGCGAACAACAACTGAACTGGCTCGCACGGCGTCTGCCTCACCCCCGACGCTATCTGCAATCGGTGGCCCAGCGACTGGACGAACTGGATATCCGCCGCAGCCATGCTTTGCGTTATCAGTTGCAACATCGCCAGTCGCAACTCAACACCCTGCGCGAGCGATTACAACAATACAATCCACACCATGCCCTGCAGCGTCACGACGCTCACTGCCGGCAACTTGTCACCCACCTGCAGCAGGCCATGCAACGACAGTTACAGGACGCGAACCGGCGCCTCCAGTATCGGACGCGTTCACTGGAGACCGTCAGCCCGCTTGCCACCCTGAGTCGCGGATATGCTATTGTCAGCACAGAAATCGAAGATAAAGTGATTACGGATGTTAACCAGATCACGTTGCAAGGCCGGATCCGTGGCCGATTGCACCGGGGTCGTTTTACCGCTGTTGTCGATGGGATTGAAGATGAAAAAAACTAGTCCGGGTCTGTTAGCCCTTGTTGTTGCTGTCCTGTTTTATACCATCAGTGTTAGCGCCACCACGTTGCCCCGTCACCAGACAATTCCCGGCGGTGTAGCCGTGATTCCGTTGGGCGTTCTGGAACAACCGAAACCGGCAGTCACGTATCTTGAAAAACAGGTTATGGTGCGCGCCAATAATCGGCGCTGGGAAGCCGTGGTGGGGATCCCCCTGTCTGCCAAACCCGGCATTCATCGCCTCCAGGTGGATAACGGTCAGCGCGAATTCAACCAGGAATTTCGTGTTGTGGACAAGGAGTATGAGACCACCCATATCACGATTAGCAACCAGCGCATGGTATCCCCCACCAAAGAAGACATCGAACGCCATTATCGGGAAAAGAAACAGATCGTTGCCGCTATCCACAGTTGGAGCGAACGCGAGCATATTGATACGGCTTTCATTACCCCGGTGGAAGGTCGCTTCAGTAGCCCCTTCGGTCTCAAGCGCATTTACAACAATCAGGATCGCATTCGCCGCCATACCGGTCTGGATATCGCCGCCCCGGTGGGCACGCCCATAGTCGCGCCGGCCAGCGGCACGGTGATTCGCACGGGCGATTACTTTTTTACCGGTAATACCGTCTTCATCGACCACGGCCAGGGGCTGGTCACCATGTATTGCCACCTGGATAAAATTGATGTCGAGGAAGGCCAGCATATCAACCAGAGCCAGCAACTGGGCGAGGTCGGTATGACCGGCCGGGTCAGCGGCCCCCATCTGCACTGGGCTGTCTTTCTCAATCAGTTCAAGGTCGACCCCAAACTCTTTATGAGCCAGCTCGAAGATTAAACAGGCATTCCAAATAGCAACAGGACAAACCTCAACGTTACAGGGTCACCGCCCTGTGATGTGATGTATTGTCCATTGCCCGGCGTATAACCAAACGGCTAACTTGTTAAAAGCGACCCCCTCAACCTCCCCACGTTTTCATGTCCGGACAAAGTTTTTCTATTCCCGCCTGGGTCAACTGGATCGCACAGGATGCCAACGGCAACTGGTGGGGTTACAGTGCCGAACCTCATCAGCATGAGTGGGGCTGGTATGAAAACGAAGTCGGTGACTGCCAGCTTCTGGCCACGGATCAAGCCAATTCGAACTGGCGGGAAACATTACAACGCATCATGCATTGAAACATTTCCTGAAACCGAAGTTTGCCGGATAAACAGCAAATAAAAGGATCGCAGGCGGGCTTGCTGCAAAACAAGAACGAGATGCGAATTTACCGTGTCAATCGACAAATTCGCATCCGGATTCAGATTATCAAAAAGGGATGGCTATCCGCGAAAGAGATGGAAGGTTTCAGCGCTGATAATGCAGCCTGACATTGTCCCGGCGACAATAGAGGTTGGTCCGATCCGAAGCCTGGCAACGGGCCGTCAGTTGCGGTTCCTGCCAGCCCTGTTCCAGTTTCAGACCGTGCGGATCAGCCTGCACACCGCGTGAGCCCGCCTGATCCAGCTTGACTGCATTGTAGTTGTATCTGACCTGAAAACTGCCATCGGCATTGAACCCGGTCAGTGTTGCCTTGGTGGTATAGGTCACACGCATGCCGTTGATAACCCGCTGTTTTTCTGAAGAAAAACAAACCACTTCCGCATCCGAGGCGCTCAGGCAGTGAGTACTGGCAGAGGGCAGAAAATCAGCCGGTTGAGCCTCCCTTTGCCACTGGTTGTTCAATACCAGTTCGGCCAGATCGGGAATAGTGACGCGCCGGGTTGCTGCCGGTTTACTGGAGGTGGCCGCTGCCTGTTTTTGTTGCTTGGAGCTGGCCCGGGCCTTTTGTTCACGTTGTTTGCGCAGCGCGGCTTCCCGGGCGCGAGCAGCGGCCGCCGCCTGTTTACGTTTTTGCTCTTCGGCCCGGCGCTGCTTTTCGGCCTGTTCACGCTTGCGCTGCTCTTCTTTTATGGCGGCATTACGGCGCTTCTTTACCGCCTCCGCCTCCTCGGTACGGGCCAAGGCCGCCTTGTTCAAACGCTCGCTGGCCAGGGTGTTGCCGTTTTCCGCAGCCTGCCTGTAATATTCCATGGCCTGTTTGAGATCGGCTTCCATCCCCATGCCGTTTTCGTGCATTACACCGAGTTTATACTGGGCAGCACCATGCTGTTGTTCGGCGGCCTTGCGATACCACTCAAGTGCCTTGTTGATATCCACCTGGGTGCCGCGGCCTTCTTCGTAGGCATTGGCCACATAATACTGGGCATCGGCATCGCCCCGCTTGGCAAGAATCCTATCCAGCTTGAACTGGCCGGCATCCGCCATCAGCGGTGCGGAAAAACCCATTCCGATCACAGCGATTACCAGAACCAGCATCTTGTAAAAATAGTTTGTCATTCTCTACTGCCTGCTTTACGTGCGACTTATTTACAGATTGACATCACCCGGGCAGCCGGCCCCTTGCAGGGATCCGACTTGAAACGCTCGTCATTGGTTTCGACCTGGTCGGGTTGACTTTCTGTCGGCTCGGATTTCTTTGCCGCCCTGGCATTCGCCTCGGCTTGCTGGCGGGCCTGCTCACGGGCCTTGCGTCGGGCTTCGGCCTGGGCTTTTTGACGCGAGAGCTCTTTGGCCCGCGCCTCGGCTTCACGCCGGGCCTTTGCTTCGGCCTGTCGGCGTGCCTGTTCCTCGGCGCGCTGTTTGGCCTGGGCTTCTTCCTGACGGGCTTTTTGCCGGGCAGCTTCCCGGGCTTTACGGGCTTCTTCGGCCTTGCGTTCGGCCTCGGCGCGACGTTTTGCCTCCTCGGCCTTTCGCCGGGCTTCACGCGCTCGCTCGGCCTCCTGACTGGCGGCCTGGCTTTGCGCCTGTTGGGTACGCTTCACCCGAGCAATGGCCGCTTCGGCATCGCTATGCCCGGCGGCCCGGGCTTGGTCATACATTTCGAGCGCCTTGTCGAAACTCTGTTCGGTGCCCTGGCCCTGTTCATACATCTCGCCCAGCTTCATCATGGCGCCGGCACTGCCGTTGTTGGCCATCTTTTGCTGGAATGAAAACAGGCTTTTCAGCGGGTCGTCCTGCGCTATCGCGACACCACCCGGCAAAACGCCCAGCAACACAATTAAAAGATATTTTTTCATTCTCGAATAACTTCGCCAGCAAGATTAAACAATCGATTGAAGAAACGTACCGGCCCTCGATAGAGGGCCGACAGAACAACGATCAGGGTATGATCAGTACCACGTTGACACTCTTGTCGAGGTACTTGCCATCGATATAACCAATGGCACCCGGATTACGGGCCACCCACTCTTTCACGGCTTCATCGCCGGTGATTACCCGGGGTGGTTTGCCCTTGCCGGTGAACTTGAGTTTGGACCAGTGGCGATTGACTGCACTGGCCGACTTTCTGACCACCGCCTTGTAGAACTTCTCACGGATCGGGCTGTTGGCGGACTGATCCACCGGTTTAGCCGACACCCCGTTGGGAAAGCTTTTGCTGTTGCCCATATAGATATCGGCGACCTGTTCCCGGGAGACGCCGATTTCCTTGACGCCGGAATGGGTGATGACAGCAATCTCCGCCAGGGCGGTCTGAACACCGGCCAGCAACAATACGATAACCGCCGTCTTGCTAAAGACATTCTGTAACTTGCGCATGAGACTCTCTCTTAAAAAATCGTATCGAAGGTAACGGTATAGATATTGCCGTCTTCCACGGTGCCTTTATTGAACAGGCCGTAGGTTCCCCCGGACGAGTTCGCTTGCGGCTCCGCGTTCATGATTTCAAATTTGACCGCGGAGGCATCCCCCACTTCGGTGCGCAGTCCCAGGGCCACGGACTCCTGAACCTGGGCGACCTGCGATTTGAAATCCCCTTCGTCGATTTTGGCGTAAGTCACATACGGCAGGAAGCGATCCACCCGGTAACCCAGAGTCAGGTAATAGGCTTCCTGATCGGGAAAGGCGGACTGCATTTCGGTGGTATCCTCGGTATCGCGCACGATGTATTCGCTGTAGGCCACCATGTCGTTCCAGTCGATGGTGAAGCCGACCGAACCGAAAGAGCCTGACTCCTCGATCAGACCAAAAGACGAGGCACTCACGTCCGTCTCGTAATACCCCAGTCGGAACGTGCCAATGTCGCCGGAGACCGAGGCATTGATCCCGCGTGAGTTCGGGGTTTCAAAACTGACGGAATCCCCCGCGGAAACCTCAGTACTATTATCCCCGACTTGAGGCAGAACCCGCGCCCCGTGCGTCCCGTTACCGACATATATCTCGAACAGGTAGCGCAGATTACCCACGTTTTTCTGCCAGATGAGATCCAGCCCGCTCAACGCCTCGATCGGGTTGGTGCTGTAGACTTCCAGCGGCGGCCGCACCCAGGGATAGGCGTAACCGACGTCCTTGTAGTCGGAAACCATATAGAACGGGCCCTTGTATTTACCCATCCGCAGTTCCAGCTCATTATTGAAATGGTAGGAGGCATAGGCCCACTGGGTGTCGATATCGTAGTTATCGGCGCCACCCTGGGCGTGCAGAACCACGGTCATATCGACCTTGTCGGAGACCGCGGTGGAGAACTGCAGGCCGATATCGTTATCTTCGGTGTCGAACCGGGCGGTATCGTCCGCCAGTTCAAAATAATAGGGAACCGATGCGCCGGTCGTGGCGTTTTCGCTGTCGCTATAGGTGCCGGCGAAAGAGGCATAGCCGCTGACCATGACTTCCACCGCCTGGACCGGCAGTGACGCGCACACCAGCAACCCGCCCGCCAGGGCAAGAATTTGCTTGTTCATTATTGTTCTCCCATGTGTGTATCCGGGACGGCCCGTTAATCGAACAAGAGTGCGAGCCGTCGGATGGTAATACCAAAATGGTATGACCCCAAATCGGCGTTCATTCTAGCGAAAGGTTGCTCAGAATTAAACCAGAATCAACGGGGATGGAACAAAAGGCAGCGAAATATTTGCCGGCATATCACCGGGTTAGGGTTTACCCTGAGTTATAACATTGCCGTAAGCGGGTTATTTGCCCCGTTTGGCGACGAAGCGACGCAGACGCTGGCGCTTGTGCACCTGGCGGGCGGTAAGTTTGTTTTTCTTGCCGGCGAAGGGATTGTCGCCGCTGCGAAGTTCCACCTGCACCGGGGTCCCTTCCAGGTTCAGATGTTTCTGAAAGCCCTTGATCAGATAACGCCGGTAACTGTCCGGCACGGAGGCGGTCTGGTTACCGTGGATCACGATCACCGGCGGGTTCTGCCCGCCCTGATGAGCAAAACGCAGCTTGATACGTCGACCGCGCACCAGCGGCGGCGGATGAGCCTCAACCAGATCGTGCAGTAACCGGGTCAGGGCGGCGGTGGAGAGCGTCCGGGTGGCCGATTCGTAAGCGGTGTTAATCGACTCGAACAGGTGCCCGACATTGGTGCCATGCAGGGCCGAGATAAAATGCACTTCGGCAAAACCGAGAAACGGGAGCTTGGCCTCCAGCTCGCGCCGGATCCAGTCACGCTGCTCCTGTTCCAGGCCATCCCATTTGTTGACCGCCAGCACCAGTGCCCGACCGGACTCCAGCACAAACCCGAGCAGACTGGCATCCTGTTCGCTGATGCCCTGGTGGGCGTCGAGCAGCATCAATACCACGTGGGCATCCTTGATAGCCTGGAGGGTTTTGATAACACTGAACTTTTCGACCACTTCCCTGACCCGGCTGCGGCGCCGCACCCCGGCAGTGTCGATCAACACATAGGCCTGCTCGTCACGTTCGAAAGGCAGATAGAGACTGTCCCGGGTGGTGCCCGGCATATCATAGGCCAGCACCCGCTCCTCGCCGAGAATCCGGTTGACCAGGGTCGACTTGCCCACATTGGGCCGACCGATGATCGCCACTTTAATGCCGGCCGGCGCTTCCTCCGGTAACGTCCCGGCCTCGGGCAGGCTCTCCAGCACCGTATTGATCAATGGTTTGACCCCGCGTCCCTGGCTGGCGGCGATGGCATAGGGCGGCCCGAGGCCCAGAGCGTGGAACTCGGCATTGACCAGATCGGCATTGCGGCCGTCGGCCTTGTTGACCACCACGAAAACCGGCTTGCCCGTTTGCCGCAGGCGCTCGGCGATCTGTTGATCGTCCGGCATCAGCCCGGCATGGGCGTCGACCAGAAACAGCACCACATCAGCCTGTTCCACCGCCAGCCAGGCCTGACTGGCCATCAGACTGTCGAGGGTGTCTGCCTCGCCACTGAGCCCCCCGGTGTCCACCACGATATAGGGTTTGTCGCCCAGTTTGCCGTCACCGAACTGGCGATCGCGGGTCAGGCCCGGCTGATCGGCCACCAGCGCATCGCGCGAGCGGGTCAGGCGATTGAACAGGGTGGATTTGCCGACATTGGGACGACCGACGAGAGCGATGACCGGTTGCATGGACGTTCCTGAATCAGAGGGCTGGCAAGTTGAAAGGCGACACCGTTATTCGGCCCGCCCGAAGGCCGCCAGATAACCTTTGCGATCCACCGCGATAACCCGCTCGCCGGCCACCAGCGGTCGGGTCAAGATGTTGTTTTCCTTGCGAAAAGCGGGATCGTAATCGTCGTATTCATCGGTCATGAGATAGAACCCGGCATTGATTCGGGCCCGTCCGGCCAGCTCCCCGCTTTCGCGCAATAACCAGTGCAAATAGCCGTCGTAATCGGCCACGACCAGATAGGGCCCATCCAGTTGCGGGCGGGTAACCCCGCGACGCAGCAGCTTGTCCTGGCGCCACAGAGTGGCGCCATTACGTCGGTTCAGCGCCAGTACCTGACCCTTGCTGTCACTGAGATAAATCCGGTAATCGTCCACCGCCATGCCGGTATAGGAGGACATATCCCGGGCCCACACAATGCGCCCCGAACTGATATCGACCGCCGCCAGCCGCCCCTGATAGGACACAGCATACACCACGTCCCCGACCACCACTGGTTCAGCATCGATATCGACCATCCGCTCCAGTTCAGTCTTGCCCGAGGGATAGCTGATCGCCGTCTCCCAGAATACCGAGCCGTTGCTCAATACCAGGGCGCTGAGGCGACCGTTATCGGAGCCGGCGATCACCAGATCGTTGGCGATCACCGGTGCGCTGTTGCCCCGCAGGGTCAGCGACGGCACGCTGCGGTCGTAGACCCAGCGGCGCAGACCAGTGGCAGCTTCCAGGGCAAACAGCTTGCCGTCGTTGGTCCGCGCTACCACGGTCCCGTCGGCCACGGCCGGCCGCGCGATCACTTCGCTGGAGACCTCGACGCGCCAGATGATTTCGCCATCATCGGCCGACAGTGCGACCACCTCGCCCTGACGGGTGCCGAAATAGAGATGACCGTTGTAATACACTGCGCCGGTGGCCAGCTCCAGGCCGGTCTGGCGTTCCCAGATCCGCTTGCCGGTGGCCAGCTCGAAGGCTTTGATATAACCCTGGTAATCGGCCGCATAGCCTGTCTGTTCGTGGTGGCGAACCGGCAACTGCAGAAATTGGTCCCCGACTCCACGACCGGCCTGTGTCGACCAGAGGCTCTCGATTCGCACCTCCGGCTCAGCAAGCGGCTGCAACTCGCGCGGCGGCTTGAGATTGGCGGAACTGCCGCAGGCGTTCAATACCAGCGCGGCGCCGATCATCAGCAGCAATGCCCTCACGGCTGCACCTCGCTATTCTGGATCTGGTCCGGAGCCCCGCTGTCGGAAGACAGTTCAGCCAGTTTCATTTCCAGCAGCTGCCGGCGCAGCGGCTGGTCGGCCTCCCGCAGGGCCGTTTGATAGTGAGTTCGCGCCCCGGCTGGCTGCGCGCGGGCCACGTCAATATCCCCACGGATTTCGGCATAGATTGACGCGTAGCCCTCTTCATCGACGCCGTCGAGCAGGGCCGCGGCCTGCTCTGTCTGCTCCCGGGCAAGCAGCAGGCGGGCCAGTCGCTGGCGGGCCAGATGCGCGTATTCATCGGTCTTGCTGTTTTCCAGCGCCCAGCGCAGATGGCCTTCAGCACTGTCGGCCTCGCCGGCTTCCAGTTCCAGCCGGGCCAGGTTCAATGCTGCCAGAGTGGCATACACCGTCGAGCTATACTCATCGGTCAGAGTCTCGCCCTGCTCCAGCGCCTGTTGCCGGTCATCTGACTGTACGGCCATCATCACCTGACTGTAGAGCTGCGAGGCTTCCTGGCGGCCCTGGGCCTGGGCGTCGAACCAGTAACGTATCCCGACAATCCCGCCGATACCCAGTACCACGCCGGCGATGACTGCCCGGCCGTTTTCCGCCCACCAGTCCTTGATCGCCTGGATGGTTTCTTCTTCGCTGCGTTCAAACTGTGCCATTTATCTCTTCCCGTCGTTTGCCAAGTGCCCTGCGTTCGCCTGTGCCGATCTCAGGCCAGGTCGAATTCACGGCTCAGGAAATCTCCCAGCGCTTGCCGGGCCAATTGTTGTTGCGGTGTGTCGCCGCGCAAATCCTTGATCGTCACGCTCCCGGCCGCCAGTTCCTCTTCACCCAGAATCAGCGCGTAACGGGCGCCGCTGCGATCCGCTTTTTTCATCTGGCTTTTGATGCTGCCGCTGCCACAATGGACCTGCACACGTAATGCCGGGGCGCTGTCGCGTAATTGCTCGGCCAGTTGCACGCCGGCAATCTCGGCCTGCTCCCCGGCCAGCAACAGATAGGCGTGGGGCTGATACGGTGTCTCATCGAAAGGATGCTCATCCAGCAAGGCCACCAGCCGTTCCATCCCCAGGGCAAACCCCATCGCCGGGATCGGCTTGCCCCCCAGTTGCGCCACCAGACCGTCGAAGCGGCCGCCGGCACAGACAGTGCCCTGGGCGCCGAGTCGATCAGTCACCCATTCAAACACGGTTCTGGCGTAATAATCGAGCCCGCGTACCAGCCGCGGATTGACCCGGTATTCGATACCCACCGCTTCCAGCAGTTCCCGCAGGCGGGCAAAATGCGCGGCCGACTCGTCATCCAGGTGGTCCTGCAGGCGCGGCGCCGCTTCGATCAGTTCCTGCATCTCGGGGTTCTTGCTGTCGAGGATACGCAGCGGATTGCTGTGCAAGCGACGCTGACTATCCTCGTCGAGCTGTGTCTGATGGGCAGTGAAGTACTCGACCAGCACATCCCGATAGGCCCGCCGTGCTTCGCTGGTCCCCAGCGTATTGAGTTCCAGACGCACATCATCGACCAGGCCGAGCTGCTTCCAGAGCCGCGCGGTAAGCATGATGAGCTCGGCATCGATATCCGGCCCCGATAGCCCGAAGACCTCGACCCCGAGCTGGTAAAACTGGCGATAACGCCCTTTTTGTGGTCGCTCGTGGCGGAACATGGGACCGGCATACCATAGCTTCTGCGTGCCCTGGTTCAGCAGGCCATTCTGGATACCCGCGCGCACACACCCGGCGGTCCCCTCCGGGCGCAAACTCAGGCTGTCGCCGTTGCGATCCTCAAACGTGTACATCTCCTTTTCGACGATGTCGGTCACCTCGCCAATGGAGCGTTTGAACAGTTCGGTCTTTTCGACGATAGGCAGGCGGATCTGCTGATAGCCATAAGCGGCCATCAATTCGCCGAAGCGGGCCTCCACAAACTGCCAGCGCGGGGATTCTGCCGGCAGAATATCGTTCATGCCCCGGATTGCCTGGACTGGATTTGCCACGTTGATATCCTGTGCGGGTTGTCGGGCCGAAAAGTCTCTTCCGGCGCTGAAAAACGGCCGCCATTATACGCGATTCGGGTCGGGATGAGGCGAGGGATCGACGCAAATTATGCGCCGGGACAAACACCCTGCGCGAAACGGGTCAGCGGGAGGACGACAGGCCGAGGTCAAACGGCAAGGGGAGGCTGAAGAACAGCCCGGCCAGTCCCGTGAGGATCAACACGATTAACACCAGATAAAGCCAGCCCCGATGTCCGCGTGCGCCCAGCCGAACCGGTTTGTCGTAATCGATATTCTCGGGAAGCAGTTCATTGGTCTCGGCCCGTTCGATCTGGACCGCCGCGACGATTTCGTTCTCCGGCAACTTCAGCAAGCGGGCATAACTGCGCAGATAACCGAGAACATAGGTTTGCCCCGGCAAACGGGCGTAGTCGTCCTCTTCCAGGGCCTGAATAATGGTCACTTCCTGATGCAACTGACGGGCCGCCTCTTCGCGGCTCATTTGACGGGCTTCGCGGGCCTCGCGCAAACGCTTGCCGGGCCACATGCGCGGTTCGGCGGGTGGCATTTCCGGTTGTTGTAACGCCTCCCGCTCCATGTTCGCTCCTTTATAATTTGCCCTGACGCTCGAGTTTTCTCAGCTTGCGGGCTTCACTGGAATCGGGAAACTGTCCCTTGAGTAAGATGGCATATCTGGCCACCCGGTTTCTGTTACCTGTTTGGCGTTCCAGCAAAATAGCCAGCCACAGGCTCGCGGCGTTATGCTTGCGCCGTTCCAGGAACTGTTCCAGATATTTGCGAGACTGTGTGTACAGACTCATATCGAAGGTCAGTCGGGCCATGCCCAGATTGGCCGTGGGTAGTTTGGGATCCAGGCGCAGAGCCTGCAGGTAATATTCCTCGGCCCGCTTGAGATTGTTCTGACTTTCGGCGCACTGGGCCATGTTCTCGTAGATGCTCGCCTTGCCCGAATAGACCGGATCCTGAAGCGCCTTGTCGAAATAACGATCCGACTCGGCATATTTTTCCATGTCACAAAGCAAGACCGCGTAATTATTCAGCAACGAGGGATCATTGGGGGTGATATCCAGCGCCTGCCTGAAATGGTCCTCGGCTTTCTGCGGTCGATCAACGCGACGATACAGCTCACCCAGATAGTGATGGGCCCGGGCATTATCCTCATTTTGCTGGATCGCTTTTTGCAGCTTGCCCATGGCACGCTCGTTATCGCCCTGCTGCATGTATCGGACACCCAGCTCGGCATTGAGATCGGAAGCGCGCAGCAACTGTTCTTGCGACAGGTCCGGTTTACCGGTCGTACTGCAGGCGCCCAATAGCAGCACCGGCACCAGAAACAGTACATAGCGCAGGCCTTGTGTCATGTTCCCATCCTGTTGATTGGTATCGGCTCACTCACGCGGCGAAGCTTGCGTTTGGTTTTATCCAGCACCTTGCCGGCCAACTGGCCGCAGGCCGCATCGATATCTTCACCCCGGGTTTTGCGGGTGACGGTCATCAACCCTGCTTCCATCAAGATATCACGAAAACGGTTGATGGTGGCAGTATCGGAACAGCGATAGTCGGTGCCGGGGAACGGATTGAACGGGATCAGGTTAATTTTGGAGGGGATATGGCGCAATAACCGGATCAACGCCCGGGCATGCTCGGGACTATCGTTAATGCCATCGAGCATGACGTACTCAAAAGTAATCTTGCGCCGTGAGTCATCGACAAGATAACGCTGACAGGCAGCCATCAGTTCACTGATCGGATATTTACGGTTAATCGGCACCAGCTGATCGCGCAGTTCATCATTCGGTGCATGCAGCGATACGGCCAGGCTGACATCACTGACCTGTTTGAGGCGATCCAGCGCCGGGATTACCCCGGAGGTACTGAGCGTCACGCGTCGTTTGGACAGGCCATAGGCGTTATCTTCCATCATAAGGTTCATGGCGCGCACGACATTGTCGAAGTTGAGCAACGGCTCGCCCATCCCCATCAGGACTACGTTACTGATCGTCCGCTGCTGACGCGGAATGGCGTGCAGGCGCCGGTTGGCAACCCACAGCTGGCCGATGATCTCGGCAGTGGAGAGATTCCGGTTAAAGCCCTGTTGCGCGGTCGAGCAGAAGGTGCAGTCCAGTGCACAACCCACCTGGGAAGAAACACACAGGGTGCCGCGATGATCTTCGGGAATGAACACCGTCTCGATACAGTTGCCGTTATCCACCTGCAACAGCCATTTGACGGTGCCATCTTCAGAACGTTGTTCACTGACCACTTGCGGCGGGCGAATCTCCGCCACCTGATCCAGTTTTTCGCGCAACCCCCTGGCCAGATTGGTCATGGCATCGAACTCATCGACACCAAACTGATAGATCCATTTCATCACCTGGGTGGCACGAAAAGCCTTCTCGCCCTGTTCGGCGAAAAAGGCCTGCAAGCCGGCTTGATCCAGATCCAGCAGATTGACTTTATCGTGCTCGTTCAAAGTGATAAATACTCCTCGGGTACGCGCCGTATCAGCGGGTGCGCGGACAGATTTCGTCGTCCTTGAAGAAGAAAGCGATTTCCGCTTTGGCGGTTTCGGGGGCGTCGGAACCATGGACCGCATTTTCATCCACGGTCCTGGCAAAGTCGGCGCGAATGGTGCCCGGTGCGGCATCCTGCGGATTGGTGGCGCCCATCACTTCGCGGTTTTTGGCAATGGCCTGCTCGCCTTCGAGCACTTGCACCATGACAGGACCCGAGGTCATGAATTCAACCAGTTCGTTATAAAAAGGGCGTTCCTTGTGCACGGCATAGAACTCACCGGCCTGCTCCTGGCTCAGGTGCAGCATCCGGGCAGCGATGATTTTCAAACCGGCTTTTTCGAAGCGGCTGTAGATTTCGCCAATCACATTCCTGGCGACAGCATCGGGTTTGATAATGGAAAGCGTACGTTCAACGGCCATGCACAGTTACTCCTGAATCAGGTTAGCAAGATAGCATAAACCCGCACGGGGCGCGGGTTTAAGTCAAAATGGTAAAATGAAATTTTATCCCCATGCCGGGGGCACAGGCAATCCACAGGCGTGGCCGAAAAGGCGACGCCCGGCGCAGCCGGGCGGAGCAGGCACTCAGTTCCCGGAAGCGACCTTGCTCTGTTCACCCTGGGGCGAGTGGAAGGTCACCTGCTGCTTGCGTTCCTGACGGGCGGCCACTTCCTGGACACCCTGACGCTCGACCAGTTGCCCCAGGCTGATCCCCTTGAGGAAGTCGTGGATCTGCTCGCTGAGATCGGTCCACAATTCGTGGGTCAGACACTGCTGATCTTCCTGGCAGTTGGAGAGGCCACCACAACGGGTGGTTTCGACCTTTTCATCCACCGCGGTAATGACATCGGCCACTGCCACTTCATGGGCATCCCGGCTCAGACGATAGCCACCGCCCGGTCCACGGGTACTGTCAACCAGACCGTTTTTGCGCAGCTTGGAGAATAATTGCTCCAGATAGGAAAGAGAAATCCCCTGGCGCTGGGAGATATCCGCCAGCGTGATCGGACCCTCTTTATAATGCAGCGCCAGATCCAGCATGGCGGTAACGGCGTAGCGGCCTTTGGTTGTCAGTCTCATTGCTCAATCCTGTCTCGTAATGTGGGTTTACCATCAACGTTGGGCTAACTTACCAAGCCCTAGTATTTTAGTCAAGAATCTGAGGCCGCTTTATGATCGATTTTTAACCTTAATATAGTTATGTCTTTTCGGGCTTGTCGGGCTCTTCGCCCGGCTCGGCGCCGGCGGCAAATTCATCGGCCTGCTCCAGATCCCGGGCACTGATATCGCAGGTACCGAGATCGGGCAGCTCCACCTCCTCCATTTCCATGCCGAGAGTCTTGAGGGAGTGACACATATTTTCCATCTGCTGGTCCATGGCATGAATGTGATCCAGCATGCAATTGATCGCATTGGCCACCGGGTCGGGCATGTCCTGGGTCGTGCCGTAGGCATCGAAACCAATCTTGGCCGCGAAAGCCTTGCGTCGCTCGTCCTCGGGTCCCGGTTCCTGACCCGTTTCCGCCCGAGTCACGACGCGTCCGGGAACTCCGACGACTGTTGCCCCGGCCGGCACATCCTTGACCACCACGGCGTTGGAGCCGACTCGTACGCCTTCACCCAGAGTAATGGGCCCCAGCACCTTGGCACCCGCGCCCACCACCACATCATTGGCCAGAGTCGGGTGCCGTTTGCCTTTTTGCCAGGTTGTCCCGCCCAGGGTGACACCGTGATAGAGCGTGCAGCCATCGCCAATCTCGGCCGTCTCGCCGATCACCACGCCCATACCGTGGTCGATAAAAAAATGCCGGCCGATTCGCGCCCCCGGATGGACCTCTATTCCGGTCACCCAGCGCCCCAGATTGGAGAGCAACCGAGCCAGCCATTTGAGATGATGGGTCCACAGGGCGTGGCTGAGTCGATGCAACACCACCGCATGCAGCCCCGGATAGGTCGTCAGCACCTCGAAGGTATTGCGCGCGGCAGGGTCTCGCTCGAACACGCACTGGATGTCTTCTTTGATCCGTTTGAACATAATCTGTTTACCGACACAGGTCCTGTCTGTACATGCTGTTAATCTCTCACCAGGATGCAGAGCCCGCCGGCTTTGGAAATAGCCGTGTCCCGCTATCGGGCAATGCGCTGGATTGATCGTCTACCGCAAAACGAACATTTCACTTGTTGTTCTCTACGGCTCTGCGCCTCGGTGAGAACATGACCGATTAAAGACTTTACCACTAACGCTCTGATTCTTCAGTCTTTGTCTGCGCCAGTTTTTCCCGGGTAGCACTGAGAATACCGCGCAGGATATTGATCTCCATCCGATCCAGTTCGGCACGACCAAAGAGCCGGCGCAGACGACGCATGATCTGACGTGGCGCGCTGGGCTTGAGAAAATCGAGCTCAGTCAGGGTCTGTTGCAAATGGTCATACAACTGTTCCAGATCCCCGGCCGTGGCCCGCGGCTGATCACTATGAAAGCGGTTATCCCGCCGACCCAGTTGATCCAGCAGAGTCATACGCAGCTCATAGACCAGTACCTGGACAGCGGCGGCGATATTCAGTGAACTGTATTCGGGATTGGCCGGGATATGCACCAGATAATTGCAACGGTCCAGTTCCTCGTTGGACAGACCGTTGTTCTCACGCCCGAACACCAGTGCCGCCTCCGCCGATTCGGTCGTGTCCAGCACCTGTTCGGCCGCGGCCCGGGGATCCAGCGTTGGCCAGGGGATACTGCGCAAACGGGCACTGGTGCCCAGCACCACAGCACAGTCGGCCACCGCCGCATCCAGAGAACTGACTACCCGTGCCTGCTCGAGTACATCGGTGGCACCGGAAGCCCGCGCTCGTGCCTCCCCGCTGGGAAATTCTGCCGGATTGACCAGCACCAGTTGTGTCAGACCCATGTTTTTCATTGCCCGGGCCACGGCACCGATGTTGCCCGGATGGCTGGTATTGATCAGCACCACCCGTACCCGCGCCAGACGGGCGTTGAGGTCATCGTCCTGCTTTGCCGACATTGCAAATCATCCTGTCAGTTTGAATTGAGCCTGTTACAATAGCGCACCTTGACGTCCGGCGCCGCCGGCGTTTTGTTCTTTGGCAACCGGATAAGGAAGACACCTGTGCACCCGATGTTGAATATCGCGGTTCGTGCGGCGCGTGAGGCGGGCAATATCATTGCCCGTAACGCGGACCAGATCGACACCCTGACTATTACCGAAAAGACCGACAACGATTTTGTCAGTGAAGTCGACCGCCGCGCCGAGCAGGTGATCATTCGTACCCTGCACAAGGCCTATCCGAACCACAGTATCCTCGCCGAGGAAAGTGGCAGCCATGCCGGTAACGACTATGAGTGGGTTATCGATCCGCTCGACGGCACCACCAACTTTGTTCACAACTTTCCGCAATATGCAGTATCTATTGCCCTGCGGCACAAGAACCGGCTGGAGCAGGCAGTGGTCTATGATCCCCTGCGCGAGGAGTTATTCACCGCGAGCCGGGGCGAAGGCGCCCAGCTTAATGGTAAACGCATCCGGGTCACACCCCGGCGCGGCATCGAAGGTGCCCTGTTCGGCACCGGCATTCCGTTTCATGAGGCGCATATGCCCTACATGGACGCCTACCTGCAGATGATGCAGGCGCTGATCCCCGGCAGCGCCGGGATTCGCCGCGCCGGCTCGGCCGCACTGGATCTCGCCTATGTGGCGGCCGGCCGCCTGGACGGTTTCTGGGAATACGGTCTCAACAGCTGGGACATGGCCGCCGGCGTCCTGCTCATCGAAGAGGCCGGCGGACTGGTCGGAGACTTCAGCGGCAACGCCAACCACATGAAAAATGGCAACATCGTCACCGCCAACCCGCGCCTGTTCAAGGCAATGCTGCAAAAAATCCGCCCCTTCGTGCCCGACGACCTGAAAACCTGAATAATCTCCTCTCGCCAAGTCGCAGAGCTCGCAACGTAACCCTTTCGTCCTCGGCGTCTTTGCGCCCTGGCGAGAGAATAAATTTTCTTGCCATAGAGCCCCTGCCACTGCCGCAGGCTATAGCTCTTCCTTAACAAACCTGTGTAACCGCTAGAACGTAGGTCACGCTGGCCGATAGCCTGCGTGACATCTGGCTAGTGGGAGAGTCTCAGGTAGCGCGATGCGCAACCTGAGCTACGATACGGTATTGCCTGGATAATATTTATTCATTCTTTGCGATCCTCTGCGCCTTTGCGCCTCTGCGTTAAGATCTTTCTTTCCCTGCGGGGAGCGGAAATATTTCAAATCCCCCCTTCAATATCCCGCAACGTGTCCGCTATTGGGACAGGCCCATTCAATTCATGGACACAGACGGCGGCAGTGATGGCGCAGCCCAAACGCAACAACAACGGAAGCAAGGCCCTGGAGATCACGATGTGTGATGTCCTCGATGCTCTGGAGGAGTCAGCCAGTTATTTCGGCTATCAGCCCGGACTGGATGATATGGAGATCCTCTCCATTGAGGCCCCCGCCCCGGATCCGTATCTGCAGCGTGCAACGCCTGCTACCGTGCACCCCCTGCCCGGGGCCGAACGCAGTGCGGATATTGTCGCTTATCTGATGCGGCGCGAATCGGCCGCCTGAGGGGCCCCTGTTACAGCGCGCTTTCCCGTCCCGAGTCTTTCATTCCCTCATCGGCCGATCTCGACAGGGAGGGTATTATCTCCCTGACAAGGGGGGTTTTATTCCCTGTTTACCCTCTGTCGATGCAAAATTCATTTGACCGTCATAAAAAATTCATGCTTACTAGTCAGTAACCTTACGTTACACCAGCATATTCCACAGGAATAGTCAGGAGGGGGATGGTGAAACGCAGTATTCTTGCCTTGCTTGCACCGCCGGTCGCGGTCTGCCGTTATGGTTGTGCCGGCTGTTGCGCCGCGCCGATCGCCGTGTTCTGGATTGCCGGCATTAGCAGTATCGTTTACGCCTTTTTCGGTGGCCCGCTCGCCACGGAGGGTATCAGTCTCGGTACCCTGGCTCTGGGTGCGGCACTATGGGGAATCGCCTCAATCTGGGCGGAAACTGTCATCAAGAGCGTCGAACAGGATGAAAACGATCCCGAATGCGAAGTGCGCGGCAGCACTGTCTGCCGTATGGTCCGACCCCGGGTCGACGAACACGACCCCATGGAAGACGTCAAAAAATTCCATTCCCGCTAAAAACAAAAAGCCCGCAACCGCGGGCTTTGTCAATTTTGAATGTTGAATGTTGAATTCGCGGCAGGCCATAAGAGCCTGCCATCCGATTCAGATCAAACTCAAAATCCAACATTCAGAATTCAGAATTAATCAGAGCTCCTGACCGGGTTGGTCGACGCCCTCTTTTTCCACCGGGATCAGGTTCGTGCTGTTGATGTTCAGTGCCAGCGCGGTTGAGCTTGCCACGTAAATGGAAGAGTAGGTCCCGATGACGATCCCCACCAGCAAGGCAGCCGAGAACGAATGAATCAGTTCGCCACCGAGGAAAAACATCGCCAGCACGACCAGCATGGTCGTCATGGAGGTCACCACGGTACGTGACAGGATCTGGTTCAACGAGGTATTGATGACCTCCGCGGGCGGACTCTTGCGCATGCGCAGGAAGTTCTCCCGAATGCGATCGAACACCACGATAGTGTCATTGAGCGAGTAACCGATCACGGCCAGTACGGCCGCCAGCACCGTCAAATCAAATTCCATTCCGGTAACCGAGAAAAAGCCGATCACAATGACCACATCATGGATCAGTGCCGAGATGGAACCGACGGCAAAGCGCCATTCAAAGCGCGCCATGACATAAATCAGGATAAAGGCCAGCGCGATAATCATCGCCAGGCCACCATCGTCACGCAATTCATCACCGACTTGCGGGCCGACAAACTCCTGCCGCCGCATCTCGACCGAGTCATCCTCTGCGCGCAACACCTTGAGAATCTCGTCGCTCAACATGGCCGTGACCTGTTCGGCCTGGGGGGCCAGCCGAATGACGACATCCCGGGAACTGCCAAAATGCTGGACTACCGCGCTGTCGAAGCCGGCATCCTCCAGCGCCTGGCGAATCTGTCCAAGTTCCTTCGATTCACTGTAGCCAGCCTCCAGCAACGTCCCGCCGGTAAAATCCAGACCAAAGTTCAACCCGCGCGTGGCCAGCGAGCCAATGGCAATGATCAACAGAGTCACTGACAGGATTAACGCATAACGACGTTTATCGACAAAATTATACCGGGTGTTCTGAAAAATCTGCATGACGCGATTCCTGTTGCCCTAGATAGACAGTTTGCGCAATTTCTTGGCGCCCACCGAAAGATTGACAATCGCCCGGGTTCCCATAATCGCAGTGAACATGGAAGTGAGAATTCCGATGGACAGGGTAATGGCGAAGCCCTTGATGGGCCCGGTACCAAAGACAAACAACACTACCGCGGCGATCAGGGTGGTAATGTTGGCATCGGCTATGGTCGACAGCGCCTTGGCATAGCCGGAACTGATCGAGGCCTGGGGCGAATTACCATTTTTCAACTCCTCGCGGATACGCTCGAAGATCAGCACATTGGCATCCACCGCCATGCCCACGGTCAGGACAATTCCCGCGATTCCGGGCAGGGTCAGCGTGGCCTGCAACAGGGAGAGTACCGCCACGATCAGCACCAGGTTCACCACCAGTGCCACATTGGCCACCAGACCGAAACCGCGATACCAGAAGGCCATGAATGCCAGCACCAGAATCATGCCGATGATAACCGAACTGGTACCCTGCTCGATGTTGTCCTTACCCAGGCTTGGGCCGATGGTGCGCTCCTCGATAATCCGGATCGGCGCGGCCAGCGCGCCGGCGCGCAGCAACAGGGCCAGATTACGGGACTCTTCCGGCTCCAGACCGGTAATCTGGAATCGATTACTGAAGACACCCCGAATCGTGGCGACGTTGATCACTTCCTCGACCTTGCGGTTGACGACCTTTTCTTCGCCGTCTTCGCGAATGATTTCCGGCTTGTATTCGATGAACACCACGGCCATCGGTTTACCGATGTTCTGCTTGGTGGTGCTGGCCATGCGGCTGGAACCGGCCCCGTCGAGATTGACAAACACCGCCGGGGATCCGGTTTCCTGGTCGAAACCGGAGGTGGCATTGGTAATGCGCTCGCCGGTGATAATGACCCGTTTTTTCAGCAAAATCGGATCCCCGCTGCGTTCCTCGTAAAGCCGTGAGCCAAACGGTACCCGGCCCTGCAGGGCTTCACGGACATCGTTTTCCACATCCACCAGGCGAAACTCCAGCGAGGCCGTGGCGCTGATCACGGTTTTCACCTGGGCGCTGTCCTGCACGCCGGGCAATTGCACTACGATGCGCTCATCGCCCTGACGCTGCACGATTGGCTCGGCGACCCCCAGCTCATTGATACGGTTACGCAGGGTCGTGATGTTCTGCTTGACCGCCGCCTGTTTGATTTCAGTAATCGCATTTTCCGTCAATGACGCCAGAAGATAATAGGCACCGTTCGATTCGCGCTCGCGCAATTGCAGATTACGCCGTTCCCGGCTGATAGCCGCATCGGCCGCTTCGCGTACGTCGGCATCAGGAAATCGCAGTTCAATCACCCCGTCCTGCTGGGTGACCGACTGATAACGCACTTTGGCCTCGCGCAGGACCGTACGCAGCTCATTGCCCAGATTCTCATAGGTCTGTTCCATGACCGTTTCAGTATCCACTTCCATCAAAAAGTGCAGACCACCGCGCAGGTCGAGTCCCAGATACATGGGCAACGCCCCCAGGCCAGACAACCAGCCCGGCGCGGCCGGCGTCAGATTCATCGCCACCACATAATCGTCGCCCAGGTTCTCGCGCAGCAAATCGTTGCTTTTGAGCTGCTCATCCACATCGGAAAAACGAACCATCAACCCGGTTTCATCCAGCGTGATCCGCCGATAATCAATTTCATGTCCTTCCAGCAGGTCGCGCACGCGGTGCTGGGTCGAACTGTCCACCGCCGCGCCCCGATTGGCCGATATCTCGATCGAAGGGTCGGTGCCATAGACATTGGGCAGCGCATAGATCACTCCCGCGATCAGGATCAGCAGGATCAGAAGATATTTCCACAATGGGTACTGATTGAGCATGAGACTCGATTCCGAATTGAGGCGACGGCCGCACCAGGCGGCCGTAAAAGCGTTCGACGTTACTCTTTATTGATGGTCTTCAGGGTGCCCTTGGGCAGGACATTCACGACCGACTGCTTCTGTAACTTGACCTCGACATTGTCGGCAAGTTCCAGATTCACGTATTCGTCCCCCACTTCGGTGACCTTGCCGGCCAGACCGCCGTTGGTCACTACTTCATCCCCCTTGGACAAGGCCGAGACCAGATTACGGTGTTCCTTGGCACGTTTTTGCTGCGGACGAATCAGCAAAAAATAGAATATGACGAAAATCCCGATAAAGAAAATCAGCTGCGACATGATATTGGGTTCTTGGGCTGCCGGCGCCGCCTGCGCCATGGCATCGGAAATGAAAAAGCTCATAATCTCTGTCCCTTGTCGTTTTGGAGGTTTGAGGCCCGCTATTATGACATAGCCGGCACAGCTTGCGAGCGTTTGGTGTAGAAATCGGCGACGAACTGTTCCAGCTGGCTGGCCGCAATCGCCTCGCGCAGCTGCGCCATCAGGTGCTGATAGTAGTGAAGGTTATGCAGGGTATTGAGCCGGGAACCGAGGATCTCACCGGTTTTGTCCAGATGGCGCAAATAGGCCCGGCTGTAATGCCGGCAGGTGTAGCAATCACAGCCCGGATCAAGCGGCCGTGTGTCGGTGCGAAACTGGCTGTTGCGAATGCGCAGCAGCCCCGTGGAGGTAAAGATGAAGCCGTTGCGGGCGTTGCGGGTCGGTATCACGCAATCGAACATATCGATGCCCCGGCGTACCCCCTCAACCAGGTCTTCCGGCTTGCCCACCCCCATCAGATAACGGGGCGTGTCGACCGGCAACCGCGGGCCCAGAAAATCCAGAATCCGCAGCATATCTGCCTTCGGTTCACCCACCGACAGCCCGCCGATGGCATAACCGTCAAAACCGATCCGGGTGAGACCATCCAGCGATGCCTGGCGCAGCGATTCGTACATCCCCCCCTGCACGATACCGAACAGGGCAGATGGACTATCGCCATGCGCCGTCTTGCAGCGTTCGGCCCAGCGCAACGACAGCTCCATTGAAACCCGCGCTTCATCCTCCTCCGCCGGATAAGGCGTACATTCATCAAAGATCATGACAATGTCCGAGCCCAGCGTGCGCTGTACCGCCATGGATTCCTCGGGACCCATAAAGACCTGATTGCCATCTACCGGAGAGGCGAAATGAACGCCCTGTTCGGAAATCTTGCGCAACTTGCCCAGGCTCCAGACCTGGAAACCGCCCGAGTCAGTCAGAATCGGCCCCTCCCAGTGCATAAAATCATGCAAGTCACCATGCGCTTCGATCACCCCGGTCCCCGGGCGCAGCATCAGATGGAAGGTGTTGCCCAGCACAATCTCCGCGCCCAGTTCGCGCAATTCCTCCGGCGTCATCGCCTTGACCGTGCCGTAAGTCCCCACCGGCATAAACGCCGGCGTCTCCACCGTCCCGCGCTCGAAACTCAACCGCCCTCGTCGGGCCTCGCCATCGGATTGCAATAATTCAAATTTCACCGAAAATCTTCACTCTATTTAAATGCTCTGGAAAAATAACGCGGAGTTCGCAGAGGCGCGGAGACGCAGAGAAAATAATTTTGAATTGTGAATGGAAGCCGTCCCCTGAAATTCAAAATTTAGAATTCAAAATTCAAAATTATATTTTCACACACTCCGCGCCTCTGCGTCTCCGCGCCCTCTGCGTTGAATATCCATCACTCACTACGAGTGAGGTACATCGCATCACCGTAGCTGAAGAAGCGGTAGCGCTGTTCGACGGCGTGGCGGTAGGCGCGCATGACGTTGTCGTAGCCGGCGAAGGCGCAGACCAGCATCAGCAGGGTCGATTCGGGCAGGTGGAAGTTGGTAATCAGCCCGTCGACGATCTGAAATTCATAGCCCGGATAGATAAAGATATCCGTGTCACCGGTGAACTGTTGCAGTTGCCCGTCGCGTGCGGCGGATTCCAGACAACGCACGCTGGTGGTGCCCACCGCGATCACCCGCCCGCCCCGCTGACGGGTCTGTTCGACCTGCTGACAAACGGTCTCGTTTACCTCGACCCATTCGGCGTGCATGTGATGTTCGCGAATATTCTCCACCCGCACCGGCTGAAAGGTGCCGGCGCCGACATGCAGGGTCACCCAGGCGGTCTCGATCCCCTGCCGGGCCAGCTGGGCCAGCAGGGCCTCATCAAAATGGAGTCCGGCAGTGGGGGCGGCCACTGCGCCGGGGCGTCGGGCAAACACGGTCTGATACCGCTCCCGATCCGCCAGTGCATCAGCTCGACGGATATAGGGTGGCAGCGGCATGTGTCCCAGCTCGTCCAGTATCGCCAGCAGAGTGCGTTCGGGATCGTCACGATCGGTGAGCCGCAGACGAAACAGCTCTCCCTCACGCCCCAGTACCGTCGCACTCACGCTATCGCTCAAATGCAGTGCCGTGCCCGCCCTGGGGCTTTTGCTGGCGCGCACGTGAGCCAGCAAGTCAGTCTCATCCAGCAACCGCTCGACCAGTACCTCGATCTGCCCGCCGCTCGCCTTGTGCCCGAACAACCGTGCCGGAATCACCCGGGTATCGTTCATCACCAGCAGATCGCCGGCCTGCAGCAACTCTAGCAAGTCCACAAACTGCCGATCCGCGATCTCCCCCGTGACGCCATCCAAGCACAGCAGACGACTGTCCCGTCGCCGGGCAGCGGGAACCTGGGCGATCAGCTCCTCGGGCAGATCAAAATGAAAATCCTGGCGTCGCATGGCGGCGCATAGTAGCAGATTTGAACGCGTTCGACGCCAAAACGCCCTTACAACCGCGGCCCGATTTGCCTATAATGGCCGCCGCAATGGCGCTCTGGTGGAATTGGTAGACACGCGGCACTCAAAATGCCGTGGGGCAACCCGTCCCGGTTCGAGTCCGGGGAGCGCTACCATCTACAACACAGGGACGAGTTACGAGGGCCGAGGGCCGAGTAAACAAACCTCCCTACCCTCCATTGATTCCTAAATTATCCGTTAATGTAACGCAGCGTGACCTGGCAATATAACAGAGTTGGGCGCAATCGCTTTTCCTCGTCCCTCGTAACTCGTCCCTCGGCTCTGTTACTTGTCTGGACGCAATCCCTTGTAGTAGTTGATCAGGCCGTTGGTCGAGGCGTCGTGACTGTCGATGGAGTTGCTATCTTCCAGTTCGGGCAGGATTTTCGCCGCCAGTTGTTTACCCAGTTCCACCCCCCATTGATCGAAGGAATTGATATTCCAGATCACGCCCTGCACGAAGACCTTGTGCTCATACAGGGCGATGAGCCGTCCCAGAGTGCGGGGATCGAGGGTGCGAAACAAGAGCGTATTGGTCGGTTTGTTGCCCGGAAACAGGCGATAGGGTAACAGCCGTTCGATCTCCGCTTCATCCAGTCCCTGAGCCTGCATATCGGCGCGTGCTTCGGTGTCGGTCTTGCCACGCATGAAGGCTTCGGTCTGGGCAAAGACATTGGACATCAGGGTACGATGATGATCGCGTATACAATGCAGACTGGTAATCGGCGCGATAATGTCCGCCGGAATCAGTTTGGTGCCCTGATGCATCAGTTGATAAAACGCATGCTGGCCGGTGATCCCCAGCTGGCCGAACAGAACCGGTCCGGTCTCGTAATCGGTAATCGGGTTACCTCGACGATCCACGCTTTTGCCGTTGCTTTCCATATCCATCTGGCGCAGATAATCAGGCAGGTATTTGAGATGCTGATCATAGGGCAATACAGCATAGGTCTGGGCGCCCAGAAAGTTGTTATACCAGATACCGAGCAAACCCAGAATCACCGGCATATTCTGTTCCAGTGGCGCACTGCGAAAATGGCGATCCATATCGCAGGCCCCCTGTAACATGGCCTCGAAATGATCCATGCCCACCGAAATGGCGATACTCAGGCCCACCGCCGACCACATGGAATAGCGGCCACCGACCCAGTCCCACATGCGAAAAATATTGGACTCGGGAATGCCGAACTCCACGGCCGCCGGAACGTTATCACTGACCGCGATAAAATGACGTTCGATCGTGCTCTCGTCTCCGGCGACACGGCGGAACCATTTACGCGCGGTTTTGGCATTGACCAGGGTATCCTGCGTGGTAAAGCTCTTGGAGACGATAATAAACAGAGTGGTTTCGGGCTTGATCGACTCCAGCGTGTCGAGAATGTGATTCTCGTCGACGTTGGAAACAAAATGCATGCGCAGATCGTGGATGGCATAGGGCCGCAGGGCCTCGCAGGCCATCACCGGTCCCAGATCCGAACCGCCCACCCCGATATTCACCACGTCGGTGATCGGCTGGCCGGTATAGCCCCGCCACTGACGGGAACGGACGGCATCACTGAGTTCGCGCATCTGCGCAAGTACCGCCCGGACCTGGGACAGGACATCCTCCCCCTCGATCAGGATGGGATCCGACTCGGGATCGCGCAGCGCTGTGTGCAGCACGGCACGCTGTTCGGTATGGTTGATCATCTCGCCGCGGAACATGCGCTCGATCCAGGTCGGCAATTCGCACTGCCTGGCCAGTTCCAGCAACTGCTCGCGTATCTCGTCGGTGATCCGGTTTTTGGAATAATCCAGCAGCAAATCATCCAGCGCCAGGGAAAACCGGGCAAAACGACCCGGATCGCTGTCGAACAGCTCGCGCATATGGACCGATTCGATGGCTTCAGCTTGGCGCTGCAGAGCCTGCCAGGGCGGCAGGGCGGTACGGGATTCGGGGGCAGAGTCCATTGGCATACCTGTCATTATTCGTAATAATTCATTGACTTACGGTGGTAATAAAGATACTAACACGCTGCACCGGCAAGGCAACCCTTGTAAATTTCCGTGTAAGATCACATAGAAAATATTACGTCAAGGAACACACTCACCGCTTTGACGGCTATAATGTGCGGTCATTTTGCAACCGATACACAAGCAGCGGATATGACGGCAGAAAAAACTTCCTCGCAAGACGGGACCCGTCTTCAGACCGGCAAACGGCCTGTCAACGACAAACCGTTACGTTCCCGGGTTAAACTGTTTGGCAATA
>NZ_JAWOCR010000065.1:0-26007 GCF_046483665.1 Thiohalophilus sp. | reverse complement strand
CCTGGAACTCGTCCACCAGCAGATGGGCGATGCGCTGATCGAGTTTGTACTGCACCCACAGGGCGTTGTCGCCGTCGTTGAGCAGCTGATACGCCTTCCATTCCAGATCAGTGAAATCGAGCAGCCGCTGTTCGCGCTTGATGCGCTGGTAATGATCCAGCAGGGCGACGCCGGCCCGATACCAGGCGCTGTTGACCCGATAATTACGTTGTGCCGCCAGCTGCTGTTGCAGAGTTTCCAGTTGTTCGCAAAAGTCACTGTGCAGTTCGGCCAGCTCTTCGGCACCGGCCGCCCCCAGGCTTTTTTGCAAGGCTTTGTTGCTCGCTTCGCGATTACTGCGCGGCGTACCGGCCTGGGTTAAAAACGCCTGGTAAACCGCGTTGTAGCGGATAGCTGCGTCCTGTTGTGGATCCAGCGCGGTCTGCAACCGGGCCACAGCCTCGTTATTGCCTTTATTGGGATGTCCGGCGAGCAGTTCGGCCATGCGCGCCAGTCGCTGGCAACGCCCGGCGTTGGCAAAAAAGTCGACGACCGGATCCGTATCGGGATCGATGCCCAGCTGGTCGCGCAACTGGTGGCAGGCCCACGCGATCGGATCATCCTGGCCGGCGGTATAGACCCACCAGTCGCTGCGATGCCCGACGAACTGGCGCAGGGCGCCGAGGGTGTTGGACAGGCCCAGTTCGTCGAACAACTGGCGCAGAGCGACGGCCTCTTCACTCTGCGGTTGGCGGGCGGCGGTGACCATCAGCGCCTCGCGGGCCTCGTCGAGCAGTGCGGCGGTGCGCTCCAGCAGTTCGAAACCGGGCGGGACATCCGCCTCCAGCGGGAAGCGGCGCAGCAGTTCCTGGCAAAAGGCGTGGAAGGTGGTGGTGCGCACACTGCAGGGCATTTGCAGCAGCCGCTGATAGAGTTGCCGGGCCTGCTGGCGCAGGGTCGGGGTCGGCTCCAGCTGCAGGGCCTGTAACTGTTGATCCAGCGTGGCGTCGTCGCACAGCGCCAGTTGTTGCAGGCGCTGCAACAGCCGTTGCTGCATTTCGGCCGCCGCCTTGCGGGTGAAAGTGATGGCCAGGATCGTGCCCGGCTCGGCGCCCTCGAGTAACAGGTGCAGCAGGCGGCTGACCAGCAGATAGGTTTTGCCGCTGCCGGCCGATGCCTGCACGGTGATGTTGCCCACCAGGGCGGGGGTCGCGGCGCCACTCATAGTCGGCCTCTGTGATGGGGCGCACAGCCCGGTCCGAACGACCTTGCGCTCACGCGGTGGATCGCTAGGCTTGAAATACCTTTCGGCGATGTGCGACCTGCATGTCCGCCGCCAGGTGGAAGTCGCACAGGGAGACGTGTCGGGGGCAGGAGTGCCCACTCAGGATGAACCGCAGGGATGACTGTGGCAGTGATACGGAATTGTCGAGCGCGCCGGCGCAGGCCGGTGCGTAGACCGCAACTGCCCGGACAAGCGACGGGCCGGAGTGCCCGCAGGGAACTGAGCCGGGGCGGCCGCCGGATCGGATTAACCTCCGAACCGGTGGGTCGTCCGGGTTTTTTTATGTCTGCCAGACGGGTTTTCGACATAACAGTGCCATATCACAATATTTGCAGGTATTTGTGTCGCCCCAGGCCGGCAGTCCCTGCCCCGCTTCTATCTGGTTCACGAGAGTTTGCAGGCGTTCGCCGACCGCCTCGCCAAGTTGTTGCAGTTCCGTCGCCTCCAGCGAACAGTTCAGTTTAAGCGGCTTTTCCGGTTTTTCGAAATGCAGATAGGCCACCTCGGCGACCGGCTGGTCCGGATCCTGTTGCTGTTGCAACAGGGCATAGAAGGGCAGCTGGATCGCTTCGCCACGGCTGACCTCTGTCGGTTTGGGAATGGTATTGCCCGTCTTGTAATCGAGAATCGCCACGCCGGCGTCGCTGCGATCGATCCGATCCAGCCGCCCCCGGATCGCCACCGCCCCCAGCTGGCCCTCGCTGCGTTGTTCGGTCTCGCGCACCTGCCAGCCGCTCTGGCGGCGGGCGATCTGCCAGTCAATATAGCCGGGAATAAACGCCCGCCACTGGCCGAGCCAGGCCTGATGCTCGAAGTTGTCGGCCAGCACATCGGCAAACACCGCCCGGGAAATTGCCTCCAGCCGGGCGATCGCCGCGGCGCGGTTGGCCAGCTCGAATGGCGCATTGAACGGTTCGGGCAGGCCGGCGACCGGGGTATGCAGGGCCTGCAGACAGCGATGCACCCGCTCGCCGTAATCGGCCTTGGACAGCGCCTCGCGAATCTCCTCCGGCGGTTTGAGCTGCAGAGCGCGCGCGGCGTAGTACTGATAGGGACAGTCCAGCAACTGCTGATAATCGCTGGGCGAAAACCCCGCTGGCAGCTGGTCGGCCTCCAGTGCCGGTACCGGCCGGGCGCCCGGGAGCGGCAGGGGCACGTCCGGTTCGCGCTCCACCATAAAGGTTTCGGCGGCGTTGGCCTGGTCAGCCAGGGTGGCGGCCAGCAGCGACTGGTCGGGCCAGGCCTGGTGATGCAGGGTCAGCAGGTATTCCAGCCAGTGGCTGATGACCACCGGTTCGCCATCCTGTTCGGCGCGGGCGGTGACCAGCATTGCCGGCGCGGCCTCCAGCAGGCGGCGGATGTGATAGAAGCGCTCGGCGTAATGGGCCTCGCGCTGCGGCAGTCCCAGTTCGAGGCGTACCTGCTGGTTGAAAAACGGACTGATGGCCGGATGGCCGGGCAGCGACTCCTGCTCGGCGCCGGCCAGGATCAGGGCATCGAACTGTTGCAGCTGGCTCTGGGCCAGCCCCAGCAGGCGCACGCGCTGCTGGGTGGGGCGGGGCCGAAAATGGGTGCGTTCCAGATGCCGTCCCAGCCAGGTGCGAAACTCGCTCCAGCCCAGTTCGAAGGCATCCGCGTCGACCCCGCCGCTGAGTTTCTCCAGCAGTTGCATCAGGCGGCTGCCGGCGGCGTCCTGCTCCAGCGCGCGATCCATCGCCAGCCGCTGCAGGCTCTGTTGCAACGCGCCAAGCCAGCGGGCCGCCGGGTGGTGACCCCGGCGCAGGGTCAGCAGAGGTGTGGCGGCGTTCTCCAGCCGATCGAACAGATCCAGTAATGGCGTGATGTCCGCCTGGTTGGCCAGCCGTTTGCGCCGGTCGTGAGCGTGGGCGCGATAGCGGTTGAGATTGCGGGCGATGTTCTCATGGCGAATGAGGTCCTGTTCAAGCCGCCAGGTAGCCAGCCGGTGTTGCTCGGCGTCAGCATCGGCGAAAACAAACGGTGATTTGAGCAGATCCAGTAGCGGCAGGTGGGCAAAGTCCTCTTCCAGGCATTCCAGCCAGCGCTCCAGCGCCGCCGCAGCGCTGGTGGTCGACAACGCCCAGCCGGCGGCGTCGGCCAGCTGGATGTCGGCACGCTCAAGCAGGGCGCGCACCCGCCGGGCCAGGCGCCGGTTCTCGGTGACAATGGCGATCCGGGTCTTGCCCCCCAGCAGCCACTGACGCACCTGAAGATCGATGGCGCGCGCCTCGTGTTCCGCGTTGTCGGCCAGCAGCACAGACAGCCGGGCCTGTGCCGGACTGTTGGAGGCGGCCTGCGCCAGTTGCCGGGCGCTCTCCTGCAGAGGCTGTTCATCCTGCTTGAAGATTGTTGCCAGTAGCCGGGTATACGGGGTGGCGGACGTTTCGGTGGCGGGCAGTTCGAGCACCCGGACCAGCGGCGCCAGATGCTGATCGGGATAACCGGCAGGTGTCGCGGCAATCTCTCCGTGTATATAAAGATGCAGTTGATCGCGCTGTAGCAGCGTCTGCAGCCATTGTTGTTCCGCCCCGGTTAACGGGTCGGCAAGGGCAAGCCATAATGGCTGTTGACTATCGATTGAGTCCAGACTCTCGCGCAGGGACAGCAGATGGGCGGAGTCGGCGTCGGTCAGGCCCTGGGCCCGTAATTGTTCGTGCCAGGCGTGCCACAGTGTATGAACGATGGTGGCCTCGCGGCCGAGAGTCTGGCGCAGGCTGTCGCGCACCCCGTAAGCATTTTGCAGTCGGTCGATGAAACTGTCGCAATCGGCCGGCAGACCGATCTCGCCCAGCGTCAGGGCCTGGAACAGTTCCAGCAATTCGTTGGCCAGTAGCCAGGGATTGGCCTGATTGAACAGGTGTTGATAGGGCCGCAGCGCGTCGACCAGCAACAGCTCGGCGCTGACCGTGGAACAGACCCGGATGTTATCGGGCAGAAACGATCGCACCCAGTCGCGCAGGGGGCGAATCTCCAGCCCTACCAGTCCACCGAACCCCTGTTCGGCCGACGCCGCCAGTAACTGTCGGCGCAGCGGACCGCTGATCTGGGGATCGTCGACCAGCAGCGTGACCCCGGTGAGATCCGGCAGTTGCTCACGGTGGTGGCGGATCAGATCCCGGGCGAGCTGGTGCAGGGGATCGGCGTGGTAGGGCAGGACCACCACGCCGTGACGTAAGTTGTCTGGCGCCATGGGAACGGACCCGGACGCGGAAATGATTCAGCGTTCCAGATACTGGAGCTTGTCCGGGACGCCGTCCCACTCCTTGGCGTCGGCCGGGGGATCTTTCATTTCCATGATCACCGGCCACTCCCTGGACAGATCGGCATTGAGCTCAATGAAGTTTTCCATTCCGGCGGGCACATCGTCCTCGGCGAAAATGGCTTCGGCCGGGCATTCCGGTTCGCACAGGGTGCAGTCGATACACTCTTCGGGATCGATCGCCAGAAAGTTGGGACCTTCGTGAAAGCAGTCGACAGGACACACCTCAACGCAGTCGGTGTACTTGCATTTGATACAGTTGTCGGTGACTACGTAAGTCATGCGCAGGCTCCTTAATCAGTCAACGAATACCGAACACGGCGTGTCCGGCGGGCAATTCAATAGCCTATGTTAGCGTGAAAGCCGGGCGGCGTGCGAGCCCGCTTATATATTCAGCAATTTTTTCAGCCGATAGAGTTCATCCAGGGCCCGGCGCGGGGAAAGTTCGTCCGGTTGCAGATCCGCCAGTGCCTGCAGGGCCGCCGATGGGAGCGGGGCCGTTGCGGTCTCGCTGTCTGCCGCGGGCGCCGGCGACTCGCCCTGTTCCAGTTGCTGCAACTTTTCCCGGGCCCGGTCGATGACGGCGCGCGGCACGCCGGCCAGCGAGGCGACATGCAGGCCGTAGCTGCGACTGGCCGGGCCGGGCTGGACCTGGTGTAAAAAGATAATCTGATCGCCGTGTTCCCGGGCGTCCAGATGCACATTGCGGCAATGGGGCAGCTGCTCCGGCAGCCGGGTCATTTCGAAATAGTGGGTGGCGAACAGAGTATAGGCCTGGATCCGGGTAGCCAGTTCCCAGGCGCTGGCCCAGGCCAGCGACAGGCCGTCGAAGGTGCTGGTGCCGCGACCGACCTCGTCCATCAGGACCAGGCTGTTGGCCGTGGCGTGGTGCAGAATATTGGCAGTCTCGGTCATCTCCACCATAAAGGTGGAGCGCCCGCCGGCCAGATCGTCGGCGGCGCCGATGCGGGTGAAGATCCGATCTATCGGCCCGATCCGGGCCGACTCGGCCGGGACATAACTGCCGATATGGGCGAGCAGGGTGATCAACGCGATTTGACGCATGTAGGTCGATTTGCCCCCCATATTGGGGCCGGTGATGATCAGCATGCGGGTCGCCTCGTCCAGATCGAGATCGTTGGGCGTGAACCGGGTCGCCTGGACCTGTTCGATTACCGGATGACGACCGCCGCGGATTTGTAATCCCGCTTCAGTAACCAGTTGCGGACAGCGCAGATCGAGCGTAGCGGCCCGTTCGGCGAGGTTACTCAGGGTATCCAGTTGCGCCAGGGCCACCGCGCAGTTCTGCAGCGAGGCGTGTTCCAGGTTGAGTTTGTCCAGCAATTCATCATACAGCTGCTTTTCCCGGGCCAGGGCCCGTTCGTTAGCGCTCAGCACCCGGTCCTCGATCTGTTTGAGCTCGGGAGTGATATAGCGCTCGGCGGCCTTGAGGGTCTGGCGCCGCTGATAATGATCGGGGACCGATTCGGTTCGCGCCCGGCTGATCTCAAGATAATAACCGTGCACCCGGTTGTAACCGACCTTGAGATTGGCGATCCCGGACTGTTCGCGCTCACGCTGTTCCAGCTCGGCCAGAATGGCACCGACGTTATGTTGCAGATCGCGCAGTTCATCCAGCTCGCGATCATAACCGTGGGCGATCACCCCGCCGTCGCGGATTAACAGGGGGGGCTGTTCGATCAGTGCGTTATTGAGCAATGTATGCAACTGCGGAAACGGTCGGGCCTGATCGTACAGTTCATTCAACAGCAGAATGTCGGTCTCGATCCCGGCCAGTTGTGCGCGTAGCTCGGGCAGGAGCGCAAGGGCATCTCGCAGTTGCACCAGATCCCGGGGCCGGGCCGATTTGAGGGCAACACGGGTCAGAATGCGTTCGATATCACCGATCTGTTTGAGCAGTTCCCGCAGCGGAACATAGCGATCGGATTCCAGCCACCGGTCGATCAGCGTCTGGCGTTGACGCAGCCGATCGTGGTCGCGCAACGGCCGGTTGATCCAGCGGCGCAGCAGCCGGCTGCCCATGGGTGTCACGCAACGGTCGAAAATGCCGGCCAGAGTATGGTTGTGCTGACCGGACAGGCTCTGTTCCAGTTCCAGGTTCTGACGGGTAGCGGCATCGAGTAACAGGCTCTGTTCCCGTTGCTCGGTAATCAGACCGTGCAGGTGTGGCAACAGACCGCGCTGGGTTTCCTGCACATAACGTAACAGACAACCGGCGGCGGCAATGGCCAGCGGCCAGTCGTCACAGCCGAAGCCCCCCAGGTGTTGAGTCTGAAACTGTTCGCACAGCAGACGATAGGCGCTGTCGTGATCGAAATGCCAGGGCGCACGGGTTTTGAACGCCGCAGTGCGCAGTCCCGGATAGGGACTCTCCCGTTGTTCGTCGACCAGCAATTCGGCCGGTTGCAGACGGACCAGTTCCGAGTGCAGGGCCTCTTCAGTGTCCAGCTGCTGGACACTGAACCGGCCGCTGCTCAAATCGAGACAGGCCAGCCCGTACTGTTGTTTGTGTCGATACAGCGCGGCAATCAGGTTATCGCGGCGTTCCTCGAGCAGCGCTTCGTCGGTCAAAGTGCCGGGGGTGACAATGCGCACCACTTCACGTTTGACCGGTCCCTTGCTGGTGGCCGGATCGCCGATTTGCTCGCAGATGGCGACGGACTCCCCCTGGCGTACCAGGCGGGCGAGATAACTTTCTATCGCGTGATAAGGCACTCCGGCCATCGGGATCGGCTCACCCGCCGACTGGCCGCGTCGAGTCAGGGTAATATCCAGCAGTTGAGCCGCGCGTTTGGCATCGTCGTAAAACAGCTCATAAAAATCGCCCATACGATAGAACAGCAGGATATCCGGATACTCCGCCTTGATGCGAAGGAACTGCTGCATCATCGGTGTGTGCTGGGAGGTGGGCGCGGTGCTCGACATGGACGGAGAGTTTATCGACTTTGCCCCGCACAGGGAACTGCCCCGTTTTCGATGTACTGGAAATCAACGCGAGATGGCGCAGTGACAGAGACGTGGAGAATGATTTTCATTTTGTTGGTGTGCCAAGTATAACTATATTGAACTCTGGTAATGAGTATTTCACTGGTTACTAACCCTTGGTAACTAGCGACTGGATTGCGGCTTGCACCGATTCAATGGCTGCCATACAGTTCGTTTATATACAATAAGAATGTCGGCGCAAGACGTAAAAACGGGAGAGACCGGATGCCGAGGGACTATGACGAGAAACGCGATTTCATTCGTGTCGATGTGGATTGCGAGATTCATTTCAAACCGGAAGGAGGGGGGCAGGAAGAGGTTGGAAGACTGGCCAATCTGAGTGGGCGCGGCATGATGTTCATTACCCGGCATGAGATCCCGATTGACAGTGTCCTTGAGGTGCGCATCCAGGCCGAGAACCAGGTCACCGCGCCATTGCATGCCATGGTACGGGTGATGCGGATGGCCAAACAGCGCCGCGGTGACGGGTTTGAAGTCGGAGCCATCATTACAGGGGTGATCGATGAGGAATGAATCTTTATCTCAGGCGTGGGCGTCGATCCGGTTCAGCAGTTCAACCCCGCTCTGGTCGCTGATCCGGTTCACCGCACGATAGACAGCAACGGCCTGTTGCGGTGACAGTCCACCGGGACGACCCTCGATCAGACTGGCTTCTGTCAGTGCCGAAGACGCAGGACGGGGAGCCGGTGCAGCAACCTCCACCGCGCGGGGGATTGTCTGGTGCACCACCAGATTACGGCTATAACGCTGCGCGCTGCCACGAATGGTGGGATGGGGAAGAGAGCTGCTCTGAATATCCATACAGAGCGAAGTATAGAACAGGAAGTCCACAGGCATAATCCTATGAACTCGATTCCCAGTGACGAGAATTTGCTGGCCCTGGCCCATCGAATCGCCGAGCATTTCGAAGGTTCCGGCCGGGCGCTGGTGACGGCCGAATCCTGCACCGGCGGCTGGATTGCCAAGTTGCTGACCGATGTCCCCGGCTGTTCCGACTGGTTCGAGCGCGGCTTTGTGACCTATTCCAACGCAGCCAAGCAGGAACTGCTGGCTGTGCCGGCCACAGTGCTGGACGAATATGGCGCGGTCAGTGAGCCGACGGTGCGGGCCATGGCCGAAGGGGCCCTGTGCTCCAGCCGGGCCAAGCTGGCCCTGTCGGTCAGCGGCATTGCCGGCCCTGGAGGCGGGCGACCCGACAAGCCACTGGGGCTGGTCTGGTTCGGCTGGGCGCAACAGGTTGCCAGTGACAGGCTGCAAGTCACCAGCGAATACCGCGTATTTAACGGCAACCGTGATGACGTGCGCCGACAGGCGGTAGTCCGGGCCCTGGAAGGCGTCCTCGAATTGACCGGTGAATGAGCCCCGCCAGCGACTTTTTTTTGCTCTGTGGCCCTCGCCGGCCCTGGCTCGATCGCTGTCCCGGCTGGCCCGGGAGAAGTTCCCGGATCCCGGGGCCCGCCTTCTGCAAGCCGATCAGTTTCATCTGACGCTGATCTACCTCGGGCCCACCGATGCCCGGCAGCGCGCCTGCGCCGAGCGGGTTGCCAACAGAATACAGTCCGACGCCCTGATCCTCTCCCTCTCCCGGCTCGGCTTCTGGTCCCGATCCCGGGTCGGCTGGATCGCTCCGCAAAGCAGCCCGCCGACCTTGCTGGCCCTGGTGAGCCAGTTGCAGCAGGGGCTGGGCGAGTGCGGCTTTCAAGTCGATGCCCGGCCCTGGCAGGCCCATCTGACTCTGGCGCGCAAATTGCGCCAACCGCCGCTGATCGAGACCCTCGAACAACCACTGCTTTGGCCGGTTGATGAGTTTGTCCTCGTTGAATCCCAAACCCTGCCGAGCGGAGCTCAATACCGCATCCTGCAACGCTGGTTACTGAACGGTTAGCATCATCACCCAATCAGCGAAGTCGTCGAAGCCACTGAACCTGCTGAATAAACCCGGCATTCTGTACTTTTAAGGCAATGACTTCGCGGTTCTCGCCAGCGGCGTTGTGGTGCCGGACAGTCAGGTCTCTGGACGATGACGGGCCGGGGCAAATCGAGGCTAGGCCGTGGTCGGGATTGTGTGAAATAATGGCAGCGGGTTACGAATGGGCGTGGGACCAGGGAGCGGTTTCATTTGACAAGTTACGGGAGAAATATCATGGATGCAGACAAGAAAAAAGCACTCAGTGCCGCACTGGGCCAGATTGAAAAACAGTTTGGCAAGGGTTCGGTCATGCGCATGGGCGATACCTCGGCGATACGCAATGTGGAGGCGATTTCCACCGGTTCGCTGGGACTGGATATCGCCCTGGGTGTCGGTGGCCTGCCCAAGGGCCGGGTAGTGGAGATCTACGGTCCGGAATCCTCGGGCAAGACGACTCTGACCCTGCAAGTGATTGCTGAATGCCAGAAACATGGCGGTACGGCGGCCTTCGTGGACGCCGAGCATGCGCTGGATCCCCAGTATGCGGGTCGTCTGGGCGTTAATGTAGATGATCTGCTGGTCTCTCAGCCGGATACCGGCGAGCAGGCCCTGGAAATCACCGATATGCTGGTGCGCTCCAGCGCGGTGGACGTGGTGGTTGTTGACTCGGTGGCGGCACTGACGCCCAAGGCGGAAATCGAGGGCGATATGGGCGATACCCATGTCGGTCTGCAGGCGCGGCTGATGTCCCAGGCGCTGCGCAAACTGAGTGGCAATATCAAGCGCTCCAATACCCTGGTGATTTTTATCAACCAGATCCGTATGAAGATCGGCGTGATGTTCGGCAGCCCCGAAACCACCACCGGGGGTAACGCGCTCAAGTTCTATGCGTCCGTGCGGCTGGATATCCGGCGTATTGGTTCGATCAAAAAGGGTGACGAAGTCATTGGCAACGAGACCCGGGTCAAGGTGCTGAAGAACAAGGTAGCACCGCCGTTCAAGCAGGTGGAATTCGATTTGCTGTATAACGAAGGCATTTCCCGCGAGGGCGAGATTATCGATCTCGGTGTCAAGGAAGGGCTGGTGGAAAAATCGGGCGCCTGGTACAGCTATAATGGCGATCGCATCGGTCAGGGCAAGGATAACGTGCGCAACTTCCTCAGGGAGCACCCGGAAATGGCGCAGGAGATTGAAGCCCAGATACGCGATAAGCTGCTCCCCAAGCCGGCGGAGGCACAAGCCCAGGCCGACGTGCCCGATGACAGCGCGCTGGAAGAAGCCGAAGCCTGAAACCGGTGACGCCGTTTCAATATGGCTAAAAGCGTCCGTGAAGCGGCGATGGATATGTTGTCCCGCCGCGAACACAGCACCTGTGAGCTGCAGCAAAAGCTGGTGCGCAAGGGGTATGCCGAAGAGGAGGTCGATTCGGCATTGCAGCGCCTTGCGGATGAAAACCTGTTGAGTGACGAACGGTTCGTGGAAGCCTTCGTCCATTCCCGGCAGACCCGGGGCTCCGGGCCGCGCAAGATCATTGCCGAACTGTCGCAAAAAGGTGTCAGCGAGACGCTGATCTCCCAATATCTGGATGAACGCAGCCCGGTATGGATCGACCTGGCGAGGGAGGTGCGCGTCAGGAAATTCGGCCCGGTGTTACCCGGGGAGTACAGGGAAAAAGCCCGGCAGATGCGTTTTTTGCAGCAGCGCGGCTTTACCAGCGAGCAGATACAAAATGTGGTGCGGGATGATGACTGAATGAATGAAAGGAATTGATTTCAGTTCACTGTTGCCCCATATCTCTTGTAGAGACGCAGAGTTTGCAGAGATTAACTTTATCTTCGCGGCTCTGCGTCTTTGCGAGTGTAACGAGGTCTCGAGTGTAATGAGGTCTATAGTTTGCCGATAATCGAACCGTTATCGTTGATGCAGTGAGATTGGATACCCATGATGAACAGCAGTGCTGAATTACGTACAGCCTTTCTGGAATACTTTCGCGAGCGGGGCCACGAAGTCGTCGCCTCCAGCCCGCTGGTGCCGGCCAATGATCCGACCCTGCTGTTTACCAATGCCGGCATGGTGCAGTTCAAGGAGACTTTCCTCGGTCAGGAGACGCGTCCCTACCAGCGGGCGGTTAGCTCCCAGCGCTGCGTGCGCGCCGGCGGCAAGCACAACGACCTGGAAAACGTCGGCTATACCGCCCGCCATCACACCTTTTTCGAAATGCTGGGTAACTTCAGCTTCGGCGATTATTTCAAGCGCGAGGCGATCGGGTATGCGTGGGAGTTTTTGACCGACGTATTGAAACTGCCGGCGGACAAGTTATGGGTGACTGTCTATCAGGATGATGAGGACGCCGCGAACATCTGGCTCAAGGAGATCGGCGTCGACGAACAGCGCTTTACCCGAATCGGCGACAAGCCGGGCGGCAAGCGTTACGAGAGCGACAATTTCTGGTCCATGGGCGACACCGGGCCCTGCGGCCCCTGTACCGAGATTTTCTACGATCATGGCCCCGGAGTCCCCGGCGGCCCGCCCGGCAGCCCTGATGAAGACGGCGATCGCTATATCGAGATCTGGAATCTGGTTTTCATGCAGTATGACCGGGATAAAAGCGGTACTCTCAATCCGCTGCCCAGGCCCTCGGTGGACACCGGTATGGGACTGGAGCGCCTGGCCGCAGTCATGCAGGGCGTGCACAGCAATTACGAGATCGACCTGTTCCAGAATCTGATCGACGCCGCGGCGACAGTGACGGGCTGTAAAGATAAGCAGGATAACTCCCTCAAGGTGATCGCCGATCATATCCGCTCATGCAGTTTTTTGATCGTCGACGGCGTGATGCCCTCTAACGAAGGCCGCGGTTATGTGTTGCGTCGCATTATTCGTCGGGCGATTCGACACGGTCACAAGCTGGCGGCGTCGCAGGGCTTTTTCCATCAGCTGGTCGCGCCGCTGGCCAAAGAGATGGGCGAGGCCTATCCCGAGCTGACCAAACAGCAGGCCATGGTGGAGAAAGTACTCAAACAGGAAGAAGAGCGCTTTGCCGAAACCCTGGACCAGGGGATGCAGATCCTGAATCAGGTCATCGCCGATCTGCCCGACAAGACGATCCCCGGTGAGACCATTTTCAAGCTGTATGACACCTTTGGTTTCCCGGTGGACCTGACCAACGACATTGCTCGTGAGCGAGGTCTGCAACTGGATATGGCCGGTTTCGACAAGGCGATGGCTGCCCAGCGTGAACGGGCACGTTCCGCCAGCCAGTTCGACGTCGATTATGGCGAAGCCGTGCAGGTCGCGGGTGAGACCGAGTTCACCGGTTACGAGCAGCTGGCCGGACCGGCCACGGTCGAGGCGATCTATCAAAACGGCCAGCCGGTGGAGGAACTGGACCAGGGTGAGGCCGGGATGCTGGTGCTGGATCGCACGCCCTTTTATGCCGAGGGCGGCGGCCAGGTGGGCGATCGTGGTCGGCTGCAATCAGACGGGGGGAAATTCACGGTCGAGGATACCCGCAAGCAGGGCGGCAAGGTCTTTTTGCATTTCGGCAAGGTAACCGAAGGGGTGATCAAAACCGGCGAACAGGTTGAGGCGAGCGTGGATGCCGAGCGCCGGCAGGCCACGGCCTACAACCATTCGGCGACTCATCTGTTGCATGCCGCATTGCGCCAGCTACTGGGCGAGCATGTCACCCAGAAGGGTTCGCTGGTGGATGCAGAACGCCTGCGCTTCGATTTCTCCCATTTCGAGCCCATCAGCCGCGAACAGTTACTGCAGATCGAGTCGCTGGTCAACGAGCATATTCGTCGCAACCACCCGGTCGAGACGCAAGTCATGGCCCCGGATGCCGCCGTCGCCGCCGGCGCCATGGCCCTGTTCGGCGAGAAGTACGGGGAAGCGGTGCGTGTGTTGCGCATGGGCGAGTTTTCCATGGAGCTGTGCGGCGGTACCCATGTTGAGCGCACCGGCGATATCGGCCTGTTCAAGATCGTCAGCGAGGGCGGCGTGGCCGCCGGCGTGCGGCGCATCGAGGCGATGACCGGTCAGCAGGCCCTGCAGTGGGTGGAAGAGAACGAAGCGCAGCTGGAGGAAATTGCCGGGATGTTCAAGGGCGCGCGCGAGCAACTGGCCGAGCGGGTGCACCAGACGCTGGAACAGAATCGCAAGCTGGAAAAAGAGGTGGAGCGGCTCAAGGCCAAACTGGCCAGCAGCCAGGGTTCCGATCTGGCCGCCCGGGCCCGGGAGATCGACGGCCTCCAGGTGCTGGCGGCCCGCCTGGACGGCGCCGATCCCAAATCGCTGCGCGACACGGTGGATCAGCTCAAGAACAAACTGGGTTCTGCGGTCGTGGTGCTGGCCACCGTCAGCGGCGACAAGGTTGCGCTGGTCGCCGGCGTCAGCCAGGACAATACCGACAAACTCAAAGCCGGCGATCTGGTGAATATGGTTGCGCAACAGGTCGGCGGAAAGGGGGGCGGTCGTCCGGATATGGCCCAGGCCGGCGGGAATCAGCCCGAAGGACTGGATGCGGCTCTGGACAGCGTCTCCGACTGGGTTCGCACTCAGCTGTCCGGCGCCTGACGGGGCTGGCAGGCCTGAGCATCGGGGCCGGGTTTTTATTATCTTCTGTCTGATAGCGGGTTGAACGAGGTCTTTTCTGCTTTCTGTCGGCGGCGTGCCTTTCAATCTTTTGCCAACTAGTGTTTAATTTGCGCCCTTTGGGCAGCGCGTAAAGGTTTTAATGGCTCTTATTGTTCAAAAATACGGCGGCACGTCGGTCGGCACGGTCGAGAAAATCGAACATGTCGCCGAAAAAGTGATCGCCAGTCGCCAGGCCGGTCACGATGTGGTGGTGGTGGTTTCCGCCATGAGCGGCGAGACCAACCGACTGATCGAGCTGGCCAGCCAGGTGAGTGATCAGCCTGATCCCCGGGAATACGATGTCCTGGTCTCCACCGGCGAGCAAGTGACCATTGCCTTGTTGAGCATGGCTCTCAATGCCCGGGGCTATCCGGCCCGTTCCTACACCGGTTCGCAGGTGCATATCCTCACCGACAACGCGCACACCAAGGCGCGGATCCTGGATATCGACGAAAGCCGCATGCGCACTGACCTGGATCAGGGGCGGGTCGTGGTGGTGGCCGGTTTCCAGGGATGCGATGAAGACGGCAATATCACCACACTGGGCCGGGGAGGCTCCGATACCACCGCCGTGGCATTGGCGGCAGCCCTCAAGGCGGACGAATGCCAGATTTATACCGATGTGGATGGGGTCTACACCACCGATCCCCGGGTGGTGTCCGAAGCCCGTCGCCTGCAGCGCATCACCTTCGAGGAAATGCTGGAGATGGCCAGTCTGGGGTCGAAAGTCCTGCAGATCCGGGCGGTGGAATTTGCCGGCAAATATAATGTCAACTTAAGGGTGTTGTCCTCGTTTGAGGAAGGCCCCGGCACACTCATTACCTATGAGGAAGCAGCGGATATGGAACAACCTGTCATCTCCGGTATCGCCTTCAATCGCGATGAAGCCAAGCTGACGATTCTGGGCGTTCCGGATCAGCCCGGCATGGCATTCAGCATCCTGGGACCGATTGGCGATGCCAATATTGAAGTGGATATGATTATCCAGAACGTGGGGGCGGACGGGACCACCGATTTCACTTTCACTGTCCACCGCAATGATTACGACAAGGCCCTTAAACTGCTGCAGCAGATTGCACAAAAACTGGGCGCGCGCGAGGTTGCCGGTGACAAGTCTATTGTTAAAATCTCGCTGGTTGGCGTTGGCATGCGTTCTCATGCCGGAGTGGCCAGCCAGATGTTCGAAGCCCTGGCGCACGAGGGGATTAACATCATGATGATCTCAACCTCCGAAATCAAAATCTCCGTAGTTGTCGCAGAAAAGTACCTGGAACTGGGAGTGCGCTCCCTGCACGGCGCGTTTCAGCTTGAGCAGGAAACGGCGGTGTAAATCCACTTTGTTGGCATCGTTTATTTACTAAAGTTTAGAGTTGCAATGACGATACCTTAGGCTTGAGCCTGCCCGCTATCAGGCCTGCTGAAGGACAGAATTTACTGAATTATCCGAAAAGGAGTTAGATTGAAATGCTGATTTTGACCAGACGGGTGGGTGAAACACTCATGATTGGCGACGAAGTCACCGTGACAGTCCTTGGCGTCAAGGGTAACCAGGTGCGCATCGGTGTCAACGCACCCAAGGACGTCTCCGTTCATCGTGAAGAGATTTACGAACGGATCAAGAGCGAAGAAGACGGCAGCGCCCAGGAATCCGGCAGCTGAGACTTTACCTAGGCCCTCCGCCCTAGTATCCTTTGCACCCCTGCGCAATCAGGGTACTGGAGAGATGGCCGAGCGGCTGAAGGCGCTCCCCTGCTAAGGGAGTATGGGGTTAATAGCTCCATCGAGGGTTCGAATCCCTCTCTCTCCGCCATATCGAATAAAAATGCCGCCCTGTGGGCGGCATTTTTATTCAGTTTCCAGATTCCAGTCGCCAGGAGCCAGAAGTTATCCGGCTTGAAAATGGTCCGGATAATCAGTATATTGCGCCTTCTCCAAGGTTTGGGTGATTTTTTCTGGCAACCAGTATCTAGCACCCAGCCCCTGTTCTAATGCGCCCGTAGCTCAGCTGGATAGAGTACCTGGCTACGAACCAGGCGGTCGGAGGTTCGAATCCTTCCGGGCGCGCCATATAAAACAAAAAAGGGCCACCTTTCTCTGGGGTGGCCCTTTTTTGTTTTATCCGTTATACCAGCCGGATTCGAACCTCCGACTTCAAATGGCTGGTTCGACAAGCGGGTGGAACCCGCGCAGAACGCCGGAGCGTAAGCGACGGCGGCCCCGCAGGGGTGAGCGCGATAGCGCGAATAATCCTTCCGGGCGCGCCATATAAAACAAAAAAGGGCCACCTTTCTCTGGGTGGCCTTTTTTTGTTTTATATGCTGTAACAGCCGGATTTAAACCTTCGATTTTAAATTGGTTGGTTCGAAAAACTCGCCAGCGAATTGACTCACTGCGACCCCCGGGTCTCTCCCTTCGGGCCAATGGCGCAACATCGCTGTTGTTCCCCATTACTCCCGGTAATTTTGTGGACGTTGCAAAGCAACGATCGCCGGGGGCAGGCCGGGGATTGCCTGCATTAATCTTTCCGAGCACGCCATATAAAAAATGACCACTTTTTTTTATCCGTTGTTCTCTTTTCCGATTACCACTGGCGCGGAGTGATTTCGGGACAGAAACTTTTTTCGGGTCTATGCTGAAACTGAACAGACAGCGAAGCGGAGGCAAAGGATGGAACACGACAAAGTAGCAGAGCGTATTCATCGGGTGGCGCGGCTCTATAGACAGTTTGATAATGAATACTGGGCACTTGTATCGCAACTACAGCATGCGGGACGACATCTGGGGATCACCGGGCCCGACCATGAGCGGCAAGCTATGGCCGAGCTTACCTATGTCGGCGAACTGTTTCGTATTGGTTTGCGTCTGGTAACCGTTGAAGGCGCACCGCTCGGTGAGATATATCTGGATCATGTGTGTGATGAGGTGACGCATCGCGTGGGGCGCTTGTTCCTCGATGAGGCGGGCCAGCTACTAGATGCGCCGGCCGGCGCGGTACTCGGAAATATCCGTGACCCGGATATCGCCCCGCATCTGCTGGTGAACTGGCTCGACGACTGGTTACGGAATTCTGCAGAACTCAAAACGTTGTGAGTGGCGAAGGTGCCATAATTCGATCAAACTCCTCACAGGTCGGACTGTTGAGATTATGGTTGAATAAGTTATTCTGGGTGGCATACCGGTCTTTCAGCATGGCAAACGAATTCGGGAGTTCGAGGGCGCAATGATGAATCCGGATTAGCAGCATGCCAATGTTGACGCAGATCAACTCCCTGGAATCGCTACGCGACTAAAATCTCAAACTGCTATGATGGTTAGTGTGATAGTGAAACTTTTAAATCGCAGGTCGCTATTAACAGCCCTTGTGTATATTGGCGGTCTCTCCTTGTCAGGGCCGATCCACGGTGAGGAGTATGTCGAGTGGAAAGCCGAGGGCGATGCCATTCTGGAACCGCTGGGCGGGTTACAGGGCGATCCGGTGCGGGGCAAGGCCGTGGTCATTGATCGCGATAGCGGTAATTGTCTGGCCTGTCATCTCATGCCCATTCCCGAGCAGCCCATGCACGGTACTGTCGCGCCACCGCTTCATGGTGTCGCTTCCCGTTTGACCGAAAGCCAGTTGCGTTTGCGTGTGGTTAATGAACAACTGATTAATCCCCATACTATTATGCCAGCTTTCTACAAAAAACCCGATGAGTATTATCGACCCCATCCCGCTTTTAAAAGCCCGGTGCTGACTGCACAGGAAGTGGAGGATGTGGTGGCCTATCTGAAGACGTTGAAATGAAATCTGAATTGCTGAAATCGATAGTACATATCTGCCCTTTTGTATTGTTGATTGTTTCCGCTTCTGCGAATGCTCTGGAACCACAGTCCAGTTATGAACTGTTGAGTGAAGATCTCCGGCAAATGCAGGACGATGATTTTGCCAACCCCGGCATGATGGCAGTGGATCGGGGACATGAGCTGTTTCAAAAACCCGGGTTTAATGGCAAATCCTGCGCAACCTGTCATGGCGATAACGGGGAAAAGCTCGATCCGGAGCAGGTCGCCGCCTATCCGAAATATGATGCCGAGCAGGGTCCGGTGACGTTACAAAGTCAGATCAACCAGTGTTACGCAGATCGACAGGAAGAGTTCCCTCTGCTTTATGATGCCGACGAACTGATTGCCCTGGAGACCTTTGTGCGCCATCGTGCCCGTGGAGAAAAGGTCAATGTGGATATCAGTGGACCGATACGCAAACACTACGAGGCGGGGAAAGAGATTTTCCATACCCGCATCGGACAACGCGACATGGCCTGCGTGCATTGCCATGAGACCTATGTCGGCCAGCGCCTGCGCGGCCAGATACTCAATCAGGCCCAGATCAACGGTTTTCCCATTTACCGGGTTACCGATGGCACGATCATGAGCCTGCATGAAAAATTTATCGGCTGCTATGGCACTTTGCGTGCTATGCCTTACGAGCCGGGATCACAGGAATATATCGATCTGGAGATTTATATGAGTGCCCGTGGCAATGGTTTGCCGATTGAGACCCCGGGTGTTCGTCATTGATAAGGTTACGGTAAGGATGAACCTGGTATCAGTCCGGGCCCAGCACAAGAGGAGGAACAACAATGCTCGAACTCAATCCTGAACGGATTTGTAACATTATTCAGTTGGCTCGCGAGTTTCATGCCAAGGAAGCGGTGGTGATCCCCGAGAGGCCAAATAACTCCAGCGATGACTGGGCCTTGCAGGTACTGGCAGACCACCGGGATGATCCTGTTTATCAGGAACTGAGCTATGCCATTGATGATATGGAACCGGATCAGCAGGCCCAGTTGCTGGCGCTGGCCTGGCTGGGCCGTGAGGATTACGCCCTGGATGAGTGGGACGCCGCGGTGCGTATGGCCGTGGAGAATCTGGTTTCCAGTTCAGCCAGGCAAATCATTGCTATTCCCTATATCGCTGACTATCTGGAAGAAGGATTGCGCCTGCATGGTTATCGCTGTGAGGGCTGAGTTTCCGGTTCTGCGGGGAGACCGGAGATGCTGAGTCAAACGGTGTAAGCTTCAAAAGCCGTATTGACAGGGCTTATATAAATTCCCGAACTTGTGGCCTATCCCCAGGCCGCAGGAAAGGGCGTCAGCGGGCACGCTCTCACCCGGTAGTTGATATCCGGATGGAGCTTGACTCCTGAATACACTTCGGTCGTCCTGACTTCTCCTCGCTATACCCGACCCACGTCCTGCAAAGTTGAGAAGTTTCCTGTCCTGGATGATTCCGGGGATCGCGGGACCTTTCTGGCACACGCGGTAGACAACCCGATTACGAATTTCAGCAGTCCGGCAATGTATGTGATCGACTTGACTGCGCGTCAGAGCCCTGTCTGTTTCTGCATGAATTGTTGCGGGCCATATGCTGTCCCGCTCGCCGGGACCTGTCAGCGTGTCCAGGGATGAGAAGGAAGCCCCACCTGAATCGCTGCAAATATATATGGTTGACAGTATATATGATAATCCGTATGTTACACGCATGAGTCTCGAGGCCGAATCCTTCTATGCTGCCCTGGCCCACCCGCTGCGCCTGCGCGCGTTGTTGCTTTTGCAACAGGAAGGGGAACTGTGCGTCTGTGAGCTGACCCATGCGCTGGGCGTGTCGCAGCCGATGATCTCCCGCCACCTGGCGCAGTTGCGCCAGAGCGGTGTGGTCGGCGACCGCCGCCAGGGGCTGTGGGTTTATTACCGCCTGCATGAGGCGTTGCCTGCCTGGGCCAGCCAGGTGCTGGCCGCGACCGCCGACGGGGTGGCCGATCAATCGCCCTATGACGATGACCGCCAGGCCCTGGCCGGCATGGTGGATCGTCCGGGTAATGCCTGCTGCGCCTGATATCTCACTGACTAATAACCACATGTTATGGAGTCCCGGATGAACATTCTGTTTCTTTGCACCGGTAATTCCTGCCGTTCGCAGATAGCTGAAGGCTGGGCGAAACAACTTGCTCCCTCGGACTGGATCATTGAATCGGCCGGTATCGAGGCGCACGGCAAGAACCCGCGCGCCATCGCGGTAATGGCCGAGGCTGGCGTGGATATCGCGCAACAGGAATCGACCAGACTTACGTCCGAGATGCTCGAACGTGCCGATTACCTGGTGACCGTCTGCGGCCATGCCGACGAACACTGTCCGGTAGTGCCGGCCGGCACGCGCAAGGAGCACTGGCCGCTGGAAGATCCGGCCAAAGCCACCGGTAGCGAGGAGGCGATCATGCCGGTGTTTCACGCGGCCCGCGACGATATTCGCCGCCGGGTGGAAGAACTGGTGCAGCGTCTGCAGGTGGAACAATGAGCGCGCAGTGCGAAACCACCGCGAAAAAGTCCGCCGGCGCCGGTATGGGCTTCTTCGAACGCTATCTGACCGCCTGGGTGTTTTTGTGCATTCTCGTCGGCATCGGCCTGGGCCACTTTTTCACCGATATGTTTCAGGCTATCGGTGCACTGGAGATCGCCCGGGTCAATCTGCCGGTGGCGGTGCTGGTGTGGCTGATGATCATTCCCATGTTGCTCAAGGTCGATCTGCGCGCCCTCAAGGGGGTGACGCAACACTGGCGTGGCGTGGGCGTGACGTTGTTCGTCAACTGGGCGGTTAAGCCCTTTTCCATGGCGTTGCTGGGCTGGCTGTTCATCGGCTGGCTGTTTTATGACTGGTTGCCGGCGGATCAGATTGACAGTTATATCGCCGGACTGATCATCCTGGCCGCCGCGCCCTGTACCGCGATGGTGTTTGTCTGGAGCCATCTCTCCGACGGCGAGCCGCACTTTACCCTGTCGCAGGTGGCACTGAATGATGTGATCATGATCGTCGCTTTTGCGCCGATTGTCGCGCTGTTGCTTGGCCTGTCCGCGATCACCGTGCCGTGGGAGACGTTGCTGCTGTCGGTGCTGGTCTATATCGTCATTCCGCTGATTATCGCTAATCTGTGGCGCCGCTGGCTGCTGAATCACGAGCACGGTTATCTGCGGTTGCAACGAGTGCTCAATGTTATGCACCCGGTTTCATTGATCGCGCTGCTGGTGACGCTGGTGCTGCTGTTCGGTTTTCAGGGCGAGCAGATCATCGGGCAGCCATTGATTATTGTGCTGCTGGCGGTCCCGATCCTGATCCAGGTGTTTTTCAATTCCGGCCTGGCCTATCTGCTCAATCGCGCAGTGAAATCACCCCATTGCGTGGCCGCGCCCTCGGCGTTGATCGGTGCGAGTAATTTCTTCGAGCTGGCTGTCGCGACGGCGATTGCGTTATTCGGTTTCCAGTCCGGTGCGGCCCTGGCCACTGTAGTCGGTGTGTTGATCGAGGTGCCGGTGATGTTGCTGGTGGTCAACGTGGTCAACCGCACGCGGGGCTGGTACGAGTCGCGTGAGGGCGTGGTGCCGCACGAACAGTGTTGCCCCTCGGATGCTCACTTGCACGCAGGACAATAAAACATGTTCGATGCCCTGGCCAATCTGGTCGTCTATCAGTGGTTCGGGCTGGATCCGGCCTCCCATGGCGGCGCGGCGTTGCACTTCTTTGTCATGGATACGGCGAAGATCTTTGCTCTGCTGGTGATCGTCATTTATATCATGGGCCTGCTGCGCGCGATGTTGTCCCCGGAAAAGGTGCGCGACTATGTGCGCGGCAAACCCAAATGGATGGCGCGCTCCTCGGCGGTAGGACTGGGTGCGGTGACGCCGTTCTGCTCCTGTTCCTCGGTGCCGCTGTTCATCGGCTTCGTCGAGGCGGGAATTCCGCTGGGCGTGACCTTCTCGTTTTTGATCGCCAGCCCGATGATCAACGAGGTGGCGGTGGTGATCCTGCTCGGTATCCTCGGCTGGGAGCTGACGTTGATGTATGTCGCCGCCGGACTGACCGTGGCCTACGTGGGTGGGATGATCATGGAGCGTTTCAAACCCGAGCGCTGGGTGGAATCCTACGTCTGGCAGATCCAGATGGGCCAGATGGCGCAGGAAGAGCCCGACACCTCGCTGGCCGGGCGTCATCGTTATGCCTGGAATGAAGTCCGCGAGATCGTCGGTCGTCTCTGGAAGTGGGTAGTGGCGGGTATCGCCGTGGGCGCGCTGTTCCATGGTTATGTACCTGAAGGCTGGGTGACCGAACACCTGGGCGGCAAGGACAACTGGCTGGCGGTCCCCGGTGCGGTGTTGCTGGGAATACCGCTCTATTCCAATGCGACCGGTGTGATCCCGGTGGCCGAGGCCATGCTCGGAAAGGGCGTGGCTGTCGGCACCACCCTGGCTTTCATGATGAGCATCGCTGCGTTGTCGTTGCCGGAGATGATCATCCTGCGCAAGGTGATCAAATGGCCCGCGCTGGCGCTATATGCCGGCGTGCTGGCGATTGCTTTCATGCTGGTGGGGTGGGGCTTTAATCTGTTTGCCCTGTAACACATCAAAAACAGATGCCTGCGCAAGCCACGACGAATACGAACCTGATCAATTCAAACTTAAGGAGACACTCATGCAAGATGCCCCGCAACTGCACTCATCCATCGTCGCCATGGTTTCACTGGCCTCCGGCATCGCCGCCAGGCATCCGGACATGGGCCAGTGCCAGCTGGGCCGTCTGCGCCAGGCCGGTGTGCCGCAACAGCAGATTGACGCAGTAATCGAGATCGCCCGTCATATCCGTGACGAGGCGGCACAAAAACTCGATGCCGCCTTCGACGAGGCGGCCGGGATCGCAACCGCCAGCAAGCCCAAAGTAGACAAAGGCAAACCGGTGGGCGAATCGGCCTGTTGCACGCCGACCGCCAGCGGCCAGTCCTGTTGCTGATACACGATCATTCAAGGAGATTGTTATGAAAAACATCAAGGTACTGGGAAGCGGTTGCGCCAACTGTAAGCGCACCTTTGCCCTGATCGAGGAAACTGCCAAATCGAAAGGAGTGGACGTCGAACTGGAAAAGGTCGAGGACATCGGCGCCATCATGGGCTACGGTGTCATGTCCACCCCCGGGGTAGTTATCGATGGCCAGGTTGTACACGCCGGCGGCGTGCCGGATCGCAAGAAGGTCGAAGGCTGGTTAGACTGAACTTACTGATACAAATCACCAGAACCATTTGTGTTATTTATTCTTTTGCGAAGTTTCCGGAAGGGTTTTCAAAGCCCGCCGGGTCAGGATCGGTCCGAGGATTTCAAACAATACGGTGCTGCCAATGACCACGCTGATCAGGGTTTCGGAAAATTCGGGATAGCGTTCGGCCGCAACCAGTCCCATGCCCATGGCCACACCCGCCTGCGGCATCAGTGACAGGGCAAGCCGGTTGCTCTCACTGACGGGGGTATGCAGCCAGGCGCCGGCGCTCCAGGCGCCGGCAAAGCGGGAGACAATCCGCAGCAAGACGTAGGCGCTTCCCAGCAGACCGATTTCCAGCAAGCCGAACAGTTCCAGCTGGGCGCCGGCCAGGACGAAGAACAGGACCAGGAAGGGGCGATCGAAATCTTCGATGACGTGAAAGGGGCGGGTATGATGCCGGGCGAGATTGACGATCACCATGCCCAGGGTCATGGCGGCCAGAAACGGCGAGACCTCCAGCCACTCTGTGAGCCCCGCGCAGAGGATCACGACACCCAGCGCTTCGAGAATGGTCGGCTCGCCCGGCCGCAGGCGGCCGGTCAGCAACGCCGCCGGCATACCGATGGCCAGGCCGAGCAATAACGCGCCGCCAATATCCCAGACGCCGTGCAGGATCGATTGCGAGAGTGAGCCGTTGCCAGTCAACACCGCGACCACGGCCAGTGCCACGGAAAAGATGATCAGTCCCCAGGCATCATCCACCGCCACGATCCCCAGCAGGGTGCGAGTGATGCGATTCTCCTTGCCGCTCTCGCGAATGACCTCGATGGTGGTGGCCGGATCGGTGGCGGCGGCGATGGCGCCCAGCAACACCGCCAGCGGGGGCGGCGTATTCAACAGCAGCAGGCCGAGGATTACCCCGCCGCTGGTGAGCAGGGCGATCAGCACCGAATAGCCCATCACCGCGCGACCGTGTCGGAAGATGCCCTGGCGGCTGAGTTTGCCGCCGAGCAAAAAACCGATCATGGTCAGGGCGATAGTCGTGATCAGCTCGAACCACGCTTCACTGCGATCGGGTAGCAGATCCAGCCCGCCGGGACCGACCGCAAACCCGAATACCAGCAGCAGCGTCACGCGCGGCAGACGGGTCAGCTTGCCGACAGCGTCGGTTGCCATACCCAGCAGCAACAGCGCGCCGAGGGAAATCAGTATGGTGGCGTGTTCAGACATAATCGTTAATGGATACCGAGCATACATATATTGTTCACAGGGAAAAAGCCTCGGATGGCGGGTATGGTATTTTTTCTCAAGCCAATATAGCTGGTGACCGATAAATCACGATAACAATTTGCGGAGGCGGGAGGGGTAATGCGGTTAGTGAGAAGTCTGGCTGTCTGGGCCATAGTATCTGTCGTTTTTATCGGGGGCTGTGCTGCCCCTACCGAGAGGCTGGATCCTGCGCAGGGAAGAAAGCTGCTGGATCAGGCGCTGGATGTGCCGCAGGATCGGGGGCTGATCGCGGTTTATGCCCCGGCTCTGAGTAGTGGCGGAGAGTTTTTAAATTCGCAAAAAGAACGCTCCATTAAACTGGTCGCACCCGGTCTGTTTGCCGCCATCGTGAATGAAAAGTTTTACCATTCCTATCTTGACTCATCACAACAACCGTTTTTTTATACCCTGCTGCCCGGCAACTATCGCCTGACGGCAACCCTGAATCAGCCCAAGTTCAGAGGCAGCTCAGAGATAGTCACCACCAGGCAAACGGTTGAAATCGAGGTCAAGGCCGGCGACCGGCGGCTGTACAAGTGGACCGATTATGAAGAACCGTTGCTTGAGCCCATCTCCGTCGCCGCAGCCCGCAACGATGAAGCGTTGTTCACCCAGAAGGCACAGACGATTCGCCTGGACGAACAGCAATGGAACAATCTTAATGCCCGCTTGTTAAAACCGCTCGAATCGAATATTCCGCCCGGCAGTGAGTGCCTGCCTGATTCATTGAAGCTGCGCTGGGCCAATGCGCGCTTTGAGGGCAAGGTTCGTGATTGCCGGGAGCTGAGGCAGGGTACGTTCACCTATGACGACGGACACCGGTTTAGCACCCGCTTCCCGGATGGTGACTGGGGCAAAATCGGCGCACTGGTTTCCATTACGGAAGGACAACATTACCGGCTTCGGCCAATCGCGCATCAGCCGCTGCATAAGGCGATGGAGGCAGCTTCCCCGCGGGTCGGTTACCAGGAGCTGGGCGCAATTAATAGCGGCAATCTGGTGGCCGTCGACAAAGCCAAGCTGGCGCAAGTTAAGCCGGATTTGCCGCTGCTCATCGACATGCTGACCGGGAAGCCTGGTAGCAAGGTGACCCTGACGTTTGAAAGCCGGGCGCTTGGCAGCAAGGCCGATCTGGTCGTGACCCGGGCCAAACCCGAGTATGGTTCGAGGTTGAGTATGCAGCCGGGTATCGATAGTCAGATCAGGTATCCCGATGGGCGTCGCTATACCGGCCCGGTGGTGCTCGATTCCGCGAAAGGCAATCAATTGCCGCTGGCGCGTCCACGCAACTCCGCCAGTAACAACCTGAAGGAACTGAACCTGCATGGTCAGATCGTCCATGCCGGCGGACGAGGTTTTATCGGGCAGTTTGATCAGGGGCAGCCCCGTGGCCAGGGCTACTGTTTCAAGGGCACTCGTGGCGAGCCCTGCTTCTACGCGCCGGATTCTAACGGCAAAGTCACCTCGCTGGCCTACAGCGGCAACGAGGAGCTGAAACGTCCCGCTTACAGCACCCGCCCGGCCAGCGCCATTCTGGCGGATTTCAACAATCTGCCCAAAAGCGC
>NZ_JAWOCR010000003.1:0-18833 GCF_046483665.1 Thiohalophilus sp. | reverse complement strand
AGCAAGGACTTTGATTATATAGCCATTCCATCGCATGGGGCGATTGGCGACGGTATGGCGATCGCTGCCGGTGGTGGTGCTAACGCCAAAAACCTGAGAAGACACCTGCAACAGCGCTCAAGTAACGGTGAGGGGAAGGTGGTTGTGACCAGCCGCAATTCTGCCCTGGCCAATGCTGTTATCAAAGGTGCTGTATCAGATAACCAGTTTCCCGGGGTATGGCTTGTTTATGCGGGGGATGCGAAATATGCCGAATCTCTGAAGCAGATCGTTGAAGCTGCCGGGATGAAATACGGGTTTGTGGATATAAACCAGTCCCATCAACGATAAAGTCGTTGGTAAGCTCGGGAGTGAATAACGTTCGTCAGAGATACCGGGTGTATGAAATGTCACCCTGTATTTCCCGGCAACGTTCAATTTCCTCGACCTGTCTCACAAACAAAAATGCCGGCCTTCCCAATACGTGGAAGGCCGGCATTTGTTTTGAATTGGTCGGGGTGACAGGGTGAGGGCTGACCGTTCGCGTAGCGAACGCAGCAGTCCGAACGCCCGGAGGGCCGGAAATTCGGTCACCCTCATTAAACCGCCGGCAAGGTCCGGCGTAAGAAAATAAAATTGGTCGGGGTGACAGGATTTGAACCTACGACCCCCGCCTCCCGAAGACGGTGCTCTACCAGGCTGAGCTACACCCCGTTATTAAGCCGTTGAAACGGCGCTGACGGCGTTAAAGCTTCTCTCGGAAATGCTCATTTACTCGTAGTAAATTCCGCTTTCCTCGCTCGCTTTGCCTTGTCATCATCCGTTTGAACGGCTTACTAAAAGCTGTGTTGAAACGGCGCTGACGGCATCTATGCGATGGGAAGTCTTGCGTCAGTAACTGCGGTTGACGGCGAATTCGGCGAGGAAGCTGAGGGCGTCTTTGTACTGCGACGTCGGGATTTCACTCAGCGCCTCGATGGCCTGATCGGCCTCCGCTCGCGCGCAGCGCGCAGTGTAGTCGATAGCGCCGGTGGATTCAATCGCTTCGCGTACGGCGTCGATCTGCTCCAGACCCCCGGTTTCAATGGCCTTGCGGATGACTGCGCTCTGCTCGGCGCTGCCGCGGGCCATGGCGTAGATCAGCGGCAGGGTGGGTTTGCCCTCGGCCAGGTCGTCGCCGATGTTCTTGCCGGTCTCCTCGCTGTCGGCGCGGTAGTCGAGCACGTCGTCCACCAGCTGGAAGGCGCTGCCCAGATGCATGCCGTAGCGGGCCATGGCCTGCTGGACCGGTTCGGGCTGATCGGTAATGACGGCAGCCAGCTCACTGGCGGATTCGAACAGTTTGGCGGTCTTGTTATGGATGACCTCCATGTAGCGGGCCTCGGTGGTGTCCGCGTCGTGGATATTGAGCAGTTGCTGGACCTCGCCCTCGGCGATGGTGTTGGTACAATTGGCCAGAATCCGCATGATATCCATGTGGCCGATGTCGACCATCATCTGGAAGGCGCGCGAATAAAGGAAATCGCCGACCAGCACACTGGCCGAATTCCCCCACAAATTGTTGGCAGTTTCCCGCCCCCGGCGCAGCTCGGAGCCGTCTACCACGTCGTCGTGGAGCAGGGTGGCGGTGTGGATGAACTCGATGATCGCCGCCAGATCCACGTGATAGCGGCCCTCATAGCCCAGCGCGCGGGCGCACAGCAGGTGAATAATGGGGCGCAGCCGCTTGCCGCCACTATTTATAATGTAAGTCCCGACCTGGTTAATCAATACCACCTCGGAGTGCAGCCGCTCGCCGATGCAGCGGTTGACCTCGTCCATATCGGGGCCGATTAACGCCTGGATTTCCTCGAGAGTCTTCAAAATGGCTCGCCTGTGGGCAAAGCGCAAAATGCTAGGGAGCCCCCACTGACCTGTCAAGCCAGAGGCGGCTTTGAAGGCGCTTAAATTGGCAGAAAATCAGGAAAATTCTTTGACCGGGGCGGTCCCAGGCGCTAAAATTGCGCCCCTTTCCACAGTCGAGTCCGCCTTCGAGGCGGGGATATTTGGAGCACAGATTATGTACGCGGTTATCGAAACCGGTGGCAAGCAGTACCGGGTAGAACAGGGCCAGAAAATCAAGGTCGAGAAGCTCAACGCCGAGCAGGGCGCCAGCGTGGATATCGACAAGGTCCTGATGATCGCCGATGGCGAGGATTTCAAGGTTGGCAAGCCCTACGTCGAGGGCGGCAAGGTCACCGCGACCGTGGCCAGCCACGGTCGTGGCAAGAAGGTGATGATTATCAAATTCCGTCGCCGCAAACACAGCCGGAAAACCCAGGGTCACCGTCAGGACTACACGGAACTGGAAATCACCGGTATCAGCGGTTAAGCAAGAGGACGTAAAACATGGCTCATAAGAAAGCAGGCGGTAGTACCCGCAACGGTCGCGATTCCCAGTCGAAACGCCTTGGCGTCAAGCGCTATGGCGGTCAGGTAGTCAAGGCCGGTAACATTCTGGTTCGCCAGCGCGGCACCAAGGTTCACCCGGGCGTAAACGTGGGCAAGGGCGGTGATGATACCCTGTTTGCCAAGGCTGACGGCACCGTGATATTCGAGACCAAGGGGCCCCGGCAGCGTAAACAGGTCAGCATTATCCCGGCCTGAAGACGCCAGGCTACAAGCCGAACCGCCAAAGCCCCGTCCCTCGCGACGGGGTTTTTGTTTGCAGGACGGGTATGCAATCAGCGAATACGTGTCTTTTCTCCAGGCTACGGGGCATAACGCAAAGGACGCGGAGGCGCAAAGGCACAGAGAATGGGAACAGGGCATTCAGGCAGTGAGCAATTGCGTTTGATATGTGCGTCCGGAACAGTGTCGCTTCTGAGGGTTTGCGGTTCGACCGCTAAACAATAGTGTTGTCGGACCAAAGATGTCTGCAAATCAAACAGGATTTGGAGCAGGTAAGACCAATTTTCCCGGGCCGTCTTGGCTCTCGTAACTATACGGAACTTAAAAGATGAAATTCGTCGACGAAGCAACTATTCGGGTCGAAGCCGGCAAGGGCGGCAACGGCTGCGTCAGCTTTCGGCGTGAAAAATTTATCGAGTTCGGCGGCCCCGATGGCGGTGACGGCGGCGACGGTGGTGATGTGTATCTGATCGGCGAGCGCAATCTCAACACCCTGGCCGATTTTCGCTACACGCGCCAGTTTCGCGCCGAGCATGGCCAGCAGGGCAAGGGCCGCAACATGACCGGCAAGGGCGGGCAGGATCTCACCATTCCTGTTCCGCTGGGTACCCAGGTATTCGACGAGGAGACCCAGGAGCTGCTCGGCGATGTGCTGGAGCACGGCCAGACCCTGCTGGTGGCCAAAGGCGGTCATCACGGGATCGGTAATACCCGTTTCAAAAGCAGCACCAATCGGGCCCCGCGCCAGTCCACCCCCGGTACCCCCGGCGAGGCCCGCCTGCTGCGTCTGGAGATGAAAGTCCTGGCCGACGTGGGGCTGCTGGGCCTGCCCAATGCAGGCAAGTCGACTTTTATCCGTGCCGTTTCCGCGGCCCGTCCCAAGGTAGCCGATTACCCGTTTACCACCATCTATCCCAACCTGGGCGTGGTCAGCGTCGAGGCGCACCGCAGCTTCGTGATCGCCGATATTCCGGGGATTATCGAGGGCGCGGCCGAGGGCGCCGGGCTGGGACTGCAGTTTCTCAAGCACGTCTCGCGCACCCGGCTGTTGCTGCACCTGGTGGATATGGTGCCGCCGGATCCGGCCGGCGATCCGGTGAGCGACGTGCGCACCATCGAGCAGGAGATGGTGCGTTTTGATCCGGCGCTGGCCGACTATGAGCGCTGGCTGGTATTGAATAAAATCGACCTGCTGCCCGAGGACGAACGCGAGGCCCGCTGTCAGGCGGTCGTCGACGAGCTGGGCTGGCAGGGACCGATCTATCCGATCTCGGCCATCAGCCAGATCGGCACCCGGCAGCTCTGTTATGACATCATGAGCTATATCGAGCGCCAGCGAGAGGACGCCCGGCCGGCATCGGTGGAAGACGACTAACGCGAAGTGGAACAAGACGGCATGGCCAGACGGCAACAACTGAAAACCTCGCAGCGCTGGGTCATCAAGATCGGCAGCGCCCTGCTGACGCGCGACGGCGCCGGCCTCAACCGCGACGGGCTGGATGACTGGGTAGCGCAGATGACCGCCCTGGTGGAGCAGGGAGTGGAAATCGTGCTGGTCTCCTCCGGCGCGGTGGCCGAGGGTATGTCCCGGCTGGGCTGGAAGCAGCGCCCCAGCGCCCTGCACCATCTGCAGGCCGCCGCCGCCGTGGGACAGATGGGGTTGATTCAGGCCTACGAGTCACGTTTTGCCCGGGATAACCTGCATACCGCCCAGGTCCTGCTGACCCACGATGATCTCACCAGCCGCAAGCGTTATCTTAACGCCCGCAGCGCGGTGCGTAGTCTGCTGCAACTGGGGGTCATTCCGGTGATCAACGAAAATGACACCGTGGTGACCGACGAGATCCGCTTCGGCGATAACGACACTCTGGCTGCGCTGGTCGCCAACCTGGTGGAAGCCGATACCCTGATTATTCTGACCGATCAGCAGGGACTGTACGATCGGGATCCGCGCCAGCACAGTGATGCCACGCTCATCGAGGAGGCGCCGGCCCATGATGAATCGCTGGATGCCATGGCCTCCGATGGCGCCGGGGTACTGGGTCGGGGCGGGATGAAAACCAAGCTGCGTGCCGCGCGCCTGGCGGCGCGCTCCGGCACTTCTTCGGTGATCGCCTCGGGGCACGAAGACCAGGTGCTGACCCGGCTGCGGGCCGGGGAGGCCCTGGGAAGCCTGTTATATGCCGAGCAGGCACCGCTGGCGGCGCGCAAACAATGGCTGGCCGGTCATTTGCAAATGCGCGGCCGGTTGGAGCTCGATGCCGGGGCGGTCAAAGTACTGCAACAGTCGGGGCGCAGCCTGCTGGCGGTCGGCGTGCGCGGGGTGAGCGGCGATTTTGTGCGCGGCGAGATGGTCGCCTGCGTCAGCCCCGAGGGTCGGGAAGTGGCCCGGGGGCTGGTCAACTACAATGCCGACGAGGTGCGTCGCATCATGGGCCAGCCAAGCGAAGCTATTGAGTCGATTCTGGGTTATGTCGACGAGCCGGAGCTGATTCACCGCGACAACATGGTGCTGGTGTAAGCGCGTAAAGTCGGGTGCGCCCCTGGCCGATATTACTTTGACAGGCGGGGTTATCGGGAAGAATCCCGTGCCCATTCTACCGAGATGAGTAACAGGGGAGCGTAATGAAGATTCTGGTGGTGGATGATGATGTTCAGCTCGGTCGGCTGATAGGGAGCATGTTCGGGCAGCTGGGCGAGAGTGAGGTGGATTGTGTTGAGGACGGTCATGAAGGCCTGCGCCGGCTGCGGCAGGCGGCCTACGATCTGGTATTGCTGGATATCAACATGCCGGCCATGAGCGGGGTGGATTTCGCGGTGGAACTGGGCCAGCTGCAGCCGGGCAAACCCTGCATTTTTGTCACCGCCGCGGCCAGTGAGATGGCGCAGGCGGCAATGAACGTGGCCCATGAGGCCGGCGTCAGGATGCTGGGCACCCTGCACAAACCTTTTACCCTGGAGCAACTGGATACCCTGCTTCAGGAGGTCCGCTCCGCCGCCTGAACAGTCTGTTTCGGGCATAAAAAAAGCCGGATTACTATCCGGCTTTTTTTATGTTTGCAGCAGGCTGCCCCGATTACATCGCGCGGATGCGGGCATTGAGCCGGCTTTTGTGCCGGGCGGCCTTGTTCTTGTGAATCAGGCCCTTGCTGGTGGTTTTGTCGATGACGGCCACGGCTTGCTTGTAGGCCTGTTCGGCCTGGGCCTTGTCGCCGGCTTTCACTGCGCCGAGCACTTTCTTGACGAAGGTGCGGAATTTGGAACGATAGGCCGCGTTGTGCTGGCGGTTGTTTTCCGCCTGACGCGCCCGTTTGCGGGATTGTGCAGTGTTGGCCAAAACGTCTCTCCTGACTCAATCAATTTCGTAAATTCGAAGGCCGCGTATGATGGTGGTTTTGCCCCCAAATGTCAACGACCTGGCGAAATTTCATCAGCTGCGTATTCAGCGCCCCGGCCGGTGGGGTAAGATGCGCAGGTCGGCCCGCCAGCCGGTGGGGATGTAAGTGGTTACAAACTAAAAAATTATTGAATAACAACACGATAGAGACGCCGCCATGGGACTGTTACGGTCCACCGCCATTTTCAGCAGCATGACCCTGATCTCCCGCATCACCGGCCTGGTGCGGGATGTGGTGTTCGCCGCCGTGTTCGAGTTCGGCAGGGCCACCGACGCCTTTTTGATTGCTTTCAAGATCCCCAATTTTCTGCGCCGCTTGTTCGCCGAGGGGGCCTTCGCCCAGGCCTTTGTGCCGGTGCTGGCCGAGTACAAGGTCCAGCGCGACGAGGCGGCAGTGCGGGATTTGATCGCTGCCACCGCCGGCACGCTGGGGGTGGTGCTACTGATTCTCACCGCACTGGTGGTGCTGGTGACGCCCCTGTTCGTCATGCTGATCGCGCTGGGCTATATCGGCGATCCGGGGCAGGTGGATCTGACCGCCGAGATGCTGCGCATCACCTTTCCCTACATCTTTTTTATCTCCCTGACCGCGCTGTCCGGCGGGGTGCTCAACACCTACGGTCGCTTCGCCCTGCCGGCGTTTACCCCGGTGCTGCTCAACCTGAGCCTGATCGGGGCGGCCCTGTGGCTGTCGGATTATTTTGCCGTGCCGGCCATGGCCCTGGCCTGGGGGGTGCTGATCGCCGGGGTGGCGCAATTGCTGTTGCAGCTGCCGTTTTTGCTCAAACTTCGGCTGTTGCGCTGGCCGCGTTGGGGCTGGCGCGATTCGGGGGTACGGCGCATCATGAAGCTGATGCTGCCGGGGATCATCGGCTCTTCGGCCATGCAGATCAATTTGCTGTTCGACGTGATGGTGGCCTCGTTTCTCGCCTTCGGCAGTATTACCTGGCTTTATTTCGCCGATCGCATGATGGAGTTTCCACTGGGGCTGTTCGGCATCGGCCTGGCCACCGTGATCCTGCCCTATTTGTCCGAGAAGTTTGCCCGCCAGGACTCGCTGGCTTTCTCGCGCACCCTGGACTGGGCGTTGCGCTGGGTCGTGCTCATCGGCCTGCCGGCGGCAGTCGCGCTCGGTGTGCTGGCCGGGCCGATCCTGGCGACCCTGTTTTTATACGGCGGCAAGGGCGGCCATGATCTGAGCATGATGGCGCTGGCGTTGATCGCCTACAGCTTCGGTCTGCTCGGTTTTATGCTGGTCAAGGTGCTGGTGCCGGGCTACTTCGCCCGCCAGGACACGAAAACGCCGATGAAAGTGGCGTTGATCGCCATGCTCGCCAACATGATTTTCAATGTGATCCTGGTGGTGACACTGGTGCAGGTGGGCTATTCCGCGCCCCATGCCGGGCTGGCGCTGGCGACCACGCTCTCCTCTTTCATTAATGCCATGCTGCTGTTACGCGGTCTGTTGCGCGACGGAGTGTTCAGCCCCGAAGCCGGCTGGGGACTCTATTTTATACGCGTGATTCTGGCCGGCGGGGTGATGGGCGCCAGCCTCTGGGTCCTGGCTGGCAACTGGGCACAGTGGGTCGACTACACATTGACCGAGCGCCTGACCCATCTGGGCTGGCTGATTCCGGTCGGCGCCATTATCTACTTTGCCGTCCTGGCCTTAAGCGGCCTGCGTTTCGGCCAGTTCCGCCGGCCGGTGTCGGGTTAGCCTGCTAAAGGCAGGGAATGATCTCTCGCAAAGACGCTAAGCTCGCAAAGAAGAACAGTCATCTTTTCTTGGCGGCTCTGCGTCTTGGCGAGAGTGTTATTTCATTTGCCTGAATCCCGGGGTTTTTTCGCTAACAGCCCCTTGTTTTTGTTATACTTTTGGCCTTTTTCCGGCGGTGTAAATCAATCATGGAGCTGATCCGCGGTCTGCATAACCTGCGCCCCCGTCACCACGGTTGCGTGGCGACCATCGGCAATTTCGACGGGGTGCATCTGGGCCATCAGGCGGTCATCGGCCAGCTGGCGGAGAAGGCCGGCGAACTGTGTCTGCCGACAGTGGTAATTACCTTCGAGCCCCAGCCGCTGGAGTATTTCAAACCCGGCGCAGCGCCCTCGCGTCTGACCCGCTTTCGGGAAAAGATTCAGGCCCTGCGTCGCTATGCCGTGGATCGGGTGCTATGTCTGGCGTTCAATCGCAAGCTGGCGCAGCTGAGTCCCGCGGAATTCATTCAGCAGGTGCTGGTCGATGGGCTGGGCGTTAAGTACCTGGTGGTCGGTGATGATTTTCGTTTTGGCCGCGGCCGGGCCGGGAACATCGATGACTTGCGCGCCGCCGGCGACGAACACGGCTTCACGGTGGTCAACATGCATACCTTCGAGATCGACGGCGAGCGGGTCAGCAGCACGCGCATTCGTCAGGCGCTGGAAGCCGGCGACATGGGCGCCGCCGAACGGTTGCTGGGACGTGACTATCGCATGAGCGGGCGGGTGGCGCACGGCGATCGGCTGGGCCGCCAGCTCGGGTTTCCTACCGCCAACATTCACCTGCATCGACGGGTGACGCCCTTGCAGGGTATCTTTGCGGTAGACGTATTCGGGCTGGAGCGTGAGCCGCTGCAGGGGGCCGCCAGCCTCGGTACCCGGCCGACCGTGGATGGCACGCGTGCCCTGCTGGAAGTGTTTATTCTCGATTTCAACCAGGACATATACGGGCGACATATCCAGGTCAGTTTCAGGCACAAATTACGCGACGAGGAAAAGTACGACTCGCTGGAACGGCTCAAGCAGCAGATCGACACCGATGTCGAACAGACCCGGGCTTACTTTGCTGCCCATCATTGAACATCACTGAACGCCACTACGGATTAATATCGTGACTGATTACAAACAGACTCTCAATTTGCCGCAAACCGATTTCCCCATGCGTGGCAACCTGGCCAAACGCGAGCCGGACTTTCTCCAGCGCTGGTACGCGATGGGCCTGTATAAAAAGTTGCGCGAGCAGGCCAAAGCCGAAAACCGGCCGCTGTTCCTGCTGCACGACGGCCCGCCCTATGCCAACGGCGATATTCATATCGGTCACGCCGTTAACAAGATCCTCAAGGACATCATTATCAAGTCCAAAACCCTGGCCGGGTATGATGCCCCCTATATCCCCGGCTGGGATTGTCACGGTCTGCCGATCGAGTTGCAGGTCGAGAAGAAAATCGGCAAGGCCGGTGTCGGCGTCTCGCATGACAAGTTCCGTGCCGCCTGTCGTGACTATGCCGCCGAGCAGGTGGACGGCCAGCGCGAAGACTTCAAACGGCTGGGCGTGCTGGGTGACTGGGAGCATCCCTATCTGACCATGGACTTCCAGTTCGAGGCCGACATTGTGCGGGCGCTGGGCAAGATCATCGATCAGGGCCATCTGCACAAGGGCTTCAAGCCGGTACACTGGTGTGTCGATTGCGCCTCGGCGCTGGCCGAGGCGGAAGTGGAATACGAGGACAAAACCTCGCCGGCCATCGACGTGCGCTTTGAACTGTTGAACGAAACCGCGTTGCTGAGCCGCTGTCATCATGTGACGGATCATGAAGGCAAGGGACCGATCTCGGTGGTGATCTGGACCACGACCCCCTGGACCCTGCCGGCCAACCAGGCGGTGGCGGTCAATCCCGAACTTGATTATGCCGTGGTCCAGTGCGACGGGGTGGGCGATCATGTGCCCGAGCGGCTGATCGTCGCCGAGGCCATGCTGGGCGATATCATGGCGCGCTGGGGAGTGGAAGACTATCGCGTGATGGCCTATTGCAAGGGCGCCGATCTCGAGGATCTCAAATTACAGCATCCTTTCTACGAGCGTGAAGTGCCGATCATCTGCGGCGAGCATGTCACCCTGGAAGCGGGTACCGGCGCCGTGCACACCGCGCCCGGTCACGGTCAGGACGACTATGTGGTCGGACAGCGTTATCACCTCAAGGTGGACAACCCGGTGGGGGGAGATGGCAAGTTTGTCGAGGGCACGCCGTTGTTTGAAGGTCAGCATGTGTTCAAGGCCAACGACAGTGTGATCGACGCGCTCAAGGCGCACAACAAACTGGTGCACGAGGAAGCGCTGCGTCACAGTTATCCGCATTGCTGGCGGCACAAAACCCCGATCATCTTTCGCGCCACGCCGCAATGGTTTATCGCCATGGATCAGAACGCATTGCGTAAAAAAGCCCTTGAAGCCATTGGCAAAACCTGCTGGATGCCGCAGTGGGGCGAAGCGCGCATCATCGGTATGGTGGAGAACCGGCCTGACTGGTGCATCTCGCGCCAGCGCACCTGGGGCGTGCCGATCACGTTGTTTGTGCACAAACAGAGCGGCAAGTTACATCCTGAAACCAGCAAGATCATTGAGCAGGTGGCGAAAAGTATTGAACAGAAGGGCATTGATACCTGGTTCGAGCTGGACGTCAAAACATTGCTGGGTGACGAGGCTGATGATTACGAACAGGTCCGCGATACGCTCGATGTCTGGTTTGACTCGGGCGTGACCCATTTCGCGGTATTGAGTGCGCGTCTCGGTTTAAAGGATTATCCCGCCGCCGATCTTTATCTGGAAGGCTCCGATCAGCATCGCGGCTGGTTCCAGTCCTCGCTGCTGACGGCGGTCGCGATGCAGGACAGCGCGCCCTATAAAGCCGTGCTGACCCACGGATTCACGGTCGATGCCAAAGGCCAGAAGATGTCCAAGTCGAAGGGCAACGTGGTGGCGCCGCAAAAGGTGATCAACAACCTGGGCGCGGACATCCTGCGCCTGTGGGTGGCGTCCACCGATTACAGCGGCGAGATACGCGTTTCCGATGAAATTCTCAAGCGCACGGCCGATGCCTATCGGCGCATGCGCAATACCGCCCGTTATCTGCTGGCCAACCTGGGCGACTTTGACCCGGCACAACATACGGTCGCGCCGGAACAGATGCTCAGCCTGGACAAATGGGCAGTGGAACGTACCCGCGAGATCCAGCAACAGGTTGAGGCCGCGTATGAGAACTACGAGTTCCATACCATCTATCAGCTGATGCATAACTTCTGCGCGGTGGACCTGAGCAGTTTCTACCTGGATGTGATCAAGGATCGCCAGTACACCATGCCCACGGCGAGCGTGGCCCGGCGTTCGGCACAGACCGCGGCGTATTATATTGCAGAGGCGCTGGTACGCTGGATGGCGCCGGTGTTGAGTTTTACCGCCGAGGATATCTGGGAGAACATTCCCGGTGAGCGCAGCGCGTCGGTGTTGCTCAATACCTGGTACGACCTGCCGCGCATGTTTGCTGATGAGCCAATGGCAGCTGACGAGCTGGCGTACTGGCAACGGATCATGCAGGTGCGGGACGCGGTGAACAAAGAACTGGAAAACCTGCGCGTGGCAGGCGGTATCGGCGCCAATCTTGATGCCGAAGTCGGCATCTATTGCGGACGGGAAATTTATGATGCGCTGGCCCTGATCGAGAACGAGCTGCGGTTTGTGCTGATTACCTCGGATGCGCGGCTCTACCTGGCCGGCGATCCGCCCGCCGAAGCACAGCACTACACGCTGACGGGCAACGATGAGATCTGGGTCTCCGTCTCCGCCTCACCGCATGCCAAGTGCGTGCGTTGCTGGCATCATCGCGAGGATGTGAGCCATAACCCGGATCATCCCGAGTTGTGCGGGCGTTGTGTGGAGAATGTAGAGGGTGCCGGTGAAGAGCGGTTACACGCGTAAGAACAGGGACGAGTTACGAGGTTCGAGTGACGAGGCAATCATTGAATACGTCATTCCGGCGTAAGCCGGAATCCAGTCCGGGCTGACAGAACCGAACCCTGATTTTCACCCTGACGCGGACAGGCGCCGGGATAACGAAAAAATAATCTTTTTGGAGCTGTGCCGGAAAGGGTGAAGAGGATTTTATATGTTGAAATGGTTATGGTTAACAGCGGCAGTGGTAGTGCTGGATCAGGCAAGCAAGTTAGCTGCCAGTGCTTATCTGGGGCTGCATCAACCGATTGAATTGATGCCGATGTTTAACCTGACCCTGATGCACAACCGCGGCGCAGCATTCAGTTTTCTGAGCGACGCGGGCGGCTGGCAGCGCTGGTTCTTTACGCTGATGGCCATGGCCATCAGCATTGCGATTTTTGTCTGGATAAAACGGCTCAAACACGAGCATCTGCAGGCAGCCTCTCTGGCGTTGATTCTCGGTGGCGCCGTGGGCAACCTGATCGATCGGTTATTGCACGGCTATGTGGTCGACTTTCTCGATTTCTATTATCGTGGCGCTCAATGTCTGCCCCTGTTTTTCAGCTGGCCTCGTGACGGCCAGGCCGAGTGTCACTGGCCGGCCTTTAATCTGGCCGATGCCGCCATTACCCTGGGTGTGGTGTTGATTCTGGTCGATACATGGCGTCAGTACCGGGCCGACCGGAAACTGGCGGCAAAATACAAAGACGAATAAAACGAGCAGATTATTATGGCGGATATCGAAGCGTTGACTATCGGCCCGGGATCGCGGGTGACCATGCACTTTACCCTGAGCCTCACCGATGGCACGGTGGCGGACAGTACCGAGGAAGGGGAGCCGATGACCTTTACCATGGGCGACGGCACCCTGATCGAGGGGCTGGAGATGGTGTTATACGGTCTGAAGGTGGGCAGCAAGCAGTGTCTGGAGATCGGCCCGCGCGACACCTTCGGCTTTCCCGACGAGGAAAATATTCATACCCTGCCGCGCAGTGAATTCGCCGCCGAACTGCCGCTGGAGGAGGGGATTATTCTCGGTTTCAGCACCCCGTCCGGGGATGAGGTGCCGGGCACCATTCATGAAGTCCGCGAAGAGGAAGTGGTAGTCGATTTCAATCACCCGCTGGCGGGCCGACCGGTGGTGTTCGACGTGGAAATTCTGGCCATTGAACCGGGAGAATTCACCCAGGACAGCGATACATGAAAGTCATACTCGCCAACCCGCGCGGCTTTTGCGCCGGGGTCGATCGCGCCATCGACATTGTCGAACGGGCGCTGGAACTGTTCGGCGCGCCCATCTATGTGCGCCATGAAGTGGTCCACAACCGCTTCGTGGTCGACAACCTGCGCGACAAAGGGGCGATTTTTGTCGAGGAACTGGACGAGGTGCCCGATGACGCCACGGTGATCTTCAGTGCCCACGGCGTCTCCCGGGCCGTGCGCGAGGAAGCGGAAAGTCGCGGTCTGAGCGTGTTCGATGCGACCTGCCCGCTGGTAACCAAGGTGCATCTGGAAGTGAAACGCTACAGTCGCAACGGCCAGGAATGTATCCTTATCGGTCATGCGGGTCACCCGGAGGTGGAAGGCACCATGGGCCAGTTCGACACCGGCGCCGGCGGGAAAATGTATCTGGTTGAAACCGTGGCAGACGTGGCCGCGTTGCAGGTCAACGATCCCGAGCACCTGGCTTTCGTGACCCAGACCACCCTGTCGATGGATGACACCGCGGCGATTATCGACGCCCTGCGCGAACGCTTCCCCGCCATCCAGGGCCCGCGCAAGGACGATATCTGCTATGCCACCCAGAACCGCCAGGACGCGGTTAAATCCCTTGCCGAACAGGTAGACCTGCTACTGGTCGTCGGCTCACCCAACAGCTCCAACTCCAACCGGCTCAGGGAAGTCGCCGAACGGCGCGGCTCCCGGGCCTATCTCATCGATAACGCCGACCAGATAGAAAAAGCCTGGCTGGATGGCATTGCCCGTATCGGCCTGACCGCCGGCGCTTCGGCGCCGGAAGTTCTGGTCGAGCAGGTGATAGACAGACTCAGGGAGTGGGGGGTTGACGAAATCGACCGGGGCAACGGGGAGGCGGAGAACGTGGTGTTCTCACTGCCTGCCGAACTGAAGATAAAAAGTTAGCAGTTGTCAGATGGCAGTCGGCAGTGAATTTTGAATGATGAATTTAGAATGTTGAATTCAACATTCAAAATTTCACCTTCATCATTAATGCAACCTGCCAACTTTGTTATTTCGGCCAGCAACCGGTCGATGGGTTGCCATCACTGTCCTCGGACGTTTTACGCCCGGCCTGATCCAGACTGAAACTGCGACATTTTTCATCTTGTGTCTGCGGACCTCTTGCTGTCGCTGTTACGGTAAATTCATCCGGAGTAGCGGAATCAAAACTGAGTGAAATATCATATTTGTCGTTCTCGCTCTCGGTTGGCGCATCGATAGTCGCAAGGCTGTTGGCGTAAGTCCCTTTCCGTGAGTACCAGCGCTCCTGCAAGTGTGCAGCACGGGTCAGGGCGCTGATTGCATCGGCACGATAGCCTTTTCGCTTCTGTGCGTCGTAGGCCGGTATCGCAACGGCCGCGATAATCCCTATGATTGCCACAACGACCATCAGCTCAATGAGGCTGAGCCCGCGTTGGCAAGTGTGCTTTCTGGCTAACATCATTAATCAACCTTCATTGTTTATTGCTTAATCCAGAGGGATCTCGCGCCATGACTGGCGTCCGGAACCGGATTGTCCACCAGTGACTTCATCGGTCTCCACAATCTCACCGGTAGTCAACTGGATGATGGGCTTGCTGCCATCTTTGGTCCGGTACAGCGTGATGTCTGAAGCAATGCCGTAGCCGAGTTCGATCTTGGGCATTTTCTCAGGATAACCGGCGCCATTGGTGGATGTCGGGTCGGTTTTGTTCAGACCGATATCTTCCCAGTGGGCCGTCCCGGTTGTGTAATAAACCGCCCAGAGATCACTGTACCCCTCAGGCAGGCACGAGGTGTCGGTCGGCGGATTATAGCTGTTAAACAGTACCAGGTTTTGCCAGAATGTGGAGCGCGAGTTCCCTCGACTGGCCGGGTTGGTCCCATCGGATTCGAAGTCAAAATACCAGCCCTGACGGCTGTTAATAACAGACTCGAACTCATTAAAGGTTGAGGGTTCGTCACCGTCAGTGTCTTCGATTCCCTGGCCGGCAGGGACCTCGACCGATCCATCTGAAAAGACTTTGACTCCAGTGACATCCTGTACAGGATAGTCGCCTGATGAGCCCCGGTATGCCGTGGCATCGACATCCGGCAACATGTTCGGGGATGTGGAATCATGAATTTCCCGGATACCATACATTGACTGGGTTTCGGTGCTGTTATTATCCGCTGCGGTATAAAGCCGACCGGTACTGGCATAAACCCACCAGTGGTTCTGGGGCGAAGCGTCGATTGAACGCAGTTCCGGGCGGTGAACAAACGGCTGACCGGGATTGATCAGCGTCCCACGGTTGGCGCTGAGCGCCCAGTCACTTACTGTGTTGGTAGTGATGGCAACGCGCATCAGGCGGCCATCCGGATTACTGGCATCGCCGCCCACAATGCCGAAATAAATGGCATCGGAGAGAAAATCATTGGACCAGTCAGCCACCGCCGGATCGCCAACAAAGCTGCTGGTGATCCCGGTATCAATCTTGGTGACCTGGCTGGAATCCACGTCAAGCCGGCCACTGACCAGATCCAGCTCCAGGGCATAGACCTGCGCATTATTCGTACTGGTGACGGTATCCAGGTCCGTCGGGCCATTACCGAATACCAGGTACCAGTCATTGGGTTGGGTATCGCTGCCTGCCTGAGCCTCGGTCCAGTCGATATTGTCATCCGGCTGGCGGCGCACGGCAATTTGCGGCGCACTGGTGGTGAAACCAAGGTCCGAATCGGTAAATTCGGCCAGCACCGTGGGAGCGGTTTCCGGGTTGGTGACGTCCAGGATTACGTAGGCCGACCGGGCAGTGTAATCCGTTGTCCCGTCATCATCATAATCGACATCAATTTCACTACCACCAAGACGCATGCCGACGACGAGGATCGTGCCCCAGCCATCGGGATGATCGGCGTCATCCGGGAAAATATTGACGTCGAATGCCTGGGGTTTACCGTCCATGTAATAAACATGGGGATAATCGGGCTCGGTCAGCCAGCGCAGATGGGGGAGCAGGTTTTTCGGGACGTAGGCCCACAATTCCGCACCGAGCGGATGCTCGTCTTCTTCGGATGCCGCAGAGCAATCGGCTTTAAGGCAGAAACGACTGTTGTTCGGATCGAAGAAGCCGGCATTAAAAGCGTGGATCATCCCGTCATTGGCGCCAACATAAACGACACCGCGCCGATTTTCGTACTGGGCACGAAAATCCCGGTAGGTATCGTCACCGAAACGCGTATCATAGTTGTTATCCGGTTTGGAGACGATCAGCGGCGTTGAGTGGACTATGTCGCCCAGGCGCCAGGGTTTTTCACCATTGCCGTCATAATCAGCGGTACGGTTACGATATCCCGTGATACCTTCCTGGCCGCGAATAAAGTTGACGATATTCTTTGCTTCGGTCTCATCAACAGCATTCAGATAACCAAAATTACTGCTGTCGAAACTATCATCAGTGAAGTCAACAACTTCGCCACTGTCAACGTCACCGTCGTCATCGTCGAGCCAGGTGATGATATGGCGGCCACCGCTGCTGCTATCAGAAAATGAATTGCCATAAGGTCTTTGTTCGGTAATGGCAGCATTGGATACTTCGGCCAGCTTATCACGGGCATTCCAGATTGGTTTCATTTCCTCAATCTCACGAATATCATCGTAGGTTGCACAGGAATCCGAACGATTGCAGTAAAATACCCGGGTCCGGCCAACAGCCTCGTCATACAGGATCTGGATCCATTTATCCGTAGCATAATCATCCAAAGTAGCATTGCCATTGGTGTCTTCGCGCAGATTACCTTCGTCATCGATGAATACGCTGTGCACCAGTCCGGTCCAGTTCAGGGTTTTATTGTCATAGGTCTGTTCAGGTTGATATAAAGCCTGAACCACGCCGCCGGTCATAGCGACAGTGTCGGCGATTACCGCCGCAGCGGAACCGGATGAAAGGCGTTGAAGAAGTTCATTGAATACCCGGTTCAACTGTGATTCCAGGGTTGCCGGGTTGGAGGCGAGAAAATAATTATCCGGAATACCATCAGATTCATAGGCGCCGGTATCATTGTTGCGTTGATCCCACTCATATTGCAGGTCAGGAAGATCATTATTATTGTAATCGGTAAAACCACCCCATTTGGCAGCATACCAGAGCGGGTCTTTAAGCAAGTCCGCACTTGAAGTCCCAATTAAATAGGTCTTATTTGTTGGACTGTCCCCCCCACTTGTACTTGATGCATGGCCATCACAGCCACTGCTGCAGTCGTTTGTGATACCTGGTTCGTCGTAGGTAAATCCCCAGATTCCTGAATGAACATGGAAACCGTCATCGGTTGTTCCACTAATCGTATATCCAAAACCCATTTCTGTGTTATCGGAAGAGTCGCCGGTGATTTTTGTTTCGATAGTGACGTTGGAAGATGTGATTTCATAGGAAATAGTACCCTTCATATCCTGGTCGTAGTCACCGCCCTGTTCGCTATCTTCCCATTGAATCTGGAATGAGCCGCCATAAGTGCCGCCACCAAGATCAGTATGGGGTTTCACAATAGTGAAGTTTACGAGTGCGCAGTTGCCGCCAACACTGTCATTACGACAGGCCGGAAGGACCGTGACAAACTGATCAGTGGCGCCGGGTACAGGAATGCGGATCTGGGGCACGTTGCCGCTGAGTGCGACACTGTAAGTGTTAATCTTTTGATCGTCTGTCAGGGCGCGAATATCATTGGTTTTTGCCCAATGCGCGATACCGGCGATGTTGTAACTGCCCTGCAATCTCGGCGAGCCGGGACAGGGGCCCTTGACATCCCCGAAACTGGAAATGGTCTTGGGGGTGCATAACTGATCATTATCCGTGCCATTTTCACCAACAAAATAATCATTTCCGCTAATGCCTTCCTCATCGCCGACGGTATCTGTCAGAGTGCTTGCATCCGGGCTGCCGGGCAGGCCGGACATATCGAGTGAATCGGAATCATAGGAGAAGTCGCTGGCATTGAGCATAATGATGCTGCAAGCTGCGCAGTAATTGCTGTTGTCGAAAGGATCGTCCCAAAGCCCCACATTCGTCAAACCACTGATGTAACCGGTGTCATCATTGGCGTTGTTGCTGAAGGAGTTATTTCTGTTGAGGCCGGCGAAATACCGCACAGCTTCCAGGTACATTTCGGTAACCGGGTTCCCCCAGTTGGAACAGTCGCCATCAGTGAATGATGACAGCCCCCAGGGACAGTCATCGGAAATGTTATATGTGCCGTTTGAGTCACCGGTATCGCCATCATTGTATCGGTATCTGGCAATTCTGAGCTTATCCAGTGTAGAGACAATCCCGTTAACGCTGGTAAATGTACCATCCGTGTTGTCTACTTCATCACTGAAATAGGAGATATTCTTACGTACCACACCGCCGGACTTGTTGAACCGGTAAGAGCCGGTCATCAGACCAAACTTGATGCTGTCGTTCTCACCGTAGGTATGCAGCAGGCCGGTCGGTTTTTGGGAACTGCCATATTCTTTACATTTTTCGGTGCCGATCAGTCCATCGACACAGACTTCAACATGCGCCTGAAAGTCGGGTCCATTGGTTCCATCTTGAAGACCATCGGAGGTTGGGTCAGGGTCGCTAGTAGCGGCAGAGGTGGGGTTGTTACTGGTGCCATTACTGGCGTCTCGACGCTCATCATCCCAGGTGCACTGCCAGCGTTCATTGGATGACCAGTAGCGAAAATCTCCTTCTGCGACCCGAATCAAGGGTGGATCCGTAACATCCTCGGAGTCAAGGTTATTGCCAGAAGCATAGGTGGTGTTACAGATCGTCAGCTTAGAAACCGAGTCCCAGGGGACGA
>NZ_JAWOCR010000016.1:0-73113 GCF_046483665.1 Thiohalophilus sp. | reverse complement strand
TTGATCGACGAAATCGGTTTGCAGCTGCCCAGCCGGAATGTGTTTCATTCGATCATCGCCCGCGCCATCGAAACCTGCCATGCCTTCGAGGAAGCCATACGTCTGCTGGATAACTATCAAATACCTTCGCAAAGCGCTGAATTCATCGAACCGAAGGCCGGCACCGGTTACGGCTGTACCGAAGCCCCGCGTGGCATACTCTGGCATCGCTATGATCTGGATGAAGAAGGCATGGTGCTCAGATCCCGTATTGTCCCGCCCACCAGTCAGAACCAGGCGCGCATCGAAGAGGATTTGTTCCAGTCGTTATCAAGTTACGGCCTGCAACATGCCGATGCTGAACTGCGCTTGCGCGCCGAAAGCGTCATCCGCAATTACGACCCCTGCATCTCCTGCGCCACCCACTTTCTGAAGATCAAGGTCGATCGCGAGTGAAAGCGTTGTTGATCGCCGGCATCGGTTCACCCTTTGGTGCCGATCAGCTGGGCTGGCACGTCGTCGATAATCTAAAGAAAAAAAAGGATGCTGATGGGGCATTGCAGGACTGCACGTTCCTCAAACTGGATCGCCCCGGCCCTGGCCTGATTGAAAGCCTGCAGGGATACGCACGGGTGATCCTGATCGACGCGTTGCAGGCGGGCAAGCCACGCGGGACGCTGGTGCGGCTGGATGCCGAGCAGATCAGTGAACAGACTGCGGGCCTGTCGAGTCATAACTTCGGTGTTGCCGAAGCCATTGCCCTGGGCCGGGCCATGGGACAGCTGCCACAGGAGCTCGTGCTGTTCGGGCTGGATGCGGGGGAAAGCCCGGATGTGGCTTTTGAAACCAGTGAGACAAAACAGCTTGTTGAGCGGGTCGTGCGTGAGTTGAGTGAAAGGGGACAATTTATTCCCTACCCTGCAAGGGGAGGGTGAGGGAGATGTCGTTGTGGGAGGCGACTCTTGCGGGTTCACCCTGCTTATCTAAAGGTTCGCCCTGCGGGCGAGCTGAAATTTGAAAGCGGGCTCTCGCGCCCGCACGGCGAGTTCATTTCTTTATTACGCGATAAAGAAACGAACCAAAGAAACCGCGCCCGAAAGACACCGCCGTTTCAGCCATTTCCAATGGCTGAAACGGTTCCCTGCGCTTCTCGCTCCAGTCGGGCTCGCCCGACGGTACGTCCGTGTGCCGACGGGCGAGTGCGCGCTTCCATGCGCGCACCCTTCGGGCTGTTCCTCCTTGCTCTGCGATGCTCGGCGGCGTCTGACGGGACTACAACCGGCCAGGGATAGTAGGGGAAACCCTGATATGTCAGCAAAACAAGGTGGTGCTAAGCTCGAAAACCCACTTCCTCCCTGCTACGATTATGGGTGATTTCTGTAATATCTGGAGCCGGGTCCGGGATAGCCAAACATGTGTCTAACTAACTGTTATGCGATCAAGGAAGAAGGGATGACAGTGTAATATGCCAACAATACTCAAGATTGGGCCCTATCGGTTCTTTTTCTATAGTAATGAAAGAGGGGAGCCGCCCCATATTTATATACAAAGAGAACAGTTTCTTGCTAAATTTTGGTTAAACCCTGTTGCGTTGGCAGGGTCAAAGCGGTTTGCATCGCACGAACTGCGAACGATACACAAGCATATTGATGAAAACAGGAAAATATTCCTGGAGGCGTGGAATGAGCACATTAGCAGTTGAAACACATCCTTTGGCTCAGAGTGTCGAGTTTACAGACGATGATCTAATCGTGTCATTGGTTGATGGGCGAAAGATTACAGTCCCATTAGTTTGGTTTCCGCGTTTATCCGAAGCCGCGAAAACTCAATTAGAGAACTATGAGCTTCTGGGTGATGGTGAAGGTATCCATTGGCCGGAGATAGATGAAGACCTGAGTGTGGCCGGATTGCTGCGCGGAAATGACCAGCAGTCATAAAAGTCTTCAAGGTCAGGTCTTGCGTTTTGAATTTCAGGAAGCAAAAGACAAGAACTGGCCCCCGAAAGGTCTGAGATTGCAGATCCGTCAGGGTCAGAGCCCTTTTTCTTTCCAGGGAGTGGGAAAGATGGTCTTTTCCCTTGTCGAGAAAGTCAACAAAACAGGAGAAGCAGGAGATGAGTAAAACATGGTTATTGTTTGCAGCCGCAGCAATGCTGTCGGGTTCGGCGGTTGCCGCTGAAAACGAATCTGGCGTTATTACCCCGAATCTGGACAAGGGTACCAGGGTTCTTGAAGGTGCAGGGTACTTCGATGTGATGGGAGATAAATTACATATTCAGCTCGCCTACGGTCAGTTCGTCGCCGATGGAATCGAGGTTGCCGTGGTTGCTGGGTTACGCGACGACGAACGCTACATGAGCACCGAACTGGGTGCCCGTGCCGAGTACAACCTCATCCTTGATTCGGCTCTTGTGCCATTTCTGAGCGCCGGTGTTGTCTGGGCCGATGTCGAAGCCGACGATAGCGGTCTCGACAACGACGCTGCCGTATTTTCGGTCGGTGGTGGCATGAAGTACTTCATCCGTGACGACGTCGCTCTTGCCGTGGACGGCAGCTACCTTTTTGCTTCGAATGATATCTACGTCGATAGTGATGACGGAGAATTGCAGGATGACGAATTCCGTATCCTCTTCAGCGTTCGTTCCTACTTCGACTAATCGATGTTCCACACCAGAAAAAAAGGTGTCGGAGGGATAAAAAAATGAGCAATTATCAAGGTTGACTAAAATTAAATCCCTCCGGCACCTTTTCTTGGGAGAGGAGCCTTGCGCAAAGAATTTTTTATGCCTGCGATCATCGCTATGCGCTATAACCCATCGATTGTTGAGCTAAACCAGAGACTGACTGAGGCGGGCAAATCGAAAATAGCGTTAGTCGGTGCATCTATGCGAAAACTCATTCGCATCATCTATGGTGTTTTGAAAAAAGAAGTACCGTATGATGCGAATTATGCTTGACAGGGAAGACGGCATCTGGCCCCCAAGACTTCGTTCAGGAAGCAAGAGAGAAGACCTGATCCCGAAAAATGGTTGTTATTTGCGGCGTTATGTGAATAAAGCGAGATCGTAGAATGGATTTTACGCCAATCATCAACCAAATAGTCGGTGCTCTTTGGTATCTGGTACCAATAGCGATCCTTGCAGGTATTCTTAAGTCCCCTTGGTTTAAAGGTGTGGTCGGAGAGTTTATCGTCAATTTTTCTGCGAGATTGCTACTGGACAAAGGAAAATACCATCTAATCAAGAATGTGACCCTGCCAACAGAAGATGGAAGTACGCAGATTGATCACATCATCGTTTCAGAATTTGGCATATTCGTGGTTGAAACAAAGAACATGAAAGGCTGGATATTTGGGAGTCCTAATCAGAAAACATGGACTCAGAAGATCTATAAATATTCAAACAAATTCCAGAATCCGTTGCATCAGAACTATAAGCATGTAAAAACCCTTGAGTCATTGTTGGACCTGGATGAACAGCAAGTGCATTCTGTAATTGTTTTTGTAGGAGATAGCGTTTTTAAAACCGATATGCCTGAAAATGTAACCTTTGGCGGAGGCTATGCGAGGTATATCAAATCAAAGAAAACCCAAGTTTTAACGGAATCGCAAGTAATAGGAATCGCAAGAAAAATAGAACAAGGAAGGCTTACGCCATCATTTAAAACAAATCGTGAACATGTTAGGCATGTAAAAACTATCGTTGCTGATAAAGAGTAAGCAAGTTAAAGGGGGCAAAGCCCTTATCGGGAACCAGAGAACATCGGCTATCCTGATTTATCGATCATTTTCTATGTAAAATTTGCCAGGGATAGCCTGATCGGGCGGGGCATCGCCCCGCCCCCCGGTTTTTGCCCGCCGGCGGAGCCTATTCCCAGCGTTTTTTGCTGGCGATCATCACCCCGAGGAACATGCCGACCACGGCTAGCACCGATTCCAGTGAGAGGGTAGAGAAGCCGGTCAGCCCCTGGCCGACGTTGCAGCCGTAGGCGACCGTAGCGCCGATGCCCATCAGTGCCGCACCCAGAATCGAACTGCCCAGCTTGCCGCCGGGGATCGGGGTGAAGCGGAACTGGCCGCGCAGCAAGCTGTAGACAAAGCCGATGACTGCCAGCCCGATGACAAAGGAGACGGCATAGGAGAGGCGGGGGGTGTCGCCGGCGATGACCAGCATGCCGATGCGGGACATGGGGCCGGAGGCAGTGATGCCCGAGGGGGCTCTGGGGTCGAAATCATCAAAGGCCAGCACGCCGGTCACGTACCAGCTGGCCACCGTGATCAGGCCAATGATACCGCCGGCGATCAGCAGGGAGATCTGTCCGCCCCGCTTCCAGCGCAGGGCGATGTAGGTGGCCAGGGCCCCGCCGATGACCAGCAGCACCAGCCAGCCGGGCAGGCCCAGCATGGGGGCGATGCCGGCGTCACCGGAGGTCAGATCAATCGCGGTCAGGCCGGTGAGCCACAGCCGTACCGACTCCAGCAGGCCGAACTGGGTGATGGTGGCGAAGATGATGAAGACCGACAGCACCAGCAGGGCGCGCAGATCGCCACCGGCGGCGTTGACGAAGACCCGCGCGGCATCCTGCCCGCCCAGGCTGGCGCCGATACCGAACAGCAGACCCCCGAGCAGGACACCCAGCCAGTCGAATTGCGCATTGCGATAGCCGGCACTGGCAATATCTACCGTGCCGGTCGTCTCCAGCCAGTATGTGCCGACGATGGCCACCAGCATCGCCGTCGCCACAGCCAGCTGCTGGCGGTGACTGGATTCACGAAACACGTTGCGCACGGCCTGCATCATGTCCAGATCGAAGTGCCGGGCAACCAGCCCGTAGATCAGCCCGGCCAGCAGGCCGCCGGCGATCAGATAATTAGTGACATCCTCGAACATGCTCTCCTCCCTCGGTGGTGTTTTTATTCTGGCCCTGAATGTTACCCAATTCGTCCTGATGACACCATCATGGGCAGGGAAATAGAGCGAAAAATCATTATCAGCTTTGTGTTATCCCCTGTGTGATAACAAACAGTGGAGCTGTTACCGGGCTCATCGTCCCGAGGTTTCACCTCTGTGGTAACAGGGGTAGAATGACTGTTCGTTTTTGATCCATAACCTCTATTTGCAGGGGCTATTTATTTATTCCCTGCCCCTATTGATGGTTCCGTATGAGCGACAGCGCTGCACAACACACTATACCGGCTATTCGCAAAAAACTGATTCGCCGCTTCAAGGCGCTGTTGCCCGCCGAACAGGTGTTATACAGCGAGGAGGATCTGCATCCGTATGAATGCGACGGGCTGTCCGCCTATCGCAAGTTACCGCTGGCGGTGGTGTTGCCCGATACTATCGAGCAGGTCCAGACCATTTTAAAAGCCTGCAGTGAATTCGATGTGCCGGTCGTGGCGCGCGGGGCCGGCACCGGTCTGTCGGGCGGGGCCCTGCCGCACGAGCAGGGTGTGTTACTGAGCCTGGCGCGGTTTAACCAGATCTTGCAGGTTGATCCCGAGCAGCGTATAGCGCGGGTACAACCGGGGGTGCGTAACCTGGCAATTTCCGAGGCGGTGGCACAGCACGGTCTTTATTATGCGCCCGATCCTTCCTCGCAGATCGCCTGCAGCATCGGGGGCAACGTGGCCGAGAATGCCGGTGGCGTGCATTGTCTGAAATACGGTCTGACTGTGCACAATATTCAGCAACTGAAACTGATTACCATCGATGGCGAGCTGCTGACCATCGGCGGCAGCGGACTGGATGCGGCGGGTTATGATCTACTGGCGCTGATGACCGGCTCCGAAGGCATGCTCGGGGTGATCGTGGAAGTGACCGTGAAGTTACTGCCCAAACCCGATCGCGCCCAGGTGATACTGGCGGCCTTCGATGACGTGGTCAAAGCCGGTCAGGCGGTGGGCAACATCATCTCCGCCGGAATCATTCCCGCCGGACTGGAGATGATGGATAAACTGGCCATCCAGGCCGCCGAGGATTTCGTGCATGCCGGTTACCCGGTCAGCGCCGAAGCGATCCTGTTGTGTGAACTTGATGGCACCAACGAGGAAGTCTCGGCCCATGTCTACCAGGTGCGTGAGATATTGAATCACAGTGGTGCCACCGAGGTGCGTACCGCAAGCAATGATGCCGAACGCATGAATTTCTGGAAGGGCCGCAAGGCGGCATTCCCGGCGGTGGGGCGCCTCTCGCCTGATTACTATTGCATGGACGGTACCATTCCGCGCAAGCACCTGCCCGAAGTGTTATGCAAGATCGCCGGGTTATCTGCAGAGTATGAATTGCCGGTGGCCAATGTGTTTCATGCCGGCGACGGCAACCTGCATCCGTTGATCCTGTACGATGCCAATAAACCCGGCGAGCTGGAACGCACCGAAGAATTCGGTGGCAAGATACTGGAGTTGTGTGTGGAAGTTGGCGGCACCATCACCGGCGAACACGGCGTGGGCATGGAGAAGATCAACCAGATGTGCGTGCAATTCGATGCGCTGGAGCTGACCCAGTTTCATGCGATCAAAAATGCCTTCGATCCCAGGGGCCTGCTCAATCCCGGCAAAGCGGTTCCCACCCTGCATCGTTGCGCCGAGTTCGGCGCCATGCATGTGCACCACGGGGAACTGCCGTTTCCCGAGCTGGATCGGTTCTGATTCATGGCCGACATCAGCGAACAGTTACAACAGCAGGTGCAAAGTGCCCTGGAACACCATCAGCCGCTGGCGATTCGCGGCAGCAACAGCAAGTCCTTCTATGGACATGCTGTATCGGGGACGCCGCTTGAGACAGGCGGCCACACGGGTATCGTGACTTACGAGCCGACCGAGCTGGTGCTGACCGCACGCGCCGGGACGCCGCTGGAAATCATTGAACAAACCCTGGCGAAACAGGGCCAGATGCTGGCCTTCGAGCCGCCGCATTTTGGCGCAGGAGCCACGCTGGGCGGCACCGTGGCCTGCAACTTTTCCGGTCCGCGCCGGGCTACAGCCGGTGCGGCACGCGATTTTGTCCTCGGTTGCAAACTGATTAACGGCCGGGGCGAGCTACTGCACTTCGGTGGCGAGGTGATGAAAAACGTCGCCGGTTACGATGTCTCGCGATTGATGGCCGGCGCGCTGGGGACACTGGGCGTGTTGCTCGAAGTCTCGCTCAAGGTATTGCCCCGTCCCGAGGGCGAGCAAACCCTGGTCCAGGAGTGCTCAGAAGAGAGTGCGATTAAACGCATGAACCAGTGGGCGCAGCAGTCCTTGCCCATCTCGGCGACCTGTTACGACGGCGTGAGTCTCTATGTGCGCCTGTGTGGCACCGCAGGCACTATCGCCGCCGCGCGCAAGTTGATCGGCGGGGAGGAAGTGCCGCCAACCCGGACCTGGTGGCACAAACTCAAGGAACAGCAGCACGCCTTTTTCTCCGGCGACAAACCGCTGTGGCGTCTGTCCCTGGCCTCTACCACGCCGCCTGTTCCGTTAAAAGGAAAGTGGCTATATGAATGGGGCGGGGCACAACGCTGGCTGGTCGCCGACGAGCCGGCGGAGCGAATTCGCCAGACCGCGGAAAAAGCCGGTGGTCACGCGACACTTTATCGCGGCGAGTCCGGCGACCTGGAGGTCTTTCATCCGTTACCCGCGGGGCTGATGAAACTGCAGCGCAATTTAAAACAGGCTTTCGATCCCAGGGGGATATTTAATCCGGGGCGGATGTATAAGGAAATCTAAGTTGGCAGAGGGCAGTCGGCAGTTATAAATCGGAAGTCGGAAGTCGGAAGTCGGAAGTCGGAAGTCGGAAGTCGGAAATCGGAAATCGGAAATCGGAAATCGGAAATCGGTAAGAATGGCGTATTAAAGACATCAGTGAGTGATCTATTAAAGAGGCCTCGTAACTCGTCCCTCGTCCCTCGTCACTGTCCAGGGATGCAACAGACCAGGCAAAGGCAACCATGCAGACGAATCTGAGCCAACAGTTCCTGAATACCCCCCAGGGCCGGGAAGCCAATGACATCCTGCGTGCCTGCGTGCATTGCGGTTTCTGTACTGCCACTTGTCCGACCTATCAATTGCTGGGCGATGAACTGGACGGACCACGCGGACGGATTTATCTAATCAAGCAGGCGTTAGAGGAGAACGAGGTTACCCACAAAACCCAGCAACACCTGGATCGTTGTCTGACCTGCCGGGCCTGCGAGACCACCTGTCCTTCCGGCGTGCGTTACGGTCGGCTGGTGGAAATCGGTCGTGAGCGGGTGGAAGAAAAAGTTTCCCGTGGCAAATTAGAAACCCTGCAACGCTGGTTGTTGCGCAAGGTGGTCCCTTATCCAAAACGCTTTGCGCCGTTGGTCAGAGCCGGTAATCTTTTCAGGAACGTCATGCCGGCTGCGCTACGCAATCAGATACCGACACTGCAAACCCCCATATCGAGGCCCGGGCAAACGCATGCGCGCAAGATGCTGGTACTCGAGGGCTGCGTGCAGAGTGTTTCCACCCCCAATACCAATGCCGCCGCTGCACGGGTGCTGGACAGGCTCGGTGTCGAACTTGTCAGCGCCGAGCGAGCGGGATGTTGCGGCGCCGTCAGTCATCATCTTTCCGCAGCGGAAGAGGGGCTGGATTTCATGCGCAACAACATCGCCGCCTGGTGGCCGCATATTGAAGCGGGAGCGGAGGCGATTGTGATCACCGCCAGCGGCTGTGGTGCCATGGTCAAGGAATACGGCGAGCTGTTAAAGCATGATCCGACCTACGCCAAACAGGCCGCCCGGGTCAGTGAGCTGGCCAAAGATATCAGTGAAGTCATGCGTGACGAGGATCTGTCACAACTGGACAACAAGTCCGACTATAACAAGGTTGCCTTCCATAGTCCCTGTACCCTGCAGCACGGCCAGCAGATCAACGGCGTGGTGGAAGGTATACTGCTAAATGCCGGCTTCACTCTTACTGAAGTCCCCGATCCCCATCTGTGTTGCGGCTCGGCCGGCACTTACTCGATTCTCCAGCCGACACTCTCCAACCAGCTGCGCGATAACAAGCTGGTCGCCCTGCAACAGGACGAGCCCGATGTTATCGTCACCGCCAATATCGGCTGCCAGATGCACCTTGCCAGCAAGGCGGGTAGGCCGGTCAGGCACTGGATCGAATTGCTGGATGAGACCGTATAGCCAACCTCGAACGGTTGGTTATGGGCTGTCAGTTCTCTCCGGAATTTACGTCATCTGAAGTCTATCAGCGGATAGAAGGCGATGATTTAATGGTCTGTGTGAGCTTCTATAATTAATGTGATGCTGACATTGTTTAGTCTGATGACATAGGGAGATAGCCAATGAAGCCGCGAATCAGCATGGTCACCCTGGGCGTGCGCGACCTGGAGGCATCAATCCGATTCTACGAACAGGGGCTGGGATTCCCGCGCAGGGAATCCCAGCCGCAAGTCGCCTTCTTCACGCTTAATGGCACGTGGCTGGAATTGTACGGGCGGGAGGCATTGGCACAAGATGCCGGTGTCCCGGCGCAAGGCACTGGCTTTGAAGGCTTCACCCTGGCGCACAACGTACACTCTGAAGCCGAGGTGGATGAAGTTATCCGTCTTGCCGAACAGGCTGTAGCAACGATTACCAGACGATCCGAAAAAGTCTTCTGGGCGGCTATAGCGGTTACTTTCAGGATCCCGATGGCCACCTCTGGGAGGTGGCGCATAACCCGTTGTTCCGGGTGGGGCCGGAAGAGGCGGCCTAAATATACACACTCTTATCTTGAGCCTCCCGGGCGCGTAAAACTGTTATTTCTGAACAGTCTTTGTCAAAATAGTCTTCTCTTCAGCTTGTAACAGGAGAAATCAGGCATGTCGGATCTGTTTGAAGAAAAGTCCCGGGACTGGGATACCAACGAGATGATTACAGCCTTGTCGGTGGGCATCGGGTCGGCCATTGTCGAGCGTATCCCGCTGAGCAGTGACATGTCGGTCATGGACTTTGGTGCCGGTACCGGATTGATCAGCGCGCATATCGCCCCGCACGTGAATAATATTGTGGCGGTGGACGTTTCCGGTTCCATGCTGGAAAAGCTGGCTGCCAAGCCGGAATTGCAGGGCAAGGTAGAGATCTGCTGTCAGGATATTCTCGAAGCTCCTCTGAAGCAGAAGTTTGATCTTATTGTCAGCGCCATGGCCCTGCATCACGTCGAAGACACGGTAAAACTGTTCGGTCGCTTTGCCGACAGCCTCAGGTCAGGCGGTCGGGTCGCCCTGGCCGATCTGGACAGGGAAGATGGGACCTTTCATCCGGCCGATGTGGAAGGCGTCTTCCACCACGGATTCGAGCGTGATGCCCTCGAGTCGTTAATGCGCGAGCAGGGCTTCACCGATATCCGGTTCAGCACCGCCCATGTAGTCAACAAGGAAGAGGCGGATTACCCCGTTTTTCTGGTGACTGCCAGCTACGGGTGATTTCTGACTGCGTGCTGGTACAGAAAACTCTAAAAGCTTTACCAGAAAAGGCTCGAAGACACGAAGAGAATATTCATATACTTCGAGACTTCGCGCCTTCGTGGTGATAATCAGTGTTATGTCAGGTAGCACTGCGTGCAACCTGACCTGCACTGTTTCTGCCAACTATTTTTTTGTGGGAGGCGATTTCATCGGCGACCAGCCTGCCAGGTTCGACAAGTCGCGGCTGCAAGCCCCACCCACAACAGAGTGTTCCTGTCACTGCTTCTATTAGATAAATGCCCGATAGCGCTTCGCTATCTCGGGCCTACCGACTGCCAACTGGTCTCTAATAACGCACTGGTACAGAAGATTTTAAAAGCTTTACCACGAAGACGCGAAGCCACGAGGAAAACAATTGTTATACTTCGCGCCTTCGTGGTGAAAATCAAACCCGAATAGATGTTTCTCGCCAAGACGCCAAGCCGCAGAGAAATAATTTATTTGTCCTTGGCGTCTTGGCGCCTCTGCGAGATCATTATGGTTTAATTCTTCTTAAATACTTCGAGGCTTCATGTCTTCGTGGTGAAAAAGGTTGATATAAGCCTGTTAGCTACAAACTGCCCGGGCTGGCCTGTTTGCAGTAATCGTTGCCGGTCTCGCATTGCAGTGTGACGTGGTCGATGCCGAAGCGACGGTGCAGTTCGTCGCTGGCCAGTTGCACCAGCGCGTCATCAGCCGGAAATTGCGGGACGACCAGATGTGCGGTGAGTGCGTTTTCGGTGGTGCTCACCGGCCAGATGTGCAAGTCGTGAACTTCGTCGACACCGGGGAGCTGTTTTAAATAAGCTTCAACCTCATGCGGGTCGATCCCTTTGGGAACGGCATCAATGGCCAGGCCGGTGGAATCACGCAGCAGTTCCAGCGTGCTGTAGAGAATGACCAGTGCGATAAGCAGACCAAGCAGGGGATCGACCCACAGCCAGTCGGTAAACATGATGACGACACCGGCGATCACTACGCCAAGCGACACGCCCGCATCGGCGGCCATGTGCAAAAAAGCCGCCTTGATATTCAGATCATGCTTCTGGCCACGGATGAACAGCAGCGCGGTGATGGTATTGATCACCACGCCGATTGCGGCGACGATGATCACGGTCATACCGTCGACCGGTTGCGGATCGGCCAGGCGGCCCACCGCCTCCCAGGCAATTGCGCCCACCGCCACCAGCAACAACATCCCGCTCAACAACGAAGCGAGAATTGTCAATCGACGGAAGCCATAAGTGCGATACGGCGTGGGTTCCTTGCCGGCCAGATAGATAGCGCCCCAGGCCAGCAGCAAGGTCAGCACATCGGAAAGGTTATGTCCGGCGTCGGTGATCAGTGCCAGCGAGTTGCCGAGGAAGCCATAAACAAACTCGATCACCACAAAGATCAGGTTCAGACTGATGCCTATGGCAAAAGCGCGGTTGTAGCTATGCGGGATGTGATGATGTTCATGAGCCATCGTGGCAACTATCTATTTTAAATAGGACGCTGTCAATGCCATCAGTATCAGTGCCGCGCGTCTATCATTGCTATTGATATGGTCTAAATAGATGTTCCGAATACCAGTCCAGAGAGATTGCTTCGTCACGTTGTTCCTCGCAATGACCTCACTATTTTGGGTCATTGCGAGCGAAGCGAAGCAATCTTTTGAACAAAGTGATCTGGTATTCGGAACATCTATTTAGACAAAATCCCGTGGTATGACTCTGTCCCAGTTAGCGGAATAGACCCGTTTATCGCCTTCGTAAGCGTCGAGTTCAGCGCGCAAATGGAAGTCAGTTGCAGTTGAAGTCAATACAGTGCGGGTAATGGTTTTGACAAACCAGTCTCCCCGTTTGTAACTGCGTTCCCAGAGGGTTTCACCTCGAACCGAGTTGAAGTCATCTCCCTGATAGGTATACCACTCCAGTGCCTTGCGGCCCATCTCCAGGTCGATGTCTTTGATATAGACGATGCCATTGTCGTTAATGACTTTCAGGGTCGAAAGGTCGAGATCCAGATCCCGGATAACACGCCAGTTATGGTGCTCCGGCTCGATCATCTCGGTGTCCAGGGGAGGAGCGGCTTCCGGCTCTCCGAATGGCCGTAGATTGTTATCGCTATCCCTGGGCGGACGCACCGGCAACAAGGCACGACTGCGTCCCGTAATGACTTTGACCTGGGTAGACTCCGGGGCCGGCCAGGCCAGCGGCCAGTAAGAGGTGGATACAGCGATGCGCAGCCGATGACCGGCGGGGAAATGCTGGGCGATGTTGTTGAGCTGAACATGGACCCGGTATTGTTTGCCCGGTTGCAGCGTTTTGGGATGCTCTGAATCGTCACGATGGGTCAGGTTCAGTAACCCATAGGTTACGCGGGCTGCTTTATTGTCGGGGGCGATGTCGGAAAGCCGAACCGCCAGCATGGCGACGGGTTTGTCCGGGATCACTTCCAGTTCAACCGTGGGGGCGCCGAGAATCTCGAGAGGTTCTTCCAGTGGCTCGCTGTCAAAGACCAGGGCACCTCCATCTTCCTGGCGCTGGTCATGGGGAAGATCGGGTGCGGCTGCATAGGAGCACCATTTGCCGGCAAACAGGCCAAGACCGAGCGGCGATTGCAGGTTACGGGTTTCCTCTTCGGTGGTTTTATCGGCGGGGAGCAGCTGGCGCGCCGGACCGAGAATAAATTCCCGCAGTTCGATTTTTTCAGCCGGCCACTCGTTCTCGGCAATCCAGCGACCAGGACGCATCTGATAGCGGGTGGTGGGCGGAACACTGTCCTGCATCCAGACCCGTAGCATTGGGTCCTTGTCGACCCCGTTGTCGATATCTTTTAACCACTTGTCCCACCAGCGGACTGCCTCCTGCAAGAACCCGATGGCCGGGCCGGGCTGACCGATATGGGGATATTTATGGCCCCACGGTCCAATAAGTCCGCAGCGTGGCGCTTCGAGATTCTCCAGCAAGCGGAATACAGCATTGGAATAGCCGTCAGCCCAGCCGCTGATAGCCATCACCGGGCATTGCACGGCGCTGTAATCCTCGCAAATCGAACCGTGTTTCCAGTAATCATCCCGGCGCTGGTGCTGCAGCCATTTGTCCAGCCACAGGCCGCTGCCCCGCAGTCGTTCGAACCACATATCGCGCCATTTGTCGCCGACCAGCTCAGGATCGGGCGGGCAGGAGTTGTAGGCGAACATGGTGGATGCCCAGGAGAGGTTATCTCCCAGCAGACAACCGCCCATGTGATGGACATCATCGGCATAACGATCATCAGTTGAGCTGGCGGTAATGATGGCTTTGAGTTGCGGGGGACGCATGGCGGCGATTTGCAGGCCATTGAACCCTCCCCACGAGATACCCATCATTCCGACCTTGCCATTGCACCACGGTTGTTCTTCCAGCCATTGCAGGATCGCCAGACCGTCGTCCAGCTCCTGTTGCAGGTACTCATCACGCAGCACGCCCTCGGAGTCGCCGCTACCACGCAGGTCCACCCGGATCCCGGCATAACCGTGGCCGGCGAAATAGGGATAGATCTGTTCATCCCTGGCCCGAACAGAATCGCGCTTGCGATAAGGGATATATTCGAGAATCACCGGTACCGGTTCCTGTTCGGCATCTTCCGGGAGCCACAGGCGGGCCGCCAGGTGGATGCCGTCAGGCATGGGGATCCAGACGTTTTCGATGGCTTTTACCTTGTGTGGGAATTCAGTGACGATGCGCATTTACTAACCTCATTCAGTATCCTGGATGTCAAAAGACAGCCTGTCCAGGGTGGCTTGATAGTTTGCCAGGAGCTGCTTCTGACTATCTCCCCCCATGAATATAGTTGCGATTTCATAACTATAGCTGTCCTGGTTGGGCAGATCACGCAACCACATACCGGGTTTAACATGGAGCAGTATTTCGGTATCGGGGAAACACTGCTTCACTTTATCTATTTGCGCGGAAGACGGAACAGCTTTGACCTGGCCATCCTGGAAATGACGTACCATGAATTTAGCGGCAACTTTATATTTACCTTCGCGATAGGGAAATCCGGGCTTGTTTTCCAGAGCCACGTCGATCATGACGGCATGATGGTATTCGCCGTTGACCATTTTGAATAAAGGACAATGCGATTTGGAAATTCGGCTATTAATTTCCAGTAAATACAGGCTGTTATCTTTTTTTGACCAGTAAAACTCGGCATTGAAAGGCGAGTCGTTATAGTCAAAATACTCAAGAACTTTTTGTATCGCATAAATCATGCGCTGTTTGATGTTCTCGGGAAGCGTTGAGGGGTATTGATAGCGAGAGAAGGAACTACGGTGTTTTCCGGAACGAATCGAATCGACAATACCGTATACCGTTACCTCGCCTTTATGCACATAGCCCTCGAGAGTACATTGCACGCCGGTGGAGATGATTCTCTCTGCGATACAGTAATTGCCGTCAAACGGGGCGATGTGTGAAGGTAGCGTGGCATGTTCCAGGATATCGTTAAATGGTTTGGCGAAACCCTGTATCTTGTCGCGTATGATGGCAAGACTGTCTGTCAGTGCCTTGCGATTATTGATCCTGAATCCCAGGTGAGAAGAGGCGGCCTTGACTGGTTTCAGCCAGAAAGGATAGGCAATTTCGATTTTATCTTCTGCATACGGATCGAAAGGGTTCACCGCCTGAAACTCCGGAACCAGTTCCGGAGCGATCTCTATTTGCAGACAGCGGCTCCAGTATTTGTGTTCACACCTGAGTACCGCTTCCAGTGAGGGGCCGGGCAGATTATAGCGTCGGCGAATTATCGGCAGTATGGTGCTGACCGGAAAGTCCCAGTAACCGACGATGGCATCGATTGAACCCTCGAAGTTGTCCAGCTTGGTGTAGGCCTGTTGTAACAGGCGCTCCACCGGTTCGCGAAGAGGACGTTTAATCGCCTGATAAGGCAGAAGGGAGTGAAATTGATACTCATTCGCATGTCGCAGTGACTGTAACTGGGAGAGATTGAAATCGTCGAGTCCGACCACAAAGATGTTCGAGGACATCCTGCCACTCCGGCATTATTATTGGTTGATCATTGTGGTGGTTCTTGGCCTGCGAAGGCAAGGGGTTATTTATAACACTATTTTAGTTGGCGGTTTTCTCTTTCCACGCAACGTTGAAAGGCCGGCAGGTGGTTCTCCCGGGAGGCACGTTGCAGGTTACAAAGCACGCGCTGGACAGCCGGATAGTCGCTGCTGGCAGCAAGCAGACGATCATACATCGCGGCATTATCGATCTCGGCAGCTACGCCAGCCTGGCAAGCGGCCAGCAGGGTCGTCGGTGTCTCAACACGATCCGCCCAGCTATCCCCGGGGATGTGCAGTCCATACTCTTCGAACAGCACCAGCAAGGCATCGATATGGCGTTGTTCAGCTTCGACGATATTGCTGAACGGACGCACGTCACCAAACTCTTCCAGGACCCGGCGATAGGTGGCCCGGGCCTTGTATTCGTCCTCGATCGCTTCGGTCAATATGTTGTTCAGAGCCTCTGTCATGCCAGACGATCCGGATTGAATGTCTAAAGTCAGTTTAGTGTTTTTTTGAACTGTGACAACAGGCCTGGTGTGTCGTCGCGATTCGGGCTGATATTTGATTTTTTTCAGAGATACAGGCTTTGAATATTCGCCCCTGTCAGAATCCCTGGTAAAAGCGCATAAGGGTCGGGGAGCAGGTATTTGGTGATTTACGTCAACCATGACAAGTATTATTATATTCGCAAACTATAAGGAGAAAAGCCCATGTTCAATAGTGTGTATCGGTTACTGAAAAATCAGACAGGTTTTCTGACTCTGCTATTGTTGTTACCCATGGCCAGTTTACAGGCGGGCGAAGAACTGCCTGAACCGGAGGTCAAAAAAATCAATGAGCGGGTCTATGCTCTGCTTGGGCCGATCGGTTTTCCCTCGAAAGAAAATCAGGGCTATATGGTCAACAGCGCTGTATTGATCGGAGATGACGGGGTTGTCCTTGTCGATACCGGCTTCAGCGACGAAATCGGCCAGCATCTGAAAAAGACCATTGCGGGAATCACGGACAAGCCGGTGACCCATGTCATCAATACCCACCATCATGGTGATCATATCCTGGGCAACTCTGCCTTTCCGGATGCCGAAGTGATCAGTTCGAAGCAATGCCGGGAACTGGTTGAGAAAGAGGGGTATAACTGGATCGGTATTCTGAAGAACATGACCGGTAAGGAGCATCCCGATACCCGACCGATACCCGCAAAAACAGTATATCCACAGGAATCGCATACCAACGTGACCCTGCAGGAAATCCCCATGGAATTCTGGGTCCCGGCCGGCTCACATACACCGGGCGATATGATGATTTACCTGCCACAGGACAAGTTACTGATCAGCGGCGACATTCTGGTTCAGAAGATGATTCCCAGTTTTGTTGATGCCCACGTCAGCAGCTGGATTGACACGCTGGCGAAGATTCAAGAGCGAAACATCGAAACGGTAGTTCCCGGCCACGGGTCGTTGATGACAATGGCCGATGTTAAAGCTATGCATCAACGGATGGCGGACCTCTATGCCGGAGTCGAGGCAGGATACAACCAGGGTATGATGGACAGCGAGATCCGCAAGACACTGGATTTGTCAGAGTGGAAAAAGATGAAGGAGTTCGAGGGGCAGATGGGCGTCAATATCAACCGGGCTTATCTTGAGATCGAGCGCGAGAGTTTTTAACCTGGTGGCTTTGTGTCTCAAACCGTGAGGACAACACGTGTTCAATCCACTGGCGAGCCTCGTGCAGGTTGCGGAAAGATTCACTTTGAAATCCATCGCCGATCCAGGTCTGGGAGAATACCTGGTAGGTGACATCCACACCGTTGAGCTGGCGGGGTGAGCCGACCAGGGCGACAAGCTGGTTTGGGTTTCTGGCGGCCTCTTCCTTGTCTTCGAGGGTAATGATGTGAAGCTCCTCGGGTGAAACCTCCATCCGGTTAGCCCCGGTAAAATCCCAGATCTGGTAGCGCAGCTTTTCTTCCGGATCCCGGGCGTAAATTTCCCGGTTGAGATCGATGATTTCCCGGCCGCTGACCAGACCGCTCATCTTGAGCAAAACACCCTGATGATTATTTTCCATCTGGATTGTGCCGGGCATCGGTTTCACCTGCCGAGACAGTTGTCATGTAGGTCTATACATAAGTAGATTAGTCAACAATTATTGCCCCGGCAAGCCCGGCTCGCCTTGATACGCATCAAGGGACAGACGGAGCGGGGTCGGTAGGCTTCAATAGATGTACCCACGTTCGGCCTGTCTGGTCTGATCGATAAAGGAGAGAATTATGTTACTGGTGCTAAAACGCGTTGTCCTCGGAAGCCTGCTTGTCATTGCGGGCAGCGGGCATGTACTGGCCCAGGGGGAGGCGGGTCCACTGGATGGTGAGCCAAAACTACTCAAATTATTGCAACAGGAGATGCAGGCCCTGGAAAAAGCGCTGGCTACTATAGGTACGTCCCTGCCACGAGGGGAGTGGCATGCTGTGGCGGAAACGGCCGGCCAGGTCCATGACAGCTTTATTTTTCAGCAGAAGCTGACTGCCGAAGATCGCAAGACCCTGCACCAGGCCCTGCCGGAAGATTTTATCCGTCAGGACAAGGCATTTCATCAACAGGCGAAAAAGCTGCAATACGCCGCCGAGTCGCAGGATGCCGAACTGAGTCTGTTCTATTATTCAAAGATGGTGGAGAGTTGCGTCGCCTGCCACAGGCAATTTGCAACCCATCGATTCCCATCCTTGCTAGAAGGCGGCTCGGATCATTAGGACCGTTGAGTAACACGCCGTAATGTGGTGGGTTGCAAAGGGGCGAGGTGCGAGGAACGAGGAAAAGCGGGAGATCGATCAGGGCGATTTGCGGAAGGAATAGTACTTGTGTCCGAGGTAGCTGGTGACGGCGGGGATGGCCAGGCCGATCAGGTGGGCGACCTCGGGGGCATAGAAGGTGTAGCCCGCGGCGGGGAACAGGTATTCAGCCAGGCCGACGCTGATCAGCCAGACCTGCACTACGGCCAGCAGGTTGACCAGGGTGAAATCGCGCAACTCGTGCCAGTGATGGCGGCCGCTTTTTTCGAATACGTAGAGCTTCGAGAGGATAAACGCGGTCAGCATACCCACCAGATAGGCGAGAATCACCGCCAGTCGATAACCGACCCACTCGTTAATAATAATCCGCGAGACAAAGTTCACCAGCGCGGCGAAGCCGCCGACGACCAGAAACTGCATGAACTCGGTACGCAGGGGCTTGCTCATGGCCGGTTTCTCATGACTGCTTTCATGATTGTGCCATCATGGCAAGTTGCTTGCCGAGCTGGACGCTTTCGGCGATAGAACGATCTTCGGGATAGTAATAGGACGTATCGGCAATCAGCAGGTTCTCGACCTTGCCGCGAATCGGTGGCAACAGACTGGCAAAGCCCGGCTGACAAATGGGTTGCGCATAGGCGTAGCGCGAGGCATTGACTGAAAGTATGTCCTCATCGCCGAGTTCAGGGTTAAGTTTTTTCAGATAGCCGGTGGCTTCATTGATAATCGCTTCATCATTCCAGCTGAATTTGGGGTGTGATTGTGGCATGTAATAAGGCACATAGACGATATTGTCGGGCAGAGGACGCAGATTGCTCATTTCGATGATGCCCGGAATATCGAAGTCGGGATCGCTGATATTGAGCCAGAAGTTATCAGTGACCGGCTTTTTCAGTTTATAGATCAGACAAACCACACCAATGTTCTGCACCTGTCGATAGCGTTCCAGCTGCTCCTGGGGAAGGTCGGGCATCAGGCGTGGAATGTACTGCAGGGGTATGGTACTGATGACCTGGTCGTATTTCCTGACCCCGTTGTTGAGCTCGATGCCGGTAACCCGATCATTTTCGATGCGGACATTTTGCACCGGTGTGGATAGATGGATATGGCCGCCTTGTTGTCCGATGCGTCTGGCGAGTTCGTTGAGCAGGGTTTGTGAACCGCCCTGGATGTAACCCAGCGACTCCTGAAAAATACTGCGACGAGACTGACCGATCCGTCGAATCCGCGCCCAGATCCAGGCGGCCGAGAGGTTATCGGTATAGTCGTGAAATTTGAGCCGGAACAGCCGATCCCACAACACGTCGTAAGCTTTTTTACCGCTGCCTTTCTTCAGCCAGGTGACCGCATCAATTCCGTCCAGATCCCGCCAGTTGTCCTTGTCCCGTTTGGAGGCGAAGAACATATGGGCGCCATAGCGCAGGCGCGAAATGAGGTTGAGATGGGGAAAGGTCAATAGCGAGATCGGATCCCCCCAGCGGTGCAAGTGGCCATGATAATAGTAGCCCATCTTCGTATCCACCCAGTGCAGTTTGTCAGCCATGCCCAGCTCGTGAAGTAGCTCAAACAGCGGCTCGTCGGGCCGGCAGACAAAATGGTAATAGCGCTCGATGCTCAGGCCGTCAAAATCAAAATGGGCCGACATGCCACCCAGGCGATCGTCGAACTCGTACAGATCGACCTGGTGGTTGTGTTTGGTCAGCTCGTAGGCCGTGGCCAGACCCATGGGGCCGGCGCCGATGACGGCGATTTTACTCATAACATAATCCTGTTAATAAAGTTGGCAGTCATCAGTTAGCAACGGGCAGTTGGCAGAAAATGAAATTTCCCGATAGATGTCAGGTAGCGCTGCGCGCAATCTGAGCTACACTGTCGCTGCCAACTGCCAACTGCCAACTGTCAACTGCCAACTGCCAACTGCCAACTGCCAACTGCCAACTGCCAACTGCCAACTGCCAACTTTCTCTGCTGCTAATTTCTTTCTGTAGGAGGCGATTCCATCGGCGACCGGCCTGTCAGGTTCGACAAGTCGCGGCTGTAAGCCCCTCCTGCAACAGAATGTTCCTGCCGATGCAACCTATCAATTGCCAACTAGAAATCCAGTATATACGCGCTGTAAGTTGGATCGGTATAGGTCTCCCGAATCGCGGCTTCGAACGGCGTCGCTGACACCCCGAAATTTTCCCACCATGGTATCAGCTCGAATTCGTCGTGTGCGACCAGCGCGCCCAGTTGTTGCGTGGTGAAAGGCGGATCGCGATCAAACAGGGCATAAAACCAGAGCAGGAACCAGAACAGCCGATACGGAATATGGACGATCCAGGTGCGCAGCCCCTGTACCTGTTTGATGGTACGGATGATATCCACGTAATCGACTTTTTCGCGCCCGGTGATGTTAAAGATTTCATTATGCCGGCGCTGCTGCATGGCGCTGATGATGATGTTGCAGAAGTCCTTAACGTACAGCGGCTGGCGCATGAAACGGCCGTGCGAGGGAATAGGGAAGATCGGGGACTTTTTCATAAAGCGTGACAGCCAGCCGAGGTGTTTGCGATCGAACCAGCCGAACATCAGGGTGGGGCGCAGGATAATATGCGGGATGCCGCACTCTTCGACCAGCTGTTCCTGTGCCTTCTTGCTGTTGGTATAAAAGTCACTTGCGACGGATTCAACCACCGAGGAACTGATATGCACGATATAGGGTACTGAATAACGCTTGCAGGCATCGATAACATGCCGGGTCGAGTGGATGTTGTTACGAATGAATGGTTCTTCGGTAAGTGCACCGATCTGGGCCTGCAGCATGATCACCACTTCGGCACCCTCAAAGTGCTGTTGCCAAGGACCGCTTTCGGCCAGGTCCGCTTCGACCACGGTAATATCCGGATGCAGTTCGGCCAGCATGCGGGTGTTATGCGGATGTTTGTCGATGCCGACCAGATTGGTATAGCCGGCCTGTGTCAGAAACACGATCAGGTTCTGACCCACCAGGCCGGCCGCGCCAGGGATGACGATTTTGCTTTGCTTGTCCACTACAGTGACAGCCTCTTGAAGATAAATTCCGGGATCAGTTTGATGAACAACATAATATAGCGCCAGAAAAACGGCAGATAGACCACGTCCTGGCGTCGGTCGACGGCTTTGACGATACCGGCGGCGATCGCTTGTGGCTGGACCCACAATAGCCCTTTTTTAAATTCCCGGGTCATGGGCGTATCGACAAACCCCGGTTTGATGGTCAACACGTGCACACCGGCTTTGTGCAGGCGATTGCGCAGCCCCTGCAGAAACAGGCTCAGTGCCCCTTTGGCGGTGCCATAGATATAATTGCTCTGCCGGCCGCGATCGCCGGCCACCGAGGAAATCACGGCGATGGTACCGGATTGTTGGCTTTCGAAATAATTGGCCAGCAGGGTCAGCAACGACAGAACACTCAGGCAGTTGGTTTGCAGCTCTGCGAGCGCGACGTGGTAGTCCTGTTCACCGGCGACCTGTTCGCCGAGTGTGCCGTAGGCGATCAATACCATGTCCAGATCACCGAGTTGGTTTACGCTTTCGCTCAACAGGTTTTCATGTCCGGCAGTGTCATTGAGATTGCACGACTGCCATTTGACCTGTTCGGCGCCACGAATGCTCAGATCGTCGGCCAGTCGCCGGAGTTTATCCTCGTCGCGTGCCACCAGCATCAGCTGTGCACCCCGATCAGCATACAGCCGGGCGGTCTGTTCGGCGATGGCCGAGGTGGCCCCGAGAATCAGGATCTTTTTCATGCGGAAACTCCCTGTTGCGTGACCCGGCGCCAGAAACGGGAAGAGAACGCCGGATCAATATAGTGTTGAAAAGTTTCCCAGCGAGGATAGTAATGCTGAAATGCATCGGCGGACATGCGCGCATCCTTGGCCGGGTAGACGGCTCCTTCGCTGGCGACCGTGATTCCGTCCAGCCGGTCGAGCAGGTCCAGGGTTTTGCGCCCCCGGTTGGCAAAATCGAGTGCCAGTGTGACACCGGGCCGTGGAAAGGAAAGCATGCCTGGCGAAGGGACATCGCCGAACTGTTTCAGGACACTGAGAAAGGAGCCCTGACCACTTTCGGCAATAGCCTGCAGCAGTTGCGGCAGCGCATCGCGGGCTCTGTCTCGCGGAATGACGCATTGATACTGGAAAAACCCGCGCTTGCCATACAGGCGATTCCAGTGGCCGATCTTGTCCAGCGGATAAAAGAAGGGATCGAAATGGACCAGCGCTTCGCTTTTCAACGGCTTTCGATAATACCACTGGTTAAACAGTTTTACCGTGGCCCGGTTAAGTAAAAAGCCTGGCGGGCTGACCGGCAGTGTGAAACGGGTTTTGCGATAATCATCGGGTCCGGGTTGTTCAAGCTGCGTATCGGCGTGATTGCCACGATAGAAAATGCCCCGCCCGAGTTGGTTACCCCGGGCCAGGCAGTCGATCCAGGCAACAGTATATTCCCAGTGCTGATCCGATTCATCACTCAGGGTAAAAAATTCGTCCAGGCTGGCGAAACGCAGCGCCTGTTGTTCGATGGCGGAGCTTTTGATCTTTTTGAGCTGGATCTCGGCCCAGACGATCAGGCCGGTCAGTCCCAGCCCGCCGACGGTGGCGGCAAACAGTCTGGTATTTTCAGCCGCACTGCATTCATGCAATTGCCCGTCTGAACGGCGCAGGCCGAGGCGATTGATGTGACAACCAAAAGTGCCGGCGCGGTGGTGATTTTTGCCATGTACGTCGTTGGCGATGGCACCGCCAACGGAGACAAATTTGGTGCCTGGGGTGACCGGCAAAAACCAGCCATGAGAAACAACCAGGTTAAGAATGTCGGCCAGTGTCACCCCGGCTTCACAACGCAATATGCCGTTTTGTGTATCCAACTCGATAAAGCGATCGAGTCCGTCGGTCATCAGTAAAACCCCATCGGGGTTCAGTGCAACGTCGCCGTAACTGCGGCCCTGGCCATGTGCCAGCATCGACGTAACCCCGGTTGTGGGCGGCCAGGCATCGACTTCCCAGCGCAAAGGATAAAGTGGTTGTTCCACATCGGGATAGCGACCCCAGGAATATTCCCGCGTCATGAGACTAGAGCGCCAGTAACAGGCAGACGGCGACCAGCAGGGCCACGATATAACTGGTGCGATCATGAATGGCAAACAGTACCGGATCCTCGTGCAACACCCCGCGGTGGGCCAGTAACCAGATACGGCTGATCCAGTAGAGTACGGCGATGGCTACCGGCCAGAGCCAGAGCGGCTGATTATACAGACTGTCAGCCTGCAGATCGTGGATATACAGCACCATGATCAGTACCGACAGATAACCACTGCTGATGCCGAACAGACTGACGACAGGCAAATCCTCTGTGTGATAGCCGCGTGCGGTCTGCTTGCCTTCAGGTTTCTGTTTCAGGTTGTAGAGCTCGGAAAAGCGTTTGCTCAGTGCCAGGCTGAAGAAGATAAACATGGAAAAGGCCAGCAACCAGTAAGAGAGCGGCACATCAATGGCAAGAGCGCCGGCGATAATACGCAGGGTATACAGGCTGGTCAGGGCCAGCACATCGAGCAACGCCACCGGTTTGAGAAACAGCGAATAGACAGTGGTTAACAACAGATAGACCACCAGCACCAGCATAAAGTTGCTGTTGACGGTTGAGGCAATGGCGAAGGCTATCACCAGCAATACCGGAATCATGGCGATTCCCCAGGTCAGGGGTAACAACCCGGCCGCGAAGGGCCGGTGACGTTTTTCATCGTGCAGCCGGTCGGCTTCCAGATCGATCAGATCATTAACCAGGTAGATGGCCGAGGCGGCACAGCCGAAGGCGACAAACGCCAGCAGGGTATGCACCACCAGATCCGTCGCTTCCCAGCTGTGAGACAGCACCAGGGGCACAAAGATCAGCCCGTTTTTACTCCACTGGTGCAGACGCATGGCCCGCAGCAGGGTTTTTAGTGCGTCGACAGCGCCCGGACGGGGGAAGACACGCTCCAGCGCAGTGGTGGAGGCGGCCCTCCGGGTCAGTCCCGGGCCGGCGTTGACCACGATGGCGGCCGCCGCCTGGCGCCAGATTTTCAGATCCACTGTCGCATTGGCTGCATAGACAAAGCCCCGTTCCCCGAATTGTTCAATTAGCTGCCTGGCCTTGCGCGATCCCGACAGATTGCAGCGGGCGTCGCTGGCCAGCACGCCATCGAACAGCCCGATATAGTCCGCCACTGCGTTGGCGGTCTGTTGATGGGAGGCGGTCACCAGCCACAGGGGCCGGCCGCGCTGTTTTTCAGCCTGCAGAAACTCCAGCAGAGGCTGATTATAGGGCAGGGTTTGGGGATCCAGGCGAACGTGTTCGCTGAGCCGCTGCTTGAACGCCGTCTTGCCGCCCAGCAGCCAGAGGGGCAATAACAGCCCCAGCCAGGGGCGCACGGCCAGCAACCGCAGGCATGCTTCCCACAGGGTATCGCTGTGCACCAGCGTGCCGTCCATATCGACTGCCAGGGGTAACTGGGAAGTGTCGCTCAAGGGCCTGTCCGGGTTGGAAGTTGGATATCGTTCTGATTATGAATCTATTTTAACTGATTGATTTTGGCTGGCAAATAAAACTCCGCCCGATCGTAACGCCCGTCAGACTAAGTGGGGCCAATCGGGGTTCCCCCAGGACGGGAAGCGTAATTAGCGGCCCGTGCCTGTGTGAGAGGCGAATCTGGCAGGGAATCGGTTCAGGCAGGTTGTTGTGGTGGACGGCCTGGAAATCGGCCCGGACTACCGGCGGCCCGGCGTTCAGAAGATGGTCGACGATAAGCCAGGTGTTTCAGACAGGGAGACAACGCGCCGGTCCTGTCCGGGCGTTCGGATGCAGTCTGCGCCTCGTCATAGTAACGGGCAGGCAGTTCAGGGTTGCAATATTCCAATACCGGCACGACTGGCCAGTTGACGATACAGGATAGCTTTTGCGCGGGCCGGATTACTCCCGATCGAAACTCATCGTTCGTCTTGCAAATCCTTGTCTGGATCCCAGTCTGCCTCACGCGCTCGCTGGATAGCCTCGTTCTGAATACGCATGAACTTTTCCCGCAAGTCATCCGGGAGTCTGGACACCTGGAAACCGTATTTTTCCCATTCCATATTCACCTTGCCCCACAAATCATCAATGCCTTGCAACAGCCAGCCTTCGCAGGTTTCAGACTCGGGGATCAGATCAAATACCCAGGCATCACGAATAATCTTGCCGGTATCGGTCATGCCGCCATTTATATCGTTATAAATGCCGACGTATTTTTTGGGGTGTGCTGAATTGCGGTGCCTCATCAGGATTTTGTTCCACAGGGGTTGTCGGGGATTTCGGTTGCGTCGCGGTCAGTATAGAGCAAGGCAGGGGGCAGCGCGATAATCTTATCGGTGTCCGGGACGTGGACACAGGAGGAAACCTGCGCCGCCTTACGTATCGCGGCTTTCGGTATCAGCAAGTTGTTGCTGGATTTCCTGCGCGGTATGCAGTGCTTCATCCAGAGTAGGGGCCAGTACGTTGTAGTGTCCCATCTTGCGTCCGGCGCGTGCTTCACGCTTGCCGTACAGATGCAGTTTGGCGTTGGGTCGGGCAAACAGCTTGCCCCAGTCGGGCGGGGTCTGACCCTGCCACAGATCACCGAGCAGGTTGATCATTACCACCGGACAGAGCAGTCGGGGATCGCCCGGTGGCAGGCCGCATACCGCGCGGACTTGCTGTTCGAACTGGGAAGTGAGTGTCGCATCCAGAGTATAGTGGCCGCTGTTGTGCGGGCGCGGTGCGATTTCATTGACCAGCAGATCGCCGTGTGAGACAAAGAACTCCACGGCCAGTACGCCAACGTAATCCAGGGCAGCGGCGATGCCGGTGGCCGACCGGAGCACCTGTTGTTCCAGAACGGTGTCGATACGTGCCGGCACCACACTCACGTCGAGGATGCCATGGCGGTGAATATTTTCGGCCACTGGATAGCAACGGCTCTCGCCATTGCTTCCGCGCGCCACGAGCACCGAGATTTCCATGTCGAGGGTAACCCGCTGTTCCAGCACGCAGGGGTTGTTTCCCAGTTCCTGCCAGGCGTCGGCCAGTTCCTCGCTGGAGGCGATCGGATACTGTCCCTTGCCGTCGTAACCGAAGCGGGCAATTTTCAGGATCGCCGGAGTGGTCACCTGCCGGGCTGCCGCATCGAGATCCGCGGGATCCCGGATCACCGCAAAGGGCGCAGTAGCAAAACCGTTGTCGTGTAAAAAGGTCTTTTCACTAATCCGATCCTGGGTCAGGGTTACGGCGTGGGCGCCGGGACGCACTTCGCAGTGCCGGGCCAGATATTCCAGACTTTCGGCGGGCACATTTTCGAATTCCGTCGTGACCGCGTCACAGGTCTCGCCCAGGTACTGGAGGGCGGGGATATCGAGATAATCGGCACAGAGGTGATCGCTGGCCAGCATGCCGGCCGGGCTGTCGGGATCGGGGTCCAGCACGACTACCTCGTAACCCATGTTGCGCGCGGCGATGGTGAACATGCGGCCCAATTGACCGCCGCCAAGCATGCCGAGAGTCGAACCGGGTAACAGCATCTCAGACCTTCGGCAGTTTCATGGCGCGCACTTTGGTGCGCTGCTTCTTGCGGAAGGTTTCCAGCTTGCGGGCGTACCTGTCCTCCTGGCGGGCCAGCATGGAGACCGCAAACAGTCCGGCGTTGGCCGCCCCGGCCTCGCCGATGGCGAAGGTGGCCACCGGAATGCCTTTGGGCATCTGTACGATGGACAGCAACGAGTCAAGTCCCTTCAGGGCCCGCGAGGTGACCGGCACGCCCAGCACCGGCACGATGGTCTTGGCCGCCAGCATGCCGGGCAGGTGGGCGGCACCGCCGGCGCCGGCGATGATGCACTGCAGGCCCCGTTCGGCGGCCTGTTCGGCGTAATCATATAAAAGGTCCGGCGTGCGATGTGCCGAGACTACCCTGGCCTCGTGCGGGACGCCGAACTCCTTGAGGATTTCGACGGCCTGACTCATGACTTTCCAGTCACTGTTGCTGCCCATGACGACGCCGACGACGGGTTTTTTCATGCTGGTCACCAGTTGTTCAGAATTGCGCTGCGTATTGTAACCCGAGACCGGCCAGAATTACCCGGTTTGACTGACAAACGTGCCCCATTGAGAACTCCTCAGAGAGTTTTCCAGCGTAATCCGACCTGCCAGGAGTGGTCGTCGCGGGTCACGTTGGCGAACAGCCTCGGCAATTTCTCCGGCAAGTCGTCTGCTTGATTGATGACGGTCTGGTTATTGGACCGAAAAGATGCGCTTCACATAGTTGTCGGTGTCGGGGCCCTTGTCAGTTAACCGGTCATGAGGCTCCTGGTACAGGGTTCTCGATGCCAGCCTGGCGTCGTGGCGCCGATGAAGCGGGTCTTGCGAATCCTGTTCGTCGATAGCCGCTTGTTGCACGTTTGCTGCTGCAACGGAGACTAACGGCATGGCCTGTGTATGATAGTAGCAAGGAACAGAGATTGGCTGTTTGCCTGGCGGGTTAATGGGGCTACTTTCATATGATTGGCTGCCGACGGTTAATTAAACACGTCCCGACCTGACAGTGTGCACAGATAGAAATTCAGGTTGTGCCGGGCATCGACAACAGGATATGGCGGTGTTTCGGCAAATTGACTTCCAAACCTGTTCGGGTTTCAGACTGTCTTCCTGCAAATATTCTTTCAAAATTGACAGGCAGGGACTCACCCATCTTTCGGTTCAGGATGCAGCGAGGTGACCGGTTCCTCCGGGGGCACGGCTGCACACTCTTTGAAAATATGTTTATCGCAACGTGCGCAGAGAGTATGGTTCAGCTTGCCAAAAATATGACTGATGGCCTCCTGCTTGGTAGCAAAGAAATGATCCTCACCGATTTCCTGTAAAAAGTGTCCCTTGCGCAGAAACTCACAGACCCGGCTTTTATTACCCGTAAAGTACAACCCGCCGCCGCGTTGTTTGAGGCGCTGCGCTTCCTGCACCAGCATTTCGGCGCCAGCCATGTCGATAAAATTGATACCGGTTGAGATTATGAGAATATGATTAATCCCTTCTTCATCGGATATCTTGTTTAACAGGCGTTGAATGCTGGTCAGCGAGCCAAAGTAGACCGACATATCAATGCGAATGATCTTCAGCTGCGGACACTGGGCCAGCGGCTTTGTCTTGACGTTGATCAGGTTGTGTTTGGGTGTAGCCGGATCCGGGGCCAGTGTGACCACCTCCGGGGTTGAAGTGCGGCTCAAAAAGATGATCAGCGACAGTAGCACACCCAGATAAATGGCAAACTCAAGATGCAGGAGCAGTGTGGCAAAAAAAGTCACGAGGAGAATGGCGGTCTCGGAACGACTGACCTGCAGGATCTTTTTGATATGATGAAAATCGATCAGATTGTAAGCCACCAGCAAAATGATTCCGCCCATAGCGGCGATTGGCAGATATGCCATTAATGGGGCAACAAGTAGCACTATGATCATCAAACCAATCGCGGCGAAGATCGCCGACATAGGTGTTTTTGCCCCTGCGGCATAGTTGATACCGGAACGGGTAAACGACCCGGAACCGGCGTAGCTGGAGAAGAAGCTGCCAACCATGTTGGACAGCCCCTGGCCGATGAATTCCTGGTTGCCGTCGATTTGCTGATGGGATTTGGCGGCAATAGCCCGGGAGATGGAGACTGCCTCAATCAGGCCGAGCAGGGCTACTGCAAAAGCCTGCGGGGCCAGTTCGCGAATCGTCGTCAACGAAAAGTCCGGCGCCGACAGCGGCGGCAAGTGACCGGGAATTTCTCCAATCATGGCCAGTCCGGCGCCTTCACCGCCCAGACCGAATGCCAGCAGGCTGCCGGCGACCATCCCCAGTAGCAGATTGGGCCAGGCGGGTAAAAAACGCTTGAATAACACGGCGACGATCAGGGTAAACATCGCCACACCCAGAACACGCGGGTCCAGCTGTTCGAGATGGCTGAACAGATTCATCCAGACATGTGCAAAGGATTCGCCGGTGGGGACAGGGATTCCCAGCACATGTTGCATCTGGCTGGTGGCGATCAAAATAGCGGCGCCGGCGGTAAAGCCGATAACCACCGTATGCGAGACGAAGTTGACCAGCGTCCCAAGACGGGCCAGGCCAAAGGCAAATTGATAGACTCCGGCCAGAAAGGTCAGGGTCAGGGCCAGCTGGACGAATTCGCTCGTGCCCGGTTCAGCATGACCGCTCAGGGTGCTGAACACGACAATGGAGATGGCTGTGGTGGGGCCTGATACCAGGTGCCGCGAAGAGCCGAACAGCGCGGCGATGATCGGCGTAACCATGGCCGTATACAGGCCGTATTGCGGTGGCAGACCGGCGATGGTGGCAAAAGCAATACCCTGTGGCAATACGATTACTGCTCCGGTCAGACCGGCCAGGAGATCGGCCTTGAGCGTATGCCGACCCACCATGGGCCACCAGAGCAGAAACGGGAAAAACTTGTCGATCAATTTGCTCATGAGATCCTTATTTTTTGGCCATCGCGACGGTATAGTGCTTGCCCTGTTTCAGTTTCTTGTAGTTGCCGAATATCTCCTTGAAGTTGCGCTCGATATATTTGCGCAATCCGGTGATGGTCACCACATAAAACCGGCCGCCCGGATTCATCTGCTGCCGGGCATCGTGCATAAAAAGGGTCAGCATTTCGTTGCCCACCTTGGCGGGCAGATTGGAAGCGATTACATCAAACCGGCGATCGCGAATCCGGTCGAAACCGTTACTCAATAATGCCTCGGCATTGGCGATCTTGTTGATCGCAATATTCTTCTGAGCGTACTCGATCGCCATGTAATCCCTGTCAACCAGCGTTGCATGTCCTTCGGGCGCCAGTCTGGCCAGGGTCAGGCCAATGGGACCGTAGCCGCAACCCAGATCCAGACACTGATCATTCGACTTGATCTCGATGTAATCCAGCAATAGCTGCGAGCCTTCGTCCACCTCGCGGGGCGAGAAGGTGCCCCAGGTGGAATGGAAGGTCAGCGGTTGTCCGCGCAAAGTTGCATTGAAGACAATGTCCTCACGGAGCTTGTCAATTGAGATATCTTTCATGGTCTTTTCATTAACACGCAGTACGTGGAAGCGTTGATACCAGTTTTTGGGTGCAACGGTGCGCAGATAAACCGGCGGGAATTTCACAACAAGTCAGCCTGACAATAATAGAAACCCATCCCGTCATTGAGTGATTCGGCCCCTGTTTTTTACCGCAATGACGAGAGAGTGTTTATTCACAGTTTCCCCTGATCTTCTCGCTTTTGCGTTATCGCAACAGGTTTGTTGAGTCGCCTGGTAACCGAACCGCGTTACACGAGCCGGTTGGGCTGATTTTACCTTATTATTTAACAAAAAGGTGTGGCATGCCGTTTCCACGCTCTCGCCTCTGGCTGGATCCCCGTCAATAGTGTGAAAAGTCGCCGAAGGGCTGGCCTGGCATCGGATTACCCCCGGCGCTCACGGCGCCTCATCTGACCTGATTAGCGATTCCTGAGTTAAATCAGACAGTTGGAAAAAACGGTGGGTCTGCCGCTGTTCCAACAGAGGAGCAAGCAGATCTCCGTGACCGGCAGGCCGGGAAAGATATCATTATTCTCGCGCCATTTCGCAACAGCTGAACGAGGCCGCGAAGGTGATCGAGTCGCGGAAATTACAGCGCCGTCCGCTGATATTTTCCTCACCAGTCGCGCCAACGGCTTTGTCTCGCGTCCGCAGACTTGTGTCATCGGTTACTGTGAAAGAGGTAAGCCCTGGCCTGGAGATGAGCAACCTGGCCAGCATGACAGTGTCCCGTTTCCACCTGCAATCGGCTTGAGTCCTGTCTGCCCTGGCCTCATAATTGGTTTACTTGCCTATATCTATAATTTATCGACCTGTTCAGGTTTTTCAGCCGGGGTCAGACACTGTAGCTTTGGATTTTATTATTAATCTTGTCAATATGGGAGAACGAAACAATGAAGCAGATTATCTCTATCGTGCTGTTGGCCATGTTAACCGGTGTAACCGCCGCCGGGCAGAAGACCGACGACGTCAAGCAGAGCCGCCAGGCGGTCAAACAGTTTTTCGGGCAACTGAAGGGTGAATTGCAATCGGCGATGAAAGCGGGCGGGCCGGTTAATGCCATCGAAGTGTGCAGCGAGGAAGCCCCGGCGATTGCGCGCGATGTCTCAAAGGAAAAGGGACTGCAAATCGGCCGCACCAGTTTGAAGCCGCGCAATCCCGGTAATGCTCCGGATCAATGGGAAAAGGCCGTACTCAAGGAGTTCGAACAGCGCAAAGCGAATGGTGAGAACCCGAAGAAAATGGAAAAGCATGAAATCGTTGAGCAAAACGGCCAGCAGGTCTTTCGTTACATGAAGGCGATTCCGACCGGTGAGCTCTGCCTCAAGTGCCACGGCAGTGATCTGGATCCGGCCGTCTCCGCCAAACTGGAGAAGCTCTATCCCGAAGATCGGGCGACCGGCTACAGCAAGGGGGATCTGCGCGGTGCCTTTACGATTATCAAGGATCTCTGAATCGGCAAGATAAAATAGCCTGATCTTTGAGGTTATTTTCCGAATCGGTTTTGTTAATATGGAATGATCCCGGGGAACCTGTCGGGTTTGCCGGGGTCAGTTAATGTATATTGAATGCACGTTCAGGCCGATTTACGCATGACACGACTACGATATGGACTCGTCCACCTGCTGACCCTGGCAATGCTGTTATTGCCGGTGCAGGCGTTGTATGCGCAAACCGAGATGCAGGTGCCCTCGCCGAATCAGGTGTGCGAGCATATGTCGCTGGAACAGACGGATTCCTCGCAGGGCATGAACTGTTGCAAGCAGGATGCCGACCACTGCAACCAGAATTGCCGGGACTGTTTTCATTCCCAGAGTCTCAATGCAATTGCCTCCGTGCTGAACATCGAAATCGATACCCCCGAACTGCACTATTCGCTTCCCTTGCACGTAACCCCTGACGGTCTGACCCTGGCCGGCCAATTCCGGCCTCCCCGAAACCTCATCTGATCTTGACACCCGCCCCGGGTGTACTTTGCTGTTGTGATGCCGATGCGAGATATCGGTGCGTAATCAGATGATGAGGTATACATATGTTACGTCTAATTATGTTGTGCAGTGTCGTAGTAGCGACATTGACAACCCAGCCATTACTGGCAGCCTCGACGCTGACGCTGGAGGAGTCGATCCGGCTGGCGCTGGAGAATGATCCCGGCTTTCGGATTAACGAAGCCAAAAGTGCGGCCCTCAAAGAACAGGCGATCGCAGACAAGGCCCTGCCCGATCCAAAGCTGAAACTGGGGTTAATGAACTTCCCCACCGACACGTTCAAGCGGGATCAGGAACCAATGACCCAGGTCCAGGTGGGGATTCAGCAGATGTTCCCGGCAGGCGATTCGCTCCAATACCAATCACAACGCACCCTGTCCCATTCCCGGGCACAGGATCATCAATCTGAAAACCAACGCCGAAAACTGGTTCGCGATGTTCGGCAGGCCTGGCTGGAATGGTATTACTGGCATCGGGCACAGAAGGTAGTGCAGGAAAATCGTAATCTGTACTACAAACTGGTGCAGGTGACCGAATCCCAGTATGCCGCCGGACGCCAACAACAGCAGGATGTGATCCGGGCGGAGCTTGAACTGGGTCTGCTGGATGACCGACTGGTGGATATCCGTAATCAAAGGGAAGAAGCCTGGGCGAAACTGGCGCGCTATCTGGGCGAGACTTCCGGGGTTATGACCCCGCCGCAACAGTTTCCCGAATTGCCCCGTCCGCAACGGCCTCAGCTGGATAATCATCCCGTGATTCAGGCCGCCCGCGCCGAAGTGGCAGCGGAGCAGAACGGAGTCTCCCTGGCACGCCAGTCTTACAAACCGTCCTGGATGCTGGATGTGACCTATGGTGGACGCGAGGGTCAAAATCCTGATGGCAGCGGGCGCAGCGATTTTCTCTCTGCCATGGTGCTGATGGATATTCCCCTGTTTACCGATAATTACCAGGACCGCGAGGTGGCTGCCGGTAAACAGCAGTTACAGGGCGCGCTTTTCAGCCTCCGGGATCGCCAGCGCGAGCTGACGCGGCAATGGGAAGTGAGCCACGCCCGCTGGAACAATCTGTCCGAGCGCCTGGCCCGATACCAGGATCGGCTGTTACCCATGGCCCGGGAAAACGCCAAAAGTGCCTTGCAGGGTTATCAAAGCCGTGATGCGGAATTCAGTGCGCTGATGCGGGCCCGCATCATGCAACTGGATACCGAACTCAAGGCACTGCGTCTGCGTATCGATTATGCCAGAACGCAGGCACAGCTAATCTATCTTGCAGGAGACACGCGATGAAACTGACAACAGGGTTAATTATTTTCGGGCTGGGGCTGGCCCTGGCCGCCTGCGGCAATGAACAAACAACAATGGACAACGGTGCGGACAAAGCGGGAGAACAGGAAACCGCGCTGGAACATGCCGAGAAGCACACCGACCCGAACTATGTCTGTCCCATGCATCCGCAGATTGTGCGCGATGAGCCGGGTACCTGCCCGATCTGTGGTATGGACCTGGTCGAAAAAGAACAGGAGAGTGATGATCAAGCACAGGGCGAGAAGGAGATCCTCTATTATCGCCATCCACACGATCCCTCGATTACCTCAAAAGAACCCAGAAAAGATGAAATGGGCATGGACTTTGTGCCGGTGTACGACGATGGTGGTGGCAGTTCGGTAAAAATTTCCCCGGCCGTGATCAACAACATGGGCGTGCGTACTGCCGAAGCCGAGCGCGATACGCTGTGGCGCAAGATCGACACTGTCGGTTATGTCGCCTATGACGAAAGTCTGATCTCGCATATTCATCTGCGTACCCAGGGCTGGATAGAAAAACTCTATGTCGAAGCCGAGGGCGAGCGGGTTGAGAAAGGACAATTGCTTTACGAGGTGTATGCCCCGGAGCTGGTCAATGCGCAGGAAGAGTACGTTCAGGCCCTGGCCAGTGGCCGTAAATCGCTGACTCGCGCCTCCCGTGAACGCTTGCTGGCACTGGACATCGGTGCCGAACAGATTGATGAGCTGCGCAGAACCCGCCAGGTCAACCAGTATGTCAAAGGCTATGCGGTGCAGGATGGCATCGTCGCCAATCTCGGTGTGCGCGAAGGCATGTATGTCATGCCACAGGCCGAGGTGATGGCGCTGGCCGATCTCTCCTCTGTCTGGATTCAGGCCGAGGTTTTCGAAAGCCAGGTGGACTGGGTCGAGGCCGGCCAGCCGGCCGACGTCAGCCTTTCCTATTTCCCCGGTCGCACCTGGGAAGGGGAAGTGGAGTATGTGTATCCCGCTCTCAACCCCCAAACCCGTACCCTGCGAGTACGTCTGAGTTTCGACAATCCCGATCAAACCCTCAAACCCAACATGTTTGCCGATGTCAGCATTTACGGCGGACCGAAGCGGGATATCGTGATGATTCCGCAACAGGCCCTGATTCGCGGTGGTGAGGAAGATCGGGTGATCCTGGCGCTGGAGGAAGGCCGGTTCCGGCCCCGCACCGTAGTCGCCGGCATGGCCTCGGGCGACTGGGTCGAGATCAAACATGGGCTGCAACCGGGTGAGCGGGTCGTGACATCGGGGCAGTTCCTGATCGACTCGGAAGCCAGTCTCAAGGCCAGTATGAAACGGATGACATCGCCGGAAAATGAGACCAACTCAGAAAGTGAAGAGTCCACGTCGGCCATTACCGGTACCGGTGTGTTGCATGAACTGGAACCGGATGAGAACAGCGTCAACATGACTCACGCTCCGATCCCGGAAATAGACTGGCCGGAAATGACCATGGACTTCAAGGTCAACCCCAACGTCGAACTCGAAGCATTCAGTCCCGATGACAAAGTCGAATTCGATCTCGAAAAAGGCGACGACGGCTATGTCATCAAGGCCATGCGTAAGAGAAAAGAATAACCACGAAGGCACAAAGACACCAAGGAGGGAAAATGGAATTTAAAAAGGTATCGTCTGAGATTGACAGGATTGCGAAGGAGGTTGTTGACAGTGTTTTTTGCGTCCATAAGGCGCTTGGTCCGGGGCTGCTCGAGTCAGTTTATGAAGCTTGTATGTTACATGAACTTAAAAAACGTGGAATGAAAGTGGAAAGTCAGAAAGCCATGCAGATAGTCTATGACGAATTGAAAATAGATACAGGACTGCGGCTGGATTTGCTTGTTGAGGATGAGATTATCGTTGAATTGAAAGCGGTAGAGGCAATATTGCCGGTTCATGACTCACAGATATTGAGCTATCTGAAACTGGCGAATAAACGACTGGGCCTGCTGATCAATTTCAACGTGCCTGTCATAAAAGATGGAATCAGACGGAAAATCTTATAGCTGTCTTGGTGCCTTGGCGTCTTGGTGGTGAGATTTTTGGAGATAGAACATGATTGAACGAATTATTGACTGGTCGCTGCGCAACCGTTTTCTGGTGTTGTTGCTGACGGTGGTGTTATGTGGCTGGGGGTGGTACGCGGTCAAGAACACACCGCTGGATGCGATCCCCGATCTGTCCGACGTGCAGGTGATTATCAAAACCACTTATCCGGGCCAGGCGCCGCGGGTGGTGGAGGACCAGGTGACCTACCCGCTGAGTACAGCGATGCTCTCCGTGCCGGGGGCGAAGACGGTGCGTGGGTATTCCATGTTCGGTGATTCGTTTGTTTATATCCTGTTCGAAGATGGGACTGATCCCTACTGGGCCCGATCGCGGGTGCTGGAGTATCTGAGTCAGGTCGAATCGCGGCTGCCCGACCAGGCACGTACGGCACTGGGACCCGATGCCACCGGCGTGGGCTGGATTTATGAATACGCCCTGGTGGATCGCACTGGCGAGCATGATCTCTCGCAGCTGCGCTCCCTGCAGGACTGGTTTTTAAAGTATGAATTGCAGACGGTGTCCGGCGTGTCGGAGGTGGCGACCGTCGGCGGCATGGTCAAGCAATACCAGGTTGTCCTCGATCCGGACAAATTGCGCGCCTACGATCTGCCACTGGCGAATGTTCGCCAGGCCATCCGGCAGGGCAACCAGGAGGCCGGCGGCTCGGTGATCGAGATGGCCGAAGCCGAATATATGGTGCGGGCCACCGGCTACATCAAGAACCGGGAGGATCTCAAAAACATACCACTGGGTGTCAGTGACGAGGGTATGCCATTGATGCTGGGTGATATCGCCGAGATCCGTCTGGGACCGCAGATGCGTCGCGGAATTGCGGAACTGGACGGCGAAGGCGAGGTCGTTGGCGGCATTGTGGTGATGCGTTACGGTGAGAACGCCCTCACAACCATCCAGGGCGTGAAGCGCAAACTGGAGCAACTGCAAAACGGACTCCCCGAGGGTGTGGAAATTGTCGAGACCTATGATCGTTCTGATCTGATTACCCGTGCCGTGGATAACCTCAAGGGCAAGCTGCTGCAAGAATTCTTAATGGTAGTGCTGGTTTGCCTGATATTTCTGTTTCATCTGCGTTCGGCGCTGGTAGTGGTGATCAGTCTGCCAATCGGCATCCTGGGTGCCTTTGTTATCATGTACCATCAGGGAATTAATGCCAACATCATGTCCCTGGGGGGAATCGCTATTGCCATCGGTACAATGGTCGATGCAGCGATAGTAATGATCGAAAATGTTCACAAGCACATCGAGCGCGAGCCGTTAACCCGGGAAAATCGCTGGCGCATTATTGGCGATGCGACAAAGGAGGTCGGCCCGCCTATCTTCTTTTCTCTGCTGATAATTACCCTGAGTTTTCTACCTGTGTTCACCTTGCAGGCCCAGGAAGGGCGTATGTTTTCGCCGCTGGCCTTTACCAAAACCTACGCCATGGCCGTGGCAGCAGGACTGGCGATTACCCTTGTGCCGGTACTGATGGGATATTTCATTCGTGGCACCATCCGTGCGGAAGAAAAAAACCCGCTCAATCGGATTTTGATTGGTGCTTACAGACCGTTTGTTAATACAGTATTGAAAATACCGAAAACGGTACTGGCTGTCGCGTTCGGGCTGGTGTTAATTACCGCCTGGCCGGTCACCCAGCTTGGCTCCGAATTTATGCCCGAGCTTGATGAGGGTGACCTGATGTACATGCCCACTACCTTCCCGGGTCTGTCGATTGGCAAGGCACAGGAGTTGTTGCAACAGACGGACAAACTGATTATGACACTCCCCGAGGTCAAACGGGTATTTGGTAAAATTGGCCGTGCAGAGACTGCGACTGATCCGGCGCCACTGACCATGATCGAGACCACTATCCTGCTCAAGCCGCGCAGTGAATGGCGTGAGGGTATGACCACGGACAAACTCAAGCAGGAGCTCAATGAGTTGGTTAAATTTCCTGGCTTGACCAACTCCTGGGTTATGCCAATCAAAACCCGTATCGACATGTTATCTACCGGCATCAAAACGCCAGTCGGTATCAAGGTGTCCGGGCCGGATCTGGAAGTGATACAGAATATCGGTAAGGATATCGAAGATGTAATCCAGCAGGTTCCCGGCGTCGTCTCCGCCTATTCCGAACGCACTGTCGGAGGCCGATATATTACCGTGGATATCGATCGCAGGAAGGCAGCACGTTTCGGCCTGAATGTTGTGGATGTTCAGAACGTGGTCAGTACTGCCGTGGGCGGCATGGATATAACCCAGAGCGTGGAAGGGCTGGAACGTTACCCTGTGAATTTGCGTTATCCCAGGGAGGTACGGGAGTCTATTGAAAAAATCAGAGAATTGCCGGTGATTACCGAACAGGGTGGACGGATTCCACTGGGAGATGTAGCGGAAATACGCATTGAAGCCGGTCCTGCCATGATCAAAAGTGAAAACGCCCGGCCTAATGGCTGGACGTTTGTCGATATCCAGGGGCGGGATCTCGGTTCTTTTGTCGAGGAAGCGCGCCATGTTATCAACGACGAGGTGCAACTGCCCCCGGGCTACTCCATTGCCTGGTCGGGACAATACGAATATATGGAACGGGCAACGGAACAGCTCAAGCTGGTGGTGCCGGTCACTCTGGCGGTGATCATCCTTCTACTGTATTTGAGTTTTCGAAATATTGTTGAGGTAGTGATTATCATGGGAACACTACCGCTGGCTCTGGTGGGCGGTTACTGGCTGCTCTATCTGTTGGGCTACAACATGTCGGTAGCCGTTGGCGTTGGGTTTATTGCCCTGGCAGGCGTAGCGGTGGAAATTGGTGTTGTGATGCTCGTCTATCTCAACCAGGCCTATCGACATCGTGTGCTGGAGGATCAGAATAGTCTGAATGTGCAAAATCTGCGACAGGCTGTCATTGATGGAGCATTGATGCGGGTTCGGCCAATCATTATGACAGTTTCGACTGTGATAATCGGGCTGTTACCCATCATGCTCGGAACCGGTACCGGCTCGGAAGTGATGCGCCGCATTGCAGCACCCATGGTGGGTGGCATGGTCAGCGCGACTATTTTGACCCTGGTCGTGATTCCGGCTGTTTATTTTTTGTGGAAGCAATATGAAGTCAAGCGTTACCTTGAACAAGGGAAAATACCGGAGAGGTAGGATGTCAGCGATATACAACATCGTAGTGATTGGTATTATTGGTAGTCTGGGACTGACCGGGTGTGACAACCCGGGGAGTACCAACAATCAATCACAAGCCAGCCAATCTGCCTCAACAAAAGCTACGGTCCCGCCGCGTAACGAGGATATGCAGCAGATACTGCGTGGCGGACGTCTCTATCAGCAGAATTGCGCGGTATGCCATGGCAGACTGGCGCAGGGGACTTCGAATTGGCGGCAGCGCGATGAGGAGGGAAAATTCCCGCCACCGCCGCTGGACGGTTCGGCGCATACCTGGCATCACCCGACTGCACAGCTGATCGAGATTATTGAAAACGGCACCCTGGATCGAGGCGGTAATATGCCGGCCTGGAAAGATGTACTCAGTAAACGGGATATCAAGGATGTTCTGGCCTGGATCAAGGCACAGTGGCCCGATGAAATCTATGCCAGATGGTATCGGATCGATCAGCGGGCGCAGTAAGCCCGGCAAGCAGCGAGGTAAGAATATGCATGGTGAAGGCTGGGGAAGTGGTTGGTGGTTGTTTGGCCATGGCGGCTTCGGTATCCTGATCTGGATAGTCGTGATTCTGGCCCTCGTCTGGTTGATATACCAGGCCCCAGGAACTAGTTACTAGAACCTGTTTGTTGCTAGCAATTTCTATGTTGTCAGGTAAAACTGGCGACGCTGAGGATATTTTTACAGAAGGAGTGGATTATGTACGGATTCGACACAAAAGTTTCAGGCAATTTTGACGATGCCGTTGAGAAAGTTACCGAAGCACTGAAAGAAGAGGGGTTCGGCGTATTGACCGAAATCGATGTCAAGGCAGTCATGAAAAAGAAACTGGATATCGATAAAAAACCCTACAAGATTCTTGGTGCGTGTAACCCGACGCTGGCCAACCAGGCCCTGACCGCCGAGCCGGATATCGGTCTGTTGTTACCCTGTAACGTCGTGGTGCGTGAAGAAGACGACGGTTCAATCACCGTGGCATTCATGGATCCCCAGGCGGTACTGGACCTGGTGCAACAACCCGGTATTCATGAGCTGGCCGGCGATGTCAAAACACGTCTGGAACGGGTATGCGATAGCATCTCGGCCTGAAGAGTGAGTACTAAGTACTAAGTACTAAGTGCTGGGCCTGGCCTTTGTGGGAGGGGCTTTTAGCCGCGACCGGTGGAGGGCAACTGGTTATACTTATCGTAATTTATATTCCATAGCATATTCGAACGCTTTACCTGACAGGGATGTCGGCGGTTGGGGAAGTGGCTGTGCTTCGCGGGCGGAATGGATGGCTGCTTCGCAAAACACGTCGTTGCCAATAAGGCATTCAATATCCTGCAGTCGGCCGTCGCTCCCCGGTATGATGCGGCTCGACGCCTTCCCTTCCAGCTGTCGATGCGGCGCGATAAATGGATAATGTTTGTGTCGCTCCAGCTGGCGCAACAAAAGACTCTTATAGGACTCTTCCCCGTTACACCGCTGCGGGTATCCCCCATCTTCTGGTGTTACTGCCGTTTAGTTCGTGGCAATACTTCCTCACAGGATTTGGCCTGTTTTTCTCTGCCTGGTCGCGTTTACCAGCTATGGTGTTGTCTATTATCAAACACCTTTGTTTGATTTTGAACATTTTCTTGCAGTGCGGAAATGCTATCTGGTTGAATAATATTTGTTTTTTTATGGTCTGGAAATTGCTCCTTAACTTGTACTTCAAAATATAACCAGACAGGATAACTGATGTATAAAGCGATACTGGGGTGGGTTTGTGGGGCACTCGTACTGTCGCCGATCACCGCTGACGAAAAGATAAACATGGATAAACTTGATGAAGTCACCGTTACGGCTACACGAGAAGCACAGTCCATACACGACTCAACGCATAGCAGCGGTCGGGTTGATGGTGATGAAGTCCAGCAAGTGAAGCCCGCGCATCCCTCCGAGGTAATGGGCCGGATACCGGGGGCGCATGTAAATGTCACCTCGGGCGAGGGACACATGAGCGCGATTCGCCAGCCGCTGACGACTCGCCCTGTCTATTTGTATCTTGAGGACGGCATACCGATCCGTTCCACGGGATTTTTCAATCACAATGCCCTGTATGAGGTGAATCTGCCCCAGGCGTCACAAATCGAGGTTATGAAAGGACCCGGTTCGGCGCTGTATGGTAGCGATGCTATCGGGGGGGTGATCAATATCGAAACCCGGCCGACCCCGCTGGAACCGGAAGTGTCGGTCGATCTGGAAGCCGGTGAGCACGGCTGGCGTCGATTGCTGCTCAGTGCCGGTACGGGTAAGGAAATGGATGGTTACCGTGCTGACGTCAATCTGACCCATACAGACGGCTGGCGAGAAAACACCGAGTATGACCGGCAGAGTGTTAACGGTAGATGGGATCGAATCCTTGAAAGTGGAGCCGCGCTGAAAACCGTTCTGGCCTATTCGAATATTGATCAGCAAACAGCGGGGTCGTCCCGTCTTTCGGAAACAGACTACCTGAACAATCCAACCGAGAATTACACCCCGATATCCTATCGGCGCGTAGAGGCATTACGTCTGTCGATGGATTATTCCAAAGAAAGCAGCGATACGCTGACCAGTGTGATCCCCTACTTTCGTTCAAACAGCATGGAGTTGATGCCTAACTGGTCATTTTCTTTTGATCCCTCCATCTGGGATACTAAAAACGATTCGGTCGGTTTACTGTTAAAACACCGCATGGATTTTTCGCCGATGCAGACGCGTGTGATTGTTGGTGCGGACCTGGATTACAGCCCCGGAAGCCGGGTCGATTACAGTATTGATGCCACGCAGACCGGCGATATCTATGACAGCTATACAGTGACAACCAAGCTGTATGACTATGATGTCACTTTTTCCGGAATATCACCCTATGTGCATGGCGAATTCTCGCCGTCTGAGAAAACCCGGGTCACGCTGGGACTGCGCTATGATGACCTTCGTTACGATTATAACAACAAGATGTCGGACGATGATATTGTCATAAACCCCGCGAGCACCTCATTCCCACTGACTTATAAACACGTTTCCGATACAACAGTTGATTTCAGTCGCCTGAGTCCCAAGCTGGGCCTGACTTATCGATTCAATCGAAAGCACTCGGGGTTTGCGGCCTACCGCGAGGCGTTTCGCGTACCTTCTGAGGGGCAGCTCTTTAGGCCCGGCAGGACGATAAACAGCGAGAATCTCAAGCCGGTCAAGGTACAGAGTATCGAAACAGGTATTCGGGGTGAATGGAATGGATGGAAATACGATCTTGCCCTGTACAATATGCGCAAGCGAGACGACATCGTTACGTATGAATATCCGAATAAGACCCGGGAAACGATGAATGCCGGGGAGACCCTGCACCGGGGCATCGAGACAGGCCTCAGTGGAGAACTTGCAAAGGATGTGAGTCTGAATATTGCCGCAAGCTACGCCAAACACAGTTATGAAGAATGGCGCCCGAACTCGACAACCGACTATAGCGGCAATGAAATATCAGATGCACCCAGGCTGATAGTCAATACACGACTGGGTTATGTCGCACCTGTACTCAATGGTGGAAAAGTCGAGCTGGAATGGACGAGACTGGGTAGTTACTGGCTGGACGATGCTAACACCGAGAAATACAGTGGTCATAGCCTGTTCAATCTGCGTGCGAGTTATCCGGTAAATGATGAACTGAAACTGTACGGCCGCATCATGAACTTGCTGGATGAGCGTTATGCCACAACTGCTTCACTCGGTCGAGATGGCAGAGAGTTTGCACCTGGTATGCCGCGCACAGCGTATCTCGGGATGAGCTATAGCTTTTGAATGCCGGCAGCAGGATAATGAAAAAGTGGACGCTGCATCGCATCCACAAATGGCTGGGATTGTTCGCGGCACTCTGGCTGACGGTGCTCGGAATCACCGGTCTGCTGCTGGATCACCGGGATACCTGGGCCTGGTTGTGGCAATCGGGGCTCAATCCGACTGTACTGCCGGAAAATATTCGTGAGCGGGCCCGGAGCGCACCATTCAAAATTTATCAGGTTAACCCGCAGCTCGATGATTGTCATATCACCGGTGGCCAGCATGGGACATGGGGAAGTCGCGATGGTGGGAAAATCTGGAACCGGACCGATTTTATCGGCAGAACTGAACAACCGCAATTGTATGCAGCGCAGTTCATCGGGAAGGAACCTGATGCCGTATTATGGCTGGCAACAGACTCGGGGATGTGGCGTTCCGATGATTGTGGATTGACAGCAGCTCGTTCCGTTTTGAACGGGCAGCGTGTCACCGACCTGGCCCTGGGAAGTGAGGCTTCAGAACTGATTGGTGTTGTTAATCGTTCACAGTTGTTTCGATTCGACGCAATCGATGGTCATGTCGTCTTTATCGACCCTGTCGCGCCGGACCAAAAACAATTGCCAGATTCAATCACGTTATCCCGCTTTGTCCGAGACTTGCACTATGGACGGGGTGTTTTCACTGCGCCATTCTCGTTATGGTGGAGTGATGCCGCGGGAGTGGCGATGTTTTTGATCCCATTGAGCGGAGTGTTGTTTTTCTTCTTGCCGAAGTACTGGCGCAAGAAAAAACGACAGGGAATCACTGTAGGACGACAGCATAAGAAACAGACGATCCGCTGGCTGTTCCGCCTGCATGCGCCGTTGCTGGGGCTGGTAACCTTTATTCCGATTATTTATTTATCGATTACTGGTATCTTTCTGGACCACAACGATGCCTTGATCGGCTGGATGAAACAAACCACGATCTCTCGCCCGTGGCAGCCGCCGGTCTATACACTTCGAAGTCTTGATCAGGAAATATACAGCGTTACCGCCTATCCGGATCAGGCGCAACATCTCAGTATTGGTACGCGCCTGGGTATGTTCACCAGTAAAGATAATGGTGAGACCTGGATAAGGGAACGCTTCCCCGAGGGCAGATCATGGTTTGTCTGGAGCCTGACCCGCAGTGATGCAGGATTATTTCTGGGCGGTATGGGCGGGCCTAATCTGTATCGGGAAGACCATACCAGCGCGTGGCGTGTCGTTAGCGGCGCCGGACACATGCCAAGCGATGCTGTCTGGCTCGATGACCAAACGTGGCTGATCCTCAATCGAGACGGGTTACGCAAAGGGACTATTGGCGGTAGCTTTGAACGTGTTTCGCCACACTTTCCGGATCTGAAATACGTTCCCTGGTATTACATTGTCGATGGTTTGCATAGCGGTGTTTTAATCCACAAGCAGTGGAAATGGGTCAATGATCTGTTCGCCATCCTGGCCATCATTCTTGTCGTCACAGGATTGATGAGATGGTGGAGGAAGAAGTGGATTTAGGAACAAATCTCTGCTTTCACAGTTATTCCGCGCCGCCGATTTTTCGCATCAGTATTGCTCTTTTGGTGGCAATAGCGATTCATGTGCTGGTGTTACTTTACTGGTGGCCATTGAAACCTGTTCAGGCGCCCGAGTTCCCGGGCTGGCTTAATGTCAATCTGGTTGCCGGGCTGGAAGAGAGCGAAAAACCGCAAGTGGAAGATAACCAGCATGAACCGGATACGACACAAAATCAAAAAAAGCACGAGAAGGAATCTGCCATAGAAAGCAGAGAAGAAAAAGAAGTAACACCTGAACCCCGACAGACGAAAACCGAAAAGAAGGCTGATATCGTCAATTCTGAAAATGCCAGCGTCGAGGACAAACCTGAAAAGAAACACGTGGCAGCAAATACCTTCGTACAGGCGGATAGCAAACCCTTCGCCATGCATAACCCCAAACCTGTTTTCCCTATATCAGCACGTCGACGAGGGATGGAAGGAACGGTCATTTTACTTGTGCAAGTGACGGCCAAAGGAGAGGTGTCCAGTGTCAGCGTGTCTCAAAGTTCCGGTTATCGTGTGCTCGACAATTCCGCGATTCGTGCTGTGGAACGCTGGAAGTTTCGCCCTGCCCGGCGTCAGGACGATGCCGTCTCGACCTCGGTCGAGGTGCCGGTGAGGTTCTTATTACGAGATGAATGATAATTCAAGTCAGCAGGAGTGAAGATGTATAAAAAAATTTTATTTATCGCACTGTTCGTCAACACAGGGGTGGCTTTGTCCGAAACAACGGGCGTATCGGAAGTGGTTGTTGAAGCATCAAGAACAGTTACACCGGGGACTCGTGTGCTTTTGGCCGACGACATCTCCGGCCGCAGTCCCGCCGATGGTGGCGACTGGTTGAGCTCCATACCCGGTATTACCGGCGTCAAGATGGGCGGGCACGGCATCGATCCGGTAATCCGCGGACATAAGCATAATCAGCTTAACGTGTTGCTCGATGGTGCCTATGTCTTCGGTGGCTGTCCCAATCGCATGGACCCGGCCTCGGCGTATGCCGGTACGGCCAGGTATGATCAACTGACGGTCATCAGGGGAGTCCAGAGCCTGTTATACGGTGCCGGTGGTTCAGGCGGCACGGTGTTATTCGAGCGCCAGGATCCCGAGTTCGAACCGGGCGAGAACAGCCGTATCGAACTTGGCGCCGGGTATGTCAGCAATGGAGATGCCTGGAACGCGCATGCCGACGTCGCCAGCGGAGGGGAAAAGGGCTATATGCGCGGTATCATTGCCGGCAAATCCGCCGATCCCTATGAGGATGGTGACGGCAATGAAGTGCGCTCCGGGTACGATGAAAACAGTGCCCTGGTGGAACTCGCCTGGCGTCCCGATGCCGTCAGTAAATTGTCGCTGAGTGCCGAGGCGGTCCGGGGTGAGGATATTCTCTATGCCGGTGCCGGGATGGATGCGCCTGTCACTGACCACGACCTGATCACGCTGGGTTACGAATCACAAACCGGACCGGGAAGTTTCAGCGGTATCGAAACCGAGCTGTACAGCTCGGCCATCGAACATGTAATGGATAACTATTCATTGCGGACCAATACCATGATGTGGGCGCGAGTGTCTTCCGCGTCGGATACCGCGGGTGGCAAGATCAAAGGTGATCTGGTGCTGGGCGATGGCCTGCTCACGCTGGGACTGGATGTCATGCAAAATGACCGCGATGCGGCCCGCTATATGGCTTCTGCCGGTACGGTGCCGACTGTGATCAGTGCCTACATGTGGCCAGGCGTCAGTATCGAGCAATGGGGCGTGGTCGCCGAGTATGCCGCGGAAATCACACCGCAACAGCGTTACATTATGGGATTGCGGGTCGATCAGGTGGATGCCTCGGCCAGCAAGGCGAGTCTGGATCCCATGAATTCAATGCCATGGGCCGTCAGTCCGAATACCCTCTACAATAACTACTACGGGACCACGGCAACGCCGCAGGATGAAACCAATGTGGGTGCACTGCTGCGTTTTGAGCATCAATTGGCAAACAACAGCACTACCCTGTTTGCCGGCCTGAGCCGGACCATGCGGACCGCCGATGCGACCGAACGGTTTATGGCGGCAACCAACAGTACGGCCAGCAAGAGGTGGGTGGGTAATCCAACCCTGGACCCTGAAGCTCATCATCAGCTGGATGTCGGTCTGGAACATCAGGCAGAGCAATACCGTGGTTCACTGACTGTTTATTACGATCAGGTCAACGATTACATCTTGCGGGATCGGGCCCGGGGCCAGGGCGGGATACTGCTATCGGATCTGGCTACCATCTATCGTAATGTGGATGCGGAACTTTACGGTATCGACCTGGAAGGCACTTACCAGTGGAACAAACGTTGGAGGAGCGATCTTAACGTGGCTTATGTGCATGCCACCAATACCACCGACTCACGTCCCATCGCCCAGACACCGCCGCTGGAAGGTACCGTCAGCCTGGAATATCGTGAGGCGGTTTGGATGTTCGGCGGTGAAGTTCGGGCTGTTGCCCAGCAGACCCGGGTGGACGATGACATCAATACCGGCAGCGGTCTCGATGCCGGGCAGACACCGGGGTTTGCTGTTTATAACCTGTATGGCCACTATCAATTTGCCAAGCAGAAAACCGTCAGCTTCGGTATCGATAACGTCACCGACAAGACCTATGCCGAACACCTGAACAAGCCCAGTGCCTTTGATACCACCGTCATCCAGGTCAACGAGCCGGGGCGCTCCTACTGGGCCAAGGTGAATATTGTATTCTAAATCGAATGTTTTGCCGCAGTACGGAGTGCGGCAACAGGATAATTACGCTTCTAACCGGGTGACTAAATAGAGGTTCCGAATACCAGTCCAGAGAGATTGCTTCGTCACGTTGTTCCTCGCAATGACCTCTCTATTTTGGGTCATTGCGAGCGAAGCGAAGCAATCTTTTGAACAAAGTGATCGGGTATTCGGAACCTCTATTTAGTTCCTGGTGACTAGGATTCGATCGCGTATTTTTTCATGCGATAGATCAGCGCGCTGCGGGTGATGCCGAGCAGACGGGCGGCCTTGCTCTGATTGCTTTTGACCCGCTCCAGGGCCTGGCGAATCATGCAGGCCTCAAGTTTGTCGAGTTGGACGCCACGGGAAGGCAATTGTAATGCATCCCCCTGTGGTTGCTGGCGGGTTATATCGGCAGGAAGATTGCTAACGTCGATCGACTTGCCGGGCATCAGCACCAGCATGCGTTCACAGAAGTTGCGTAGTTCGCGGACATTGCCGGGCCAGGCATAGGCCTGCAAGGCCTCAAGTGCCAGAGTCGTATAGCGCGGCGCATCCAGACGATGATAGATAGCCAGTCGGGCCGTCAGTCTGCCCAGTAACAACTCGATGTCGGCAAAACGTTCACGCAATGGTGGCAGATGCAGTGGCACGACATTCAGACGATAATAGAGGTCTTCACGGAAACGGCCTTGCTGAACCAGTTCGTACAGGTCCCGGTTGGTCGCGGCAATGACCCGAACATCCACCTTGTCGGCCGTTGTCTGTCCCAGGGGTTGAATCTCCCCTGATTCGAGTACTCGCAGCAATTTGACCTGGGCCGCCAGGGGTAGTTCAGCCACTTCGTCCAGGAACAGGGTTGTTCCATCGGCGGCCTTGAATTTGCCCGGCTGATCCTGGCGGGCGTCGGTGAAGGCGCCCCGTCGATAGCCGAACAGTTCGGCCTCGACCAGATTCTCGGGCAGGGCAGCGCAGTTGATCGTGGTCATCTCTCTGCCATGTCGGCGACTGCTTTCGTGCATCGATTGGGCAAGCAGCTCTTTGCCGGTGCCGGTTTCGCCGGTAATCAAAGTTGTAACGTCGGTCGCGGCAATCAGTTGCGCCGAGCGCAGGGTGGCAAGAAATTCGGGTGCCTGGCCCAGCAGATGGTCGAATGCACTGTTGTTCATACGTGTTGCCCTGCAGCAAAATGTTGATGGCCGTGAGACCACGTCAGGTAAAAGCTGATTACGGCCAATACTATCAGCAGGAGTCCCACCGCCGTTTTGATCTGGCTCAAGCGGGACAACCTTGCCATCCATCCGGTTAATATACCCGCAGCCATCACCGAAGGCAAAGTGCCGGCGCCAAAACTCAGCATGAACAGGGCGCCATACAATGCCTCACCTGCAGTGCCTGAGATAATCAGTGCGGAATAGACCAGCCCGCACGGCAGCCAGCCCCAGACCACGCCGAACAGCCAGGCCTGTCCGGGCGAGCGCACCGGAATAAGTTTCTGTCCCCAGGGTTGCAATCGGTTCCAGAGTGGTTTGCCCAGATGTTCGATCATGGCGAAACGGGGAAACCAGCCGGCCAGGTACAGGCCGATGCCGACCATCATGGCGCTGGCAACACCCTGCAGAATCAGGTGACCCGAATCGGGGCTGATGAGATTGAACAGGCTGTCGCCCAGCCAGCCCAGCAAGGCACCGGCGGCGGTATAACTGGTAATGCGACCGAGATTATAGGCCGAGATATAGGGCAGCAGACGCCAGCGATGCTGACGGATTTCCACCGGCAGGCTGAAGGTCAACGCCCCGATAATGCCACCACACATCCCGATACAGTGCACCGCGCTGAACAAACCGACGATAAAGGCACTGACCAGGGCGATTTCCATTTATACCAAGGCTCACGATAACCAAAACGCGATCATAACATTCCTGGCCTGCGGTGACCTGTTGTGAGTTCTGAGTTCTGAGTTCTAAGTCGCGAGTCGGAAGTCGGAAGTCGGGGCATCAAAGTCACGCAGGCTTCGCCAGCGTAACCTGCGTGACTCAGCACTCAGCACTCAGCACCCAGCACCCAGCACCCAGCACCCAGCACCCAGCACTCAGCACTCAGCACTCAGCACTCAGAACCCCGGCCCGAAGGGCTAGGCGGCAATTTCGACAAACATTACCTGCAAGGCGTGTTTCAGGGTGAGATCGGATTTGGCTGTCAGCTCGTCCAGCTCCCCCGGACTGAGATCGAGCATTTGCCAGACCCGCGTATCAATCGGCAGATCGTCGTCAGCGGTGAGAATGGACTCAATGGTATTGCCAATCGCATTGGCCAGATGGATGATGGCGGCCTCGCGCTGATATTGTGTTGCCAGAGCGGGCTGATGATGACGGGCCACCGGTTCGACGAGGGATTCGGGCAAATGCCACTGGCGCAGCAGTTCAGCACCCAGTTCGGCGTGATCGAAACCGAATTCGTTATGCTCCAGTTTACCCAGAGCCTGGTTTTCCTCGCGAGAACGGGTCAGTAAGCGGGCCGAAGTTTCGGGGCGGGTCAGATACATGACCAGCTTGCCAATATCGTGCAACAGGCCAGTGATAAACAGTCGTTCGGTATGGGTAATCTGCAGCCGCTCGGCCAGGGTCCGGGCGGCACAGGCGACCGCAACATTGTGGCGCCAGAAGTGCTGCGGTGTAACCAGCTCTTCAGGCAGTCGGTTGAACTTGTTGACCACCAGTGTTGCCATAGTCAGGTCCCGTAGCTGGCGGGTGCCGACGATGGTGACCGCCATGGAGATGGTCTCGATCCGGGAAGGGAAGCCGTAAAACGGACTGTTCACAATTTTCAGCAGTCGGGCCGCCAGAGCAGCATCCTGGCCGAGTGTTTCGGCGATATCGGCTGCCGAGCAGGCCGGATCGTTGATCATTTCATTCAGACGGGTGACGATGACCGGCAGCGAGACCAGCTCGCGGTGTTCCTGGATCAGCGTCTGTGGGGTGCTCGTCGTCATATGAGTGAGAGAGTTCTCTGCGATGAAATTAGTGGGATTTGGTAGTTTGCTGTCGGCACAAAAGACCGCAAACTTGATTATAGATTTTTCGCCGGTACCGTAACCAGATATAAATGTGAACGAGTTCACATTTGTTTGGTAAGGGTAAATTGGCCGTCACAGGGATTCGACAGTCCCGGGAGAAAGTCCACCGATGTCAGCAACTCGTCTTTCTATCAGTGGCATGAGCTGTGCCGGCTGCGTCGCCAGTGTCGAACAGGCACTGCAGGCGGTGCCCGGTGTCGAGCAGGCCGAGGTCAATTTCGCCGAACATACCGCCACGATTGAAGGAGATGTAAGTGCTGACAAACTGGTAGAGGCGGTAAAACAGGCCGGTTATGACGCGGCCGAGATGAAAGGGCAGAATGCCGAGGTCGACAAGGAAGCGGCCGAGATGGCCCACTATCGCCGCCTGTTGCGCAAGACCGCCGTAGCGGCGGTGCTCGGAGTACCGCTGGTGATTGGCGATATGGGCGGACTGCTGCCCGCGCTGGACACCGAGCTCGGTCAGCCGATCTGGCTGCTGCTGGGCCTGCTTACTCTCGGAGTCATGCTCTACGCCGGCGGTCATTTTTTCACCGGCGCCTGGAAAGCCTTTCGGGGGCACAACGCCAACATGGACACCCTGATCGCCCTGGGTACGGGTGCCGCCTGGGTTTATTCCATGGTGGTGGTGCTGTTTCCCGATACCGTCCCGACGCTCGCCCGGCACGCCTATTTTGAGGCGGCGGTGGTCATCATCGCCCTGGTGAATCTGGGCGGGGCGCTGGAGATGCGTGCCCGGGGCAAGACCTCCGAGGCGATTCGCCGGCTCATCGGCCTGCAGCCAAGGACCGCACGGGTGGTGCGCGACGGCCAGGAGCAGGATATCGCCATCGACGAGGTTGGTCTGGGCGAGACGCTGCGTATCCGCCCCGGCGAGCGCATCCCGGTGGACGGCGACATTATCGATGGCCATTCCAGCGTCGACGAGTCGATGCTTACCGGCGAGCCGCTGCCCGTGTCCAAAAAGGTGGGCGACGAGGTGGCGGCGGGCACCATAAACGTCAGTGGCACCTTCCTGTTCCAGTCCAAACGGATCGGTGCCGATACCGTGCTGGCGCAGATTATCGAGATGGTGCGCCGCGCCCAGTCCAGCAAACCGGCCATCGGTCGCCTGGCCGACAAAGTCGCGGCGGTCTTCGTGCCGGCGGTCCTGCTGGTGGCGGTGGCCACCTTTCTGATCTGGTTCAATCTTGGCGGCGAGGTGCTGTTGAGCCATGCCATCGTCGCCACCGTGACTGTATTGATCATCGCCTGTCCCTGCGCCCTGGGTCTGGCCACGCCCATTTCCATCATGGTCGGCGTGGGCAAGGCCGCCGAATACGGCATCCTGATTCGCAACGGTGAGGCCCTGCAACAGGCGGGCAAACTGGAGGCGATTGTCCTGGACAAGACCGGGACCGTGACAGTCGGGCGCCCGGGCGTGACCCAGCTGGTGCCTGCATCCGACACCAGTGAGGAGCAATTGCTGCAACTGGCTGCCAGCCTGGAGCAGGGATCCGAACACCCGCTGGCCCATGCCATCGTCGAGGCGGCAAAACAGCGCGAGATCACCTTGTTCGACGTCCGGCAGTTCGAGGCAATCACCGGACAGGGAGTGAGCGCCCGGCTTGACGACGTGCCGTGTTATCTGGGCAATGCGCGTCTGATGCAAAGCCAGGGCATCGATATGAGCGAGCTGCAGGAGCGGGCGCAACAACTGGCCGGGCAGGCACAAACGCCCATGTACCTGGCCCGGGGAGAGCAGCTGGTGGGCATCATCGCTGTAGCCGATCCGGTCAAAGACGATTCGAGTGCCGCGGTTCGGCGTCTGCAACAGCTGGGACTCAAGGTGATCATGCTTACCGGCGACAGCGAGGCGACAGCGCATGCGGTCGCCCGCCAGGTGGGGATCGATGAAGTGATCGCCGGGGTACTGCCACAGGACAAGAACCGGCACATCGAACAACTGCAGCAACGCGGCGAGGTGGTGGCCATGGTCGGCGATGGCATCAACGATGCCCCGGCGCTGGCCCAGGCCGATGTGGGCTTTGCCATCGGCAGCGGCACCGACGTGGCAATCGAAAGCGCCGACGTGACCCTGATGCGCGGCTCCCTGCACGGCGTGGCTGACGCCATCGCGATCTCTCATGCCACCCTGCGCAATATCAAGCAGAACCTGTTCGGTGCCTTTATCTATAACAGCCTGGGCATTCCCATCGCCGCCGGGATTCTCTATCCAATCATGGGAGTCATGCTTAATCCGATGATCGCCGGCGCGGCTATGGCCATGTCCTCGGTCACCGTGGTGAGTAATGCCAATCGTCTGCGCTGGTTCAAATCGGGAGCCCGCTCATGATCTGGCTGGTGAATCTTCTGGGGCTGGTACTGATGCTGGCGATCGTCTGGTGGTTCTGGCTGGCCAAACCTCCCGGCGTGCAACGCCGTGGTGACAGCGACCGGGTTGATATTCTGGTCGAGGATGGCGTTTATACCCCCTCGCGCATCGAAGTCCCCGCCAGGCAGCCGATCACCCTGCGCTTTTTACGCAAGGACCCCAGCCCCTGCGCCGAACAGGTGATCTTTCCCGACTTCGACATCAGTGCCGAACTGCCGGTGGATGAATACAAGGAAGTTACCCTCACGCCACAGGAACAAGGCGAATACGACTTCACCTGCCAGATGCAAATGTACCGTGGTACGCTCGTCGTCATATGACGACGAAGGGCCGAGGGCCAAGTTACGAGTGACGAGGAAAACATTTTAACTGTAGGAGCGCTCCGGCGCGACCAGGGGTAGGGTGCGTTCCACGCACCGTCATTCTGGAGTCTCGAGCAGGGCGTGAAATAAGGAAAAAACAAACCACGAAGACGCGAAGACACGAAGAAAATATTATTTATAACTTCGAGGCTTCGTGTCTTCGTGGTTAAAATATTTATACAGGCACATCAGAAAATGAATATGTTTCAGAAAAAATATTATTCCCCGAGGCATTTTTCCTCGTCACTCGTAACTCGTCCCTCGGTCCTGTTCTTATGAGCTGGTGGGGCAAGGTCGTTGGCGGGGCGTTCGGTTTCATGCTGGGCGGGCCGCTGGGTGCATTACTGGGAGCGGTGCTGGGTCATCAGTTCGACAAGGGGCTGCGTCTGCAGGATCAGCTCGGCGGGCCGTTTCGCCAGGGTGATCAGGAACGGGTACAGATGGCGTTTTTCACGGCACTGTTCTCTACCATGGGCCACGTGGCCAAGGCCGACGGGCGGGTGAGCCAAAACGAGATCGAAATGGCCCGCGGGGTTATGCAGCAGATGCGTCTCGACGAACAGCAGAAGCGCGCCGCGATCGACCTGTTCAATCAGGGCAAGCAGACCGACTTTGATCTGGATGGCGTGCTGGAACAGTTCCGCCAGGAAGCCCGCCGGCGTCGCACGGTACTGCAGATGTTCATGGAGATCCTGATCCATGCCGCCTACGCTGATGGCGTCATGCATCCTGCCGAACAGAACGTGTTGCGGCATATCGGCCAGCGGCTGGGCTTCAGCGGCAGTGCGTTCGAACAATTGCTTGGCCTGGTTCAGGCCCAGCGGCAGTTCCATCAGCAGCATGCCGGTGCAGGTGGTGGGGCCCGGGCAGGGCGTTCATCGGCCGAGCAGTTAAAGCAGGCCTATGAACTGCTGGGCGTGACTGACAGTGCCAGTGACAGCGAGATCAAAAAGGCCTATCGACGGCAGATGAACCAGCACCACCCGGACAAGCTCGTGGCCCGGGGCATGCCGGAGGAGATGGTCAAGATCGCCAATGAAAAGGCCCAGGAGATCAAGGAAGCCTACGAGTTGATCAAAAAATCACGTGAAAATTGAAAAGCCTGCATAACGTTTGTGAAATAAAAGCAAACCACCAAGACACAAAGACACGAAGAAGAATAATTATTAAGACCTTTGGCTTCTTTGTGCCCTTTGCGTCCTCTGTGGTCAGACCGGCCAGTAGGCCGGACTGAGCGTAGCGGTGTCCGGCACAACAGAGATGCCCGATACCGCTGCGCTACATCGGGCCTACCTGGCTATTTCGGCTGAACGAGAAACATCAACATCTTAACCACGAATACTCGATGGCTCGAAGTATTCAAATATTTATTTTCTTCGTGTCTTGGTGTCTTCGTGGTTAAGCCCTTAATGTTTCAGGTTCAGCCGAAGTAGCGCCCGCCGCTGGCAATGGCCACGGTAATGATCCCCAGTAGCGTATTGAGCCCCACCAGCATCCGGATTTGTCCGAGCTTCTGGCCACCAGTCGGCCAGTCCTGGCTGAGCACAGCCTGTTTCAGTCGCCGGTAAGGGGCAAAGAAGACATGCAGGTAGATCAGGATCATGATGATGCCGATACCGTTCATCAGATGGATAAAGATCGGGGCATTGGCAAACCCGCCATACAGGCTGAACAGCATCCAGTAGCCGGTCAGCGGCAACAGGATGACAGATGCCCAGACCCAGGGGAAAAATTTGCCAAAGGTGCCGACCCACAGGGTCAGCCGAATCGGCGGCTCCAGCTGTGTGGCGGCCACTGGCCGCAGACACATGTAGGCAAAGAACATCCCGCCGACCCAGATAACGGCGGAGAGCAGGTGCAGGGCGATCAGGATACTGTTCATATTCATCGTTTAGACCTCGTTATTTAAATTTTTTTAGTGCAGAGGCACTGCAAAGTGCACAATGTTGAATTTTAAATGATGGGATTGCATTTAATTCAAAACTCAAAATTTAACATTCAAAATTATCGTGCCACTTCCTCCCCCGGTGCATGACGGTCGATCCAGCTATAGACCCGCTTGACCAGGGTATCGGCTCGCCCGTTGAAGAAATGATCCGCGCCTTCGATTTCCACCTGGCGGTAGTTGTCGTTGCCGGACCGGGCGGCGCCCGTGGCGCGCTGTTTCACCGAGGCCAGGACCCCGTCCAGATCCTGGCTGCCATACAGATCGAGTACCGGAATGGTGATCTTTTCCAGATTACTGGCGTTGTCCATGATATCCACGTTGCTCTGATTCATACCGATGCCGACAAAGGCCCGGATCGGATGGTCAGGGTTATCGGCCAGGTAATGGGTGCTCATCGCCGCGCCCATGCTATGGGCGAGAATGACGATGTTTTCGATCCCCTGTTCCCGCAGATAGTCGATGGCGGCGTTAAAACGCGGGGTCACCTCCTCGAACAACGGTTCATAGTCCCGGGCGTCGGCCTGGTTTTCGAGAATCGGCATCTGGATCGAGAGGGTCGTCCAGCCATGGTCGGGCAGCCGGCTGCGCAGCGGATGGATGACCTCCGGCCAGTTGGGATGGGCGCCGATGCCGTGTACCACGATGGCGGCCCCCCGGGCTTCTTCGGTGGTGTGTTCGGTGGCCAGTGCCAGCATCGGCTCCCCGCCGGGTTCCAGCCAGAGGGCCTCGCCCACCATCAAGGAGTCGACGATCTGATCTGCCCAGCGCTGTTCCTTGGCCTTGTCGGAGGCTGCCACGGGCGCGCCGGCCAGCGCGAGGCTGATGAATAAAGCGATAGACAAGTTGCGCATTGTAATCCCTTGTAATCAAAGAGGCTTTTGTTCGCTCGCTCGCCAGGGGGCAACGCCTGGTGGAGTTCAAATCCGCATTCATATTGCCACAAAAGGCTGAAAAATCCGATCCGATCAGGTAAAGTCTGCGGTTCATTTTTCAGCAGGTCGTGCCACGGCAGGGCCGGCGACACTTTACCTGTAACCCAACATATAACCAAGCGAAGAGGCGAAACCATGGCCGATTATCAAATTGCCCCGTCCATCCTGTCCGCGGATTTTGCCCGCCTGGGCGAAGAAGTAGACAACGTACTGAAAGCTGGTGCGGACATTGTCCATTTCGATGTCATGGATAACCACTATGTGCCGAATCTGACCATTGGCCCGCTGGTTTGCGAGGCGCTGCGCAAGCATGGGGTCACCGCTCCTATCGACGTGCATCTGATGGTCAAGCCGGTGGATCGCATCATTCCCGACTTCGCCGAGGCCGGTGCCACTTATATTACCTTCCATCCGGAAGCGTCCGATCATATCGACCGCACGCTGCAGCTGGTGCGTGACAGCGGCTGCAAGTCCGGCCTGGTGTTCAACCCGGCCACCCCGCTGGACTATCTGCAATACGTTATGGACAAGGTCGACATGATACTGCTGATGTCGGTCAACCCCGGCTTCGGTGGCCAGTCCTTCATCCCGGCCACCCTCGACAAGCTGCGCGAGGCGCGCAAACTGATCGACGAATCCGGACGTGACATTCGCCTGGAAATCGACGGCGGTGTGAAGGCCGATAATATCCAGGAAATCGCCGCCGCCGGCGCCGATACCTTCGTCTCCGGTTCCGGCATCTTCGGCAAGGGCCAGGATTCCGATCCGAATCGCTACGACTCCATCCTCAAAACAATGCGGGATGAGCTGGCCAGGGCGGGTAAGTAAACCTGACGCCTTCGCGTCTTTGCGTTGAGACTTTTATATGTTGCGAAAACCGGAAATGGTCTTGATCGATGTGGATGGAACGCTGGTGGACAGTGTGCCGGATCTGGCCTGGTGCGTGGACGAGATGATGAAACAGCTTGGCATGCCGGAGCATGGTGAGGCGAAAGTCCGCGAGTGGGTTGGTAATGGTGTCGAGCGCCTGGTTCGTCGGGCCCTGACGGGGCAGCTCGAGGGTGAGCCGGATGACGCCCTGTTCGAAAAGGCCTACCCGATTTTTCTAAACCTGTATGCCGACAATACCAGCAAGCGCAGCCAGCTGTATCCCGGCGTCAAAGAGGGGGTGGCCTGGCTCAAGCAGGCCGGCTACCGGCTGGGGTGCGTGACCAACAAGGCGGAACAGTTCACCGTACCGCTGCTCAAAACGCTCGGGGTCTATGATGATTTCGAGATCGTGGTCAGCGGTGACACTCTGGCGAAGAAAAAACCGGATCCTCTGCCGCTGCTGCACGTGGCCGGGTTTTTCGGCATCAAGCCGGAGCAGTCACTGATGATCGGCGATTCGATCAGCGACGTCACTGCCGCGCGGGCCGCCGGTTTTCAGATTGTCTGTATGAGCTATGGCTATAACCACGGCATCGACATCCGCGAGGCCAATCCCGACGCAGTGATCGACTCCATGGCTGAACTGCCCGATTTGCTCAAACAGGCGGCGCGTGGCGCGGCCTGATTCTGACTGTGACCTGAAGATGAAACGTCCGATAAACATTACCACTAACCGATGGCGCCACTGGTGAGGTAGTGACAGCGGTTTTTGGTATATGATGGCAACTCTTCAGGTGACAGTATATGAACGAGACACAATTTCAGGCGTACGCCAATCAGGGCTATAATCGCGTCCCGCTGGTGCGGGAGGTGCTGGCCGATCTCGACACTCCCTTAAGTACCTATATCAAGCTGGCGGACGGACCCTACAGCTACCTGTTCGAATCGGTGCAGGGGGGCGAGAAATGGGGCCGTTATTCCATCATTGGTCTGCCCTGCCAGACGGTCCTGCGTATTCACGGCCACGACATTCGTCTTTACCACAACAGCGAGATCATTGAACAGGAACAGGCGGACGATCCGTTGGCCTGGATCGAAGCCTTTTATGCCCGCTACCGGGTCCTCGAAGACGATCGCTTGCCGCGCTTCAATGGCGGCCTGGTCGGTTACTTTGGTTACGACACGATTCGCTACATCGAACCGCGACTGGCAAACTGCCCCAACGACGATGCACTGCAACTGCCGGATATCCTGCTGATGGTCTCCGACGAGATCGTGGTGTTTGATAATCTTTCCGGCAAGTTATATGTCGTGATCTACGTCGACCCGGACCAGAATAATGCTTATCGACAGGGACAGGAACGGCTGGATCAGTTGATCGCCCGCTTGCAGGAAACTCCGCCACGGCCGCCGAAAACGCGCTCGCTGAAGATCAATGAAGACGATTTTGTTTCCGGCTTCACACAGCAAGGCTTCGAGTCAGCGGTTACGAGGGCCAAGCAGTACATTGTCGACGGGGATGTGATGCAGGTGGTACTGTCGCAGCGCCTGTCGATTCCCTACGAGGCGCAGCCGCTGGATCTGTATCGTGCCCTGCGCAGCCTCAATCCCTCGCCCTACATGTTCTATCTGGATCTGGATGATTTTCACATCGTTGGTTCCTCGCCGGAGATCCTGGTGCGGGTGGAAGACGAGACGGTTACCGTGCGCCCGATTGCCGGCACCCGGCCGCGGGGCAGGAGCGACGAAGAAGATCGGGCCCTGGAAGCCGAATTGCTGGCCGATCCCAAGGAGCGGGCCGAACACCTGATGTTGATCGATCTGGGGCGCAACGATGTCGGGCGTATTGCCGAAACCGGCAGCGTCCAGGTGACCGAAAACATGGCCGTGGAACGTTATTCGCACGTCATGCATATCGTCTCCAATGTTACCGGCAAGATCCAGGCGGGCATGTCCAACATGGACGTGTTGCGCGCCACCTTCCCGGCCGGCACCGTCTCCGGTGCACCCAAGATTCGCGCCATGGAGATCATCGACGAACTTGAACCGGTCAAGCGCGGTGTCTACGCCGGCGCGGTGGGCTACCTTTCCTGGTCCGGCAATATGGATACTGCCATTGCCATCCGCACTGCCGTGATCAAGGACAAACAACTGCACATCCAGGCCGGCGCCGGCATCGTCCACGATTCTGTCCCGCGCAACGAATGGGACGAAACCATGAACAAAGGCCGCGCCATATTCCGCGCCGTGGCCCTGGCCGAAGCCGGCCTGGACGGTACGCACCGTTAGGCTGGTATATTTAACGCGGAGGACGCAGAGTCGCGGAGAAAATCAGTAATGCAAAGGAGTTGCATATGCACGAAAATGACCTTGCTGGAGAAATAATCGGTGCAGCAATAGAGGTGCATCGGATACTTGGCCCGGGACTGCTGGAATCGGCGTATCATGAATACCTGAAACATGAATTCCGGATTCGAGGTATCGGATATGAGTCGGAGCTTCCAATTCCCCTGGTATACAAGGGTATCGTGGTTGATCAGGTTTATAGAGCTGACTTTATGGTAGATAACAAGGTGGTTATCGAATTGAAATCGCTAGAGGAAATTAAAGATATACATAAATCTCAGGTTCTAACCTATTTAAGACTGACAGGCAGGAAACTGGGGTTGCTTATTAATTTCAGGACGTCATTGATTAAGAACGGTATATATCGTGTTGCAAATAAATTGTAGTTCTCCGCGTCTCCGCGCCTCCGCGTCCTCTGCGTTTTTCGCAGGGAGTATCTTATGTTGTTGATGATAGACAATTACGATTCGTTTACCTACAACCTGGTCCAGTATTTCGGGGAGCTGGGTGTGGAGGTGCAGGTTTATCGTAATGATCAAATTGCGCTGGACAAGATTGCCCAGTTGAAACCGGAATACCTGGTGATCTCCCCGGGCCCCTGTACGCCGAACGAGGCCGGGGTGTCGGTGGAGGCGATTTGCCGGTTTGCCGGCAAGCTGCCTATCCTGGGTGTTTGTCTGGGGCATCAGGCGATCGGCCAGGCTTTCGGGGGCAAGGTGGTGCATGCCGGCAGCATCATGCACGGCAAGACCTCGATGATCCACCATCACGATATCGGGGTTTTCAAAGGGCTGGACAATCCGCTGGAAGCGACCCGCTATCATTCGCTGGTTATCGATAAAAACTCATTGCCCGATTGCCTTGAAATCACCGCCTGGACCCGGCAGGACAATGGCGAGCTGGATGAGATCATGGGCGTGCGACACAAAGAGATGACCATCGAGGGGATTCAGTTCCACCCCGAATCAATTCTGACCGAACACGGTCATGATATGTTGCGAAATTTTCTGGAACAGAACCGGTAAGCGTGGCCTGCAGTCCAGAGCAAGAATCTGCCGGGCTGATACAGGATTGTTGTGGAAGGGGCTTTTAGCTGCGATATATTCCTTTAGCAGAGGCCGGTCGCCGATGGAATCGCCTCCCACAGGAAAAGAACCGGTAAGCGTGGTGTGTACAGACTCAAGGTTGATCCTTGGATTAACAGGTTCTAGTTGCTAGTCACTGGTATCTAGCTCCTCTTGAATTACTGGTTACCCGCGACGGTGTAAACGAACCAGACAAGCAAAAGAAAACAATAAACCAGGAGGCATCAGATGGATATGCCAACGGCAATCAAAGCGGTGACCGAGAACCGCGATCTGAGCGGCGAGGAAATGACCCAGGTGATGCGGCAGATCATGACCGGGGAGGCGACCCAGGCACAGATCGGTGGCTTCCTGGTGGGATTGCGCATGAAGGGCGAGACGGTAGACGAGATCGCTGCGGCCGCCGGTGTGATGCGGGAGCTGGCAACCCGGGTTTCGGTACAGGGCGAGCATCTGGTTGATACCTGCGGGACCGGCGGTGATGCGGCCAGTACCTTTAATATCTCCACCGCCAGTGCTTTTGTAGTGGCGGCTGCCGGCGGGCAGGTAGCCAAGCACGGTAATCGCTCGGTTTCCAGCCGCTGCGGCAGCGCCGATGTTCTGGAAACGGCGGGGGTGAATCTGGAACTGAGCCCCGGGCAGGTAGCACGCTGTGTTGATGACATCGGGGTGGGTTTCATGTTCGCGCCCCTGCATCACAGTGCCATGAAGCATGCGATTGGGCCGCGCCGCGAAATGGGGGTCCGCACGATTTTCAATATCCTGGGTCCATTGACCAATCCGGCCGGGGCGCCTTGTCAGGTGCTCGGAGTTTTCTCCGATCGACTGCTGATACCTCTGGCCGAGGTACTGAAGAAACTGGGCAGTAAACATGTGCTGGTGGTACACGCCGAAGACGGCATGGACGAGATCAGCACTGGCGCACCGACCCACGTGGCGGAGTTGAAAGACGGGAAGATCAGTAGCTATAGCATCACCCCGGAACAGTTCGGCCTGCCGCGCACGGATGTGGCCAGGCTGAAAGTGACGACTGCCGAAGAATCGTTGGCGATAATCAAAAACCTGTTCAACAACCAGCCTGGCCCGGCCCGGGATATTGTCCAGCTCAACGCCGGCGCGGCGATCTATGCCGCCGATCTGGTATCCAGTCTGGAGGCCGGCGTCAAACGCGCGGCCGAAGTGATTGCCGATGGGTCTGCCGCCGCCAGGCTCGACGAACTGGTGAAATTGTCCAAATCATTTTGAGATAAAGCTTTAACCCAGAGGCGCAGAGAAACGCAGAGATATAAAGCAATGATTAATTTCGAGTTTTTAATTTTGAATTAAAAAGCTATGGCCTTAATTCATCATTTAAAACTTAACATTCAAAATTATATTCTCGTTGTCTGTTCCTCTGCGGTAAAACTGAATTTCCAGGAACCTGTAATATCGTGACAAATACTCCCGACATTCTGAAAAAAATCATCGAGCGCAAGCGGCAGGAGGTGGCCGAACGCCAGGCAATCATTCCGTTGTCGGAACAGCAACAGCGCGCGGGGGACGGGTCACCGGTACGGGGCTTTGTTCAGGCAATCGAACAGCGTCTGGCGAACCACCGGCCGGCGGTGATCGCCGAGATTAAAAAAGCCTCGCCCAGCAAGGGCGTGATGCGCGATCCGTTCATGCCCGCCGAGATCGCCGGGTCTTACGAGCAGGGCGGTGCGGCCTGTCTGTCGGTGTTGACCGATGTGGATTTTTTCCAGGGCAGTGATGACTACCTGCAACAGGCACGTAATGCCTGTGCCCTGCCGGTATTGCGCAAGGATTTCATGATCGACCCGTATCAGGTCTATGAGGCACGAGCGATCGGTGCCGATTGCATCTTGCTGATTGTTGCCGTGCTTGACGATACACAGATGCGCGCGCTGCATGACCTGGCCCGCCAGCTGGGCATGGCTGTACTGGTAGAAGTGCATGATGCCAAAGAACTACAGCGGGCCCTGAAACTTGAAACACCGCTGATCGGAATTAATAATCGCGATCTGCGGACCTTCGGAACGCGACTGGAAACGACGCTTGAACTGCTGGATTCGATCCCCGACGATCGTCTCGTCGTCACCGAAAGCGGCGTTCACACCCCGGACGACGTCAAACTCCTGCGCGATAACCACGTCCATACCTTCCTCGTCGGCGAAGCCTTCATGGTCGTCGACGATCCCGGTGCCCGGCTCAAGGCCCTGTTCGAGTAAATAGATGGTTCTGTGGAAATAAAACGCAGAGGTGCGGAGAAAATAATTTTGTGGAGTTATAGCTGTATCGCAGCTTTGGTTTCAAAAATCGGGCAGTGATTTGCTGTTGGGATAAAGGTATTTTCGGGACCAATACGCGCTGTCACGTAGAAGTAAAAAGTTAACTGCGATCAAATCGAAATATAAAACAGAAAACTCTGCGGCTCCGCGCCTCTGCGATCTCCGCGTTATTTTCCAGCAACCCTGAAAAGTGGCACTTAGCGGGTGCCGAAGACGACGATAGTCTTGCCCTTGACGTAGATTAGCCCCTGCTCTTCCATGGTCTTGAGTACGCGACCGACCATTTCGCGGGAGCAGCCGACGATGCGGCCGACTTCCTGGCGGGTGATGCGGATCTGCATGCCGTCGGGGTGGGTCATGGCATCGGGTTGCTTGCACAGATCCAGCAGGGTGCGGGCGACGCGGCCGGTGACATCCATAAAGGCCAGGTCGCTGACCTTGCGACTGGTGTCGCGCAGACGGGTGGCCATCTGGCGGGCCATGGCGAACAGAATGTCCGGGTGTTCCTGGTACAGCTGACGGAATTTGGCATAGCTGATCTCGGCGACTTCGCAGGTAGTGCGGGCGCGGACCCAGGCGCTGCGGTTGCGCTCCTCGTCAAACAGGCCCATTTCGCCGAAGAAATCGCCCTTGTTGAGATAGGCCAACACGATCTCCCGGCCTTCCTCATCTTCAATCAGAACCGAAACCGAGCCGTCCACAATATAGTAGAGAACTTCAGAATCGTCCTCGGCATAGATGATGACGCTTTTGGCAGGGTACTGGCGCCGGTGGCAATGCTCCAGGAAGCGATCCAGCGTGGGAATGCCCGTATTTTCAACCTTGGCCTGAACCATGCTTTTCCTTATATAGTCTGCTGACGTCGGTTCCCGCCTATGGTATACCAATAAAAGGTATTTACAATAGAGCCGGCGGTTTTCCTCGTCGATTTGAGAATGCCGTCACCTGCCGGGATGCTGAAGCGGCAGAGGTTTTGCAGTCGCCGACCGGGTTACAGGCAATACCGGCCGGTTCTACACAGTGTGATTCGGGAGGATGACAGCCAAATGAAAGCGCGGATTAAATGGGTCCAGGATGCCACTTTTGTCGGGGAGTCGGGCAGCGGTCATGCGGTGGTGATGGATGGTCCGCCGGAACATGGCGGTCGCAATCTCGGCATTCGCCCCATGGAAATGCTGCTGCTGGGCATGGGCGGTTGTACCAGCTTTGACGTGATCAATATTCTGAAAAAATCCCGCCAGCCGGTTCGCGACTGCTTTGCCGAGCTGTATGCCGAACGGGCCGAAACAGAACCGAAGGTTTTTACTCACATCCATGTCCATTTTGTTATTACCGGCAAAGGACTCAGTGAGAAACATGTCAAACGGGCCGTGGAACTGTCGGCCGGGAAATACTGCTCGGCTTCAATTATGCTTGCCAACGGTGGCGTTGAAATCAGCCATGACTACGAAGTACTCGAACCGGAAGATGAATGATCGCAACGCTAACTGAATTGAACCCCAAGGAATAATTTTTATGGCTGACTTCCCTGGCCTCGTGCACAGTTATTATCAGGCCTGGTTCCGTTTTCACCCCGAGACCGCGGTAGACCTGGGTGTACGTGGTTTTGAATCGCAACTGATGCCGTTTGCCGACGATGATATCGGTGCCCTGAAGGCGTTGAATGAAAAACTGATCGACGCGCTCGATGAAATCAATATCTCGGCGTTGACTGCTGCACAGGTGATTGATCGGGAAGTGATGTACGGCGCTGCTGTTATCGAATCATCCGAACTGATTGAGCATGACTGGCGTTACCGGGATCCGGCGCGTTATCTGCCGATCCATGCTATCTATCAATTAACACTGCACGACCTCAAATTAAACAAACAGCACTTGCAAAACCGGCTGCAGGCCATCCCGCGCCATTTGCGTAACGCACAGTCCAATCTGCAGAGTGAACCCGAGGCGATACCGTCCCTGTGGCTGGAGGCCGCGCATACCGAGGCCGTGCAGGGTGCGGGCTATCTGCGCAGCCTGCGCAAGCACCCGGTCTTTATCCAGCACAGGCTCAACGCGGAACTGGAACAGGCCGCGCATGCTGTTGACGAGTTTGCCCATTTCATGGAGAACGAACTGCAGTCGAAGGCGGCGGGGGATTTTGCCTGTGGTACAGCCCGGTTTGAACGCCTGTTACATCATCGCCATGCCCTGCCGGTGAGTGCGCGGCAGTTGCACGCTCTGGGCGAGCGATTGTTTGCCGAGACGTTAGCCGAACTGAAGGCCACAACCCTCGAGTTGCAGGGGGACGAGGATATCCGGCAATTAACGAAAAAGATTCAGTCCAGTCACCCCGCAGCGGAAGAACTGTTGGAACAATACCGACTGAACATGCAGGCCGCACAGACCTTTGTTGCCGAGCAAGACCTGGTCAGCCTGCCGGGCAAAGAATCGCTGAAGGTGGTTGAGACGCCGACCTTTTTGCGTCATGAAATTCCCTTTGCTGCCTATATGGAACCCCCGTTTAACGATCCGGAGCAACAGGGCTATTACTATGTCACCCCGGTCGAGAATCTGCCGGCGCTGGGTGAGCACAACCGGGTCAGTTTGCGTCATACCTGCGTGCATGAAGCCTGGCCCGGTCATCACTTGCAATTTGTCACCGCCAACCGGGGCTATCGTTCGAGTAGCTTGCCGCGCCTGGTCAATCCATCAGCGACACTGTATGAAGGCTGGGCGCTTTATTGCGAGCAGTTAATGCAGGAACAGGGTTTCCTCGACACGCCGGAGTCGCGTTTCGTTTTGCTCAAGGACCGGCTGTGGCGCGCATTGCGCATCATGCTGGATGTGGAGTTGCACACCCGGGGTCTTTCGATCGCGCAAGCGGCAGAGCGGATGGAGCAGTGGCTGGGTTTCACGCGCGAACAGGCGCTGGCTGATCTGGGCTGGTATACCCACGCACCGACCGTGCCCATGGGATACGCCACCGGCTGGGCCCTGATTAACGAGACTCGCGATCGATTATCGCAGCTGGAGAGCCCCTTTGAGCTCAAATCCTTCCACGATCGACTGCTGGCGGAAGGGTCCATCGGTCTGCCGTATGTAATCCGCAGCCAGTTCGGCAGGCCGGTCTGGGACAGCGTCCAACGCAGTATCTTCACCGAACCGGCAACCGAAAAGGACGTCTGAACGGTTGCCGGCTGGCTACTGACTGATTTGACACCATAATCGATGCAGCCGGGGCGTATCGGCTCAGGGACAAAAACGCCTGACGACCCTGTGTGGTTGGTTTAAAATGGTTGTTTTTCCCGATCGCGCCCATAAGGAGAATGTGATGAAACGTCCCGTTGCCACTGCCGGTTTGCGTCATGTCGCCCTGTATGTCCGGGAATTCGACGCCTGCGAGCGGTTCTATGTAGAGCTGCTCGGGATGCGCGAGGAGTGGCGACCGGACCCCGCCAACCTTTATCTCACCTCGGGCAACGATAACCTCGCCTTGCATCGCAGCGAGGAGGACTTCGATGGACCGCAACACCTGGATCACATCGGTTTCATCCTCGATATGCCCGAAGCGGTGGATGAATGGTACGCATTCCTGCTCGCCAATGAGGTATTAATGCGCACCAAACCCAAGACCCACCGCGACGGTGCCCGCAGTTTCTATTGCTATGATCCGGACGGCAACGTGGTACAGATGATCTATCACCCGCCACTGGCAAAAGCGTAATGAGAGGTAAGCTGTTGGATAAAAAACACAGCAGAAAGATTCGTCTGATGGGGTTTAATAACCTCACCAAAACTCTGAGTTTCAATATCTACGATGTCAACTATGCCGATACGGCCGAGCAACAGGCGGCCTATATCGAGTATATCGATGAAGAGTACAATGCCGAGCGCCTGACCGGTATCCTCACCGAGGTCAGTAACATCATTGGTGCCAATGTCCTCAACGTGGCGCGTCAGGACTATGACCCGATGGGCGCCAGCGTGACCATGCTGATCTCCGAAGAGCCGGTCATTCCGGAAGAAGATCTCGACACCAATGCGGCCCCGGGTCCGTTGCCCGAATCGGTTGTCGGGCATCTCGACAAGAGCCACATTACCGTGCACACCTATCCGGAGAGCCACCCCGATAACGGCATCAGCACTTTTCGTGCGGATATCGATGTCTCCACTTGCGGGCGCATCTCACCTCTGCGCGCATTGAACTATCTGATTCACAGCTTCGAGTCGGACATCGTGATCATGGATTACCGCGTGCGTGGCTTCACCCGTGATGTGCGCGGCAAGAAACATTACATCGATCATAAGATCAACTCGATCCAGAACTTCCTTGCCAAGGATACCAAGAACCTCTACCAGATGGTGGACGTGAACATGTACCAGGAAAACATCTTTCATACCAAGATGATTCTCAAAGAGTTCGACCTGGACAATTATCTGTTTGACGTCAACGCCAGAGACCTGCCCGAAAACAAACGCAAACAATTGCATCAGCGCCTGCAAAAAGAGATGCTGGAAATCTTCTACGCCCAGAACATGCCTAAACTTTCCAAGTAAGGGACGAGGTACGAGGGACGAGTAACGAGGAAGATCAAAACCCGCCCCCCCTCATTCGTAATTCCGATATAAATAAATTAACCACGAAGGCTCGAAGACACGAAGTTTTTAGTCTTTAATCCTTCGAGTCTTGGCGTCTTGGTGTTTTGCTTTTAAATCCAATAGGTGGTGCGGGTCATGATCTTCGAGGTCAGCTGCATGAGCTTTTTGACGGGGAAGGGCAGTTCGGCGCCGCCGGCCTGCAGGGCGGTGGTGGCGTGGTGGCCTTCGTCTTCTTTCATTTGTTCCAGAATGGCGCGGGACTTGGCGTCGCGCTCATCCAGTTGTTCAAGATGACTGTCGAGGTGCCGCACCACCTGGTGCTCGGTTTCGGCAACGAAGCCGAGGCTCCATTTGTCACCGGCCAGGCCGGCCAGGGCGCCGATACTTACCGAACCGGCATACCACAGCGGGTTGAGATAGCTCTTGTGCCCGCCCAGCTGGTTGATGCGTGATTCGCACCAGGCCAGGTGATCGTTTTCCTCCAGCGCGGCGCGCTCCATCTTGTCGCGCACTTCCGGCAGCCGGGCGGTCAGTGCCTGGCCCTGGTACAGCCCCTGGGCCGAGACCTCGCCGGCATGGTTGATCCGCATGAGCCGCGCAGCGAGAACTTTCTGCTTCTCATCCTGTTCCGCCTCCCCGACCGCCTCAGCCGGATTGGCGCGTTCGGTCACCATCGGCCGGCCAACCAGTGTGCGCAGGCCGAGATCGACATTCATCAGAAAATGATCCACCGGGCTGTAATGACGTTGTTCCATACTAATTAAGATACCCCAGATTGACGAGAATAAAAACCCACCGCAGAGGCGCAAAGACGCAAAGGTCGCAGAGAGGCATTAATTTTAATTCAAGATAGTAGCGCTTGCGGAAACGGCTCGGGCGATTTGGGTCAGATTTGCTCCGGTTGTGATGTTTGGTTCTATACCTTCAATAGTCTTGTGCTGTATATGTCTTGCTCACAAACAGGGTGCAGGTAACAGCATAGTCCGAACGAACAGTTTTATTTAAAAGTTTTGCGTTCTCTGCGCCTTTGCGCCTCTGCGTTGAGAAGTAATAATTTAAAAATAGTAACCCAGGCTGATGTAACTGATGTTGTAGTCTTCATTGTCGCTGAGCAGGGTGTATTCCAGCTCCAGGGTATGCCCGTTGTCCAGCGGATAGCCATAACCGATGCCCCAGGTCAGGCCATTGCCGTTGCGTTCGGCTTCGGTGTCGTAGCGTACCTGCCAGTCGATGTAGCCGGCCTTGAGCTTGAGATAATGACGCTGGCCGAGATGCAGGGTGGTGTAGAGCGCGTGGTTGTCCATCTCCCACTCTTTGCGAATGGTCGAAGTGTCGCCTTCGATCACCGAGGTATTGATCTCCAGTTGCAGTCCGAGATCGGCGTACTGGCCACGTAACAGGCTGCCGCCTATGGTCAATCCCAGGTTCATTGCCGGATCATAAGCCGGGTCCTCATGCTGCAGGGTACCGAGTTTTACCGAGAAATGGTCTTTGTCTCTGGCTGTCGCCGAAGTCGTCACGGCCACCAGTAACAGTAACCAGAGGTATTGTCGTCGATGAATCATGTCGGGGCCTCGATATATTCCCGTAACAGGGTGAGTGGATGGATGACCGGAATAAAATTGTGCTGTTCGACCAGCCCCGATTGCAAATGCAGGGCACAGCCGATGTTGGTCGTGACAATGCGATCGGGGGGCTGGTCTTTAATGCTTGCCAGCTTGTTTGCGCGCAGTTGATCGGCAAAGGCGGGATAGCGCAGCAGATAACTGCCGGCGGCGCCACAGCAGGTGGTGTTGTCCCCCAACGGCATGACCTGCAGGCCGGGAATGTGGGCCAGCAGCGGGTAGATGTCGCCACTGGAACGCAGCACATTCTGCGCGCTGCAGGGTTCATGCACGGCCACGGTTTCATCCCCGGCGCGAATCCGCAGCGAGTCGGGCCAGGGCTGTTCCGCGATAAAGCTGACCGCATCGCGTACCGGTACAGGCAGGGCCGCCTCCAGAAGCTGGCTGGCGCAGCCGGAGGCGGTGACGATGATCGCCTCGAAGTCGCCGGCGAAAGCGCCACGGTTGAGCGTCGCCAGCTGTTCAGCCTGTGCGTGCTGTCCGCCATGGGCGTGCAGGGCGCCGCAGCATTGTTGCGCGGCGGGAACGCTCACCTCAAAACCGAAATAGCGTAGTACCGCGATGGTATCGCTCAGGGTCCGGCTGTCGACGGCCGCGCTGACGCAGCCTGTGAACAGGGCGACCCGGCCTCGCTTTTGGCTTGTAGCCGGGTAGTGGGACGCGAGGGAGCGGGGCCAGGGCAGCCGTGGCAGGCTCAGTCCCCGGCGCAACAGGACCGGGCCCCGGCCCGGTCCCAGGCGACGGCCCAGCTCGGCCAGCCCGCTGCGCTGACTCAAGACGATCAGTCGGGCAAGAGTCCGCAACCAGGCGGGACGGGTGACCAGGGCCAGTCCCAGCCGTACCGCGCGTGCGGGGCGGCGATTCTGTTCCAGCAGTTGCTGGCCCAGGTCGAACAGCCGGCCATATTCCACGCCCGAGGGACAAACCCGCTCACAGCGGCGACACAGCAGGCAGTGGTCAATATGCGCACGCAGTCTGGGTGCGGCCTCCAGCTGGCCGTTGGCCAGCGCCTGCAGCAGGGCGATACGCCCGCGCGGGGACTCGTTTTCGGTCAGTTCGGCCTGATAGGTCGGGCAATGGGGCAGACACAGCCCGCACTTGACGCACTGATCGGCCAGCTGATCGATCTGTCGGGAAAGAGACGGGGAGTCAAAATCGTCGGGCTGCATGGTCCGGCAAGTCTACCCTGTTCCGGCATCCGGTTTCAGCCCGATGTATGACATAATCTTAAATAACAGGGACGGGTTACGAGAGACGGGGAAGATCAAAATCCTGGTTCCCTGCACGGCTGGAGCGGCTGCGCCGCGATAGACCTTGCCGTGCGGGCAGGGTCGTCGCCGATGAAATCGCCTCCCACAAAGCAAGGGGCTGTTTTAGTATTGTGGGAGGGGCTTTCAGCCGCGACACTCGATCGGGCTGCACGGTCTTTCACGCCGGAGGCGCTCCTGCCGTTTTCGGCCATGACGGTTTTCCTCGTAACTCGTAACTATTCCCCTGGCGATGAGGAGTTGTTTATGTCCTTTTACAAGCACCATGTCTTTTTCTGCGTCAATCAGCGTGAAGAGGGCGAAACCTGCTGCGCCAACTTCGGCGCCCAGAAACTGCGCGACTACGCCAAGCAGCGGGTCAAGGATCTCGGCCTGCACGGCAAGGGCGAGATCCGCATCAACAACGCCGGCTGCCTGGACCGCTGCGAGGAAGGCCCGGTGATCGTCGTCTATCCCGACGAGATCTGGTACACCTACGTCGACGAGGAAGATATTGACGAGATCATCGAGGAACATCTGCTGAACGGCAGAGTCGTGGAGCGGTTAAAAATATAGAAAGCAAAGTCGGCAGTCGGCAGTTCGTAGTCGGAAATCGGAAATCGGAAATCGGAAATCGGAAATCGGAAATCGGAAATCGGAAATCGGAAATCGGAAATCGAAAATCGAAAATCGTGAAATGGGATGGCAGGAGCAGCTGCGCCGCGATAGGCCTCGCTGTACGGCACGATCAGTCGCCGATGTAATCGCCTCCCACAAAGCCAGGTCATTGTGGGAGGGGCTTGACGTCCATATATGTACTAATGTCGCGGGAGGCAGGATGACCTGAGCAACGCGAAGTAATACTGAATGAAACCCGAAGGGGTTCTACAGTGAGCCGAGAGTGACCCAGCCGCGACAATCTATCGGGCTGTACGGTCTATCGCGCCGGAGGCGCTCCCGTAGTTTACGGTTATGAAGCTTTTCCTCGTCCCTCGTAACTCGTCCCTCGTCACTCCCCGAAGGGTAAGGATTATTCATGAGTCAAAATCAATTAATTGAAGGTCCGGTCGGAAAGCTGGAAGTGAAGGTCGAGGAACCCGATAACCCGGCCCCCGGCGGTGCGGTGGCGGTACTCTGCCATCCCCATCCGCTGCACGGTGGCACGCTGACCAACAAGGTGGTGCATATTCTCGCCGCGACCATGAACCGCCTGGGCGCGACAACGGTGCGCTTCAATTTCCGCGGCGTGGGGCGCTCGCAGGGCGAGTTCGACAATATGATCGGCGAGCTCGACGACCTGCGCGCCGTGGTCGAGTGGGTGCGGGAACAGTATCCCGGCGCGCCGCTGTGGCTGGGCGGCTTCTCCTTCGGCGCCCAGGTCGCGCTCAAAATGCACGCGCAGGTGGGGGCCGAGCGGCTGCTGGTCGCGGCGCCGCCCCTGTCCCTTTACGGCACCGATGATCTGCCCGGGATCGCGATCCCCTGGCTGGTCATCCAGGGCAGCGAGGATGAAGTCATCGACGCCGCCCGGGTCCGAGACTGGGTCGCCCGCCAGACCGACAACCCGCCCCGGCTCATCTGGCTCGACGGCGCCAGCCACTTCTTTCACGGGCGATTGAATGAGGTGCGGGAGGCGGTGATTGAGGAATGGCCGGCGCTGTCGCCAGCGGCGACAGCTCAGGGCCGAGGTACGAGGGACGAGTGACGAGGAAGATATTTACCACGAAGGCTCGAAGCCACGAAGAATTAAAATGTTCCGTGCCAGAGAGTGATGGTGCGTAAAACGTACCCTGCAAGATTAAGATATTTTCCTTGTCCTGATGTCCGGAGGTCACCGCAGGGCACGTCCCATGCACCGAATCCCTGAATTTTGAGGCAATCATCCCGGCGCACAGCCGGGATCCAGTCCCTCTGGTCACAACTCGCCGTCCTGGATTCCGGCGTTCGCCGGAATGACAATCTGACTCAGAACTCAGAACTCAGAACTCAGAACTCAGAACTCAGCCCCCCCCATCCCTATGATTTATGAGGTATTTCCCGGCTAAAAAAATCAGAAATCGGGCTTGATCCCTGATTAGAGTTCCGTTATATTAGCAAACACTGAAATACAGTTTTTAGACTCCTCCATCCTCCTTATGGTGGTATTTGTGGCGCGGTTCCCCCCTTTACCGCGCCTTTTTTTTGTCCGTAAAAAATAGCCCGTCCGCACGGCGGCTCTTGTCAGGGGCCCCCGATTTCTGTAAGATTCCGCCTCTTTTTTGCAGTAGTTTAATAACTTAAGGCTCGAGTCGATGAAAACCTTTAGCGCCAAGCCGGAAACCGTGAAACGCGACTGGTATGTGATTGATGCGACAGACAAAGTTCTGGGTCGCGTCGCTACCGAGATCGCCCGCCGCCTGCGCGGCAAGCACAAGCCGGAATACACCCCGCACGTGGACACCGGTGACTATATTATTGTCATTAACGCCGACAAGATCGCGGTCACCGGACAGAAAGAGTGGGACAAGATGTACTACCACCACACCGGTTACCCGGGTGGCATCAAGTCCGTCTCCCTGGACAAGCAGCGCGCCAAGCATCCGGAACGGATTATCGAATCCGCCGTGCGCGGCATGCTGCCCAAAAACCCGCTGGGCCGGGCCATGTTCCGCAAACTCAAGGTCTATCGCGGCGCAGAACACAACCATGCGGCTCAACAGCCCAAGGCACTGGAACTCTAAGCAGGAAATATCATGGCAGATACTTACTACAGCACCGGCCGTCGCAAGAACTCCACCGCACGGGTCTACCTGACCCCCGGTAACGGCAGCATCAGCGTCAACAAGCGTCCCCTGGACGAATATTTTGGCCGTGAAACCGCCCGCATGGTGGTTCGCCAGCCGCTCGAGCTGACCGAGAACACCGGTACCTTCGATGTCAAAGTCTTCGTTCGCGGCGGCGGCAACACCGGGCAGGCCGGCGCCATTCGTCACGGCATTACCCGCGCCCTGATGAAATACGAAGAGACCCTGCGTCCCACGCTGCGCCGCGCCGGCTACGTCACCCGCGACGCCCGCGAAGTCGAACGCAAGAAAGTCGGTCTGCACAAGGCGCGTAAACGTCCTCAGTACTCCAAGCGTTAAAAACGCTGCGGCGTTTTTTACGCAGGGCCGAGTGACGAGGGACGAGTCACGAGGAAAAGCACGGACTTCAAGGAGGAAGGGGCATGGATGCGCTCGAGAGCCTGGATGTCTGGAAACGGGCCTGCCGGCTGTCAGTCAGGTTGTACCAGACCCTGGCGGACTGCCGGGAATACAGCTTCAAGGATCAAATCACGAGGGCGGCACTTTCCGTGCCCTCGAATATCGCCGAAGGCTATGAAAGGGAAACTGACCGCACCCGCGTT
>NZ_JAWOCR010000014.1:0-38601 GCF_046483665.1 Thiohalophilus sp. | reverse complement strand
GCCGAAGCCATCAAAGCTTATCTGGGCAGTGAGGCCGCACGTTTTTCCTACGCTACCGAGGCCTTCGGGCAGCAATTCGGTCGTCTGGAAACCGAGTTCGGTGTACTGTTTACCGATCACGACGAAGCGGTCCGCGAGGATGATTTTCTGACTCACGTTGGGCTGCAGGTGCGCGGTGAAAGCCTGGACTTTCCGGTGATCGTTTCTATCGGTGGCCGGGCGTACTATGGCGAGGCAAGCAATTATGATGTCTCTGCTATCGCGATCGGGGGCGACATGCTGATGATGCCCGAAAGCTGGGGCGGTTTCGGCCTGGGCGCCTTCTTCTACTATGCACCGGGTGTGGTCGCATTTCAGGATGCCGAGAAGTTTCGTGAATGGGGACTGTTCGCCTCTTTCCAGATAACGCCCCAGGCGAGTGTCGTTGCCGGCATTCAGAATGTCGAGGCAGACATCGAAACCCCGGCAGGGGGCACCACTAGCGTCGAGATTGAGGACGGTACATTCTTCGGGGTGGATATCCGCTTCTAGATTTGAGCCCGGCTCGAATACAAGGGCCCGCCCCGGTCATCCCGGGGCGGGTTTTTATTGCCTGGCGATTCAAGCGTATCGGTATAGCGGTACCTTTACGGTGCGCCTCCGGATGTGACGTGGCGTGCGACCGGGAAGGTCCGCTTACCCGGCTGCCAGGGCCTGTTCCAGCTCGGCAAAGCTGTGAGCCCGGCCGTTATCGGGGATGGGTATGCCCAGTTGTCGGCTGATATGTGAGGCGGAAAAAATGCCACGAACGCGTTGTAATCCGTAGCGATCGTTATCGATCACCAGAGCATGCTGGCGGAACACCTGCTGCAGGGTCGCAACGACATCTCCGACACAGGCCATCTGGATATCGCTCAGGGCGAGAACATCCATTTCATCGTGCGGTGTCATGATATCTCGCACCATGATATCGAGATAGGCGCAATCCACTTCATGCATGTACTTCACGGGCTTCTCGCCCAGAATGTCGCTGGCAGTGAGAATCCCGGCTACTGAATTATCCGGCCGGCATACCAGCAGCAAGCGAACCTGGCTGGCGATCATCTTCTGGTTGGCCGCATCCAGATGTGTGGCCGGTTCCACCGTGACGGCCGCGACACGCAGCAGGTCGGTCATGGCATAAATGGCAGGCATATCGAGTGTCAGGTGATCGGGAAGCATCTGGTGTGGTTTATGATAGTCAATATGGTTGGACAATTTGCGCAGGGGCAAAGGGGCATAGTGTCTGGACATGGTTTCACCGTCGATTATTTCGGGCCATGTTCAGTAGATAGTCAATCCGGCGCAACTTTGCAAACCAGCAGAGAGGGGTTATCCGGGATAAAGAATGCGGGAATCGGGGAATTCGCCAGCCTGTGTTTTCAGGGGGTAGAACGAAAACGGCCGGGCAATGCCCGGCCGCGAGTCCCTGTCGAGTATTACGCTTTTCAGGCCGCCATGTCCTTGAGTGCCTTGAGCGGCTGCGCCTTGACCACATTGCGGGCCGGTTTGGCCTTGAAAACAGTGGGTTCGCCGGTGAACGGGTTGATGCCTTTGCGGGCCTTGGTGGCCGGCTTGCGGACAACCTTGATTTTCAGCAGGCCAGGCAGGGTGAAGACGCCAGCGCCGTTACGCTTCACGTGACCATTGATAATGGTAGCCAGTTCATCGAATACCGCGGCGACCTGCTTTTTCTGCAGTTCAGTGCGCTCGGCGATAGTGGCATACAGAGCAGATTTGGTCATCGGTTCCTTGATGGTTTTGACTGCCGGGGCCCTTGTAGCAGCGGTTTTCTTCTTCGCGACTTTTTTCTTGGCTTTTTTCTTCGTTGCCATGATTGCTCCTGAGTGTTCTGATGAGATTTTTTATGGTGCTAAAATAGCACAGTCTAACGCAATTTAAAGCTGTTATAGACTTATTTTTGACCATTTTGTATTTCTGACGCAAGCGTTTTTCCCTGATTTTCAGGGGATCAGATGCATCTGCGGTCAGGGAGTTTTGTATGAATGAGTTCAGAGTTTGTCATGTCGACGAGATTGGCGACCCGGGGAGTCTGCAAGTGAATATCGCATGCCGGGGAGAGGAGCAGAACCTGTTCATAGTGAAATTCGAGGGGGATCTGCGAGGTTACATCAACAGCTGCCCGCATACCGGGGTGCCACTTAACTGGCTGCCGGACCAGTTTTTTGACTATAACCAGGAATTGATACAATGCGCCTTACATGGTGCCCTGTTTCGTCCGCAGGACGGTTTTTGTGTATGGGGCCCCTGCCAGGGAAAGTCGCTGGCAGCCGTGTCGTTGCGAGTAGAGGAGCAGCAGATTTATGTAGCTTGTCCCCGGATCGAGCCAGAACCGCCCTCCCCGTGACAGCTTTTCCCGGAACAGACTAAATCCCCCCCCCAGGTCCTGCCGATACTGCATTAAGCCATAAAATTCATTACACTGCTCCTTTATGACTTATCGATTACTCATTCTCCTGTTTGCGCTGAGCGGCCTGTTGGGCGGGTCTGCTCACGCCCAGGACGACGACAAAAAGGTCTATATCAGCGATATGTTGCGGGTTGGCGTGCGTCCGGAGCCGGACAGTCGCGTGACCCCCGTTGGCGTAGTGACAACCGGTATGCATCTGGAAGTGCTGGCACGGCGCGATGGTTATATACGTATTCGCACCGACAAGGGGCTGAGCGGCTGGATCAGGGATATTTACACCACTGAAGACCCGCCGGCGATGATTCGGCTGGAACAGGTCAGAGAACAGCGTGCTGCGATGGAGAAGGAGCTTGAAGAATTGCGCCAGGCGGTTAATGTTCTGGAAGAAGCGAATCACACGCTCAACAATCGGCTCGATGATCTCAAGACCGAACGTTCCAAGTTGCAATTGCGCGTGGCCCGCAGCGCAGCGCAAACAAAGGAAAATGGCAGTGCTGTGATCTTCTGGGTGATCGGGCTGGCACTGATCGGAATTGCCGCCTTTGTCGGAGGAGTTGTCTGGCAGCGTTACCAGATCAGTCGACGTCTGGGGGGGTTGCGTTTCTAGGCAGTTCGCTCCGGTACTGGTTACCGCGAGACGCCTTATCAAGAGCCTGTGCCGGGGTTCAATTCATCAGGCTGTGGACCATGGCGTCAAGGACATCGGATGATTGCAAAACGTCATCCAGTGCATTTTTCAAATCGCTCTTGCATAACCCCAGTTGTTGGTAAAGCGCGCTTGCCGGCTCAGCGCTATCCGCATCGGAAAGATCGTGCTGTTTGAGCAGCTGATCAGTGACCTGAGTCAGCCAGACATAATCGGCAAATTCCCCCTGGTAATTCAGATTATGATGATGGCCGGCAACTGCCTGAAGCTCACCGGGCATCTGCCATTCCTCCATCAGGCGAACACCCAGACGCGCATGGGTAATACCCAGAAGTTGCTCTTCCAGCTCGATGACCGGACCGGCATCACCCGCATTGAGGGCATGGTTTAACCAGTGATATTTATCCGGGAACAGCTGTGCCAGCACCAGAAAACCGATGTTGTGCATCAGGCCGCACAGATAGGCAATCCCCGGTTGTAATTTTTGATCCCGATGAATCTGTGCGCTCAAATTTTGCATCAAAGCAGCACTATAGGTGGCGCTGCGCCAGAAATGATTCAGTCCCAGCTTGCCGGAATCGGGAAAATGGAATGCTCTGGCCATGGCACTGCCGATGGCCAGGTACATGACAGTTTCAAAGCCGAGTATCCGAAAGACGGCGTCATCCAGTGTCTTGACCTGGCCACGCTGGCCGAACAGGGGCGAGTTGGCATAACGGATGACCTGGGCGGCCAGGGAGGGATCCAGCATGATAATATCGACCAGCTGCTCGACAGTCGCATCGGGATCATCCCGTAGTTTCAGAATACGCAGGGCCAGTTCGGGAATCGCCGGCAGCTGATCAATCTGCTGCGCCTTGTCGGCGATATACAGCTCCTCCGGCAGGTACGGTTCTGCCAGTTTCTCACGAGTCTGGCGAGGGCGAAACGGAATGACATTGTCCCTGTTTTTATTTTTGTCCCTGTCGCCATTCATCGTGTCGATGCCTTTTTTGCTTATGATTGTGTGATGGGGTTAACATACCTGATGGCAGTTACTTTATAACAATACGGGCCCGAATGTCAGTTCCGGGTTGAAGCGGGTGCCTGGAAAGGCGAACCGACTGACTATGGAACAGGCCGACAAGGCTGTCAATTCCAGGGTGTATCAACCCTGCTCAGTTGTCTGGCAAAACGATAATAATCACAGTTGGTACCGCGGATGAATGATAAGCCGGTTTTAACAATCGAAGTTCTCAAAAAATACGAACCGATCGCCTCACTCTCTGCCGAGCGTCTGGAAGAGTTATTATCGCTACTGACACTGGACTCACCCGGTATCGGTGTCAGTCTGTTTCGCGAGGGGGATATCGATAACCAGACAGTCTATCTGCTGGATGGGGATATTCAGCTCAGTTCTTCTGATGGGACAATCAGCAAAGTGATCACGGCGCGGGATGACGAGGCTCGCTATCCTCTGGTCGACGGTCAGCCGAGACAGGCGACTGCCACGGCACTGACCCGCGGGCATGTGATCCTTATCGAGAACAGTATTCTCGACTATATGATGATGTGGGACCAGATGGCGGTATCCGAAGATCGTGATAGCCGGCCAGTGCAGACGATGACACCGCCTGTTGAACAGGAAAACCCGGCGCCGGAGGGGGGACGCAGCTGGATTCGCAAGGTCCGCCATATCATGGCGTTTGAGTCGATGCCACCGGCCAATATAAAACAGCTGCTGGAGAGAATGCAGCCGCTGGATGTCAGGGCAGGAGATCGCATTGTCGAACAGGGTGAGTCCGGTGATTATTATTATGTGCTGACCGAAGGCGAGGCACAGGTCACCCGTACGGTGCGTCTGGCCAATCTGGAGGCGGGCAGCAGCTTTGGTGAAGAAGCACTGCTCTCCGGCGGCAAGCGCAATGCCTCGGTGACCATGGAAACCGACGGTCAGGTGATGCGACTGGCCAAGCAAGATTTTGACGCCCTGCTGAAGGAGCCGTTGCTGGCCCGGCTCTCGCCTGACGAATCACGGCTTCGTGTCGCCCGGGGAGCGCGCTGGCTGGATGTCCGTCACTCCCGCGAATATCGCCATAGCCGCATGCCCCATGCCATCAACGTCCCTCTGCACGAACTTCGCATGCGCCTGGATGAGCTGGACAAGGAGATCGAATACATCTGTTATTGTACTACCGGAAAACGCAGTTCCGCAGCGGCTTTTTTGCTGGTCCAGAACGGCTTCAAAGCCAGCGTCCTCAACGGCGGCATCCAGGTCATGCCCCAGGACCTGCAACGGGACTGAAAGGCAATTTTGAATTTTAAATGCTAAATGTTGAATTAGTTTGTTTAACCAACCTGTAATTCACTATTCAAAACTAAAAAATTCAAAAATTGGTTTACCCGGGCGGCCAGTGCATGGTGCGGCCGGCGAGCAGATGGAGGTGGACGTGGTAGATGGTCTGCCCGGCCATGCGGTTGCAGTTCATCACCAGTCGATATCCTTGCTCGGAAAATCCCTGCTCTTTGGCATAGTGTTGCGCGGCGAGGATCAGGCTGCCGATCAGATCGGCGTCCTGCTTGTTGAAGTCATTGATGGTACTGACATGACGTCGCGGAATGAACAGAACATGCTGCGGCGCTTGTGGATTGGTATCGCGAAAACCGATGACGTGCTCATCGGTATAAACGATATCGGCCGATTGCGTGCCCTCGGCGATTTGACAAAACAGGCATGCCATACAGATCTCCTTCATTAACCCGTTCCTTAGTACTTAGTACTTAGGACTTAGGACTTAGAACTTAGAACTTAGAACTTAGAACTTAGAACTTAGAACTTAGAACTTAGAACTTAGAACTTAGGACTTAGTACCTGGCACCTAGCACCTAGCACCTGGATCAGGGACTGGGGTTGGGAAATTGCTGGTGGATGGCCTCGATACCGGCCAGTACCTCCTCGGACAGGGGCAGATCGATACTGGCAATATTGCTTTGCAGCTGGTTCATATCGGTGGCTCCGACAATATTGCTGGTCAGAAACGGCCGGCGGTTAATATACGCGAGCGCCATTTGCGCCGGATCCAGATTATGCGCGTGAGCCAGCGCCACATATTGTTCGGTGGCGGCGATTGCCTGGGGGTTGCTGTAGCGAGTGTAGTCCGGATAACGGCTCAGACGTGCCCCGGCCGGTTGCTTGCCGCCCAGGTATTTGCCGGAGAGCACCCCGAAGCCCAGCGGTGAATAGGCCAGCAGACCGCACTGCTCACGACAGGAAATCTCCGCCAGACCCACTTCATAACTGCGATTTAACAGGCTGTAAGGATTCTGGACCGAGACCATGCGGGGCAGGTTGTGTTGTTCGGCGAGCTGTAAAAAACGCATCACGCCCCAGGGTGTCTCATTGGACAGACCCACATAGCGAATCTTGCCCGCCTGGCGCTGCTCTTCCAGGGCCTCGAGGGTTTCCAGCAAGGGTGTGAAATCTTCATCGAACCGATGCTGGTAACCGAGCTGGCCAAAAAAATTGGTCTGACGTTCGGGCCAGTGCAACTGATAGAGATCCAGGTAATCGGTTTGCAGCCGCTTGAGACTGGCATCCACCGCCTGGCGGATATACTCGCGGTTATAACGGGTCTTGCCAGCACGGATATGCGGGATCCAGCTCTCGCCGGGACCGGCGATCTTGCTGGCCAGCACGACCTCCTTGCGTCGCCCGTTTTTCTGTAACCATTGACCGATGATCTCCTCGGTCCGGCCGTAAGTCTTCGCCTGCGGCGGGATCGAATACAGCTCGGCGGTATCGAGAAAGTTCACCCCCTGCTCCAGTGCATACTCGATCTGTTCGAACGCCTCGGCGGGCGTATTCTGTTCACCCCAGGTCATCGTACCCAGACAGATGACACTGACGTCGATATCGGTGTTGCCAAGTTTACGGTATTCCATAGTATTGATTCCGACTTATGAATATTGCCTGAATATATTATTGGGTTCGCTAATGCACGCAAATTAACGGCAATGCTACATGAGTTTATATATGTCTATTTGCGTGTATTCGCGTTTATTTGCGGATTTCATTTTAAATTATAGAAACAAGGTCAGGACGCCGGTGTAGCCGTACAGGCGCTGGCCGGCGATTTCGCCGTTGGCGTAGAAGCCGACCAGCGGGATGTCGCCGAAAACCTCACTGATCATTTTCATTTCCTCACTGTTCTCGCCGAACAGATGCCGGCCCCGGCCCAGACAGGAGATATAGACGCCGCCTTTGGGTTCGGCGCCCCGGAGCCGTTTCTTGACGTCGGCCAGCATGCGTTGCATGTCTTCGATCGCTGATTTACCGTCGCGGCGACAGAACATGATCGGGGTATCAGGAGTCATGTGTTCACCGATGGCCAGCAGGTTGTTGTCCGGATCGAAGCCGATGACGTTGCGCACCAGATAGTCGCCGGTGTCGCTCCCCTGGACCGGAAAAGCGGCAAAGATATAACCGGCAGCCCGATCGATATCGCGGGCCAGCACCTCGCCAATATCCTCCTTGAAGACCTCCAGCGCCGGACGGCCATCGATGGTCATCGCCATGTGATGATCGCAGGTGGTCAGCATTCGCGGTTCGGTGATCGGCGTACAACCCTGGCTCAGCCCCGTTACCATGGGGATATTCTCGAATATAACGCCGGAGAGTGAGCCTTCGGTGAGATCGTCGGCTACCTGGAAATAATGGTTATCCGAGGAAGTTAAACCGCCGATCAAATAACCGTTACCCAGTTGTTCGGGCAGGTCATGGATCGTCTCGGGCAGGTGCCCGTTGCGGGGATCGCCATGGACTACGGTCGGGCGCAGGGAAAAATCGTTCGGATTGAACGGTGGCGGGGCCTGCTGTTCTTCCCGGGCCATGTCGAAGACGCGGAACTGTTCTTGCGGGAACTGGCAGGCGAGTAAGACGATCGCCGGTTGCTCATAATATTCGGTATTGGTGCAACAGATTCCATTGCCGATGCTGCCAACCCAGTGTGCGATGCCGGTCTGTTCCTTGAGATAGCGCAGCAGTTTGCTCAGCTCGTTACTGAAGGCATCGGTGACATAAATGAAAGCCAGGTTGCATTCCTCGCAGGTACCGATCTGTTTTATCACCTGATCGGCGGCTTTTTGCCATTCGTTCTCGGCGGCATGTCCCAGTTTGAATTGTGTCATCGTCACTCTATTTGCCGGTTGTCAGGGTCGATCATGCTAGCATGTAACCGGCCCGGTTATCGATATGCCCTGATTTAAATCGGTTCACCCACCTCAGATTCACAGACAATTTCAGCAAACTACTGAATGGAATACTGGCAGGTTATCAGGCGGTTGTTCTGACCGGCTGTTTGGTGCTTGCCTTATCGGACTGGCCCGCCTTGTCGATGCAGGGTTATGTACCGGTACAGGTTCGAGGTGGTCATCAGACAATAAAAAACCGGGCAAAGCCCGGTTTTTTACTGGCCTGGAAACCGTCTCTCAGGCTTTTTTCTTTTGCTGGATCATATCGTGAATCAGCGGGTTGAGGACAAGCTCCATGGCGAAGCCCATCTTGCCGCCCGGTACCACGATGGTATTGCGGCGTGACATGAACGAATCGGGGATCATGTTCAGCAGGTAAGGGAAATCGACCCCGGTCGGATCGCTGAAACGAATCACGATAAAGCTTTCGTCCGGCGTCGGGATATCCCGGGCAATAAACGGGTTAGAAGTATCTACCGTCGGTACCCTCTGGAAGTTGACATGGGTGCGGGAGAACTGCGGTGTGATGTAATGCACGTAGTCTTCCATGCGACGCAGAATGGTATCCACGATCGCCTCGGCGGAATAGCCGCGCTGTGCGTTGTCCCGGTGAATTTTCTGGATCCACTCCAGGTTGACGATCGGCACCACGCCCACCAGCAGATCCACGTGTTTGGCCACGTCGATATCGCCGTCAGCCACACCGCCGTGCAGGCCTTCATAGAACAGCAGGTCGGTCTTTTCCTTGATCTCTTCCCAGGGTGTGAACTGGCCGGGAGTGAGATCGGTGCTCAGCCGGCTGTTGTGCTCGGCCGCTTCCTCGTCGCTGTGCAGGTAATAGCGGCGCTTGCAGGTGCCGGTCTTGCCGTAGGTCTGGAAGGTCTCTTCCAGCAGCTCGAAGTGATTGGCTTCCGGGCCGAAATGGCTCAGCTGCTTGCCTTCTTTGGCAAAATCAGCAATCGCTTCTTTCATGGCCGCGCGATCATAGCGGTGAAAACTGTCGCCCTCGACGACCAGCGGGTTGATCTGCTCGCGGAAGAAGATATGTTCAAAGGCGTTTTTTACCGTGGTGGTCCCGGCACCGGAGGAGCCGGTGACCGCGATAATGGGATGTTTTGCAGACATGGGGTCTCCCTTGGGTCAAACGTTGGAATGTTGTTGTAATGAATTCGGTTGTTCTGCGGCGGCCCCGGGCCGCGAGCGAGCCGTCTATTCTAATAGAATGTCTGGCGGAAGTCTCGCCATCAGGTGATTTATCGAGATACGAAGATCGCGTCGTTTGGGACTATTTTTCCGCCTGTTCGCGGACAATTGCGCGATATCCGATATCGTTGCGGTAATAGACCTGTTCCCAGTAAATCTGCTCCACCAGCGCATAGGCTCGCTGCTGGGCCTCGCTGACGGTCTCTCCCAGTCCCACGGCGCATAGCACGCGCCCGCCGCTGGTCACGATTTGCCCGTCCTGCTGGGCGGTACCGGCATGAAATACCTTGCTGTCGGGCGTCTCGTCAGGAAGCCCCTGGATAACATCCCCCTTGCGATAGCTATCCGGATAGCCGCCGGCCGCCATCACCACCCCCAGCGCGGCGCGAGAATCCCATTCGGCCTCGATCTGATCCAGTCGGTGGCCCAGCGCCGCCTCGCATAACGCGACCAGATCCGAGCGCAGGCGCATGAGAATGGGCTGGGTTTCCGGGTCGCCGAAGCGGCAGTTGTATTCGAGCACCTTCGGAGTACCGTCCGGGCCGATCATCAGCCCGGCATAAAGAAAACCGGTGTAGGGGTGACCCTCGGCCGCCATGCCGCGCACAGTCGGCTCGATGACCTCGCGCATGACTCGCGCATGGATCTCGGCCGTGACCACCGGGGCCGGTGAGTAGGCGCCCATGCCGCCGGTGTTGGGGCCGCGGTCGCCGTCGTCACGGGCCTTGTGATCCTGGGAGGTAGCCAGCGGCAGGATGTGCTCGCCGTCGGCCATGACGATGAAGCTGGCTTCTTCGCCCCGCAAAAACTCCTCGATGACCACCCGGTGACCGGCGTCGCCGAAGGCATTGCCGGCCAGCATGTCGCGCACCGCGGCGATGGCCTCGCCTTCGGTTTGCGCCAGGATGACGCCCTTGCCGGCGGCCAGTCCGTCCGCCTTGACCACGATGGGCGCGCCCTGTCGGCGGACATAGGCGATAGCCTCGTCTACGTCGGTAAAATTACCGTAGGCGGCGGTGGGAATGTTGTGGCGCTGCAGAAAATCCTTGGTGAAGGCCTTGGAGCCTTCCAGCTGGGCGGCGGCGCGGGTGGGGCCGAAACAGGGCAGGCCGGCGGCGGTAAATTCATCCACCACGCCGGCCACCAGTGGCGCCTCGGGACCGACCAGGGTCAGATCGATGGCCTTGGCCCGGGCAAACTCGAGCAGGGCCGGAATGTCCCCGGCGCCGACAGGCACGTTTCGCAGGCCAGGTTCCCGGGCGGTACCCGCGTTGCCGGGCGCCACATAGACGGTTTCGACCCGTACGGATTGGGCGGCTTTCCAGGCCAGGGCGTGTTCCCGTCCGCCCCCGCCGATGATCAGAATTTTCATACGCGTGTCGCTCATGCCAGGTGAGTGTTCAGTGACGGAAGTGGCGCATGCCGGTGAAGACCATGGCAATGTCGTGTTCATCGGCGGCGGCGATCACTTCCTCGTCGCGCATGGAGCCGCCGGGCTGTATCACCGCCCGGATACCGGCCTCGGCCGCCTGGTCGAGACCGTCGCGGAAGGGGAAGAAGGCATCGGAAGCCATCACCGAACCGGGGACTTCCAGGCCTGCCTGTTCGGCCTTGATGGCGGCGATGCGCGCCGAGTTGACCCGACTCATCTGCCCGGCGCCGACGCCGATGGTCATTAACTCTTTTGCGTAGACAATGGCGTTGGATTTGACGAACTTGGCTACTTGCCAGCTGAACAGCAGATCGCCCAGCTCCTGTTCACCGGGCTGGCGTTTCGTGACGATCTTGAGTTCATTATATAAAGCCAGATCGGCCTCCTGGACCAGCAGGCCGCCGTTGACCCGTTTGAAGTCGAGCCGCGACTGGCCGTTGCTGAACTCGCCGCAGGCCAGCAGGCGCACGTTCTTCCTGGCCGCGACGACTGCGACAGCCTCGGCGCTGACAGACGGCGCAATGATGACCTCGACAAACTGGCGTTCGACAATCGCCCTGGCGGTTTCGACGTCCAGTTCCTGGTTGAAGGCGATGATCCCGCCGAAGGCCGATTCGGGATCGGTGGCATAGGCGCGGTCGTAGGCGAGCAACAGGTTCTCGGCCTGGGCGACGCCGCAGGGATTGGCATGTTTGACGATGACGCAGGCCGGGGTATCGAATTGTTTGACGCACTCGAGCGCCGCATCGGTGTCGGCGATGTTGTTGTAGGACAGTTCCTTGCCCTGCAGCTGGCGGGCGGTCGCCACCGAGGCCTCGTGCTGATCGGCTTCCACGTAGAAGGCGGCGGCCTGATGCGGGTTCTCGCCATAGCGCATGGCCTGTAACTTGTGGAACTGGCTGTTGAAGGTGCGCGGCAGACCGCCGTGTTGTCCGTTGCTGTCAATGGCGCCCAGATAGTTGGCAATCGCAGCGTCGTAACCGGCGGTATGCTCGAATGTTTTGACTGCCAGATCGAAGCGTGTGGCGTCGCTTAGCGCTCCGTTGTTGTCGACCAGCTCTTCGAGTACCGGCGCATAGTCGTCGCTGTTGACCAACACCGCGACTCCGGCATGGTTTTTGGCCGCCGCGCGCAACATGGTGGGTCCGCCGATATCGATGTTTTCGATCGCGGTAGGCAGATCGCAGTCGGGTTTGGCAATGGCCTCGCGGAATGGATAGAGGTTCACGATCACCATGTCGATGGGCGGAATGCTATGTTCCTGCATCACTGCATCGTCCTTTCCGCGTCGACCCAGTAGCCCGCCGTGGATCTTTGGATGCAGGGTTTTAACGCGCCCGTCCATCATCTCCGGGAAGCCAGTGTAGTCGGAGACCTCGGTTACCGGAATCCCGGCTTCACTCAGCAACTTTGCCGTGCCGCCTGTGGAAAGGATCTCGATACCGAACTGCTCGTGCAGCTGTTTGGCAAACCCGGCGATGCCGGTTTTATCGGAGACGCTGATCAGCGCGCGCTGGATTTTATTCATGGTTGTATGTTCCCCACCAACAATTCGGCCACGGGATCGCCGTGGCCGGGATTGTGTTGACATGTTTATAGACTCGGCAGAGTGTTTAACATGCTACGTTGTTATCGGGCCAATGCTTTAACTACCGATGACACCGAACCCACCTGAATATGATTGGCCAGGCAATTAATACGTCGTTTCAGTGAATTCGGTGCTCTCGGTGGTTCTGTTGTCCGGCCCTGTTCGGTCGATCGAGATACGCTTAGCCGTTGCCACTGTTTATTCGTGTAACCCGTATTGCTTGAGCTTTTTGCGCAGGGTCCCCCGGTTGATGCCGAGCATTTCTGAAGCCTTGCTCTGATTACCGCCGGTGTGATTGAGTACGGCGCGAAACAGCGGCTCCTCCAGTTCGGCGAGCGCCATTTTATACAGGTCATTGGTCGGATGGCCTTCCAGCTGACGGAAATAGTTCTCCATCGCATCCGCAACACAATCCCGCAGAGGTTTCTGGGACGAGTCGAAAGTGTTGTTATCGATCACCACAGCGTTTTCCATAGCCACTGCTTCACTCATGCGGCAAGTTCCTCCCGATTAATTAAATGTTCAAAAAATTCATAAGTCATATCCAGCTGTTGCTCCACGCTGTCGACGCGATTCACCGCCTGACGAAAGGCCGCGCCATGAGACTGTCCCTTGCTATACCAGCTGATATGTTTGCGGGCCACACGGACACCGGTATGTTCGCCATAAAAGGCATACAGGTTTTTAAGGTGACCGACCAGGATATCGCGGATGGTTTCCGCGGATGGTTCCGGCAGCAACTCGCCGGTTTGTAAATAATGCTCGATTTCGCCAAAGATCCAGGGACGACCCTGGGCGGCGCGGCCAATCATGACCGCGTCGGCGCCGGTATGGCGCAGCACGAATTCGGCTTTTTGCGGCGTGCTGATGTCGCCGTTAGCGATGACCGGAATCCTGATTCGCGATTTGACCTCGGCAATGGTGTCGTACTCCGCCTCGCCATGATACTGATCGGCCCGGGTGCGACCGTGGATGGCCAGCGCCTGGATGCCGGCGTCCTCGGCGATGCGGGCAATCAACGGTGCGTTTCTGTGTTCGCTGTCCCAGCCGGTGCGGATCTTCAGGGTCACGGGCACTTCTACGGCGTCGACTACGGCTTTGAGAATGCCTTCGACCAGCGACTCGTGCTGTAACAGGGCCGAACCGGCCATGACGTTGCACACCTTCTTGGCCGGGCAGCCCATGTTGATGTCGATGATCTGGGCCCCCTGGTCAACATTGTGACGCGCGGCCTCGGCCATCATTTGCGGATCGGCCCCGGCAATCTGCACCGCCCTGGGCTCGATTTCGCCGTCGTGACTGGCGCGCCGCGCGGTCTTTTTGCTGCCCCACAGCAGGGAATTGGACGAAACCATTTCGGACACGGCCATGCCGGCGCCCAGTTGTTTGCACAACTGGCGAAACGGCAGATCGGTCACACCCGCCATGGGTGCAAGGATCAACGGATTGTTGAGCTGATAAGGGCCGATACGCATAGTGATGTCTTCAGGCTGACTCGTCCCCGCGGCACGAGGCGGATTATCATACCCGTTCGGGTGCACAGGATAAAGCAGGAAAAGCGGCCCGCAGGCCTTGCGATCCGGGCAAAGCTGATCTACACGCCCTGCCGGATTAAGGTGCTGTGCGAGAGTCGCCAGTTACTGGAAATCGAATTCGAAATTAACCGCATCGCTGCCCGGGTCCGCCACCTCGAGTTTGATCTGCAAGGGTGTTTCCGGTTGCATCTGCATAAACGGTGAATGGCGCTCGCCCAGATAATCGGCCGGCGTAAAACGGCGCTGGGCCACCCGGTTGCCGGATAAATCAAACAACTTGACCCGCACGGTGGGATAGGCCTGGGCCACATTGGCTTCGTTGACCAGGGTGGCACTGATCAACAGGGCGTCATCCTGATTGGGATGGGCGCGCACGTCGCGGTTGAGCAGACGAATATGGTCGGTGTCCCGATACGCCGTAAAGCGACAGGGCAATTGCTGGCAGAACTGTTCCAGCCAGGGCTGGCTCTGCGGCACATAGCGGATTACATCCAGTGGCCGGAACAGGGCCAGCTGGCCGAGCAGGAGCGCCAGCAATAGCAGGAGCAACAATCCGCCGCCGAGGGTGGCCAGCCAGCTGCGCGGTTTCGGCGGTTCGATCGCCAGCGAATCGCGCAGGCGCAGCGGCACCGGTTCCGCCTCCGCCTCCTCGTCCGTCGTCGGGGACAGCTCCGTGGTGTCTGTCCACTCGTCGCGGTCCGGTTCATCGATCCGGCCGGTTTCCCGGTCTGTGAAGTCCTCATCGAAGGCCAGCGACATGGGGTCTTGCTGCGGTTCGGTGGTGACCGGGCCGGTTTCCTCCGTCGTTTCAGAGGCGCTCGAAGCCGGTGCCTCGTCGTCGGCAGACGGTTCACGCTGCAGATCGTCAAACAGACTGTCTATGGCTTCGCCCAGTTCATCCTGTTCCGGCGGTGGCGGTTCATCCGGCAAAGCCAGAGATCCCGGCAGTTCGGTATCGGGGTTATCGATGCCCAGTGACAACTGCTGGTCCATCTCCGCCAGGATGTCATCCAGCTCTCTGTCCGAGAGCATCTCATCGGTGAAGTCGTTATATCTATAACGTGAATCGTCGAAAACAGATGTCGCGTCGGCGTCTTCCGGTTCGCTTCCGTGAGCCGGGTTCCCAGAAGACCCGGTGGAAGGGGCTGTCTTCATCTCCTCCCGATCCGGCATCGGGATTTCGAGGGTTTGCGGTTCCTGTTCGGTCTCGCCAGAGCGCTTCTGTTCGGAAGCGGAGGCTTCTGGCATAGCGTCTGTCCCGGACGGAATCTCCGCAGGGGTCCCGGCGGGTTCAGCCGTGGTCGCAGGCAAAACGGACCCGGTTTCGGGCGCGGGCGTGTCGTCGGGTGGCTCCGTTGCCCGGGTTTCGTTCCCGGGATCGGTATCGTGATGTGATTCGCTGGAGGCGTTTGCTTGCCTCGCTCCCGCAGGCCCCGGGGTTTCGACGGTTTGCGGTTCCGGTTTGGTCTCGAGGGGCGGCTTTTGTTCACCCGCAGAGGCTTTTGGCACAGCGTCTGAATCGAACGGAACCTCTGTCGTGGTCCCGGAGAGCCCTGCGTATGCCCCCGCTTTGGGCTGTGTTTCGGTCGCTACGGGATCGGTAGCTTCATCGTGGCCTGGCGGCGGGGAAGGCGCTTCGCTCTGCGGGGCACGGAACAGATCAATATGATCTGTTTGCTCTCGATCTTCGGTGGAGGCCTCCGGGGCAGGCTGCGGGGTAGTGGAGGAGGTCGATGAGCTCTGACCGGGCAGAGGCTGCAAATGCTGTTTGGCATTGAAGACGGTTTTGCATTTGCCGCAACGCACCTTGCCCTGCGCTACCGCCAGCTGAGCTTCGGTGATCCGGAAACAGGTGCGGCAGGCAGGACAACACGTTAGCATTGCGGTCCTGGCTGTTTTTGGAAGGCGGCGTGAATCATGCCGGTGATCATATCACGCCAGATCAGTTTCCAGGTGCCAGGTCCTAGTATCTGGCCCCTGGCCCCTGGTTCCTGGTCCCTGTGAGACAGACCCATTCCTCAATCTGACGATAGAGCTGCATGTCGAAAAACGGCTGATAGGCGGCGATGACATCATCCATCTGGGTGTCGAGTATCCCGGCCAGGACGATGTTGCCGCCCGGCTCGACGTGTTCGGCCAGTTGCGGCGCCAGGCTGATCAGGGGACCGGCCAGAATGTTGGCCAGTAGCAGGGGGACCCGAACTTCGTGCGGCATGGCGTCGGGCAGGTGCAGAGCGACATTTTCCGCGATCCCGTTTTTACGCAGGTTCTCGGCCGTGGCCAGCAGAGCCTGGGAATCGTTGTCTACGCCCCACAGCTGACGGGCCCCGAGTTTGCCGGCGGCGATGGCCAGAATGCCCGATCCGCAGCCATAGTCGATGACGTTCTGATCCTGCGGCGGATGTTCATCCAGCCATTCCAGGCACAGTCGCGTGGTGGGGTGGGTGCCGGTACCAAAAGCCAGCCCCGGATCGAGCAGAATATTCACGGCTTCGGGAGCCGGCGGGGTATAGCCGCCGGGGACGATCCAGACCCGTTGCCCAAACTGCATCGGTTGGAAATGATCCATCCAGGCGCGCACCCAGTTCTGATCTTCCAGCGGTTCGGCTTTCCAGTCTCTCACCGGTTCACCTGCTCGCGTATTGATCTGATCGATAATGGCCTGTGGATCCCGATCGGCGCTGAACAGGCCAATTACCCGGGTTTGTTCCCAGATCGGCGTACTGCCCGGCGCCGGCTCCAGCAACGGCTGATCAGCCGCATCCTGTAATGTCACCGATGCGGCGCCGGCCGCTTCCAGCGCATCACTGAGCGCGTCGACCTGTTCCGCCCGGGCGGGGATGATGAGTTGTAACCAGGACATAAAATAACAGGGCCGAGTTACGAGGGACGAGTAACGAGGACAAGCCGGTTATTTTTCCTCGTCACTCGTAACTCGCCCCTCGGCACTGAAAAATTGTTGAGTGAACTACCGTTCACTCAACAGTTTTTCAAGATAGTGAATGTTGGTCCCGCCGGCCCGGAAGTTTGCGTCACGAATCAGTTCCTGATGAAGGGACACGTTGGTTTTGATGCCTTCGATTACGATTTCGCTGAGAGCGATACGCATGCGCGCCAGGGCAGTGTCGCGCTCTTCACCATGGGCGATCAGCTTGCAGATCATCGAATCGTAATAGGGTGGTACCCGGTAACCGTTATAGATATGGGTATCGACACGGATACCCGGTCCACCCGGTGCATGATAGGAGGTGATGGTGCCCGGCGAGGGGATGAACTTGTCCGGATCTTCGGCGTTGATACGGCATTCGATCGAGTGGCCGCGAATTTCGATCTCTTTCTGGGTATAACGCAGTTTTTCGCCCGAAGCGATCAGTAACTGTTCGCGAACGATGTCCACGCCGGTGACCATTTCGGTCACCGGATGTTCTACCTGTACACGGGTATTCATTTCAATGAAATAGAACTCGCCGTCCTGATACAGGAACTCGAAAGTGCCCGCGCCACGGTAGCCGATCTCCCGGCAGGCATCGGCGCAGCGTTCGCCGATCTTCTTGCGCATCTTTTCGGTGATGCCGGGCGCGGGAGCCTCTTCGATCACTTTCTGGTGACGGCGCTGCATGGAGCAATCGCGCTCACCCAGATGAATGGCGTTGCCGTGTTCATCAGCGAGTACCTGGAACTCGATATGCCGCGGGTTTTCCAGGAATTTTTCCATGTAGACCATGTCGTTGCCGAACGACGAGCCGGCTTCGGCCCGGGTCATGGAAATGGCATTCAGCAAGGCCGCTTCGGAGTGGACCACGCGCATACCACGCCCGCCGCCCCCGCCGGCGGCCTTGATGATGATCGGATAACCGATCTCCCGGGCAAGGCGGATATTGGTTTCTTCATCACTGCCCAGCGGACCATCGGAACCGGGTACACACGGTACGCCGGTTTTTTGCATCGCCTTGATGGCCTGAACTTTATCACCCATCATGCGAATAGTGTCGGGCCGCGGACCGATAAAGATAAACCCGCTTTCCATTACCCGCTCGGCGAAGTCTGCGTTTTCCGACAAAAAGCCATAACCGGGGTGAATGGCCATCGAATCGGTGACTTCGGCGGCGCTGATCACGGCGGGAATGTTCAGATAACTTTCGGTGGAGGAAGCCGGACCGATACAGACCGATTCATCAGCCAGACGGACGTGCTTCAGATCACGATCAGCATCGGAATGGACCGCCACGGTTTTGATACCCAGCTCGCGGCAGGCGCGCAGTATGCGCAGCGCAATCTCTCCACGGTTGGCAATCAGGACTTTTTCTATCATCGTTTACACAATCTGGTTGATGCCCAAAAGGCGAAGTGGAGGGCCGCCGGTGGCAGCCGGTGTTGTTAGCCGATGACAAACAGCGGTTCGTCGTATTCCACCGGCTGTCCATTTTCCACCAGGACAGCCTTGATGGTGCCGCTCTTGTCCGCTTCGATCTGGTTGAGCAGTTTCATGGCCTCGATGATACACAGGGTATCACCGGCGTTGACCTGCTGACCGACTTCGACGAACGGGCTGGCGCCGGGTGACGGGGCCCGGTAAAAGGTGCCAACCATAGGAGATTTGACCACGTGCCCTTCGGGCAATTTGGCCTCGTCACTTTCTGCTGCGGGAGGTGTCGGGGCCGGGCCGGGCGCTACCGCCGGAGCCGGTTGCGGCGGTGGTGCCTGCATCATCATTGCAGTGTTGGGACCGCTGCGGCTGATGCGTACCGACTCTTCACCTTCCTTGATCTCGATTTCGGCAATGCCGGACTCTTCAAGCAGTTCGATCAGTTTTTTGACTTTGCGAATATCCATAACAGTAATGCCTTGAAAGGGTTATCAGGTTAATTGTTCTGCAGGGTATGCAGCGCCGACTGCAATGCCAGCGTATACCCGTACGCCCCCAGCCCGCTGATCACACCGCTGGCCAGTTCCGAAAAATAGGAATGATGACGGAATTCCTCGCGTGCATGGATGTTGGAAAGATGCACTTCGATAAACGGGATTTTCACCGCCGCCAGTGCGTCGCGCAGTGCTACGCTGGTATGGGTAAAGGCGGCGGGATTGATGATAATCCAGTCCACGCCCTCGCTGGCCGCCTGCTGCACGCGGGAAACCAGTTCGTGCTCGGCGTTGCTCTGCAGGCTGGATAAGTTATGTCCGGCTTCGCTGGCAATTCGGCCCAGATCCTGATCAATTTCGGCCAGCGTGGCCGCGCCATAATGTTCCGGCTCGCGTGTGCCGAGCAGGTTCAGGTTGGGTCCGTGCAATACCAGTATCTGGGCCATAGAGTGTCTATTATTGCTTGTTGCGTTGCGCGGGCCGTTTGAGTCGATTTACTATGATTACAAATCTGAACAGATCGAAGCAAGATCGACGCTAGTTTGGCGCAGTTTATTTGTCCGGCTTAATAAGGAATTCTGCCTCAAAATAAAAGGTTTGTCCAGAATCCCGGATTTACCCGCCAGTTCGGAGCAAATACTAGCAAGATTCACACCAGAGCGGTTTGAACCCGATCACAGCTCCGCCCCTCGGCCTTGCGGCCTCTCGGGAGGGGCGAGGGACGAGTGACGAGGAAGAGCGTTAACCACGAAGACACGAAGGCACGAAGAAAGCACAATGAAAATAGCTATTCTTCAGGGGGCACCATTCAGTTGAGCGGGGTGGGTGGGAGCGCCTTTCAGGCGCGATTGCCTGCGGTCGCGGTCGAAGCCCGCTTCCACAGGGATGTCTGTGTGCCGGGCAAGGGTTCACCGAACTCACTGAAAAATCGGTCTGTTTATTCGGTGCTTTGCGGTGTTATCGGTGGTTTATCATTCGGGGGGAATTCCCGGTGTTAATAACCCGAGAGCGCAGAAATTAAAAACAGTCCGCCGCTGTGACATTCAATTTTCTTCGTGTCTTCGTGTCTTCGTGGTAAATGTTTTCCCTCGTCACTCGTCCCTCGTCACTCGGCCCTCTTGTTTAAAGGAGTGGTTTGATCATCGCTTCGGCGTCTTCGAAGGTCAGTTCGTTGCGATGGGTTTCGGTGATTTTGCCGTCGCGATCGACGATGACGGTGTAGGGCAACACGCCCATGCGGTTGCCGTACTCTTTGGAGAGGGCGATACCGTCCTTGTCACCGATCAGGATCGGGTAGTTGACGCCCATGGGGTCGACGAAGTCGCTGGCGTTTTGTTTGGTATCGATGGCGATACCGACGATGGTAAAGCCCTGCTCGGCGTATTTTTCCTGCAATTCGATAAAGGCGGGAATCTCGCGGCGACAGGGCGGGCACCAGGTGGCCCAGAAGTTGACCATCACGACTTCCCCGTCCCATTCGCTGACGTGGCGCAAATCGCCCTGCAGATCCTGCAGACCGAAATCGGGACGGATTTCAGGCGGGCCGGCGGAATCCTTTCCGGTCTGGGCTGTGGCTGTTTCTGGTTTCGGGTCGTCAAACAGCTGGTTGGCGTACATGCCGGCCAGCAGACTGATGACCGCCACAACGATGATCAATGCGATGAAGACTGAACGTTTCATACGGCTGTTCCGTTCGTTAATGGTTGAATGAATTAATCCGGTATCCGGCCCGCCCTGGTGGCGGGCCTGTCATCTAGAAGGACATCATGTTCAGATGGTTATGAAACTCATCGGCGTTCATGGCGCCGACCAGGCGCCGGCCATGGCGTTCCTCGCCATCGGGGCCGAAGAACAGGATCGCCGGCGGGGCAACGAGACCGAAATTGCGCAGTAGCGCCTTGTCCTTGGCGTCGTTATCCGTCACGTCCGCCTTGAGCAGGACGAAGTTATCCAGCCGCTCGATGACCCGTTGATCAGTGAACACGTATTTCTCGTAATCCTTGCAGTAGATACACCAGTCGGCGTAGAAGTCGAGCATCACCGGCTTACCGGCGGCTTTGGCCTGGGCCAGCTGGTTTTCGAAATCCTCGACGGTCTTGATCATTTCGAATTCCAGTTTCTGTTGCTGCGCGGCGCCGCCACCCATGCCGCCTGCAAAGACGCCATGCAGCGGCCGGAATTTGTCGTTGCTGCCGGCGCTGGCGCCGATCACCAGCAGGATGCCGTAGACCAGCACGATAATCCCCAGCCCCTTCCAGAGTCGGTGCCAGCCGGAGGTGTCGGCCGGCAGCGGTTCCAGGGCCTTCATGTAGATGCCCGAGATAATCAGCAGCGCTGCCCACAGCCACAGGGCGACAAAGTCGGGGATGATCCGCTCCAGCATCCAGATGGCCACGGCCAGCAGCATCACGCCGAAGATCGCCTTGACCGCATCCATCCAGCCGCCGGCACGGGGCAGCAATTTGCCCGCCGAGGTGCCGATGGCGATCAGTGGCAGTCCCATGCCCAGACTCAGGGCGAACAGTGCCATGCCGCCGAGGACCGCATCGCCTGTCTGGCCGATGTAGATCAATGCGCCGGCCAGCGGCGCGGCAACGCAGGGGCCGACAATCAGCGCAGAGAGAAAGCCCATCACGGCCACGCCGGTGAGGCTGCCGCCCTTCTGGCGGTTACTGACCTCGGAGAGTTTGCCCTGGAGGGCGGCGGGCATCTGCAGCTCGTAAAAGCCGAACATGGAGAGCGACAGCAGCACGAAAATGGCTGCGAAGCTGCCCAGGATCCAGGGGTTCTGGAAGGCGGCCTGCAGGTTCTCTCCGAGCATCCCGGCAATCACCCCGGCGACGGTGTAGGTGAGGGCCATGGCCAGCACGTACACGGTGGACATGGTAAAGGCGCGCCGGGTAGTGATCCTGTCGCCCTGGCCGATGATGATACTGGAGAGGATCGGAATCATCGGGAACACGCAGGGGGTGAAGGCCAGCAGCAGGCCGAGGCCGAAGAAGGTCAGGATAACCAGTATCCCGCCGGTTTCCAGGGAAGCGGCGATGGTGTCCTGCTCGGATACGACCTGTTGTTCCTCGGCCTGTCCGGCCGGCTCGGGGTCATCGGCCATGGCGAACTGGTCGGTGGCGGCCAGTTTGACGGTTTCGCTCTTGTGAATCGGGGGATAACAGATACCGGTTTTCTCGGCACAGCCCTGGTAGACAAACGCCAGTTCAACCTCGCCGGACTCGCCCCGGGTCCGCTGCAGGGGAATATCGACAGTCAGAGTCTGTTCGCCTTCGAAGACCCGTATTTTGCCGAAAAATTCATCCTCTTTTTCCTTGCCTTCAGGCAGCTCGACATCGCCCACCCGGGCGTCGCCCTGCTTGACGGAAAATTCGAATTTGTCGCGATACAGATAATGGTCGGCGGCAATCTGCCAGGTGGCCCGCAGCGTATTGGCATCGACCACCTCGGTACTGAAGGCAAAGGCATCGTCGGGATCCAGCACCTCGTCGTCACCCTGACCGAGGCCCAGATCGTCATTAAGATCCTTGAGGCTTCGCTTGTCGTCACTGCGCCCCTGGCCGGCCTCGGCGCTCAGGGCCGTGGTCTGACGATGGGGGGGGTAGCAGACACCGGCATCGGCACAGCCCTGGGAATGAGCCGTCAGCTCGAAATCGCCGCTGCCGGATTCGATCGGGATGGTGATTTCCACGCTGCCGCGCAAGGTTTCCACCTTGCCAAAGAACTCGTCATCCTTGACTTTGCCTTCGGGGATGTCGGGTTCTCCCAACTCGATATCGGGGTTGTCCGCCTCAAAGCGGATCTTGCCGCGATACAGATAATAATTGTCAGCCACATCCCAGCGGGCCTGGATCTCGCCATCGGTGACCTCGGCCTGGAAGGCGAACGCCTTGTCCGGTTCCAGCAGTTCTTCTTCAGCTGCAACGGGGAAAACAAACAGAAATAGCAGGGTGGCAAACAGTTTTTTCATCATTATTATTCCAGTGCGTTATCAATCCACTGCAGGTAATCCTGCAGTCCTCCATCCAGAGAGACCCTGAGAATTTCCGGAAGTTCATACGGGTGGTGCTGCCGCAGGGTCTTTTCCAGCTGGTCGTAGCGGTCCCGCCGGGTTTTGATGATCAGCAGCACCTCGCCGTCGCGCTCGACCTTGCCCTGCCATTCATAGACCGATTCGAGTCCGGGCACGATATTGACGCAGGCTGCCAGTCTTCCCGCCACCAGCCGGTCGGCCAGTTGTCGTGCGATCTCGGTATCGGGGCAGGTGCACAGCACCAGGCATTGGGAAAGCTCGCTCATGCCGTGCAAGATACCAGCCCGGTGCACAGCTGGCAAAGCATCAAGCTGTTACAATAGTATCGTATACCCATGCTGATAAAGGACGCCGCCGTTGTTCCGTTTATTCCTGCTCTTGTTTATCGCGATCCCGCTGATTGAAATTTATTTTTTGATCCAGATCGGCGAGGTGATTGGCGCCTGGCCGACCATTTTGCTGGTGGTACTGACTGCCGTCATCGGGGTAGGCCTGCTGCGCTGGCAGGGTTTTTCTACCCTGATGCGCTTTCAGTCGGAGCTGGCCCGGGGTCAGGTGCCCGCTATGCCACTGTTGGAGGGGCTGGTGCTGGTAGTGGCGGGCGCGCTGCTGCTGACCCCGGGTTTTGTCACTGACGCGGGAGGCTTCATTTTACTGGTGCCGCCCCTGCGCCAGGGGCTGATTCGCTGGGCCATCCAGCGGGGCGTCATTCGCACCGGTCCGCCGGGCAGGGGTCCCAAAGAGCCCGGTAGCGGACCGCGCACCATTGAAGGCGAACTTCAGCATCGGGATGACGACTGAGCCTTGAATTTTCCCACTAACGCCCCATCAAGAAACTGGTCTTGACAGTCTGGCCGTGACCGCTATTATTAGCACTCGTCGACGCCGAGTGCTAAAAGGCCGACTGAAATTCCCGCCCGGACAGGGTTCTGTTCGGGCTAACTGTTTGAAATACAAGAAATCAATAACTTTCAGGAGACATTGAGAATGAAAATCCGTCCTTTGCATGACCGCGTGATTATTCGTCGCATGGAAGAAGAACGTACCACGGCCGGCGGTATCGTCATTCCCGATTCAGCTACCGAAAAGCCAAGCCAGGGCGAAGTCGTCGCCGTGGGCAATGGCAAGATGCTGGATAACGGCGAGGTCCGCGCACTGGATGTCAAAGTGGGTGACAAGGTGCTGTTCGGCAAATATGCCGGTAACGAGGTCAAGGTTGATGACGAGGAACTGCTCGTCATGCGTGAAGAAGACATTATGGGTGTGGTTGAAAGCTGATTCAGCTTTTCAATCCGTCAAACGCGTAGCTTATCTATATTAAGAGATAGTGAGGAAAGAACATGAGTGCAAAAGAATTGAAATTTGGTGACGACGCCCGTCATAAAATGCTGAAAGGCGTGAACACCCTGGCCAATGCCGTCAAGGTTACCCTGGGCCCCAAAGGCCGCAATGTCGTGCTCGAGAAGAGCTTCGGCGCGCCGACCATTACCAAGGACGGCGTTTCCGTGGCCAAGGAGATCGAGCTGACTGACAAGTTCGAAAACATGGGCGCGCAGATGGTCAAGGAAGTCTCTTCCCAGACCTCCGACGTCGCCGGTGACGGTACCACCACCGCGACCGTGCTGGCCCAGTCTATCCTGACCGAAGGTATGAAGGCTGTGGCTGCCGGTATGAACCCGATGGATCTCAAGCGCGGCATCGACCAGGGTACTACCGCGGCTGTCGAGCAGCTGAAGAAACTCTCCAAACCTTGTGCCGATGACAATGCCATCGCCCAGGTGGGAACGATTTCCGCCAACTCCGATCAGGAAGTCGGTGGCATTATCGCCCAGGCTATGGATAAGGTCGGCAAGGAAGGCGTTATCACTGTCGAAGAAGGCACGGGTCTGGAGAACGAACTGGACGTGGTTGAGGGTATGCAGTTCGATCGCGGTTACCTCTCGCCCTACTTCGTTAACAATCAGCAGAACATGAGCGCCGAACTGGAAGAGCCGTATATCTTGCTGCACGACAAGAAGATTTCCAACATCCGCGAACTGCTGCCGGTTCTGGAAGGTGTTGCCAAAGCCGGCAAGCCGCTGCTGATCGTTGCCGAAGACATCGAAGGTGAAGCCCTGGCCACGCTGGTAATCAATAACATGCGCGGTATCGTCAAGGTTGCCGCCGTCAAGGCCCCCGGCTTTGGTGAGCGTCGCAAGGCCATGCTGCAGGACATCGCCGTTCTGACCGGTGGTACTGTGATTTCCGAAGAAGTCGGTCTGCAGCTGGAAAAAGCCACCGTTGAAGATCTGGGTCAGGCCAAGAAGGTTGTTGTGTCCAAGGAAGAAACCACTGTTATTGACGGTGCCGGTCCGCAGCACGACATCGAAGGCCGGGTCAGCCAGATTCGCGCCCAGATCGAAGAAGCTTCTTCCGATTATGACAAGGAAAAACTGCAGGAACGCGTGGCCAAGCTGGCCGGTGGTGTTGCGGTTATCAAGGTCGGTGCCGCTACCGAAATGGAAATGAAAGAGAAAAAAGCCCGTGTGGAAGACGCCCTGCATGCCACCCGTGCCGCGGTGGAAGAAGGCGTGGTCCCCGGTGGTGGTGTCGCCCTGTTGCGCGCCCGTACCGGTATTGACGACCTGAAGGGTGAAAATCACGATCAGGACGTTGGCATCAACATCCTGCGGCGTGCCATGGAAGAACCGTTGCGTCAGATCGTGACCAACACCGGTGAAGAAGCTTCCGTGGTCTGCAACAAGGTGGAAGAAGGCAAGGGTAACTACGGTTACAACGCCGCCACCGGTGAATACGGTGACATGATCAAGATGGGTATTCTGGACCCGACCAAGGTAACCCGTACTGCGCTGCAGAACGCCGCCTCGGTCTCCGGCCTGATGATCACCACTGAAGCCATGATCGCTGATAAGCCTGACGAAGACCAGGGCGCCGGCGGCGCTGGTGGTATGGGCGATATGGGTATGGGTGGCATGGGCGGTATGGGCGGCATGATGTAAGCCCGACTGCCTTAACCCAGGCGCAACAAAAAGCCCCGCCAGCAATGGCGGGGCTTTTTTTTGAGAAGAAAAATTAACGCAGAGGGTCGCTCCCGGCTTCCTGCCTCCCACGACACTTGTACATCCCTGTACATCGCGCAACAAAGGCGCGGAGAACCGCAGAGAATGATTTTATTATTTGCGCGTTCGGTTTGGCGGAACATGCGAATAGTTCTGGCTAATATGGTTCGACAGAGATAAGTCAGTACCCTTGTTATTAGCACCAGTCCGTTTTTTAAAATACTTATCTTTGCGTCCTCTGCGCCTTTGCGCCTCTGCGTTAAAAATATTTATATCCCGGCTGGTTGTGGCAGAAGATGGTTTTGGTCATAGTATCCGGCACACCCTTCAGGCTTTTTGATTATGAGTAGCAACGTCGATCAGGTTATTTCACAGTTACCCGGACCGCTGGCCGATCAGGTCACACACTGGTGGGCAGAGTTTGCCCGGCAGTCGGGTGATACCGCGCTGGAGACGTCGGCCGCCGAATCGTTGCCGACGGTCTGGGCGGCGAGTGAGTATGTGGCGCGTCAGTGTCTGCGTTATCCCGATGATTTTTTTGCCATGCAGTCGCGATTACTGCAGCCGGCCGACCGCGAGCAATTCAACGTGCAATGGCAGTCAGTGATCGCCCCGGTGGAGAATGAGGCGGAGCTGATGCATGTGCTGCGTCGGTTTCGTCAGCGCGAGATGGTGCGCATTCTGTGGCGAGACCTCGCGGGCCGGGCCGAGCTGGAGGAGACCTGCCGGGATCTGACCTGGCTGGCGGAAACCTGTATTGATGGCGCATTGAACTGGTTATACCCGCGCTTTTGCGATCAATATGGCACGCCCTGTTATGAAGACGGTTCCCCCATGAACCTGGTGGTGCTGGGTATGGGCAAGCTGGGAGCATGGGAGCTGAATGTCTCCTCGGATATCGATCTCATCTTTACCTTTGCCGAGGAAGGCGAGACCCGCGGTGAAGGACGAACCCTCAGCCACGGCGAGTTTTTTATCAAACTCGGGCAGAAGCTGATCGCGGTGCTGGATCAACAGACACCGGAAGGATTTGTGTTCCGGGTCGATATGCGCCTGCGGCCCTTCGGCGATGGCGGCCCGCTGGTGACCAGCTTTGATGCACTGGAGACTTACTATCAGGCTCACGGCCGTGAGTGGGAACGCTATGCCATGATCAAGGCACGCGTGGTGGCCGGCGATCAGACGGCCGGCAAGGAACTGATGAACATGCTGCATCCATTCGTCTATCGCCGTTATCTCGATTACGGCGCCTACGAATCCCTGCGCGACATGAAAGTCATGATCGCCAAGCAGGTCAAACGCAAGGGACTGGAGCAGAATGTAAAACTCGGGCTGGGCGGCATTCGCGAGATCGAGTTTATTGCTCAGGTGTTTCAGTTGATCCGTGGCGGCCGGGATCCGGCCTTGCAGGAACGGCGAGTGCTCATGGTGTTGCCCCTGCTGCAGGAGATGGACGTCCTGCCCGAGTTTGTGGTCCGGGAGCTGGAAGCCGGTTACCGCTTCCTGCGCGACGTAGAGCACCGCCTGCAGGGCGTGCTGGATCAGCAGACCCATGATTTGCCCGAGGAAGAATACCCGCGCCTGCGACTGGCCTGGAGCATGGGCTTCGACAACTGGCAATCGTTTTACGGCGAGCTGGAATATCATCGCCAGCATGTACATAACCATTTCGAGCAGGTATTCGAAGCGCCACAGAACGTTGAGGAAGAAAATGAAAACATCTTCTACGATCTGTGGCATACCAACCTGGATGACGAGCAGGCCGCCCACGCTCTGGAAGAGGCCGGTTACCAGAAGCCCGCCGCGATTCTGTCACGAGTCACCGATCTACAGGGTGGCCGGCTTTACCAGTCGCTGAGTACCAACGGCAAAAGCCGGCTGGATCGACTGATGCCATTACTGATCGGGGCCGCCGCGCAGGCGGACGATCCCGATACGACCTTCGAGCGGGTGCTGGAAATCGTGCGTACCATCGCCCGGCGCAGTGTCTACCTGGCCCTGCTGGTGGAAAATCCGCTGGTGCTTTCGCAGCTGGTCAAGCTGTGTCAGGCCAGTCCCTGGTTGTCCCGTTATCTGTCCCGTTATCCGCTGCTGCTTGATGAGTTGATGGACGTGCGCAGTCTCTATGCCCCACCGGCCAAAACCGATCTGGCGGCGGAACTGGCTGGCGAGATGGCCATGATCGAACCCGACGATCACGAGCAGGCCATGGAAGCGCTGCGTCACTTCAAACACACCAACGTGCTGCGAGTGGTGGCGGCGGATATCTCGGACGTGTTGCCGTTGATGAAAGTGAGTGATCACCTCTCCTGGATTGCCGAGGTCATTCTCGAAGAGGCCCTGAACCAGGCCTGGCGGCATCTGGGCGAGCGCCATGGACAGCCAGTTGGGAGCCGGGAAAGCGGCGAGCTGGGTTTTGCGGTAATTGCCTACGGCAAGCTGGGCGGATTTGAACTGGGCTACGGCTCGGATCTGGATCTGGTTTTCCTGCACGCCAGCGAAGATCAGAACGAGATGACTGACGGCCCCCGACCACTGGCGGTGCCGGTGTTCTACGCCCGGCTCGGCCAGCGACTGATCCATATCCTCACTACCCAGACTCCGGCCGGCGTACTCTACGAGGCGGATCTGCGCCTGCGCCCCGACGGCGCCTCGGGCATGCTGGTGAGCAATCTCATCTCCTTCGAAGGCTATCAACTCAACAAAGCCTGGTTGTGGGAACATCAGGCCCTGGTGCGGGCGCGCGGTGTGGCCGGCGATCACGACATCATCGAACGTTTTGGTCAGGTGCGACAGACTGTCCTCGGACGGGAACGGGAGCTGGAGGGACTGCGTTCCGAAGTCATCAAGATGCGCCAGCGCATGCGCACCGAGCTGGCCAGAAAAGCGCCCGGCTGCGTGGACCTGAAACAGGGCGAAGGCGGCATGGTGGATATCGAATTTATCGTCCAGTATTTCGTTCTCGGATACGCCCACCAGTATCCCGCGCTGCTGACCTGGACCGACAATATTCGTCTTCTCGACACCCTGGCCCAGACCGGGCTGCTGGCGGAGCCCGACACCGAACAGCTCAAGGACGCCTACCGCGCCTACCGCGGCCAGGCCCACCGCATGGCCCTGCAGGAACAGAAGGCCCTGGCGCCCGAAGGGGAGTTCGATGAGCATCTGGTGCTGGTGAAACGGATCTGGGATCAGGTGCTGGGCCCTGCCCCTGTCGGGGAGGGACGAGGGGCGAGGGACGAGTGACGAGGTTTTATATCCCCTCCCCCTAACCCCCTCCCTGTGGGAGGGGGAAGTGAGTAGGCCGGACAAAGCGCAGCGGTGTCCGGCATCCCGAAAAATGCCCGATACCGCTTCGCTATATCGGGCCTACCGGATCGGGCCGACAATATCCGCATTCTCCGATACCTTGGCGGACGCTGGGCTACTCGAGGCCTTTTCTCGTCCCTCGTCACTCGTACCTCGTCCCTTTTCTAGAACGACAACGCCACCGATTTCGCATAGAATAGCCCCCTTTATACCCATTTTTATCTGATTCGGATTTTAAGGAGTGGCGTGGTATGTCGATGGCCGAGCGTGACGGTGTCATCTGGTTCGATGGTGAAATGGTGCCCTGGCGCGAGGCGCAGGTGCATGTGCTGACCCATACGCTGCATTACGGCATGGGGGTCTTCGAGGGGCTGCGCGCCTACAAGGCGGAGCAGGGCACGGCCATTTTCCGCCTCCAGGAGCATACTGATCGGCTGTTTCGCTCTGCGCACATTCTCGATATGAAGATTCGTTTCGACAAGGACACTCTCAACGCCGCTCAGCTGGCGGTAGTGCGCGAGAATGGCCTGGAATCGGCCTATATTCGTCCGATGTGTTTCTACGGGGCCGAGGGCATGGGCCTGCGCGCCGATAATCTGCAGGTGCACACCATTGTCGCTGCCTGGGAGTGGGGCTCCTACCTGGGCGCCGAGGGGATGGAGAAGGGCATTCGCATCCGCACTTCCTCCTTCACCCGCCATCATGTCAATGTCACCATGTGCCGGGCCAAGGCCAACGGCAACTATATGAATTCGATGATGGCGCTGCAGGAAGCGGTGCGCGACGGCTATGACGAGGCCCTGCTGCTGGACGTGGACGGCTTCGTGGCCGAGGGCAGCGGCGAGAACTTCTTCCTGGTGCGCAACGGCGTGATCTACACCCCCGAGCTGACCTCGGCGCTGGAGGGGATCACCCGTGATACGTTGCTGCACCTGGCGCGGGATCTGGGCTACGAGGTGCGCGAAAAGCGCATCACCCGTGACGAGGTGTACGTGGCTGACGAGGCCTTCTTCACCGGCAGTGCCGCCGAGGTGACCCCTATCCGTGAACTGGACGGTCGGCCCATCGGCTCGGGCGTGCGCGGTCCGGTCACCGAGCAGTTGCAGAGCCACTATTTTGATCTGGTCCACGGCCGTGTCGACAAGTACACGGACTGGCTGGCCTACGTAAAATAAAATAATAATCTGCACAGCAGGCAACAGGAGGCAAAGGCAGTGAACCAGAAGTCGACCCCCAAATCGGGCCAGAACTCACCGGTGGCCCGCAAACCGGTGCAGGCCAATGCGGCCAGTCGCTACGAAGTGACCCGCGCGGAACTGCCACTGCACTGCCCGATGGATGACATGACCCTGTGGAACTCCCATCCCCGGGTCTATCTGCCCATCGAGGAGCAGGGTGGCGAAGCCAAGTGCCCTTATTGCGGCGCGGTCTACATACTCAAGGATCTGTGAACGCCGCTGATGAAACTGCAACTTCCCCAGTTTGAACAGGCCCGGGTGCTGGTGATCGGCGATCTGATGCTGGATCGCTACTGGCACGGCGATACCTCGCGCATCTCGCCGGAGGCGCCGGTGCCGGTAGTGCGGGTCGGCGAAGCCGAGGAGCGCGCTGGCGGCGCTGGTAACGTGGCGCTGAATATCGCCGCGCTGGGCGCCGGCGCCCGGGTTATGGGCCTGACCGGCGACGATGAAGCCTGCAATGCGCTGGACGACATTCTCACCACCGCCGGGGTGGAATGTCGCTTCAGCAAGCTGGCCGGCTGTGCCACGGTCACCAAGCTGCGCGTATTGAGCCGGCATCAGCAGTTGATTCGGCTCGACTTCGAAGACGGTTTCGAAAGTTATCAATCCGAGGATCTGCTGCGCCAGTTCGAACAACAGCTCGACGGCATGGGCGCGGTGATTCTCTCCGATTACGGCAAGGGCACGCTGCGCGAGGCACGCGCTTTCATCCGGGCGGCACGCAAACAACGGATCCCGGTACTGGTCGATCCCAAGGGCAGTGATTTCGAGCGCTATCGCGGCGCCACCCTGATCACCCCCAACCTCAGCGAATTCGAAGCGGTGGTCGGCCATTGCCGCAATGACGAAGAGGTGGTGAGCAAGGGCGTGGCCCTGATCGCCGAGTACGATCTGGATGCCCTGCTGGTGACCCGCAGCGAACGGGGTATGACCCTGCTGCACCGCGACAGGGAGCCGCTGCACATGCCCACCCACGCGCGCGAGGTGTTCGATGTCACCGGCGCCGGCGATACGGTCATCTCGGTACTGGGCGCGGCGATTGCCGCCGGCGAGGATCTGGCCCACGCCACGGCGTGGTCGAACCTGGGCGCCGGTGTCGTGGTCGGCAAGCTCGGTACCGCCACGGTGAATATCGACGAGCTGCGTCGCGCCGCCCGTGCCCAGCACGAGATCGAAACCGGCGTGGTCGACGAGGATCTGCTGGTGCGGCTGGTCAGGGATGCCCGCGATCATGGCGAGACCGTGGTGATGACCAACGGCTGTTTCGATATCCTGCATCCGGGTCACGTGCTTTATCTGCAGCAGGCGCGCAAGCTCGGCGATCGGCTGGTGGTGGCGGTCAACGATGACGCCTCGGTCAGGCGGCTCAAGGGCGAGTCACGCCCCATCAATACCGTCGAGCGGCGCATGGCCGTGTTATCGGCGCTCGAATGTGTCGACTGGGTGGCGCCCTTCAGCGAAGACACCCCCGAAAGACTGATCTGCCGCGTCCTGCCGGATCGGCTGGTCAAGGGCGGGGATTACAAAATCGAGGAAGTTGTCGGTGGACGCTGTGTAGTGGATAACGGCGGCAAGGTGGAAGTGCTTGAGTTTATCGAAGGTCATTCCACTACCGATATCATTAAAAACATCACAGGCAAACAGAAGGCGGAATCATGATTATTGTCACCGGCGGTGCCGGTTTTATCGGCAGCAATATCGTCAAGGCACTCAACGACCGCGGCGAGTCGGACATTATCGTGGTGGACAACCTGACTAATGGTGTCAAGTTCAAGAACATAGCCGATTGCGAGATCGCCGATTACCTGGACAAGCAGGAATTCATCGCCCGCATCAAGGCCGGCGATAGCTTCGCCAAAAAGGTCAAAGCCATTTTCCATGAAGGCGCCTGTTCCAGCACCACCGAGTGGGACGGCAAGTTCATGATGGAAAACAACTACGACTATTCCAGGGCGTTATTGCATTACTGCCTGGAGCGCCAGATTCCTTATTTATATGCCTCGTCCGCCTCGGTCTACGGTTCCGGCAGTGTATTCAAAGAGCGTCGCGAATACGAGCAGCCGATCAACATGTATGCCTATTCCAAGTTCCAGTTCGATCAGTACGTGCGCCGCCATTTGCCCGATGCCAAAAGCCAGGTGGTGGGCTTTCGTTATTTCAATGTCTATGGCCCGCGCGAACAACACAAGGGCAGCATGTCCAGCGTGGCGTTTCATGTTAACAATCAGATCATGGAAAACGGCAAGGCTAAATTGTTCGAAGGCTGCGACGGTTACGGCAACGGCGAACAGCGCCGTGACTTTGTGTATGTCGGCGATGCGGTGGATGTGAATCTCTGGTTCATGGATAACCCGGATAAATCCGGTATCTTCAACCTGGGTACCGGGCGCAGCCAGACCTTCAAGGACGTGGCCGAGGCGGTCATTGCCTATCACGGCAAGGGCGAGATCGAATACATTCCCTTCCCGGAACATCTCAAGGGCCGTTATCAGAGCTTTACCGAGGCGGACATCGCGGCCCTGCGCGAGGTCGGTTACGACGCGCCTTTCAAAACGGTCGAACAGGGCGTGGCCGATTACATGCGGTGGTTGCACCGCGACAGCCAGTAATCACGGCGATCGGTGAGCGACACTTCTCCTTCTGAGCGTATTCTGGTGATCGGCCCGGCCTGGGTCGGCGACATGGTCATGGCTCAGAGCCTGTTTATGACTCTCAAGCAGCAGCGCGGTAATCCCATCATTGATGTGGTCGCACCCGGCTGGTCGCTACCGCTGCTGGCACGCATGTCCGAAGTCCATGAAGGAATTCCCCTGCCCGTGCAACACGGCGAACTGGGGCTGGGCAAGCGTCGGGCACTCGGCCATGCCCTGCGCCGGCAGCGTTATGATCAGGCCATCGTCCTGCCGCGTTCCTACAAGGCGGCACTGGTTCCGTGGTTCGCCCGCATCCCCCGGCGCACCGGTTACCGGGGCGAGATGCGTTACGGCCTCATCAACGATATCCGTCCACTGGACAAAGATGTGCTGTACCGGACCGTAGAGCGTTTCGTTGCCCTGGGGCTGGACGGCGAGGTGAATACCGCGCCACCAATACCGCAACCCCATCTGGCGGTCGATTCGCACAACCAGCAGATCTGCCTGGAGAAACTGGGCCTGACCACCGACAAACCGATCATCGCCATGATGCCGGGCGCCGAATACGGCCCGGCCAAGCGCTGGCCGACGGCATATTATGCCGAGCTGGCGCGCCGGCTGGTTGAGCACGGTAAACAGGTCTGGGTGTTCGGCTCCCACAAGGAAGCGTCACTGGGCGAGGCGATCGCGGGAGTGCCGGGGATTGAGAACCTGTGCGGCAAGACCGAACTGGTGGATGTGGTGGATCTGCTCGCTTTGTGCGAGCATGCCGTGACCAATGACTCGGGACTGATGCACGTGGCGGCGGCCAGCGGCGCTCGTATTATCGCCATCTATGGTTCATCGGATCCAAACTACACGCCACCGTTGACGGATAAAGCGCAGATCATCTATCAGAATCTGGATTGCAGCCCCTGTTTCGAGCGCGAATGTCCACTGGGGCATACCAATTGTCTGAACGAAATTAAACCCGAAAGAATTCTAGATTATATGGAACTGTAATATGGAGATCACCGCGACCATCATAACGCTGAACGAGGAAGAAAATATCCGTGACTGTATTCTGTCGGTACAGAAGGTGTGCGATGAAGTGATTGTAGTCGACTCGCTCAGTCAGGATAAAACCGTGGAGATTGCAGAGAGCATGGGGGCAACGGTATATAAGCAGTCCTATCTGGGGGACGGCCCTCAAAAAGCATTTGCCGTACCCAAGGCAAAAAATGACTGGATATTGAGTATCGATGCTGATGAGCGTCTTGAGCCGGATGCGATCGAGGCAATTAAAAAGCTGGATTTGCACAGAAGTCGCCATGGTGCCTATGCGCTAAGGCGACGGAATTATGTCGGCAGGCACTGGATAAAAGCAGCCGGTTTTTATCCAGACTGGGTTGTGCGGTTGTATCACAGGGAAAAAGGGGGCTATCTGCCGAGAAAGGCCCATTCCCGGGTTGAGTCGAAAAATATCCAGCGACTTAATGTGCATATCGAACATTTTACTTACAGAGACTATACCCACTGGGTTGAACGCATCAATCAATTGAGCAGTCGTGATGCATGGGCGAAGTATCAAAAAGGTAAAAAAGTCACACGACTGACACCGGCATTACATGCTACAGGCGCCTTGATCAGGAAATTGATTTTCAAGGGCGGTATTTTTCAGGGACAGGATGGTATCACAGTAGCGGTGACGACCGCGTTTCACGCCTATATGAAATATCTAAAACTGCTTGAGTTATACGAAAAGCAATTAAAACAGGAAAATTCAGATGAGATTTAGTCGCGATGAAAAATGGGTGCTCTCTATAGTTATCTTGTCGCTGGGAATTGTTACATATTTCGCTGTGAAAAATGATAGTTATCATTGGATAGCTATTACATCACTGCTAGGTGTCCTGGTCGTTATTACTCTGGTAATCGGGAACTTTCGTCGTTTGAGAGCAAGAGTCGATGAATTGGGTCGGGATGGCCAGAGTGTTGTTGCGCTGTATAGTATATTGAACCCCGGTATACCGTTACCTGAGCTCGGCGGGTATGCGCTCTCGGCAAATAAGGCTGCGAAATTAATGGAGCTGGCGTTAGATAAAAAGCCGAAGCTTATAGTTGAACTTGGTAGTGGGGTCTCTACATTGGTTTTAGCTTATTGTCTGAAAAAAAACGGTGCCGGAAGAATTGTTTCGTATGACCATGATGAGAATTTTGCAAGGATTACCCGTGAAAATGTCGAAAAACATAATCTATCTGAATATGTAGAAGTGATACATGCTCCTATTGGAGAAGTAGAAATTGGCAATAATAAAGTTAAATGGTACCAGATTGATATTAACAAGATCGATGAGAATATTGATTTTCTGTTTGTTGATGGTCCCCCTCGTAAGACACAAGAAATGGCACGTTATCCTGCTATGAAGTTTTTTGATAATAAATTAGAGTCAGGCGCTATTGTACTTTTAGATGATGCAAATCGTCGTGATGAGATAAAAATTAAAGAACTGTGGATAGAAGAATCAGGTGGCTTGATCCGGGATTATGGTAACTTCAGAGAGGAGATGTTTATTGCAAGAAAAAAATAATAAAAAAATTATTGAATTATGCTTGTCTCCGGACCTTGGTGGTTTGGAGTTGAGTGTTTTTCGCAACGCAAGCGAGCTTGATAAAAAATATGAAGTTTTAGGTGTTATTAACCCTAAAGGAAGACTGAGGGGTTATTTTGAAAATGCCAAATTAGAATATCAGATGCTAACTCCTGGATTTAAATCGCTCCCTATTCTAAATGCAATAAAGTTGGCTAAAATTATCGACTCGCTAGATGTTATGGCAGTGCATGTTCATTGGGGGAAAGATTTGCCTTTAGCTTCTATGGCAAAGGCGCTATCAAAATCAAAGCCACGGCTAGTATCAACCCGGCACATGTCCATAACCAGATATAAAACCGATTTATATCATGATTTCATATATAATCAGATTGATTTGATACTTACAATCACGCGCAAAATGGAGTCTGATGTAAAGAGGTTTATTTCTAGAAAATATTCCAACAAGGTTAAAACTCTTTATCATGGAGTCAGTTCTCCACCGATAGTTGTTGAGCAGGATTATCGGAGAAAGTTACGCAGTGAGTTGGGAATCCCTAATGATGCTTTCCTGGTAGGAATATTTGGTCGAATCAAGCATGAGAAAGGGCAATATCTGTTGATCGATGCCATAAAAAAATTGCACAAAGAAAAGAACGACGTATATGGCTTGATTGTAGGCAACCCCATGGAGAAAGCTTATCTTCATGATCTCAAATCTGAGATAAGCAAGGATAAACTAGACGATCTCATTTATTTTAAAGACTTTGTTGATGATCCTCAGTTATGGATGCAGATCTGCGATGTTGTGGTGCTTGCGTCACATGGTGAGACATTTGGTCTTGTTTTAGTTGAGGCAATGCAGGCTGGAATAGCAGTTATCGGTACGAATGATGGTGGAGTCCCAGAGATTATAGAGCATGAAAAAACAGGATTACTTTTCCAGCCTGGTGATAGCCAAGGTTTGGCAGAAAATATTTTACGTCTTGTTGAAGAACCAGAGTTAAGAGATAAGATAGCCAGGTCGGGTAAAGCCAAGGCAGACGAATTGTTCGATTACTCATCTCATTTTGAGAAACTTGGGCAGTATCTAGAACATAATTAATATTTTCTTAGCTTCTCAAGAAATTCTCTGATTTTGTCTGCAGTATTTCTAATGTTGATCATGCTCATGTCCTGTTCATCTGCATACTCGGGTGGTGAGAATGTCAGCCTATGACCATCATTATTCAATGTTTGCCAGCGTAATGCAGTTGATGAGCGACGTCGTGGATAGAACCCGACAGTTGGTATGTCCAATGCGCCGGCAATATGCAAAGGACCCGTTGAGCCAGCAATAAACAGATCTGCAATGGCGATATGTTTGGCAAAGGCATCAAGCCCCTGGCGAGAAATAAAGATGCTGTGTGAGATATCTTGCATTTGCCGGGAAAGTGTCTCGACCTGCTCCTGTTCTGCTGGCCCACCACTTAACACAAAATGCAAGTCTGGGTCGGTGCTCATGTATCTGATCAGGCTGCCATATTGCTGGAGGTTAAGGTTATTAGCCGAACCACCTGAGCCAGCATGAATAAATACTAGCCTTTTATCGGCAGGAATCGAGTAGGTTGTGATAAATTCATTTTTTATTTTACTGATTTGTTCATCAGGGTAAGTCAGGTAGGGTGGGGAAGGAATGACCGGATTATCAATCCCGAGACTGTGTAAGTAGGCATACGCCAGGTCAAGATTATATTCATACTCGGGTTTGAGAGAACGGGAGCGGCGTTGAGTTACCCGGCGATTATACAAAACTTGTGCAATTTTAGTGGCGGGCGCAAACCGAAAAGGGATTCCAGCGAATAGTGTTGCCAGCGCAATGCGGGTTGTGGAGAACAGGATGATAGCAGCATGGTACTGTTGTCCACGAAGTATCTGGCTCAGCTTGCGCAGTCCATCAATGCCGGATTCCCGCCCTGGGTCAAGTATGATGTGGTCAATCCAAGGACAGGCGGCAGCCATCTCCTGCGTGTATTCCGGTACCAGCGCATGCAGCTCACATTGGTCGAGGTTGGACTTCAATGCAGCGAAAACGGGCAGGCTGAGCATGAAATCGCCAAGCTTGTCATTGCGTACGACTAGAATTTTAGGTTCGCTGACGGGCATATGGGAAGGTGACGGTTGCTGTTTTTATCTATACTATTAATATTACAATAATAAAACAACTCCCTGGAATTCGCGATGAGTCTCGTCAGCCACACATTTGGTCAGACTTCTATTATTTATGATAATGAGATATTCAGTGAATCGAAGGATGTAGTATTTGCTTCCGAAGCCTGGGCGGAGAAAGACGCGATTGTCGGTTTTGCCGAGGGGCGGGGCACCACATTCTTTGTCAATCATTACGAGATGGAACTGGCCTTACGGCATTACCATCGCGGGGGGGTGATCGCGCGCTGGTCCGCCGACCGTTATTTGTGGACCGGTCTCGAATCCAACCGGGCCTGGCGCGAATTGCACCTGTTACAGACTCTGCGCGAACGCAATCTGCCGGTACCCAGACCCATTGCCGCACAGGTCATTCGTCATGGTCTGTTATACACGGCGGACATCATGACCCGGCGTATTCCCGGCGCCAAGCCTGTGGGTCAGCTGTTGGTCAACGAGAGCCTGGACACCGGCCACTGGGTTGTCATGGGGGGTGTGATCCGGCGCTTTCACAGTCAAGGCGTTTATCATGCCGATCTGAATGCCAATAACATCCTGCTTGACGCCGGTGGTCGATTCTATTTAATTGATTTCGATCGCGGTGTCATTCGCACGCCA
>NZ_JAWOCR010000001.1:0-8323 GCF_046483665.1 Thiohalophilus sp. | reverse complement strand
GACGGTTTGAATGGTACAACCCTGCCTGCACCGGGCCAAACGGTTGTTATCACCGTCGGAACCGGCGATGCACTGACCACAGATACTGCCCCCTGGGTCACTCGCTACGCAGGCTCGGGTGTCGGTATTACGGTCGAATAACAACCCGGAGCAACTCTGCTTGATAAAACGGGAGGCCAGGGCCTCCCGTTTTTTGTTTGAAGCCGAATGAGCCGCGCTTTGCTGATATGCAAACCGGTGCCCGGGTTTCACCTCCAATAAACTCAGGTAATAAACTCAGGTGATTGATTTGATGGCCGATGAGCAACAACCCTCCCGCCAGCCGTCTTTGGGCCAGTCACAGCCATATGATGACGCGGCTTGCTCTTCAGCAGAATCCGGGCCAGATAGTTCTGCCAGCCCTCATGCGACGTATACACTGATCGGGCTGCTGACGTTACTGGCACTGGTTTTGCCGCTACTTTTCTGGCCGTCTTTATATTTTGCCGCGGCGCTGCCCCGCCAGGCGGTACTTGCTGTTGCAGCAGGTCTCGGCCTGTTTATACTTGTCCTCGGTTTCGCAACAGACAAAAAAGCGACTCTACACTGGCACCCGGTTTTCGCTTTGATCGTGGGATTGCTGATATGGAGCATTTTATCCCTGTTGTGGAGCCAGGATCCGGGCAACTCCCGGCTGGCGCTCATACAATTCGGCGCCCTGATGGCCCTGGCCTTGATTGCCAGCCAGCTACCCGCGCCGTTGTTGCAGCGCTATTTAATCCCGGCCGCCCTGCTTGCCGCCACGCTGGTTGCCCTGATTGGGATATGTCAATACTTTGGCTGGAATCCACTCCCAATACGCCAGTCAAGCCCCCCCGCTTCGACCTTTCTGAACAAAAACTACGCGGCCAACTACCTGGATCTGCTGGTGCCGGTTGCCCTGCTGACCTTGCTGGCGCAACCGCGCCCGACCGATTGGCGGGCATTGCTCGCTGGCGTGGCTTTCGCGCTGGGCCTGGGTTTTTTAATTATTTCCCAGACCCGGGGCTCCTGGCTGGGCCTGTTCGTTGCCGGTATTGCACTGATTGTCATCTATTTGTCGGATTCACAAATCAAGGCATTGCTCCTACAGGCCGCGCGTCGTCATCGATATACGCTGTTGCTGGCTCTGGTTTTCGCTATCGGGCTGTCTGTTACCGAATCCCAGGTCCATCCCGACAGAGAAGATCTGGCGGCACTGATGTCGATGACACCCGATCGTTCTACCGGCATTCGCCTGGATATGTATCTGAACGCCTCTGTCGGCATCTTCGAAAACCCGCTACTGGGAGTGGGTTATGGCGCCTTTGCCAGCGGCTTTATGCCGTATGTGGCAGCAATCAATCCGGTAGAGATGGTCGATCAAAACGTGTTTATGACCTATCTGCACAGTGACCCGCTGCAGATGTTTTTCGAGCTGGGAATCCTGGGAGGTGTGCTATCCATTCTGATTTATCTGGTTTTTCTGGTGCTGGGCTGGCGTATCATTCATCTGACAGCCAGCCCATCAATCCGGCTGACGGCAATCGGGCTCTTGCTGGCCATGCTGGCCAGCGGCGCACATGCCTGGGTCGACTTTCCCCTGCGTTTGCCGACGTCCGCCTTTTTCTTCTGGATCTGGGGCGGGCTGATTGTCGCCCTCTATCTCGCACAGATACCGCACCGCCGCCTGGCGGTGTTTGCTCCGCTGGCGGTGATCACCGGGATCGTTGCGCTGGGATACACGTTATATAGTGCTCAGGTATACAGCGCCTATTGGAAAACCAATCAGGATATCTATACGGCCCAGCTGGCGGCCCTGGATCAGGATTGTGATAAAACGCTGGAAGCCACTGACCGGGCCATGGATGACTTCGGCCAGGATCACTTTACCCGTTTCTGGTATGTCAAAGTCTACACCTATTGCGATGCCCCGGCCGAGAAAAAACGGGCCGCAATAGAGCGGGTACTTCGTCTGGATAGTAATATTCCGCTGGCCTATCTGACCCGGGCCAAACTCAGTCTGGCGGAGGGCGATTTACTCAGCGCCAGTGAGGATTTTCATCAATATCTCACGCTATTGCCGCACCAACCGCAGGGCTATACTGGCATGGGAATTATTGCCATCCGGCTCAACAAGCTGGAGCAGGCACAATACTGGATTCAGGAGGCGCTCAAGCGTGCCCCTGATGATGCCGAGCTGCAAAGGCTGGATCGGGAGCTTTCGCAGGCGCTGGAAGGCTAAAGTTGGCGACCGGCCAGGCCGACTATACTGGCTATATATTTGGTGTATTTGCAGAGAATTTCACGGAAAATAGTCTTGCCAACATAATGGCATTATTACTAAGGTAATTTACCCAAGCCCTATTGAGGTCCAGCATGAGCATGTCCTATTCAAAGCAAACCGGGTTTACCCTGATCGAATTGATGATTGTGGTTGCCATTCTGGCTATTGTCACTTCCATCGCCATACCCGCTTATAATGGGTATATCGCCACCGCGCGTAACACAGAAGCTCACAACAACATGGCGGCACTGCGTCTCGCGGAGGAAGAGTACTACCTGGAAAACAATACCTATATCGCCGGGGAATACGATGCCGGCGGTACCAAAACCCTCTCTACCGGCGCGCTGGGCTGGTCACCCAGCGAACCTGATGCAGAACAACAATTTACCTATACAGTGACAGCCGGATCGACCGGTGATATTGCTACCAGCTATGAAATCACCGCCCAGGGAAGCGGCGATAAAGTGCCCACCTCGGTCACATTGACACTGGAATAAAACCTCAAGCTGGGTTTTAATAAGTTATTGTATATAATTGATATCATGTGATTTAGTGCGTTGATAGCGGAGTATTGAACAGTCTATGGCCACCCCCGGCGTACAGATGCAATTGAGCGGCCTGGCCCGCAAACTGGTGCAGGACGGGATCCTGTCGGATGCCGACGCCCAGAAAGCGTCCACCGAATCCATCCAGAAAAAAATGCTGTTCGTCAGCTATCTGGTCCAGAACGGCATGGCGGACGCCAAAAAGATCGCCCAGGCCGCCGCCGATGAATTCGGCGTGCCGGTCATGGATATCGATGTTGTGGACATCGAGCACGAAACGCTCAAACTGGTCAAAGAAGATTTGATCCGCAAGCATCATACTCTACCCCTGTTCCGCCGGGGCAACCGGCTGTTTGTGGCGGTTTCAGATCCCACCAACCTGCAGGCGCTGGACGAAATCAAGTTTCACGTCGGCATGACCACCGAGCCGATCCTGGTTCAGGACGACAAGCTGATCAAAACGATCGACCGGGCGATGGCCGCGGCCGACACCAGTCTCTCGGAACTGACCGGGGATGACGATCTCGATGGAGTGGAATTTGCCGATGATGAGGCCGCCGGCGGCGAAACCGTCACCGAATCAGATGCCGACGACACGCCGGTGGTCCGTTTCGTCAACAAGGTGCTGCTGGACGCCATCAACAAGGGGGCGTCGGATATCCATTTCGAACCCTACGAGAAGAGCTTCCGGGTCCGGTTTCGCCAGGACGGCGTGCTCAAGGAAGTGGCGGCCCCGCCGGTGGGCATGGCGCCGCGCATCGCCGCCCGGGTCAAGGTCATGTCACGACTGGACATCTCGGAGCGCCGCCTGCCCCAGGACGGGCGTATCAAGCTGAACCTCTCCAAAACCCGGGCCATCGACTTTCGTGTCAACACCTGCCCGACCCTGTTCGGCGAAAAGATCGTCATGCGTATCCTCGATCCGACCAGCGCCCAGATGGGGATCGACGCCCTCGGCTACGAGGAAGAGCAGAAACAGCTCTATCTGGAAAACCTGCACAAACCCTATGGCATGATCCTGGTGACCGGCCCCACCGGTAGCGGAAAAACCGTCTCGCTGTATACCGGGGTCAACATCCTCAATGAGCCGGAAGTGAATATCTCCACGGCCGAGGATCCGGTGGAAATTAATCTGCCGGGGGTCAACCAGGTCAACGTCAACACCAAGGTCGGCCTCGACTTTGCCAGCGCCCTGCGCGCCTTTTTGCGCCAGGATCCGGACATCATTCTGGTGGGCGAGATTCGTGATCTGGAAACCGCCGAGATCGCCATCAAGGCGGCCCAGACCGGTCACATGGTGCTATCCACCCTGCATACCAACGACGCTCCCCAGACCCTGAACCGACTGATGAATATGGGGGTCCCGCCCTACAACATTGCCTCGGCCGTCAACCTGATCATCGCCCAGCGCCTCGCCCGGCGGTTGTGCAACCAGTGCAAGGAACTGCTGGAGATCCCCCGAGAAACGTTGCTGGAGGAAGGCTTTAGCGAGGAAGAAATTAAAACCGGCCTCAAGATTTACGGCGCCAAGGGCTGCGATCAATGCACCAACGGATACAAAGGCCGGCTCGGGATCTATCAGGTGATGCCGATCTCGGATGCCATGGGCCGGCTGATCATGGAAGGCGCCAATGCCATGCAGCTGGCCGATCAGGCAGAAAAAGAAGGAATTCCGGATATCCGCAAGTCGGGACTGAAAAAGGTCAAGGACGGACTTACCAGTCTCGATGAAGTCAACCGTGTCACAAAAGACTAACAAACAGGGTTAAAACACCATGGCACAGGCCGCCGCAAAACAGGATACCTTCCTCTGGGAAGGCAAGGACAACAAGGGACAAACAGTCAAGGGGGAGACCGCCGGCCAGAGCATCGCCCTGGTCAAGGCCAACCTGCGCCGCCAGGGCATCAATCCCAAAAAAGTCAAAAAGAAACCCAAGCCCCTGTTTGGTGGCGGCGGCAAAGTCAAGGCGGCGGATATTGCCATTTTCAGCCGCCAGCTGGCCACGATGATGTCTTCCGGGGTGCCCCTGGTACAGGCTTTCGATATTATCGGCCGCGGGCATGAAAACCCCGCTATGCAAAAACTGTTGCTCACTATCAAGGCAGATATCGAAAGCGGCAGCAACCTCTCCGAATCGCTGGCCAAACATCCCTATCACTTCGACGATCTGTTTTGTAATCTGGTTCGAGCGGGGGAGCATGCCGGGATACTGGATGACATTCTGGGCAAGATTGCCACCTACAAGGAAAAGACCGAGGCGATCAAAGGTAAAATCAAGAAAGCACTGTTTTACCCCACGGCCGTTATTGTGGTTGCCTTCATCATTACCAGCATTCTATTGATATTTGTTATTCCGGAGTTTGAGAGCCTGTTTTCCGGCTTCGGGGCCGACTTGCCTGCCCTGACCAAGATGGTCGTCAAGCTGTCGGAGATCTTTCAGGCCTGGTGGTGGGCGATTTTCGGCGGGATTGGTCTCGCCATCTATTCCGTGCTCCAGCTGAAAAAGCGCTCCAAGGGCTTTAACGTATTTCTCGATAAAGTACTGCTCAAAACACCGATTATCGGGCCTATCCTGAACAAGGCCGCCATTGCCCGCTATGCCCGGACCCTGTCCACGATGTTCGCCGCCGGGGTTCCGCTGGTCGAGTCCATGGAATCGGTCTCCGGCGCGGTCGGCAATGTGGTGTATAGTGAAGCCGTGCTAAAAATGCGTGACGAAGTGTCCACCGGGACCCAGCTAAACGTGGCCATGAAAGCTACCGATCTGTTTCCCAACATGGTGGTACAGATGACCGCCATTGGCGAGGAAGCCGGTTCCATGGACACCATGTTGTCCAAAGTGGCGGATTTCTACGAGGAAGAGGTCGACAACGCGGTGGACAGTCTCAGCAGTCTGCTCGAGCCCATCATCATGGCCTTTCTCGGCGTGGTCATCGGGGGGCTGGTTATTGCGATGTACCTGCCAATCTTCCAGATGGGCCAGGTCGTCGGCTAACTCCACTTCATGAGTTATCTCCAGCTGCTGCAGGACAGCCCGGCGTTATTTGCAGGCGTGGTCTTTTTGTTCGGTCTGATCGTCGGCAGTTTTCTGAACGTGGTGATTCTGCGACTGCCAGTAATGCTGCACCGCCAGTGGCAGAGTGACTGCCTCGAATACCTGACCGAACATCATCCGCAACAGCTCAAAACCGGCGAACCGCCGGGTCAAAGCAGTCCGTATAATCTGCTCACCCCCGCTTCCCGCTGCCCCCGTTGCGGCCACGCCATCCGCGCCTGGGAGAACATTCCCCTCCTCAGTTATCTGCTGCTGCGCGGACGCTGCAGTCAGTGCCAAACCCCGATTTCGGCCCGTTACCCGATCATCGAACTGGTCAGTGGTCTGCTGGCGGCCGTGACCGCCTGGCAGTTCGGTGTCACGCCCATGGCGGTCTTCGCGATTTTGCTGACCTGGGCACTGATTGCGCTGACTATGATCGATTACGACCATTTCTATCTGCCCGACAATATTGTCCTGCCCCTGTTGTGGCTGGGTCTGCTGCTCAACAGTCAGGGAGTTTTTACCGACATCTATTCGGCCCTGTTCGGAGCTATGGCCGGTTATCTGGCGCTGTGGAGCGTGTATCAGTTGTTCAAACTCGTGACCGGCAAGGAAGGCATGGGCTATGGCGATTTCAAGCTGCTGGCCATGCTTGGCGCCTGGCTGGGCTGGCAGATGCTGCCGGCCATTATCCTGCTCTCCTCGCTGGTCGGGGCCGTGGTCGGCGTCGGGCTGATTCTGATCAAACGCCATCAGGCCGGCAAACCGATTCCCTTTGGGCCCTATCTGGCGGCCGCCGGCTGGATCGCGCTGCTATGGGGACCGCAACTCAATCAGGCCTATCTTAACTGGCTCTAGAATGTTGATCGTGGCGCTCACTGGTGGCATCGGCAGCGGCAAGTCAACCGTCGCGGCGGCCTTTGCCCGACACGCTGTGCCGATCATTGATACTGACGTCATTGCCCGGGAGCTGGTAGCTCCCGGCGAGCCGGCGCTGGCGGAGATCGCCGAACACTTTGGCGATCAGGTAATCACCCCCGACGGCCGGCTCGACCGCGCTCGCCTGCGCGAAAAGATCTTTGCCAGTCCGGCACAACGTCAGGCCCTGGAGCAGATACTCCATCCGCGCATTCGCGAGGAGGTGCGGCGGCGAATCGATACTCTGCAAGCGCCTTATTGTCTGGTGGTGATTCCGCTGTTCACCGAAACCGGCGACTACCCGTTTGTCGATCGAGTGCTGGTGGTGGATGCGGATGAGGATATCCGCATCCGTCGCACCATGGCCCGCGACCGCCTGTCTCGCGAACAGATCGAGCAGATTCTGGCCAGTCAGAGCTCCCGCGCGGAACGTCTGGCCCTGGCCGATGATGTAGTGGATAACAGCAATGAACCGGAAGAGCTGATGCAACAGATTGACAGCCTGCATCGAAAATATCTGGCGCTGGCCGGCGCAACATCGGGCTGACCCGTTTTCGCCACCGGGGCTTTCCAGTAAGATAGTCTTACATTCATACTCACAAGCAGTTCATCTCACCCGTGGATAACCCGATCGTATACGAGCAACCCCTGAACGAACGCATCCGCACCTACCTGCGGCTCGAGCACCTGTTCAAACAGGCAGCCTATACCCTGCGGGGTTTCTCGGTCTGGGATTCCCGCGCCACCGTCAACGCGTTGATCGATATCCTGGAGATCGTCTCACGCGGCGAGCTCAAGGCAGAAGCCCTCAAGGAGCTGGATCGCCTCCATGCTGCGCTCTCGCGCCTGTGTGACATGCCCGGTGTGGATCGCGAGCAACTCAATACCATCCTCTCCCAGCTGGATGCGGCCCAGAAGGAACTGCATACCCTGCAAGGTCATCCCGGGCAAAGCCTGCGCGATAATGAACTGATAGCCAGCCTGCGCCAGCGCGGCACTATCACTGCCGGCAGCTGCAGTTTTGATCTGCCTGGCTACCATTTCTGGCTGCAACAGGACCCCGAAATCCGCATTGCCAAACTCGAAGAGTGGTATGAAGAGCTCAACGCCATTCACAAACCCATCAGTCTGATTCTGGGCATCCTGCGCGAATCCGCCGACGCCCGCGATCTGCAGGCCGAGAAAGGCTTTTACCAGCAAAGTCTCGACAGCCAGAGTCCGGTGCAAATGCTGCGTGTCACACTGGATGAAAATGCCGACTGTTATCCGGAGATCAGCGGCGGCAAACACCGCTTCAGTATTCGCTTTGTCCGCCCCGGCAATAGCGGCCGACCGGTGCAGGTGGACGATACCCTCGACTTTCAACTGACCTGCTGCAACCTGTGAAACAAACCGTCGTCAAATGCCCCACCTGCGGTAAATCAGTTCCCTGGACCGAGGAGTCCAAATGGCGCCCGTTCTGCAGCGATCGCTGCCGACTGATCGACCTGGGTGAATGGGCCAGCGAAAGCCATCGCATCCCCGGCGATCGCAAACTG
>NZ_JAWOCR010000052.1:0-28484 GCF_046483665.1 Thiohalophilus sp. | reverse complement strand
AGCGGCACCTGACGAATGATCTCCGCCTTGTGCGCCGGCTCGACCACCACCGTCGGCACCCCGGCGGCACGCGCATAGTTCTGATTCATGAGTAACAGAATCGCCAGAAGACACGTCCACAACCATGAGCGAACACGCGCCGGCGTAGCGCGATACAAATCGGGCATCCTCAAAACCTCGTTATTATTGTGGCATATAGTCAGTTAATTATAACGGTATGTCCTCCCACCCGTCGCGGATAAGGGACAGGCGGACAGCAGTCTCACAGAGCGATAAAATTCAGACACATCACAGGAAACGAGGTTCCGGAGCAGACCGGTGACAATTCATGGCCAAAATCACGATCTGCCACCGGAAAAAAGACCCTGATTATTTACTCGCGAGAGTCTTTATGTTGTCGTTGATCTTGAACAGCACAATCAGCAATTCACACCAGATCCGCGCGCCGATCGCCCCACCGATAATCACCCCCAGTCCCATCAGAAAATTACCCAAAGTCACACCACCATATTGACTGGTAAACATCATGCCCAACCCGGACACCAGAGTAAAAAACAGCAGTACCCAGTACACAACAGTAATAATTTTGGGTGTCAGCATTGAATTGAACAAAAATATTTCTTTCATGGTTTTCTCCTCGTTTTATAAATCGAAGTTCTGAATGTTTTACTGTCAATGATCCCTGCAAAATAATATCAGAATTCAGTCCAGGCAAATGCCAATTACCAGGCGGGTCGCATAATAAAAGCCCCGCAAAGAACCTGATCAGGAGCAGATGTGTGTGGAACACACCATTTTTGCGGTACCGAGGAGGTTATGCCATGCCAGAGGAGCCCAAACCGCTACTACCGGCGAGAGTACGTGCTCATTCGGTTTCTATATGGCATCAAATTTTAAGCAGCGATAGGCCGGTGTTTTATACCCCCCTGACAGCATCTCGAACATCCTGAACAAAGTCACCTCCACCTCCGGCAAGCAAAAAAAAGATAAGCGGATTATTCTTATACTCGGTGAGCAAGTCCGCCCCGCAGACACATCTTCGAAGCATCAATGAAGAGTGAACGGCTTTACTGGCAACACGTCGGAGGACAGTGCTTTGATAATCGTCGAAAAAGTCCTGTCGATATATGCCAATCTCATCCTGCGCGGACATTGATCATATGCTAACAGGATTCGGAGTTTATGCTGCAGTCGATCTCGGAAAAATAGTTTCTCAGCCAACATCCTGACAAAAGACAGATTGCGGAACACAAGCGTCATCGACAGTCATAACACATTTTTCATTACTCATAGCAATCGTCGCTTCAAACATCGCCACACCGGACTCCTGCGCCATGGTGTCTGCCTTATTGAGAACGGCTTGCAATGCAAGACCGATTTCTGTTCGCTTGCCCGGATCCAGTCCCAGTTTCCGCCAACTCTCATCAGCATGACTTTCACCGGCCACCCCCAGTTCAACGAAACGATTAACAAGCGAGTCAGTCAGTTTTTCTTCGCCCAGTTTGTTTTTGAGAAAGACGATTACTTCCTGGTCTGTCAATGCCTCATCCGAAGGCAGCATAGAAGACAAACCCCGGGAAGAAATGTTTTCAGCTTTTCGCCATTAACCATGCCATAAAATAGATCTTCCTTAACCAGCTGCCTGTAGTCGGGCCGCGGATCCGAACCGGTGCGCCGGTATAGCTGTCTCAGTGCCATCGCTTCACTTCGATGGCCGCTCACTCCAAAGCCGGAGAGAAAATGGTCCAGAATATCGTGCACAAAAACCGAAGTAGGAATGCGCTGTCCGGTCTCCCGGGTGCTGGCGATGATGACGGGATCACCGATCGTGGCATTTAACTTCCACCCCCTGGCACCGAACCCGTCATCCCACTCTTTCTTATAAGTCACCCGGACTTGCGCCCCTTCGTCACGAATTTGCAGCAGATCCGGTGGATACTGTGCCACATCAAGGAATGCCCCTTGAGCAAGCTCGTTCATGTTTCTCTATCCTTTAGCCAGACAGCGAGTCAGACACGAGCCAGATTTCAGATACTGATAAATAGCGGTAAATCGGATAAAATGCCGATGCCAACAATGCTCGTGTGTAGTCAACAGCATCTTAGCACTCACGCCCATTCACCGTGAACCGGCCCAATAAGCCACTACCCCGGCCTCATCCGAATGCGACAAATTCACCCGAGAATCGCCCCGCCACCTGCCCGTTATACTCCAGCACCGACGCCACAGCCACCCGGCCCTTGCCCCGACGCGACAACATCCGCACAAACCGCGACCAGTCCGACACCTGATCCACCGACGCCCGCGCCGTAAACACCCCGTCAATCGGCAAATCATAGTCCATCGTATTGCGCTGAATCACCAGCCGGCTGGTAAACCCCTTGGCCCGCAGGCGAAGATGCAACAAAGACCAGGCCGCCAGCGTCGCCACCGCCGAGGCACTGCCCCCGAACACCGTCTCGCGATGATTGATATTCGGCCCCAGCGGCGCCCGCAACACCACCTCCTCCGGCCCCGCCGTAACCACTGACACCGCCATCGCTTTCGACAGCGGGATGTGTTCGTGGAGATACTGTTTGAATTCACCAGAAAGCAAGTACGGTCCTTTTAATTTTTAATAGGTATACTGTCCCCCAAATTCCCCCAATAGCTTTTCTGACGACCGATGGAGCGACTGGTTAGATGCCTTAACTATGGTAAGCCGCATTAACATCCGGAATCACCTCTACGCAAGCTGATAGAATCACAAGGCTACTCCTAAGAATATCCTCGCTACGCTCCGGCGCAAACCAGTACCCATTGAATTTCCCGCCGTGAAACAGATTGTTTCTCACCGGTCGAATATATATCAGGAGTTCGTCAGCATTCGAGTCGGTATTTGGCTTCGACTCCTCCCACTCAATGACACCGCCCCTAATCATCTATTTCTTCAACGATGCAGGGGTCAGGTCACTTGAAATCGACCTGAATGTCTTGCTATTTCTAGCACTGCCATGATTAGGCTTGCTAACTCGACTTTCCTACCTTCTTTCAAGTGACCTGCCCCTTTGATTCCAAGCTGCAAATACGAACATACGTCTGGATATATCCCAATTACCTTCAATCCTGGCACGCACTCCCCAATTTTTCGACGCAAGAAACACAATTTTTCCTGCAATATCGGGATTTCCCCGAATTATCGTTAGCCGGTCTTTATTCCGTCAGACGCCGCCGAGCATCGTAGTGGAGGGAGGAATAGCCCGTCTGGCGAGCCCGACTGGAGCGAGAAGCGCAGGGAACCGGTGTAGCAATTTATCAATTGCTACACCGGCGGCGTCTTTCGGGCGCGTTTTCTTTGGTTCTGTTTCTTTGTCGCGTGACAAAGAAATGAACCCGAGGCGCGCTGGCGGGTCAGCGCTTTCGAGATCAAGCTCGCCCGGAGGGCGTTCCTCTTATAGAGACTGGATTCCGGCTCAAGGCCGGAATGACGAAGTGCGTGGGCGCGAGAGGCCGCTTTCAAGATCAGGGCCGCCCGGAGGGCGATCATTTTAGAGAGAATAGATTCCGGCCTCACCGGAATGACGAGGTGCGCGGTCGCGAGAGGCCGCTTTCAAAATCCAGGCCGCCCGGAGGACGAACATTTAGATAGTAAGGAGGCTCATCAAGAATCGCCGATGGAATCGCCTCCCACAAGTCGCCTCCCACAAGTCGCCTCCCACAAAATAATTTCAATACTCTGCGGTTCTCTGCGCCTCTGCGTTGAAGGTTTTGGATTTATTTGAACAGCGCGTCGACGGAGAACCCGTCCTTCTCAAGAATGTCGCGCAGTTTTTTCAGCGCTTCGAGCTGGATCTGCCGCACCCGCTCGCGGGTGACACCGATGGTGTTACCCACATCTTCCAGGGTGGCGACATCATAGCCGTGCAGGCCAAAGCGACGCTCGACGACTTCGCGCTGTTTATCACTGAGCTGCGCCAGCCACTGTTCAATGTTTGCCTTGACATCGTCGTCCTGTAACAGGCTAACGGGATCGCTATTATTCTCATCAGGGATGGCATCGATCAGGGAATTATCAGCGTCATGGCTCATGGGCGAGTCAACCGAGGCGATGCGCTCGTTGAGGCCGAACATTTTTTTCACCTCGTCGATCGGCTTGTCGAGCATCTCGGCAATTTCTTCGGTGGTCGGCTCGTGATCCAGGCTCTGGGAGAGGTGCCGGGCGGCACGCAGGTAGATGTTGATTTCCTTGACCACGTGGATCGGCAGGCGGATGGTACGGGTCTGATTCATGATGGCCCGCTCGATGGTCTGGCGGATCCACCAGGTCGCGTAAGTCGAAAAGCGAAAGCCGCGTTCGGGATCGAATTTTTCAACTGCCCGAATCAGGCCAAGATTGCCCTCTTCGATCAGGTCCAGCAGCGCGAGACCGCGATTGAGATAGCGTCGGGCAATTTTGACCACCAGGCGCAGGTTGGATTCAATCATTTTCTTGCGCGCAGCTTCGTCACCCTTGAGGGCTTTGCGCGAATAGAACTTTTCTTCCTCGGCGGTCAGCAGCGGCGAATAGCCGATTTCGCTGAGGTATAAACGGGTCGCGTCGAGCTGTCCCTCGGGAATCATCCCGGGCTCATACCGATGCGGTTTGTCGACAGTCGCATCATCAACCGAATCCTCGTCCACATCGTCTCCCATGACCAGTTCTTCCTCATCGGCATCCTCTTCGGGAAGTGTATTCAGGTCTTCCTCGACTTCCTTATCACGCGTGACTTTATTTGCGTTTTCTCCGTGCTCAGCCATAGGCGACTACCGTGACTACGACCCCTTCTTTGGCAAGTACTTGACCGGGTCCTGCGGTGTACCGTTGCGACGAATCTCGAAATGCAGCATCGCCGGCCCCGATCCGTTATTTCCCATATCTGCAATGTGCTGTCCGGACTCGACCATGTCATTCTCCTGGACGTGCAACTTGCTGTTATAGGCGTAAGCGCTGAAATAGGTGGTATTATGTTTTATTATTATCAGGTTTCCATAACCGCGTAAACCGTTACCACTGTAAACCACTTTGCCATCTGCCGCAGCCTTGACTGACAGCCCCATTCGGCCAGCAATATCCAGTCCTTTTTTCCCGGGATCACTGCCTGAAAATGTGTTGACAATCTCACCCTCAACCGGCCATTCCCATGTCAGTGTACGATTATCATCCGGCGGTTCGGGTGACGGTGCGCTGCGACGGGGGCGGGGGCGGCGCGGGCTGGCGTCGACTTTATCGGTGTTATCCGCGCTTTGTGCAGGGGCAGTACGCCCTGGATACATATGGATTTTCTGGCCGGGATAGATGGTATAGGGGACGCTGATCCCGTTCCAGCGCGCCACCGTACGGTAATCGTGGCCGTGTTGCCAGGCGATGGAATAGAGGGTATCGCCCTTGCTGACGGTATACACAGCGCCTTTACCGCCGCGCTCGCGATCCGGGTCATAATGCACGAAAGGCCGGCACCCGGCCAACGCCACCACCACCATAACGATACCAATAACTCCAGGTTTCATCCGTTATTCAAAACAAAGTACGCCACAATCACAGCAAGGATCACCAGCCAACCAAGCCGATCAATATACTGACGCAGGGTTTGATGCATGACCGGCCCGCCCCATTTCATCAGACCTGCCACCATAAAAAAGCGCGCACCGCGCCCGATAATCGAGGCGATCACAAAAGGGATGAACGCCATACTGACAACCCCTGCCGTGATAGTAAAAATCTTATAAGGGATCGGGGAAAATCCGGCAATAAAGATTACCCATATACCCCATTCATCGAACCAGGCCCGTGTCTGCAGATATTTATCCCAGTAACCGGCACTGTGCAGCAATGGTTCGATTATTTCAAAGGCAAACATACCAATCAGATAACCGAGCATACCACCCAGTACCGAGGCGATCGTCGTCAGCAAGGCAAGACGCCAGGCGCGCTCAGGTTTCGCCAGGGCCATGGGCGCCAGCATGACATCGGGAGGAATGGGGAAAAAAGAAGATTCGGCAAAGCTGAGGCCGGCCAGATAGGTGGGCGCCCGACGATGGGCGGACCACAACATGACCCGATCGAACAGGACAGTAAACAGTTTCACGATACATCTCCTAAAACCAATGGCACGAAACTGACTGCCTCCAGTCGGGTCTCGCTGAATTCATTGCCCTGGCGCGTGATCAGGCGCAATCGCTGGGCCTGCCCCTGCCCACCCGTCGGAATCACCAGCCGTCCGCCGTCAGCCAGTTGCTGCAATAGCTCTTCAGGGACCGCATCGGGCGCGGCAGTGACGATAATCCCATCATAGGGCGCATGGTATTTCCAGCCCCAGTTGCCGTCGCTGTGTTGATAGCGCACATTATTGAGAGCCAGTTCGTAGAGCAACTCGCGTGCGCGCTGCTGCAGCGGCGCGATACGCTCTACGGTGAAAACCTCTTCCACCAGTTGGGCCAGAATCGCGGTCTGATAGCCACAACCGGTGCCTACTTCCAGCACCCGTTGCGGAGGATGGGATCCGAGCAGAACTTCGGTCATGCGAGCGACAATATAGGGCTGGGAGATGGTCTGGCCGTTGCCAATCGGCAGGGCAGTATCTTCGTAGGCGCGCGAGGCAAGCGCTTCGTCGACAAACAGATGGCGAGGAGTAGAGCGCATGACTTCCAGCACCGCCTCGTTGGCGATGCCCTTGTCCCGCAAGCGCTCGATGAGGCGATCGCGGGTGCGTTGCGAGGTCATGCCAATCCCCAGATGCGTATTCATGCGCCCCACTTCGCCAGCCAGTCGGTGACCGACTGCAGGCTCTGATGACGGGTCAAATCGATTTGAATGGGCGTGACAGAGACATAGCCGTTGCGCACCGCGTAAAAGTCGGTGCCCGGTCCGGCATCCTGCTCTGCCCCCGGCGGCCCCACCCAGTAAATATCGCGGCCGCGGGGGTCCTCGGCTTTGATCACCGGCTCGGCCTTGTGCCGATGGCCCAGGCGGGTGGCCTGGTAGCCCGACAATTCCTCAAACGGTATATCCGGTACATTAATATTCAAGATGGTATCCTGCGGCAGCGGATCACTGGCCAGGCGATCGATGAACTGGCGTGCCACTCTGGCGGCCGCCTCGTAATGGATGAAGCGGTGGCCGCTACCCGCCAGGGAAACCGCCACCGCCGGCAAGCCGAGAAAACGCCCCTCCATGGCCGCAGCCACGGTCCCCGAATAGAGCACATCATCGCCCATATTGGCCCCGGCATTAATGCCGGAAATGACCATGTCGGGTTCGTGATCCAGGAGGCCAGTGATAGCCAGGTGAACGCAATCGGTGGGTGTCCCGTCGACCCGGATCAGATTCTCACCCAGGCGGCGGGCGCGGATCGGCATTTCCAGGGTCAGGGAATTACTGGCACCGCTGCGATCCCGCTCCGGCGCCACGATAGTAATCTCGGCGATATCCTGCAGGGCCTCGGCCAGGGTATTGATTCCCGGGGCTTCATAGCCGTCATCATTACTCAACAGTATCCGCATTGCTGTTGCAGAAACTCACGTCTTGGTTGGAAGTGGTTGAATAGTCGGTAAATTTGACTCTACTATACCGGATAAGCACGATCCCGCCTACATTTTCCTGAACAGGCCGCGGCGCGGGCGGATCCTCATCAACCGGCGACCTCGCAAATGATTTGTAATGAACAAGAAATTCCCCAGTAAAGAGGAACAGGCCCTGTTCCGCGAGGCCGTGCAGGATGTCCGTCCCTTGCAGGCCGAACCTCGCCATGAACCGCCGCGTACCAGACCGGCACCCCGCCCCCGCCAGCGTGAGCTGGACGAAGCCGCGGTGCTGGAAGAAATGCTCTCCGACCCGCTGCATCCCGAGGAACTTGAAACCGGCGAGGAACTGCTGTTTACCCGTGACGGTCTGCAGCACAAACTGGTCAAAAAACTGCGCCGCGGCGAGCTGGCGATCGAGGCCGAGCTGGATCTGCATGGTCTGTTTCGCGAACAGGCCCGCGAGGCTGTGGTCGGTTTTCTGGCCAGGTGCCGGCAAAACCGGGTGCGCTGCGTGCGTATCATCCACGGCAAGGGGCACGGCTCACAGCAGAAGCGTCCTGTGCTCAAACAGTACGTCAACCACTGGCTGCAGCAGCGCGATGAAGTGCTGGCGTTCTGCTCCGCCCGCCCGGTCGACGGGGGCACCGGCGCCATTTACCTGCTGCTCAAGCGAAACTGAACTCAGCTTAATATACGGCGAGCAGAAAACAACCTCTAAAGCTTGTTGCAATCTATCCGCTAATAACTCCAGAAAACCCTGTGCTGAACTGCTATCGAATCCCTGACAAATCCGGGTATGGCTTTCTCCCGTCAGATTGGGACAGCAACAGCGACAAAATATGAAGGAGTTGTCATGAAAGCACTGTTTAACCCCGCCGTGTATCTGCTGAGCCGGTTTCGTTATCCGTTCAAATTCGGATTGATTTTTGTCATTGTGATGATCCCGATGGTTGTTCTGGCCGGTATTCTCATTTCCGGCCTGGACGAGGAAATTAAATTTTTACAGAACGAACGTAACGGCCTGGCCTATATCAAGACCGCCCGTGAGCCTGTTCAGTTGATCCAGCAACATCGCGGCCTCACCGGCGCCTATCTCACTGGCAACGACGCATTGCGTTCCCGGATCATGCAAAAACGCGACGAGGTTGACAGTGCTCTGAATCAGTTGAAACAGGTTGATGGACAACTCGGTGGCGCACTGGAGACCGGCAACGCGCTGAGTGCTATCCAGCGACAGTGGGGTAACATCAAGGACAATACCTTCTCCATGCAACCGGCTGAAAGCCTGCAGAGCCATTCGAAACTGATCGCCGACATCATGGCGCTGGTCAGACGCGTGGCGGACAACTCCGGGATTACCCTCGACCCGTCACTGGACAGTTATTACCTGGGGGATGCCCTGGTTTCCAGGATTCTGACCCTGACCGAAGCGATGGGTAAATCCCGTGCCATCGGCAGCCAGGTTGCCTCGGCGGGTGAATTCACACAGGAGAGTTTCATCCGGTTATCCATTCTCGACAACGAAATCCAAAACAATGCCCAAAGGCTGCACGACGGCCTGGAAGCCGCCTTCGCCGCCAACTCCGGCGTGGCCGCCCGGCTACAGTCCGTGGAAGAAAAAAACAACCAGGCTATCCATGATATGGAATCCCTGTTGAGGAATGAATTGCTCAACAAGGAAACGATCACCATTAACAGCAAAACTTTCTACGATAATGCCACCGCTGCGATAAACCAATCCTATGCCCTGTATGATGCCATCGTACCGACCCTGGACAGGTTGTTTATCGAACGGATTAGCTACGATCAAAGAGCCGAAATCATCGAGATTGCCGTGGTGGTGTTAGTCCTGTTGCTGGTCGTGTATATGTTTGCCGGACTCTACCTTTCTGTGAAGGACAACATCAGTCGGATTGAGGAGGCGGCTACCCATCTGGCAGGAGGCGACCTGACTGCACGGGTCAATATCACCAGCAAGGATGAAATGCGTAACATTTCGACCAGTTTTAATAACATGGCCGAACAGAACGAAGCGCTGATTCAGCAGGTTATCAGCGCCGCCACCCAGCTGGCCTCGGCTACCGAAGAAGTCAGTGCCGTCGCCGACGACAGCAGCAAGAATATCGAGCAGCAGCGCAATGAGACCGAGCAAGTTGCCACGGCCATGAACGAAATGACCGCTACCGTGGGTGAAGTGGCGAAAAATGCCGAATCGGCCGCCGGTGCCGCCAACAATGCCGACAACGAAACCCAGGGCGGCAAGCAGGTGGTGGACAAGACCAGTGAGACGATTCTCGCCCTGGCCAGCGAGGTGGAAAATGCCGCCCAGGTCATCGATAAACTGGCCCAGGACAGCGACAACATCAGCACTGTACTCGATGTCATCAAGGGCATTGCCGAGCAAACCAATCTGCTGGCCCTCAATGCGGCCATCGAAGCTGCCCGCGCGGGCGAACAGGGCCGGGGCTTTGCAGTCGTAGCCGACGAGGTTCGCACCCTGGCACAACGTACGCAGGAATCCACGACGGAAATCGAGGAGATGATCGATAAATTGCAAAGCGGTGCCAGGCAGGCGGTCAGCGTGATGGAAACCGGTCGCCAGACCGCGCAAAGCGGCGCCGATGGAGCCAAGGAAGCCGCCCAGTCACTGGATGCCATTGCCCGGGCTGTCGCCACGATTCGCGATATGAACAATCAGATCGCCAGTGCCTCCGAAGAGCAGAATGCTGTTGCCGAGGAGATGAACCGCAACATCGTCAACATCAGCCAGGTCGCTGAGCAGACCGCCAGTGGCGCCGGTCAGACCACCACCGCCGCCAACGAGCTGTCACGCCTGGCCAGCGAACTGCAGGGTCTGGTCTCCAACTTCAAGGTATCCAGCTCCTAGTAATACTCAATTAATAACGCGGGGGTACGCAAAGGTCGCGGAGTCGCAGAGAAAATTATTTTAGTTTTCTCTGCGCCGCTTCGAGCCTCGTATATCTACCAGGTAAACGTTCCGGATATCCGATCACTTTGTTCAAAAGATTGCTTCGCTTCGCTCGCAATGACCGCAAATAGAGAGGTCATTGCGAGGAACAACGCGACGAAACACTCTCCCTGGACTGGTATTCGGAACATCTATTTAGTTTTGCAAACTCTCGAGTGGAGCTTGTCATCTACGGTTCTTAAGCCGTATTCCGGATACCACGCCTTTTCACTGAGTAACTTTGCCTATATCAGGTAGTACCACTTTACTTACCCTTTGCAAAAAGACTTCGACATTGGGAAATTTTATCTATCTGCGCAGATTGCGTTGGCAATTACCTCGTGACAGTAGTCGGGTTGCCAGAAAGTAATACTTCAGATGCAGGAGCAAAGAATCATTTTCTGATCATTCTTTGAATAGAGTTATTACTCCGCGCCTCTGCGAACCCCGCGTTAAAGCCAATGCCCGACACAAATACAAAGGAATCTGTTCCAGACACCATTCCCGAGTTTAGTTTAGTAGGACCGGAGCTCAACACATTCGCGGATAACCACGGTGGCATACGCGCCGGTTTCCAGTGAAAACATCAGTGTCAGGGTCTGATCTTCCAGTTTCCAGTCAAGATCACGAACAACCAGGCGCAGGCTGCGTCGTTCCTGCTTCAGACCCGCCTGTTCCAGTCCGGCGCAATAGTCGGGATAGTCGTCAGTCAGCTGTTGCTCCAGTATCCTGATCGCCCCGCCGCTTTTGATTTCACCGCGGCCCCATAAAGATCCGGTGAGATGGATATCCATCTCGTTCATTCTCTGATGGATCGTCTCATCAATTGAATCCGGGAAGAAGATGCTGTGAGTACCCGCCAGCTGCATGACATCGCCCACCTGCGGGCGGTCCCAGCTATGATCACTGACCCGGTGAGAGAGCAACTGGTTAAATAAAAACGAGCGGGCCGCCGAAAGGTAGATGCTTCGCTTGTTCCGATTATTGACCCGTTGCCCGGCAAACATCTGCGTGGCCTGTGTCAGGTTGGCCTCATCACGACCAAAGCGCTGATCACCGAAATAGTTCGGAACACCGGTTTCCCTGATTTGTGCCAGTCGTTCATTCAGTGAGTCGGTCTCCCCCTCAATATCGCGCAGGATAATGACAAAGCGGTTGGCTTTATGTACGCCCCGGCGCAGTTTTTTGCCGTGACGTGTGACCTGCAGAACCGCGAGGCTCTTATCATTCAGCGCTTCCCAGTCAGGTTCCTCTTTACCAGCCAGATCCAGGCTGAACCACTGGCGGGTCACCGCGCGGCGATCCTTCATCCCGGAAAAACCGACCGCATTGGGCTTGATACCGGCATGGCGTGCCAGATCCAGCGCGATATCCTGCGTGTTGCGATCCCGCTTTTCGATCCACAGCCAGACATGCTGCCCCTCGCCGGTCGGTTCAAATCCGAGCTGCTCCTCGACCACAAAATCGTCGATTTGTTGCCGCAATAAACCTTGAACCGCCGGTTGACCGAAGGCGTGGGCAAGACTGGACCAGTGCGATTTCATAGATCGATAAGATCCAACGCAGAGGCGCAAAGACACAGAGGACGCAAAGAAATCATAAATATATTTTTCATTATTATTAAGTGTTCTAAATTGTTTTGAGATTTTCAGACAGGCTCGGCATCGAAAATATCTTCCGTAGATATACTTTTAAATCAGGTCATTAAAAACCAAACAATAGAAAGTTGATAACCATTTACGTTCACAGAGTAACATTTTATTTTTAACTCTACGGTTCTCTGCGCCTTCGCGCCTCTGCGTTATTCTCTTTTTACAAGGAGTACGACCGCCATAGCGGCGATGCCTTCGCCGCGGCCGGTGAAGCCCATTTTTTCAGTGGTAGTCGCCTTGATACTGATGTTGTCGATGTGAGTCTGTAGATCCGCAGCGAGGATCTCACGCATGTCCAGGATATAGGGCGCCAGTTTCGGCTGCTGGGCAATCAGGGTGAGATCGAGGTTATGTAGCCGGTGATGGCGTTGACTGATGAGTGTCCTCACCTTGCGCAATAAAATCCGGCTATCGATGCCTGCAAATTCCGCGTCGCTATCGGGAAAGTGCTGACCGATATCGCCCAGCGCCAGAGCGCCGAGCAGCGCATCACACAGGGCGTGGATGGCGACATCCCCATCGGAGTGTGCCGCCATACCCTGATCGTGGGGGATTTCGACACCACCGAGGACCAGCCGGCCACCGGCCTTGAAACGGTGCGCATCAAATCCCTGCCCTATACGCATTAATATGTCTCCTGCTGTTGCAAATAAAATTCAGCCAGTGCCAGATCCCCGGCACGGGTGATTTTGATATTACTGGCACTGCCTTCCACCAATAGAGGCTGGTAGCCCGCATATTCCATTGCCGAGGCCTCATCCGTGACCAGCTGTTCAGCTTCGAGAGCCTGTTCCAGGGCATGGCGCAATTGTCCCAGACGAAACATCTGTGGCGTCAGGGCATGCCAGAGATGTTCGCGTTCCACCGTGTCGATCACCCGCCCGTTCGGTTCGGCCCGTTTCATGGTATCGCGGACCGGTACGGCCAGCAGTCCGCCTGTTTCATCCTGTGCCAGCGAGCTTATCAGTTTATCGAGATCGTCATACGTCACACACGGACGCGCAGCATCGTGCACCAATACCCAGTCCGTATCCTCAGCGTGGAGAGAAAGCTCATGCAGGGCGTTCAATACCGAATGACATCGCTCCACGCCGCCTTCGACCCGTAGCACCGGTTTGTCGTAGCGTGTATCCAGGTGCTCCCACCAGCCATCGTGGCGCGACAGGGCCACCACCACCCCGCGGACCGATGGATGCCCCAGCAACCGTTCGAGAGTATGCAATATAATCGGCCGACCATTGAGCTCCAGATACTGCTTGGGAATTTCGCCGCCCATACGCTTGCCGATGCCGGCAGCGGGAATCACAGCCCAATAACGCAGGGACGAGGGACGAGTGTCGAGGGACGAGGTCATTGGCGTAAAACTGATGATTCAATCCATTTTTGGATGATTGTCTATCCCGATAGAGTTGCCGGATTCGCTGCGCTTAATCCGGCCTACCTCCGCCAACTGCCTACTGCAAACTGCCATCTGCCTGCTTCTCTTCTTCTTCGATGACCTGAATGAAGGTCTCACCTTCTCTGATCATTCCCATCTCGTCGCGAGCCCGCTCTTCCAGAGCATCAAGGCCCTGTTTCAGATCCTGAACTTCGGCTTCAAGCGCACGATTGCGTTCGCGCAATTGCCGATTTTCTGTTTTTTGTTTTTTGATTTCCTGCTTGAGATGCCACACGGTAGCCAGACTGCCGTCACCGACCCACAAGTCATATTGCAGTAGTACAAACAGTATCAGCAGAATGGTGACCAGTATGCGCATGCCGTGCGGCTATCTCCGTCAAGTTACCCCCCCAGTCTAGCGTAAATTGTAGAAGGCAGCCTGACCGGGATAGCTCGCCTCGTTCCCCAGACCTTCAGCGATGCGTATTAACTGGTTGTACTTGGCAACCCGATCCGAGCGCGACATGGAGCCGGTTTTGATCTGGCCGGCCCCGGTCGCCACGGCGAGATCGGCAATGGTGGTATCCTCGGTCTCGCCGGAGCGATGCGAAATGACTGCGGTGTAACCGGCTTTTTTGGCCATTTCGATCGCCGCCAGGGTTTCGCTCAGGGTGCCGATCTGGTTGACCTTGATCAGGATCGAGTTACCGATCCCCCTGTCGATGCCCTGTTTGAAGATTTCGGTATTGGTGACAAACAGATCGTCGCCCACCAGCTGGACTTTCTTGCCCAGGCGATCGGTCAGCTGTTGCCAGCCATCCCAGTCGTCCTCGGCCATGCCGTCCTCGATGCTGATGATCGGGTACTTGTCGCACCACTGCTCCAGCACATCGATAAACCCGGCAGCCGTCAGGTTCTTGTTTTCCGAAGCCAGTACATATTTACCATCTTTATAGAATTCGCTGCTGGCGGCATCGATGGCGATAAAGATGTCCTTGCCGGCTTTAAAGCCCGCCTTGTCGATCGCTTCGAGAATGACCTCAATGGCCGACTCATTGGATTCCAGATCCGGAGCAAAACCCCCTTCATCCCCCACCGCGGTATTCAGTCCCTTGTCATGCAACACTTTCTTCAGGGCGTGGAACACCTCTGCGCCGTAACGGATCGCCTCATTCACATTCGGCGCGCCTACCGGCATGACCATGAACTCCTGCAGGTCGACACTATTGTTGGCATGCGCGCCGCCGTTGATGATGTTCATCATCGGCACTGGCATACGATAAGCGTCTCCGGTATACAGATATTGATAGAGCGGCACACCCTGCGCTTTCGCGGCAGCATGCGCTGTCGCCATGGAAACCGCCAGCAAGGCATTGGCGCCGAGCTTGCTTTTGTTGGCGGTGCCATCAAGCCTGAGCATGATGTCATCGATCTGTTGTTGTTCGGTCGCATCATGACCTAGCAAGGCTTTGCGAACAGGGCCATTGACATTGGCCACGGCCTTGCTCACACCCTTGCCGCCATAGCGTTTTTTATCCTCGTCACGCAGCTCGATGGCTTCGCGGGCGCCGGTGGAGGCGCCGGAGGGAACCGCGGCACGGCCCCTGGCGCCGCACTGCAGGATTACATCAGCTTCGACGGTCGGATTACCGCGTGAATCAATAATCTCACGCGCGACAATGTTGACGATCTCGGTTCCTCGACTCATTAATCGTGTTACTCCAGTTCGTTGGCTTATAAAACAGTTTGAATTCTTTGTTAGCAGCCGGCCTGTTCTGGCCGGCCGGTTCCCGGCCTGCGCGGTTCCCAGGTTCAGTGTCAGTTCATGCGCCCAGCGCCTCCTGCGTGGCCGGCTCACGCACAGCCCGGGCCGCGCGAATGAACGAGCAGAACAGGGGATGTCCATCACGGGGCGTGGAGGTGAACTCCGGATGGAACTGGCAGGCGATGAACCAGGGATGATCCTCGAGTTCCACTACCTCGACCAGACTACCATCCAGGGAGGTGCCGACCAGCCTGAGGCCGGCCTGACTCAGGGTATCGCGGTAGTTGTTGTTGAATTCGTAACGATGCCGATGGCGTTCGTTGATGATCTCGCAACCGTAGACTTCGCGGGCCCGGCTGCCCTCTTCCAGGCGACACTGCTGGGCGCCCAGACGCATAGTCCCGCCCAGATCGGAATCGTGATCACGCACTTCCACCTTGCCGTCAGCGGTCCGCCACTCGGTAATCAGGGCGATAACCGGATCCGGTGTGCCGGGTTCGAACTCGGTGCTGTGCGCTTTGTCCAGCCCGGCCACGTGACGGGCGAATTCGATGACCGCCACCTGCATGCCCAGACAAATCCCCAGATAAGGAATCCGTTGTTCGCGGGCATACTGCACGGCGACAATCTTGCCTTCCACACCGCGCTCGCCAAAGCCGCCGGGTACCAGGATCGCATCCATGCCTTTGAGGCACTCGGCCCCGTTGCGTTCGATCTCCTCGGAGTCCACGTAGTGAATGTTGACCCGGCTGCGGGTATGCAGGCCGGCGTGGATCAGGGCCTCGGAAAGGGATTTGTAGGATTCGGTCAGATCCACATATTTGCCGACCATGGCGATGGTGACCTCACCCTCGGGGTGTGCCAGCGCCTCGGCGACCTTCTGCCATTCGGACAGATCCGCCGGCGCGACATCCAGTCCCAGCTTGTCGACCACGATCTGATCCAGCCCCTGCTCGCTGAGCAACAACGGGATCTTGTAAATACTGTCGACGTCCAGCGCCGTGATGACCGCCCGCTGCTCGACGTTGGTGAACAGCGCAATCTTGCGCCGTTCATCCTCGGGAATAGGCCGATCGGAACGGCACATCAGGATATCCGGCTGGATACCGATGGAGCGCAGCTCCTTGACCGAGTGCTGGGTGGGCTTGGTTTTCAGCTCGCCGGCGGTCGGGATATAGGGCAACAGGGTCAGGTGCATGAACAGGACATTGTCATGACCCATTTCCACCGCCATCTGGCGAATCGCTTCGAGAAACGGCAGGGATTCAATGTCACCGACGGTCCCGCCGATCTCCACCATGGCCACGTCGGCCTCGTCGGCGCCCTCAACGATCGAGCGTTTGATTTCATCGGTGATATGCGGGATCACCTGCACGGTGCCGCCCAGGTAATCGCCGCGACGTTCCTTGCTGATGACATTGGCGTAGATGCGGCCGGTGGTGAAGTTGTTCTTCTGGGTCATGGTAGTCCGCACGAAGCGCTCGTAATGGCCCAGGTCCAGATCGGTCTCCGCGCCGTCCTCCGTGACATACACTTCGCCGTGCTGGAATGGACTCATGGTCCCCGGATCAACGTTGATATAGGGGTCCAGCTTGAGCAGCGTGACCTTCAGGCCCCGCGCCTCGAGAATGGCGGCAAGCGATGCAGAGGCGATGCCCTTCCCCAACGAGGAAACGACACCACCGGTAATAAAAATATATTTGGTCATGAACCCAGCAACGTGTTGAGGGTGGAACGGCGTTACCGGCGAGCGGTAACCTGTCTGATTGCTGGGATGTTATTGTCGTTGTTTTCGCTGACCGATTCAATCTTTACAGCAGCTTAAATTCCTGCTGTATCCCGTAGTGTGATGATCAAACCCGGCTCATCCTCGCCGGCGATAAAAGGTTCGCAAAGACAATAATCCACCACCTGGGCAATCTCGCCGTCGATCCGGATCAAGGGAATGTCAGTCCGTTGCCAGGGCGGTACTCGCCATTCCTGCAAGAGTTTTTTCAGCTCATGGCGGTGGCCGCGTCCGGCCGGCCGACAGCCTTCCCCGCCCTGACGAAAACCGACCTGCAGGCCATGCACTTCGATCTGCTGTCGGGAGAGTCCCTGCCCCACGGCCGGTTCGGCTTCCAGCACCAGCCCCGCCAGCGTCAGGCGGGGCTGACGCAGCGGATCCCAGTCTTGCCAGCCTCTATCACTATGGTCCGCAATCGTGCCTGTCGGCAGCGCATACAGTTCTCCGGCATAGCGGCGTACGACCACACCGGTCCAGGCAACCAGTGGCTGGGCATCGGGGGCCGCATAGAGTACCTCATCCAGAATCCGGTTCAGATGCTTGCTGTCCGGCAGCGGCAGTTGCCGCACGCTGGCCAGCCAGTAACGCAACAGGTTGCGCTGGCGCGCCAGGCTCAGGGCCTGCAACGGCGCCAGGCACAGACACCCGGCGTGTTCGCCATGGCAATTTGCGTAATCCTGCGCCGCCAGCTCATCCAGCAGTTGCCCCGCCTCCGCCTGATGCCGGGCCGCCCGACTGAGCGTCAGAGCGGCCGACGGCCAGCGGGCCTGCAAGACCGGCAGCAGTTCGTGGCGCAGGTAATTGCGATCCAGCTCGGTATCGAAATTGGAAGGGTCCTCGATCCATGCCAGCCCCTGCTCCCGGGCATAACGCCGTAGCAGCGCCCTGGACTGACCCAGCAGGGGTCGTCCCAGCCAGCCGGCGGCAAAGTCGGTCACCGGGGGCATCGCTGCCAGCCCTTTGGGACCGCTACCACGCAATAACTGCAGCAACAACGTCTCCGCCTGATCATCCTGATGCTGGGCCAGCAATAACCCCTCTTCGGCCTGCAGCAGCCCCCTCCAGGCGTTATAGCGGGCCTCGCGGGCCGCTGCCTCGGGGCTCTCACCAAGCTTGGGGTGGGCGTGCACGGTCACTTCCACCAGGGGTACCGACAGTTCTGTACAAACGCGGCGACAATGTTCGGCCCAGCCGTCGGCCTGGTCGGACAGACGGTGGTTAATATGGATCGCTTCCAGGGGGGCGGGCAGTTGCTCGCGCACCCCGGCCAGGGCATGCAACAGGACATGAGAGTCGCAACCGCCGCTGTAGGCGATGCGATAACGGGAAGCGTCCGGCATTTGCGCCAGCTGGTCGAGCACATGCGCCGCAAGTGAAGTCATGGCAAGGGAAACGGCGTCGGGGAAATTACTCCGTGTAATTCCCGTAACGAATGAGCTTGGTGTAACGCTGTTCCAGCAGCTTATCCAGCGGCGTGGCATCGACCATTTCAATGCTTTCCAGCAGGGCCTGGCGCAGGTTGGTGGCCATCAGCTCGGAATCCCGATGGGCACCGCCCAGCGGCTCACCGATCACATGGTCGATCAGCCCCAGCTCCTTGAGTCGCGGCGCGGTCAGGCCCATGGCTTCGGCCGCTTCGGCCGCCTTGTCGGAACTTTTCCAGAGAATCGAGGCACAGCCTTCGGGAGAAATGACCGAATAAGTGCTGTACTGGAGCATCATGAGTCGATCGCCGACCCCAATAGCCAGCGCCCCGCCGGAACCTCCCTCGCCGATGACCGTGGTAATGATCGGCGTCTTGAGAGCCGACATTTCAAACAGATTACGGGCTATAGCCTCGCTCTGACCTCGCTCCTCGGCACCCACGCCGGGATAGGCTCCGGGGGTATCAATGAAGGTTAACACGGGCAATTTGAAGCGCTCGGCCATGTGCATCAGGCGCAATGCCTTGCGATAGCCTTCGGGGCGCGGCATGCCGAAATTACGCCGCAGCTTTTCTTTGGTATCGCGACCCTTTTGCTGGCCAATCAGCATCAGGGGGCGACCGTCCAGCCGGGCCACGCCGCCGACGATGGCATTATCATCGGCAAAAGCCCGATCGCCGTGAAGCTCCTCGAAATCGGTAAAAATCTGCTCGACGTAGTCAAGAAAATAGGGGCGTTGGGGATGGCGCGCGAGTTGTGCCACCTGGGCGGCCTTGAGATTGGCAAAAATGGATTCAGTCAGATCCCGGCTCTTGTTCTGCAGACGCTGGATCTCCTCGCCAATATTGATCTCGTTATCGGAGCCGACATAGCGCAACTCCTCGATCTTGGCTTCCAGTTCGGCAATAGGCTGTTCGAAATCGAGAAAATTCAGGTTCATAAGGATCTTACCGGGTCAAATTGGCGCTAATTGACTGAATAGTATAGCGAATCCGGCCGCCTGTATACACCCGAACCGCGACCCGTTTCCCACCTCGACCTTTTCCCAGAGCACGGTTCGCCTCTGGATGACCCACATAGAGGAAGCGGTGGAAGGAACGCCAGGAACGCAAAGGCGCGAAGAACGCAGAGAAAGATATTATTGAAAGCAGATCCGTTGCAGGGCCTCCGAAATTTTCCAATGATGTCTTTTGCTGGCACGTTTTATTCGCAACGACATAACGTCAAGTCAGATTAAATTTTTTCCTTGCGTACTTTGCGTCTTTGCGTCCTTTGCGTTATTTCCAGAGGACTGTCTAATAAATAACTTTGACGTGCTCGTCGCCGAGGCCGTCGCGCAGGCGATGCAGCAGTTCGTCGGTGGGATGAACGCGCCAGGTCTCGCCCAGAGCGATCTGGGCTCGGGCGTCGTCGCGATGATAGTCGATAATCACGGGACAGAAGCCTTCGCGAAACGGTGACAGGGTGTGTTGCAATTCGCTGACGAAGCCATTGCCGGCTTTGATGTGATCGACGCTGATCAACAGTTTGCGGGCGAAGTGTTCACGCGCCTGGTTTATATCATAGATGCTGCGCGCGCTCATCTTGTATCCCCCACTGTATTCATCGATGCTCACCTCGCCTTCCACGACGATTAATCTGTCCTTGGAAAGCAGATCCCGGTAACGCTGGAACGATTCGCTGAAAACGGCCAGTTCGATGCGTGCGCTGCGATCGTCGATAGTAATAAATGCCATGCGATCACCGCGCCGGGTATTCATGGTACGCATTGCCACGATCAAGCCGGCCACCACCACAGTCTGATCGCGGGTCGGTTTAAGATCGACGATGCGGGCGGAAACGAAACTGCTCAACTCTTCCAGATAGCGCTCGATGGGATGGCCGGTCAGATAGAGCCCCAGGGTCTGCTTTTCTGCCGACAGCCGCTCGTCTTCGCTCCATTCCGGTTGGCGATGATAGGCCACGGGGCCACTATCCGCCTCGACCGCCTCTCCCATCCCGAACAGATCCTGCATACCGACGGCCTGATCGCGGGTATGTTGCTCGGCCATCTTGAGCGCGGCCGGCAAAGAAGCCATCAGTGTGGCGCGGTTCTCGCCGAACACATCCAGTGCGCCAGCCATAACCAGCGCTTCCAGGGTACGACGATTGACTTTGCGAGTATCAATGCGGCGGGTGAAGTCAAACAGATCAGCAAATGGCCCGTTGGCGTTACGCTCCTCGATCATGCTGTCGATGGCCGAGCCACCCACACCTTTGATTGCCCCCAGACCATAGACCACAGTCTGTTCATCCTGGGCAGTGAAACGGTATTCGCACTGATTCATATCCGGTGGCAACACGGTCAGTTGCATGTCGTTGCATTCGTCAATCAGCGTGACCACCTTGTCGGTGTTATCCATATCTGCCGAGAGCACCGCGGCCATGAACGGCGCCGGGTAATGCGCCTTGAGCCAGGCAGTCTGGTAGGAGACCAGGGCATAGGCGGCCGAGTGTGATTTGTTGAAGCCATAGCCGGCGAACTTTTCCATCAAATCAAAAATATAGGTGGCTGTCTTCTCGTCGACGCCCCGCTCCAGGGCACCTTTGGTAAAGATATCCCGCTGTTTGGCCATCTCTTCAGGTTTTTTCTTGCCCATGGCACGGCGCAGCAGATCCGCGCCACCGAGGGTATAACCGGCCAGTACCTGGGCAATCTGCATGACCTGTTCCTGGTACAGAATGACGCCGTAGGTGGGCTCCAGAATCGAAACGATATCCGGATGCGGGTATGCGGGTTGCTTGCGCTTGTGCTTGACGTTGATGAAGTCATCCACCATACCCGATTGCAACGGGCCGGGACGAAACAGCGCTACCAGGGCGACGATCTCTTCGAAGCTGTCCGGCTGCAGACGTTTGATCAAATCCTTCATGCCGCGCGATTCGAGCTGGAACACAGCGGTGGTCTGATTGGCTTTGAGCAGCTCGAAGGTTTTTTCATCATCCAGCGGGATGGAGATGATATCGACCGGCGCTTCCCCTTTGGCGGCCTTATCCTGATTGATCGCGCGCACTGCCCAGTCGATGATGGTCAACGTGCGCAGGCCGAGAAAGTCGAACTTGACCAACCCCACCGCTTCCACATCGTCCTTGTCGAACTGGGTGACAATGCTGCCGGAACCCTGCTCGCAATACAATGGTGTGAAGTCAGTCAGTTGCGATGGCGCAATCACCACTCCGCCGGCGTGTTTACCGGCATTACGTGCGCAGCCTTCGAGCTTTTTGGCCAGATCGATCAGGCCGCGAATTTCCTCGTCCTGATCGTAGAGCTCCTGCAGCTGTTCTTCCTGTTCCAGCGCCTTGTCGAGCGTCATGCCCACTTCGAAGGGTATCAGCTTGGCGATGCGATCCACAAAGCCGTAGGGGTGGCCAAGAACCCGACCTACATCGCGCACCACTGCCTTGGCCGCCATAGTACCGTAGGTGATGATCTGCGAAACTTTATCGCGCCCGTAATGATCGGCCACGTAATCGATTACCCGATCGCGTCCCTCCATGCAGAAGTCCACATCGAAGTCAGGCATGGAGACACGTTCGGGATTCAGAAACCGTTCGAACAGCAGATCGTATTTGATTGGATCCAGATCGGTGATGGTCAGGGCATACGCCACCAGCGAGCCAGCGCCTGAACCACGCCCCGGACCGACCGGGACGCCGTTTTCCTTGGCCCAGCGAATAAAGTCGGCCACGATCAGAAAGTATCCGGGAAAACCCATGGAGATGATGACATCCAGCTCCATCTCCAGGCGATCGTAATATTCGCGGCGGATGGTTTCATAGTCCGGTGCGTGGGTATCGAAGAACTTGTGGAGTCGCGCTTCCAGTCCGCGGCGTGATTCCTCGCGCAGAAACTCGTCGATGGTCATGCCGGCCGGCACCGGGAAGTCCGGCAGATAGTTCTTGCCCAGACTCAGTTCGACATTGCAACGTTTGGCGATCTCGACACTGTTAGCCAGAGCCTCGGGCAGATCGTCAAACAACTCCGCCATCTCTTGCGGCGTACGCAGGTACTGTTGTTCGCTGAAACGCCTGGGTCGGCGCGGATCATCCAGGGGGCGACCTTCGTGAATACAGACCCGCGCCTCGTGCGCGTCGAAATCCCCGGCGCGAATAAAATGAACATCGTTGGTTGCCACTACCGGGATATCCTGCGCGGCAGCCAGCTCCACCGCAGCATGCAGATAATCCTCTTCGCCCTCGCGGCCGGTGCGCTGCAACTCCAGATAATAACGATCCGGAAACAGGCGTTGCCAGTGCATGAGGCGCTGCGTCGCCAGCGTCAGGTTACCGTTGAGCAACGCCTGACCCACGTCCCCTTCCCGACCGCCGGACAGGGCGATCAGACCCCCGGTGGTGCCTTCAAGCCATTCGCGACTCAGCGTTGGCTGGCCCCGATGCTGGCCTTCCCGGTAACTGCGGGAAACCAGCCGTGTCAGATTACGGTAACCGATATTGTCCTGGCAGAGTAAAACGAGCCGGCTGGGCAGATTGGGATCGTCCTCATTATGCAACCAGGTATCCACGCCGATGATTGGCTTGATGCCGGCGGCAACCGCCGCCTTGTAGAACTTGACCATCCCGAACAGGTTGCACTGATCGGTCATCGCCACCGCAGGCATACCGGCTTCCACGGCGGCCTTGACCAGCGGTTTGATGCGCACCAGGCCATCGACCAGTGAGTATTCGGTATGCAGGTGAAGGTGGACGAAGGAATTCATGGCGCAAAGTGTCAGATCAATCCGTCAGGAGTGCAAGACTTGACACCGCGAGGAGGCCGATTTTATCGAACATCCGCAACAGTCCCGTCAAACCGGACTGGACGGAGATCATCGCGACGCGCGCCGGGGAATCACTGAAACCCCGAAAACCCTGACGACATAGAAACGATCTGTTCTGTGTTCAATGTCCTATCTTCGGTGAATTCGGTATTTTCGGTGTCATCGGTGGTTAACAATGGCGACTTCGAGGACGCTACATCCAGTCCTTGCCCATCTGTTTGAACTGGACGCGCAGAAATTCCATCTGATCGGCCAGAATGCGGCGATTACGCAACACCAGGTATTCAGCCAGATTGGGCACATACGGAATAGCCAGTAATGGCATGTTGGCCTGTTCCGGTGAACGGCTGCCCTTGCGGGCATTGCAACGCTTGCAGGCCGTGACCACGTTACGCCAGTGATCGCGCCCGCCCCGGGACAGGGGTTTGACGTGATCCCGGGTCAACAGGGGGTCACGAAATTCATGACCGCAATAGAGGCAGGTATGGCGGTCGCGACGGAACAGTTCCCGGTTACTCAATGGCGGTGTGGTGTGGTGTTTGAGGGCCTTGTTTTCGCCGTGGACAGCGATAATGGAATTGATTTCGAGCAGACTCTGCTCACCGGTCAAGCGGCTGTGACCGCCATGCAAGGGAAACCTGTGTTCACCGGCCGTCCAGGCTACCCTCCCTCGGGAATAGAGACAGGCCGCTTCCTGCCAGGGTACCCAGTTCACCGGCTGACCATTAATATCCAATCGAAGAATCAAAGGTAACGACGACATCCCGTTCTCCAGCCCCGAACCATATTATCGATTATTGTGCCTGAATCAATTTTATACCCGGTTTGTGACAGGAAAACAAATGTTCAGGCCGCCAGGGCCAGGTGACGAGGAAAAACGGCTCCAAACCACCGACTGCCATCTGCTAACTGCCAACTTTCTCACAGAAGCTTTCGCACCGGACCGAAGCTGCGGCGGTGGATTTCGGTCACGCCCAGACTCTGCAACGCCGCGATATGGGCTCTGGTTCCATAGCCCTTGTGCTTTTCCAGTCCGTAGCCGGGATAGTGTTCTGCCAGCGCCACCATTTCCCGATCCCGGCTTACCTTGGCCAGGATCGAGGCGGCCATGATGGCCGGCACGCAGTCATCCCCCTTGATCACCGCCCGGGCAGGGCAGGCCAGCTCCGGGCAGCGGTTACCGTCTACCAGGGCCTGCAAAGGGGCGGGATCGAGAGCCGCGACAGCCCGTTGCATGGCCAGTAAACTGGCCTGCAGGATATTGAGCCGATCGATTTCCTCTACCCTGGCCTGTCCGATTGCCCAGGCCAGGGCCCGTTCCTGAATCTGCGCCGCCAGCTGTTCACGGCGTGATTCACTCAAGCGCTTGGAATCGAGCAATCCCTCAATGGGATGGGCCGGATCCAGAATCACCGCTGCCGCCACCACCGGGCCGGCCAGGGGACCGCGACCCACCTCATCGAGCCCGGCGAGCCGTTCCTGTTGCAGGGTGAATGTCCAATCTGTGTCCAAAGGCTGATTTCCTTTATTCAGGGGCGCAAATAACGCCTTATCTAATTGAATTTACAGGCTAAAAATGCGAATATTCTTTAATTATATTTCCCGGCTCGCCGCCGCCCGGCCTGCGCCTGGCGCGCCATTTTACCGCGAACCGCTGACCTGCCAACCGCAACAGAGTTATTTTTAATGACAACACTCAAAACCGCCGTCATAGGTGTCGGTTATCTTGGAAAATTCCATGCCCAAAAATACGCCCGGCTCCCCGCCTCGCAACTGATCGGGGTTTGTGACACCAGTCGCGACATCGCACAGGCCATTGCCAGCGAACATGGCGTTGATGTCTTCGATGACTATCACGATCTGATTGGCAAGGTGGATGCGGTCAGCATCGTGGTCCCAACCCAGAAACATTACGAAGTGGCGAAAACGTTTCTCGACAATGGCGTGCATGTGCTGCTCGAAAAACCAATCACCTCGACCCTGGAACAGGGCCGCGAACTGGTAGAGATAGCCGATCGCAATAACCTGAAATTCCAGATCGGCCATCTGGAACGCTTCAATCCGGCCGTCATGGCACTGGAGAATGTGCTGGTCGAACCCCTGTTTATCGAATCGCACCGTATCGCACCTTTCAACCCGCGAGGCGCCGATGTCAACGTGATTCTGGATCTGATGATTCATGACATCGATATCATTCTTGATTTTGTCGGCTCACCGGTCAGTGCGATTCACGCCAGCGGTGTGCCCGTACTCTCCGATGAAATCGATGTCGCCAATGTCCGGCTGGAGTTCGAAAACGGTTGTGTGGCCAATGTCACAGCCAGTCGCATCAGTATGAAGAGCGAACGGCGCATGCGGATATTTCAGTCCGATGCCTACATCACTATCGACTTTCAGAACAAACAGCTGGGCATTCATCGCAAGGGTAAGGGCGAAATGTATCCCGGAGTGGCGGAAATCGACAGTGAAGAACATGCCTTTGACCAGGGTGATGCTCTGCTGAGTGAGATCGATGCGTTTCTACAGGCTATTAATACCGATGTCAGACCCGTTATCAGTGGTGCGGATGGCCTGCGCGCACTGGAAACCGCTTTTGAAATCAACCGGCAGCTATCAGAAAACTGATCGTTCCCAACCGCACGAATTGAGGTAATTCTTACATGATCCCGATGGTTGACCTGAAACAGCAATACCAGACCCTGAAAGCCGAAATCGAACAGGGTTTTGCCGAAACATTCGAGAAAACCAGTTTCATTCTCGGACCGAATGTTAAAGGCTTCGAGGCCGACGCCGCTGATTATCTGGGTGTCAAACATGCCATCAGTTGCGCATCCGGAACCGATGCCCTGCACCTGTCACTACTCGCCGCCGGTATCGGTGAAGGCGACGAGGTAATTACTTCCGCCTTTACCTTCATTGCCACTGCCGAGGCAATTCGCTATGTCGGCGCTATCCCGGTTTATGTGGATATTCGCCCGGATACCTACAATCTGGATCCCGGGCTGATCGAAGCAGCGATGACCGACAGGACCCGCGCTATCTTGCCAGTGCACCTGTTTGGCCAGCCGGCCGACATGAATGCCATCATGGCACTGGCAGACAAGCATAACCTGAAAATCATTGAAGATTGCGCCCAGTCCTTCGGCGCTGACATTAACGGTAAAATGACCGGCGGAATCGGTCTGGCCGGGGCCCACAGTTTCTTTCCCAGCAAGAACCTCGGCTGTTACGGTGATGGCGGCATGGTGACCACCGATGACGACGCCCTCGCCGATATGCTGCTCATGCTGCGCAATCATGGCAGCAAGGAACGTTATTATCACGATGTCGTCGGCTACAACAGCCGGCTCGACGAACTGCAGGCGGTCGTGTTACGCGCCAAGCTCAAGCACCTGCCGCAGTACAACCAGGAACGGCGTCGTGTCGCTCACCGTTATTCAAAAGGCCTGGCCGGTAGCGTGGTAACGCCGCCACACGAGGACGGCAAGGGCACGCATGTCTATCATCAATATACGGTATTGAGCGAACAACGTGACACAGTAATGAAAAAACTGGCCGATAACGAAATAGCCTCGGCTATCTACTATCCGGTACCCTTGCATCAGCAAAAAGTCTTTGCCGATATCTGCAAGGAGGTCAGACTGCCAGTCACTGAACAGATCGCTGCCCGATGCATGTCGTTGCCGATTTATCCGGAACTGCAAGACGATCAGGTCGATCAGATTATCGACGTTATCCAGTCAGTCTGAGAGTAGCGAATTGAAACGGGTCATGATCATTGCCGGAGAAGCCTCCGGTGATCTGCACGCCGCCAGGCTGGTCGAGGGCGTCAAGCAACAACAACCGGATACCCGGTTTTTCGGTATCGGGGGTAGTGCCATGCGCAGGGCCGGCGTGGAGATTCTGGTTGAGTCTTCCGAGCTGGCTGTGGTGGGACTGATTGAAGTCTTCGCTCATCGCAAGGTTATCTTCGGTGCTCTCAACCGGATGCGCGAGATCCTGCGAAGCGATCCGCCTGATCTGCTGGTTCTGACCGATTATCCCGAATTCAATCTGCGCCTGGCACGGACCGCCAAAGAATGTGGCGTCAAGGTGTTGTACTACATCAGCCCCCAGATCTGGGCGTGGCGTCAGGGGCGCGTGAAGAAAATCCAGCAACTGGTCGATAAAATGGCCGTGGTATTTCCTTTTGAAGTGGATTTTTATGCCCACCATGGTGTGCCGGTCACCTATGTAGGTCATCCCCTCGCCCACGAGGTGAAGCCTAGCGCCGATCGTGACACACTGTTGCAGGAGTTCGGCATGGATCCCGAACGACCCGTTGTGGGATTATTTCCCGGCAGTCGCCGCAGTGAAATCAAGCGTCTGTTGCCAATTATTATCTACACAGCGCAGTTGCTACAGCAACAACGCCCAGAACTGCAGTTCGTGCTGCCTGTTGCCTCGACTCTCAGTCCGGATCTGATTCGGCAGAATATGCCGGAGCATGAGCTGGATATCCACTATATCGAACACCGCCCCTATGACACCATGCAGGCCTGCGATGCGATCGTGACCGTCTCCGGCACAGTCACACTCGAAATTGCCCTTATCGGTACGCCCATGGTAGTCATCAACCGGGTGGCCTGGCTTACGTATCATATAGTCAGACGCATGCTTAAAATAGACCACCTGGCACTGTGCAATATTGTCGCCCGGCGTCGGATAGTCGCCGAACTGATACAAAACGACGCCACTCCGTCGGCTATCGCGAGAGAACTCGAACGACTGCTCGACGACGAAGATTACCGAAAAGAAATCAAACAGGGCCTGGAAGAAGTGCGGCAAAAACTGGAAGACGACAGCCACATCACTGACATCGCCGCTGTAACCAGCGACATGTTGAACCAGGATTAGTAATAAGGATCAACGCAGAGGCGCAAAGACGCAAAGATGAACAATTTTGAATATTGAGTTTTGAATTCTTTATTAATTCAAAATTTAACATTCAAAATTCAACATTGTCATACCCTCTGGGTTCCTTCCACTACTCTATCTAAGGATTCCGCGCTGGGAGCGGTTGAGGAAGTCGAGCATGGGTTGTACTTCGGGGTGTTGTTCGGTCAGGGGTTTGAGGTATTGCCGGGCTTCGTCGCTGGTATGGCCGGAGCGGTAG
>NZ_JAWOCR010000055.1:0-4204 GCF_046483665.1 Thiohalophilus sp. | reverse complement strand
GCCAATCCTGTCGACAGAAATTGCCCTTCGGGATCGCCCAGTCCGGTAAAGCATTCCGTAACGAAATCAACCCCCGCTTTTTCACTTTCCGTTCACGTGAGTTCGTCCAACTGGAAATGGAATTCTTCTGCCGGTCCGAGGAAGCCATGGAATGGTACGATTACTGGCATCGCCAGCGGTGGGATTTTTATACCAGCATTCTCGGCATCCCCCCGGACAAACTGCGGGTCCAGGAACATGAAAGCCTGGCCCACTATGCCAAGGCCGCCCTGGACATTGAGTTCGCCTTCCCCTTTGGCTGGGGCGAAGTGGAGGGTGTCCACCATCGCGGCACCTGGGACTTGACCCGGCATCAGGAGTATTCAGGCCGGGATATGCGCTATCTTGACCAGGAAACGGGGGAACGCTTCCTCCCGACAGTGGTCGAAACTTCCTGCGGCCTCGACCGGATCTGCCTGATGCTCCTGGCTAACCGCTACACCGAAGACGCGGCAAAAACCCGCAAAGAGGGAAAAGACGAGGACCTCCGGGTAATGCTGCGGCTCCCGCCCGTAGTCGCCCCGATCCAGGCAGCCGTGCTGCCGCTGTCAAAGAAACTGTCCGAACCGGCACGCCGGATATTTAACGATCTGCGAACTCGGTTCCGGACTGAATACGATGACGGCGGCAGTATTGGTAAACGCTATCGCCGACAAGACGAGATCGGCACCCCATACTGTATAACCTACGATTTCGATTCGGAAACCGACCAGGCAGTGACCATTCGGGACCGTGACCATATGACCCAGGAACGAGTCCCCTGCCCATCGATGTGCTGATCAGTCCCGAACAGTTGATCACCAATTATGTACAGAGCCTGATCAATCACCCCGGCGCCCTGCAGGTGCTCGATTTTGCCGAGGGGCTGGTCCAGCTGGTCGGGGTACGCGCCTATTATGGCGGCCCGCTGGTCGGGCATGAGCTGCGCACCCTGCGCCAGCACATGCCCGGGGTCGAGGCCCGGGTGGCGGCTATTTACCGGCGTGGACGACCGATTATTCCCGAGGGTCACACGGTCATCGAAGCCGATGATGAAGTCTTCTTCATCGCCGCCAGCGCAAACATTCGTACCGTGATGAGCGAACTGCGCCGGCTGGACAAACCCTACAAGCGCATCATGATCGTCGGCGGCGGCAATATCGGCAAGCGCGTGGCCCAGGCGCTGGAGCACAAATACCAGGTCAAGCTGATCGACCACAACCCGGAACGGACCCGGCTCATTTCCAACGAGCTGGACAAGACCATGGTGCTGTGCGGCGACGCGGCTGACGAAGAACTGTTACTGGAAGAGAATATCGACAAGACTGACGTGTTCTGCGCGCTGACCAACGATGACGAGGCCAACATTCTCTCGTCCATGCTGGCCAAGCGCCTGGGGGCGCGCAAGGCGATTACCCTGATCAACCGCGCCGCCTATGTGGACCTGATTCAGAGCGGCGTGATCGACATTGCCCTCTCTCCCCAGCAGTCTACCATCGGCAGTCTGCTCGCCCACGTACGACGCGGCGATGTGGTCAAGGTCCACTCCCTGCGCCGCGGCGCCGCCGAGGCCATTGAGGCCATCGCCCATGGTGATATCAATACCTCCAAGGTCGTCGGGCGCCGGATCGAGGAGCTTAAACTGCCGCCGGGCGCCACCATCGGCGCCATCGTGCGCGGTAAAGAGGTTGTCATCGCCCATCATGACACCCTGATTGAATCCGACGATCACATCATCCTGTTCCTGGTCGACAAGGCCCGCATCCCCGATGTCGAGCGCCTGTTCCAGGTCAGCATCACCTTCATTTAATAACAAGGCACGAGTTACGAGGGACGAGTGACGAGGAATATGAACTCAATCTGTTTTTTTATTGCCGGAGCACGCCGCAAAGCCACAGATCGCTATAACAATAACATGGCACTCGTGACTCTTTCTAAGCACTCAGAACTCAGAACTCAGAACTATTACTGATCATGCATCTGCTGGTTATCCAACGCATCCTGGGTATTTTGCTGATGGTCTTCAGCCTGGCTATGCTGCCGCCGTTGTTTGTCTCCGTTCTCTATCTCAACATTACTTTCGAGGCGTTTTTTTACAGTTTTGCGATTATCCTGATCAGCGGGATCGTTCTGTGGTTACCGGTCAAAAACCGGAAACAGGAACTGCGGATCCGGGACGGGTTTCTGGTGGTATCGCTGTTCTGGATCACCCTGAGTCTGTTTGGCGCCATACCATTCATTCTCTCGCCGGATCCCGATATCTCGACCACCGATGCGATTTTTGAATCCTTCTCCGGCCTGACCACGACCGGTTCCACCATTCTGACCGGCATCGATTACCTGCCGGAATCCATCCGCTTCTATCGCCAGCAATTGCAGTGGCTGGGCGGCATGGGAATCATCGTCCTGGCCGTCGCAATCCTGCCCATGCTCGGTATCGGGGGGATGCAGCTGTATCGCGCCGAAACGCCCGGCCCGGTCAAGGACACCAAGATCACCCCACGCATTACCGAGACCGCCAAGGCCCTGTGGTATATCTATCTGAGCCTGACCGTACTCTGCGCGCTGGGTTACTGGCTGGGGGGTATGAGTCTGTTCGATGCCATCGGACACAGTTTCTCGACCGTGGCCATTGGCGGCTTTTCCACCCATGATGCCAGCATGGGCTATTTTATCGACAAGCCCATGATCGAAGTGGTTGCGATTATTTTCATGTTCCTCTCCGGCATCAACTTTGCGCTGCATTTCACCGCCTGGCGCCTTCGCTCACTGAGATATTATCTGCTCGATTCCGAATTCCGCACCTATGTAACCATTCTTTTACTGGTGGCCCTGATCACTGTTTTTTATCTGCATAACGAGAATGTCTTCCCTGGCTTCGATCGTGCCCTGCTGCACGGAGTCTTTCAGACAGTTTCCATCGGCACCACCACCGGCTTTACCACCCACCAGTACCATCTCTGGCCCGGCTTTTTGCCGGTGCTGTTGCTGTTTGTCAGCTTTGTCGGCGCCTGCGCCTGGTCCACCGGGGGCGGGATGAAAGTCATCCGTTTTCTGCTGCTCATTAAACAGGGCATGCGTGAAATCAAGCGCATCATTCACCCCAATGCGGTAATTCCCATCAAGGTCGGGGACAAACCGGTTTCACCGCGCATCATCGATGCCATCTGGGGCTTTTTCTCGGCCTACGTGGCCCTCTTCGCCATCATGATGCTGCTTTTGATGATGACCGGCCTGGATCAGATCACGGCTTTCTCGGCGGTTGCCGCCACCATCAATAATCTCGGACCCGGCCTGGGCGATGTGGGCAACAATTTTGCCTCGCTCACCGATACCGCCAAGTGGATTCTCTGTTTTGCCATGCTACTGGGCCGTCTGGAAATCTTTACCCTGCTGGTTCTTCTGACTCCCGCCTTCTGGCGCCGCTAAACCTCAATAACCCTTTTCCCCGCGCGTTGTAATTTCTGCACCGGCTACTTATGCTGATTGCATGAACATGATCAACAACCTCGAAAAAATGCTCGCCGACGGCCAGGACAGCCTGCTGCTGCGCTTCGGCCTGGGACAGGCCTATTACAAGGAAGGCCATTACGACAACGCGATTGCCCACCTGCAACGCGCCCTGCAATTCGACGGCGAATACTCCGCCGCCTGGAAACTGCTCGGCCAGGCCCACGCCGACAGCGGCGACACCCAGCAGGCTATTGCCACCTATGAAAAAGGGATCGAAGTCGCAGAGAAAAAAGGCGACATGCAGGTGGCCAAGGAGATGCGGGTGTTTATGAAACGGCTACTGAAATAACACCAAACTCGCGTATCTCGTCTCGCCACTGCCAGGCATAAAAAAAACGCCCCATGGGGAACCATGGGGCGCGGTTTTCACGAACCTGATAACTTACTGATCCAGACCGTTATCATGCACGTATTCGAGCACCTGTACCGAGTCATCGGCTGCCTGGGTGAACTCGTCGATGCCGACACCGTTGGTGACGATTTCCGGTACATCGTTGAACTAGACCACCAGGTTGATAACGATGTCCTTGGGTACATAGATATGATCAATAAGCGCTTTGACTCCTTAACTATGACATTCACGCTTTACACATGCGCTAATCGCCAGGTCAAGCCATATCAATCAGGTCCTATGATTCAACTCATAACCCAATTACTTACACGCACTGGGAAC
>NZ_JAWOCR010000064.1:0-10997 GCF_046483665.1 Thiohalophilus sp. | reverse complement strand
AAGTCCAGGCTTTCACCGCGCACCTGCAGCCCAACGTGAGTCAGAAAATCATCCTCGCGGACCGCTTCGTCGTGATCGGTAAACAGTACACCGAACTCGGTTTCCAGACGACCGAATTGCTGCCCGAAGGCCTCGGTAGCGTAGGAAAAACGTGCGGCCTCACTGCCCAGATAAGCTTTGATGGCTTCGGCGCTGGCGGTGCTGCTGGCAATCGCCAGGACGATGAACGGAATGATTCTGCTTGGCATGGTGCTCCCCTGAACTGGCTTGTTGCTATCTGTCTAAAATCGGAATAACCGGGATGTTAACGGGATTCCCCGCGAAATAATAGCATTTTTACTCTGCTCACACAGCGCCAGAAGCACGCTAAAACCGGCCCGGCTGGTAGCCGGAAGAACCCGCTGAAATCACTCGGATCGATCGATCAGATTCTGGATGCGCGTCAGCGCCTCATCCATTGCTTCACGCGAGTCGAACAGTTGGCCCTGTTCGGCCGTTTCGGCGTGGCGGTTAAACGCGATCATATCCAGTCGGTCACGGATTTGCGGGTTCTCCTGGATAAACTGCAAAAACGGCTGGCAATCGACCCGGATGGCATCCACCCGGGTAACAGCCGTCACGGTTGCCGCGCACGGTGCCCCGGTCAGTAACGACCATTCACCCAGATAGTCACCAGTGCGTAACAGGGCAAGATTCATGGCTTCGTTGCCGACCTGATGAGTGACCCGCGCCGTGCCGTAGATAATAATATACAGTGCCTCCCCCGCCTCACCTTCACGTACGATGGTTTCGCCAGGGGGAATACCCATCAGGGAAGAATGTTCGATCAGCGCACTGAGACGATCGGCCGGCACATAGCGAAACAGGGCTACGCGCCGCAGAGCGGTATCCGTAATCCGTTGTTTGTAGCGTTTGATTACCCCACGATACAACTCAGAACGGCTATTGATCACTCGCTCCAGAACATCACCGGGGATCTCCAGCAGGACGGCAGGGCGACTGACGCGGACCGCCGAAATCCGGGGCAGATGGAACAACGCGGAGATCTCGCCAAACAGTTCACCCCGCCCCAGGCGAGCCAGCACCGTCCCTCCCTGCTCTGCGCTATCGAGAACCTCCACTTCGCCGATCACAAGGATATAAACCCGGCTATCAACCTGATTCGGGCGACAGAGCAACTCGCCCGGTGCTGCGCTGCGCACAATGCCAAAATCGAGCAGCAACTCCTTTTCGTCCTGCGTCAGTAATTCCCCGAACGCATCCTGACGTTCGATCGCCTGCTCGACGGTTTCACGCAATTGTCCTTTACCTTGCATTTCTCCTCCTGAGGCATACCAGCGACCCGCGCGGTATACGGCTGATTACAACATTAGTAAAGTTTAATGATCGACCCGGAACCCGTCCGGGAACAGGAAGCCTTTCACAGTTTCCATTTTCAGTTAGCAGCTGGCAAAATACCCCGATGCAAAATCATGCCAATGTTGCCCTTTCCACCACGATCGACTAGCCGGGCGTTCCCCCTGTATGTTTATTCCATTGGACAGGAAACCGGAATGGCGCAATCCCCCGCTGGTCACGTTGCTGTTGATCCTGGTCAATGTGCTCTGTTTTACGCTCTGGCAGGGAGACGATGAACATCTCGAGGAACAGGCGTATAACTACTACCTGAACTCACAACTGCCTGCCATCGAGCTGCCACTTTATCGCGCATATCTGGCAGAGCGGGGCTTCGATGCTCAGCTCGATCGTCAGGCCGAAGATGAAGTGCTGTTATCCCGCCTGTTGACCGATGGTGAATTTCAGCAGCAGTTAAAAAAAGGCAAGCTGGTTTCACCTCGACATCCGCAATATGAGACCTGGCAGAAACAACACCGGATATTCCAGAACCATCTCGAACAGATTGTCACCTACCGTTTCAGTTTCAAGACAGCCGAACCGTCCCTGACGACCCTGTTTACCCATATCTTTCTGCATGCCGACTGGGGCCATCTGATCGGCAATATGATCTTTCTGTTTTTGATCGGTTTCAGCGTGGAGATGACGCTGGGACGAGGTGTTTATCTGTTTGCCTATGTGGTCGCGGGGGTGAGCTCCGGGCTGTTTTACTGGGGACTGGAACCCGACAGCCTGATGTGGAGTGTAGGAGCCTCGGGTGCCATCTCCGGATTAATGGGCATGTATACCATACTGTTCGGCCGGCGGCGTATCCGCTTTTTCTATACCTTGCTGTTTTATTTCGACTTTGTTCGGGCCCCTGCCATCATTTTGCTGCCGATCTGGCTGGGCTATGAAGTGATCACCCAGATCTACTCACCGAGTAACATCAACAACATGGCGCATATTGGTGGACTGTTGAGTGGCGCACTGATCGGCTATGTCGCCCTGCGTTTGGGCAAGGCAGATATGGACTATCTCGATCGCGAGGAAAAACAACAGGCCTATCTGACACACTACCAGCAAGGACTCGATTATGTCGCCCGCATGGAACTGGACAAGGCGCGACGGATCTTTACCGAACTCTACCAGGACTATCCCGAACAGCCGGAAGTTATCGAACAGTTGTTCAATATTGCCAGACTCACCCAGGATCAGGGCATTCACGATTATGCAGTCAAACTGCTGGGCACGGACCACGCCAAAAACATGCCGGTACGCCAGTTACGGGACACTTTTATCGCCTATGTCGAGCAGGTCCAGCCCCATGTTCGTCTCGGTCCCGAACAATTGATGACCCTGGCATTGCGCTTTGCCGCCGGTAGCTTTCTGGAGGATGCCGAAAAGATTGTCCTGTATCTGACAACCCGCAAAAGCGACTTTGTCCGCAACCCCGAAGGGCTGATGGCACTGGCCAGTCATTATCAACGGAACAACAATCGCAACAAGGCTGAAAAATATCTCCATATGCTGATCGAATGTTATCCCGACAGTCTGGAGGCCAGTCATGCCCGTCAGGCACTGGGCTGACTTGCCCCGGCCATGCGTTCGATAACCTGACGATACGCTTCCACATCCTGTTGTAGCGGATGATCGGGAAATTTCGTTTTCAGAAAATCGAGCACCTGCAGCGCCTTTTTTTCCTCGCCGAAGTACTCGAACATGATCCGGGCGACCAGCAGATAGGCTCCGGGTATCCCTTCATAGGCCGGGAATTCCTTGTGCAGGTTATTCAACAGGTTCAAAGCCGCACGGGACTGCCCGTTGCTTCTGAGCAGCTCGGCCAGTTCATGGCGGTCCCGCGCGCCGCCGGGTTTGATACTCGGAGCAAAATGAGAGGCCTCAAGATACACCCGCATCGCCTCGGACGGTTTCTCGCTGTGGAGAAGACGTGCGACATAATCCGCGCTGTGCTGTGTCAGTCCTTCCCGGTTTTTGGTGGCGATATAAAACCGGTGCAGCTTTTCCCGGGCGACGAATTCACCGGGATTATCTTCAATTGCCTGGATCAGTCGTTGCTCTGCCTCGGTGGTTTTACCTTCCTGCAACAGAATATCGATATGCCGAAAGCGGCTATCACCGGATGCCATGTTTGAGGCGGGCATTTCTGACTCAAGATATTCCTCGGTTACCCCATGCCCCAGCTGTTCGTGAAATTGATAAATCACATATCCCATCATGTTATACATAATCAGAATAAAATACATGCTGATAAAATTACTGCTCGCAAACCAGAGGCTCTGCGGCAAAACCGTTAACAACAACTCGCTGGCAATCGCACCACCACTGAGCAACAACGCCAGAAAGAAACACATAATGAAATAGGAGGGTCCGATACGCTTGATGGTAACCAGCAGCATCAATGGATTAACGGCCCTGAAGAAACGGTGCTCGACGGCCAGCACCATGATGGCGGCGGGAAAGATTGCCACGGATAACAACACCATCAGAACAAAGGGTCCACTGCCAAGATTCACCAGCACCTGATAATTGAGCACCCCGAGTAATATAATCAACAGTAGCTGTTTAAACGGCAATTCCAGCTCATCGGTTATCACGCTGCCGGTTACAGGACGAGGCTTGAGATAACCCTGGGCGGTGTCTTCAAGAATGACAAAGGCATACTTGTAAAATACCACGCTAATTGCCAGCATGAATAACAGCCCCATCAATGAGCCGGAAGCCAGCAGTGTGCTCAACACGGTCAGGACCAGCATAAACAACAACGGAACGGGGTGGGCCGGGAACAGGAAAAACCGGGGGATCCGCTGCCAGAACGGTCGGATCAGGTTGCCGGCCCCCAGGGAAGTGCTACGTTGCCCGCACAGTGGGCAGGCCGGTGCTTCCTCCTCCTTATCGGGGCTGATACAACTCGTGCAAAAATCAACCCGACACGGCTGACACTGCCAGCGGGCCGGTATAGACGGATGATATTTGCAAAAGACCTTTTCCATAAACAACAGCGCAAATCCTCGCGCTACCCCGATAAACCATCATTATTATCGCCCGGCCAGGTAAATCGACTCTGGCACCCCATGAGCGGCGTTTTATCCCTTGCTTCAGGCAGATAAAAAAAAACCTCCCCACTCAGTGCTCAACGGGAAGGGCTCAAGCGAAAGATGGCTTGAAAGTGGAGCTGTCACTCATGACACACGGCAATCAGGAAACCGGTCCTTTAAAGCTAGCCCCCGGCCACCTGCCTTTCAAGGCCCTTCCCGAAATTTCTCCCCGCCACTTAGTGGCGTTATTTCTAGCTACCTTGGAGCTTTGTCCGGCAAGCAATTGAATTATATTGTACTTTAGCTGTTTCTTATGTTCTTCTGACAATCCCGGCAGGGAATCACATACCCGATCATACTCTGTCTGCCGGTTTCACTCACCACCCAGGGTCGATTCTGCCAGGGGGGACGATGACGTACATGACGGCGATGGCCACAGGAGAGTTCGGCAATCCAGTCGCCCTCTTCATCCTGCACAAAACCGGAAATGCTGACCAGAGACTCAGTCACGGAAATTGGTGAACTGCAGCGGCATCTCCAGATTGGCCTCCTTGAGCAGCGCCATCGCCGCCTGCAAATCATCGCGCTTTTTGCCGGTAATCCGCACCTGCTCACCCTGTATCTGGGTCTGTACCTTGAGCTTGCTGTCCTTGATCAACTTGACGATTTTCTTGGCCAGGGCCTGATCAAGGCCTTCTTTCATGGTCACGTCCTGGCGCACCTGCTTGCCGGCGTGCTCGACATTGCCCGGTTCCATACAATCCAGATCCACGCCCCGTTTGCTGAGTTTGTTGCGCAGAATATCCAGCATCTGCTTGAGCTGAAAATCGGCATCGCCATGCAGGGTCACAGTTTTATCATTCATTTCAAACTTCGCCCCGCTGCCTTTGAAATCAAAGCGGGTCGAAACTTCGCGATTGGCCTGGTCCACTGCGTTAGTGACCTCGTGCATATCGATTTCGGATACCACATCAAAACTGGGCATGCCGGCTCCTTGTCGTCGTTTACTGCAGGATGAACGACGATTTTATGGAGCTGTTGCTCCCAGGTCTACCCCGGAAAGACAGCCAGACCAGACCGGGGGCTGAATCTGCCAGCAGGCGATACTCTCCACCCCGTTACACCGGTTGGAAATACCGGCTCATCGCTCACTCTCCCATTCATGCCAGTGAATAATATGTTCTTCATATTGTTCGGGATGAATATAGGCTTCGCTAATCACCTTACCTTCAATCGCGATACCCGCCCGGGCCACCGTGTCCGGATCACCGCTGATCAGCGGATGCCATTGTGGTAACGGGCGACCCTCGGACAGACGACGATAGGCACAACTGCCCGGTAAATGGTCGATCAAGTCCGGCAGGCTCTGCGGAGTCAGGGCCAGGCACTCAGGAACTTCAACAAGTCGGTTGAGGTAACAGTCACACTGACAACCGGGCTGCTGCAAATGCCGGCAAACGATATTGGTAAAATACAGCGCGCCACTGTCTACATCTTCCAGCTTGAGCAGGCAACAACGTCCACACCGATCGCACAGGGACTCCCATTCGGCCGTCGTCATTTCGGCCAGCGATTTATGCCGCCAGAAATCAGCCACGTTGCAAAAACGCGTTCAGATTGCGTACCAGGATACGCTTGTCACGATCCGACAAAAAGTGGCCCAGCTCCACTTCCTTATCGTGACAACGCAGGTGAATCTGACTGCTGTACCAGGGATGTGCGGGGGGCGTGACGTGCAGGCGGCACCAGTAACGGGGGCAGTGCCACTCCAGCACCGGATGGCGCCGCCCGCGTTGAAAACGAATTTCCTGATGATTGAACTGGATCACTTCCTGCACCCGGGTTTTTAGTGAAACATAATAGAGCAGTCCGAACAGGGCCATGACCTCGAGTCCGGCGAAGGGCAGAATCAGCCATGCCCCGGCCAGGGCAAAACCGATGGCAAACGAGAGACAGAGCAGTGCCGCCAGGCCGACAATCCAGAGGTTGGCCTTCCAGCTCGAAGGTGGATGGGGACGCAAAATAATGCAGCCCCGCTTCCAGCCGGTATCGTGCTCGACCTGTAACATCACTCACCGGTCGGCGAGAAAATTGACGCCGACCCGATAGCAGTGAGGGGTTAAATCCACGTGCCGGATCTCCGCCTGAACATTCATCTGGCGAGGATTTCCCAGCGTATTGACTTCAAACCGCAGCCAGACCTTTTCACCTATCTGGACCGGCCGCTCACTGAGCATCCCCATACCACTGAGGGAAAAATCCGACGACTCCAGTAACTGCTCATCACCCTCATCACGCGCCAGATAAACGCGGCGTCGAAACGGAATGCGCCGATGTTGTCGCTTTTCCATACCCCCTCCTGCTTCTGTAGCGGGTCGTCTGCTCTTTCAAGCATAGACGATTTTGTGAAGCGCACCCCGGGGGTTTATTCCTCCCACCGATCGAGCCCCCGGCCCTGACCGGGGTGATCGCGATCATTTTTTGCGCAAGCCCGGCGGTTACTTGCGACGATGTTCCTGATAATCGTGCCAGGGTTCCTCCGCAGGGGCTTCCACGGTGACATGCTCGCCGAGACGAAGGCGAAACCGCCGCGGCAACTCGGTGGAGATCCGCCAGTGACCATCGCTGTAATAAAAATAGAGCCCCTGGCCAGTGTCAAAATAGATCCCGCTGCGCGGGTAATAGCGATATTCCTGCTGCTGCGCCCGGCGGCCATGCGCCGGAGGCATGGGCCGGGAGCCGGGCCGCGGCGGAGGTACCGGCTCGCCCCACTCGGCTCCCACCTTGCCGCCCGTATTCTGGCAGGCAGCGAGCCAGGGCAGGAATAACGCCAGGCCGGTAAATTTGTATTAATCGATGGGTTCGTAACATGGAAGTTCCCTCCTGAAGGGGCCCGCAGAATTTTGTCCCGACGGCGACGGCTCAATGCTGCGTCGGATTCCAGTGTTCGCGCAACTCATCGATTTTGTATCGTCGTCCCTCGACTTCAAAATCCACAACGGTCAGGGCTATCCCTTCATCGCTTTCACGAATCACTTTCATGTTAAAAGCGATCTCGGGGCGGGCAGAATCGAGAAATTGCAGCTTGATATGTGCGCCGATCGGCAACCGCAGACGATGGCGCAGATCAACGAAGACACCGGTATCGGAAATATCCCGGGTGAGAGCTTCAATGACGCCAAAGGTAGAGTGACTGATTCGAACCCGGGCGGGTACCGACTTGCGGAACTGATCACGCTTCTCGCGAATATCAAAATAAGAGGAGAGTCTGACCATCATTCTCCGTTCATCCCGGCAATTCCCTGATACAGAGCTGAATTGTTTTTTTATCTGGCGGCAGATTCTAGCCTGACTGGCGGCAAAGCCCAAGTCCTGTCTGTGACAAGCGAGTCACACTGCCGGGAAATACCTGAAGGGCGTCAGGGAAAACCCTGTATTTACCCGTCCTGTCCGGGCCGGGCGGTCGTCGCCACCAGCAATACCAGCCCCGCCACCAGGACAACAATAATGATGCCTTCCAGATGTTCAAGAATAAAAGCCAGCATATATTCAGGCCGATTCCTGTTGTTCAGCGCAATCGATACACAGCTCGGCGTAGGGCAACACCTCCAGACGAGCCACGGCAATCGGTTTGCCGCAGGCAAGACACAGCCCATATTCGTCATGCTCGAGTCGCTGCAGTGCCTGGTCGATCAACGTCAGAATCTGACGGGCTTCTTCATCCAGCGCCGTGAGAACTTCTTCGTTTTCCAGCTCCACAGCCTGTTCTTCCGAATCGGCACTGGCGGGCAACTGGCTGTCATCGGCAATGGCCGCCACCCGATCGATCAATTCGCGCCGCTTGTTCAGCAGCGCCTGACGGTAATGCGCGGTATCAGACATAGTTGGGAGTTCCAGCTTGCAATGAATGGTTTCTCCACCGTAAGTCAGACTGCGGTAACGAATCAAGCATCGGTTATTTTTTCTTTTTTTTCATAGTATTGCGCAATTCCGCCATGGTGCCGCGCCGGCCCTGGTTTTCATAATCGAGAAACATCAACCCCATCCCATCGGCGTCAATACGAACCACCTGCATATTGAAGACAATGTCCGGTGCTTGAGACTGCGGCAGGATCATTTTCACCTGCTCCCCTTCCTGCAGAAGAGGCGGATGATCGGTCACGACATACACGCCACCATCGGAAATATCCCGGGTTGAACCTTCAGCCACATCAAAATTGGCGTGATACAGTCTGACCCGCGCATTGACCAGTTTGCGCTTGTAATAGCGGCGCTCTCTCATACACCTCTCCCACAATTCGGTACTGATTATTATTTTCTGTCAGGTTGAGCGGTTAACTCCGCCTTAACCCACATTTACATTATGAGTAAACAGCGTTACAGCCGCAACCTGACGGCCGGACAACCCTTTCGCCTACTCTATCGGCAAAACCAGGAAGAACTTTGAAAGCGGGCAGGGGCGGGCTAGTGCCAGTCGCCGGACGGGGTCTGCCCCTCGTCGATGAAGCGCAGTACCAGACCCTGCTCGTCCAGGCGCACGAAAGCCATGATGAAGATCACATCCAGGCAATCGGCCTCGAGCTGGAAATAGTCGCTGCCCAGATCGTAGCCATTGTGAGGGGGGATATCACCCCGCAGGCGTACCCCTGCGGGGGACCAGTCCTCGACCAGGCTGCGAAGGCAGCCCAGGGCCGGGTGATAGAGACGGGCCGCTGTACCGGCGCTGTGACGAACAAACTGACGACGCTCCTGTTTCATTTGCCACCTCCACAGGATGGGCCTGGAAGCCCGGAAATTTTGTGTGCGAGTCAATTTAGCTTAGCCCGCCGGCGGGAAAATACCAGCGGTCCGGGGCCCACGGCGGTTATTCAATCCACCAGCCGCTGAATTCGACCTTGCCCACCGGCATATGCTCGATATAGCGACAGCCCTTTTTGAGCAGGGTATAGCACTCGAAGGGTTCGATCTGGCGGGTATAGGAGCCGAATTCCTCCGGCACAGACAGATTCAGCTCGATGCCGCCTTCGGGCTGAACGAAAAATTGCAGACTGTTGCCCTTCTCATCGATAATCCCGAGTAGATTGCGCGGATAACCGAGAACGCCGCCCTGTAAAATCGTCAGAATCTGCTCCAGCGCCATATAGCGGGCCTCGTCGATAGAGACGAACTCCTCGGCAATATGATCCGTATAAAAACAGATATAACCTTCGACCTGCTCAGTCATGTGAACCCGTCCTGCCGCCGGCCCGGCGCTCCAGCTGATAACCGACCCACGCCAGAATCGCCCCGATAATCAGAAACAACACAGTCTGCCCCGAGGCCGGCGACAGCGACGCATAAACATACGGAGCCAGCAAGCGCCAGACGGCGAACAACGCCAGGATGCTGCCCAGCAGAAATACGAGACGGGCAAAGATCACAGCAGCCTCCCCGGCCAGTTACTGGATAAAGTCGAGTCGATCCTGCACCGCCTCAATCCCCCGGACCGCACACGCGGCATCGATATCCCCGCCCGGCGCGCCGCTGACACCAATGGCCGCGATATTCGTCCCTGCCGCCTGAATCGGTAGTCCGCCCTCCATCACCACAATCCCGTCGATATGATTGAGTTCCGGGCGAATATCCTGGCGGCTGGCGCGAAATTGTCCCGAAGGAATCCCCGCCATAATGACCAGATTGGCCTTCTCTTCGGCAATTTGCAGGGTAAAGCGGCTGGCCAGGGTATCGCGCATCGCCAGCTGGGTATTCCCGTTACGATCCACTACCACCGCACTGACCTGATAGCCCTTATCCCGGCATGCTTTGACTGCAGCGTCGGCAATCTCGGCAGCCAGATCCATGGTGATCCGTTTCACACTGACCACCCCATCAGCCTGCAACGGCAACGCCGCCAGCAGCAGGGCGCCCGCCAGGCAGCCACGATGTCGCCACGTTCTCATGCTTGTCTCCCGATAAATCTGCCTGAACACAGGCCCAATTTGGCCTTGCGCTGACAACTCTATCAACGATAATAGCCAGAATGCCACTTTAACTATCTGGATCCCCCATGCGAGCTCTTGTTATTCCCGCCAGCATCCTGCTGCTCTGTACTTTTTCACTTAACGCCTCTGCCGTCACCGACGACGAGCTGCGACAGGTCTCCGAAGTCTTAAACCAGCAGGCCCCGATGATGGTAGACCAGGAAACCCGCCTCGACGGTGCCGAGGCGGATAACCAGGTACTGACCTACAACTATACGCTGGTCAATTACACTGCCGCGGATATGGACAGAAACAAATTCACCCGGGCCCTGCGCCCGACCCTGCTCAAATCCGGCTGCAAGGCACTCGAGCCGTTGCTCAGCGAGGGGGTCGATGTTCAGTATGTCTATCGTGGCAAGGATAAAGGCGAGATCGCCACCCTGGGCCTGACCGGCGCCGATTGCGGACTCTGAAGGAAGTTCTGAGTTCTGAGTTCTGAGTTCTGAGTTCTGAGTTCTGAGTTCTGAGTTCTGAGTTCTGAGTTCTGAGTTCTGAGTTCTGAGTTCTGAGTTCTGAGTTCTGAGTTCTGAGTTCTGAGTTCTGA
>NZ_JAWOCR010000007.1:0-136996 GCF_046483665.1 Thiohalophilus sp. | reverse complement strand
GTCAATCAGTTGTTCCGCCGGGATCCCCGCCTTCACCAGCAGCTCCCCGACTTTCCCGAACACCGGACCCATCATCAATCGCTGTGGGGCGAGGTGATCCTCCTGCCGCCAGCCAAAGAACGCGAGGACGAGCAGCAAGACGACACGGACGCTGAGACACCGCTGCGTAATCCATTGTTCACGCCGCGCCCCGAGCCAACACACACCCGCCATCGCCAGGAGGCGCAAAGGATCGCCGACGAAATTCGCCATCTGATCGACACCCGCCTGCCGGTCCAGGAAAACCCCGACGCGCCGGCCCGGGCGCTCGATTACGATGACATTCTGCTACTGGTACGCTCGCGCACTCACCTGCCCGAGTACGAACTGGCGCTGCGCGAGGCGGGTATTCCCTATCTGAGCGGTAATCGCGGCACCCTGCTGGAGAGCATCGAGGTACAGGACATGCTCAACCTGCTCAACTGGCTGAGTATGCCCTTCGACAACCTGGCGCTGGCCGGCATTCTGCGCTCGCCGCTGTTCGCCGTCGACGACCACGCGCTGATGCAACTGGCCGGGGAGGCGCCAGGCAACTGGTTCGAGCGGCTTGCCCGGCAAGCCGCCGATCAGCCACCCGATGCGCCACTGCATCGCGCCCACGATCATCTGGCCCGCTGGCGCGCCCTGGCCGGACACATCCCGGTGCACGACCTGCTGGATCGCATCTACAGCGAAGCCAATGTCCTGGCCCGCTATCGGGCCGCCTTCCCGGCCCATCTGGTGCCGCGAGTGCTGGCCAACCTGGTCCGCTTCCAGGAGCTGGCGCTGGAGATGGACAGCGGCCGTTATCCCAGCCTGATGACCTTCGCCCAGTGGCTGCGGGAGCTGCGCCAGAATGACGACGATGCCCCCGACGAGCCGGCCGACGCCGGCCAGCAGGCACGGGTCCGCATCATGACCATCCACGGCGCCAAGGGACTGGAGGCACCGGTGGTCTTTTTGATCGACAGCGCCCGCGCCGAGCCGCGTGGCAAAGCCCACGAGGCACTGATCGAATGGCCGGCCAACGCACCCCGCCCGGCCCATTTTCTGCTGCGCCCGGCGAAGGGCTGGCAGGATCCGCTCAGCGAGGCGGTGATCGAACGGGCCGAAAGCGCCGCCCGCCGCGAGGAGGCCAACCTTTTATATGTGGCGCTCACCCGTGCCCGCCAGCGGCTCTATATCTCCGGCAGCCTGCCCAAACGGGACGAAACCACCAGCTGGTATCAGCAGATCGCCGGCGCCTTTGACTTGCAGCCCGATGAAGTTGAGAGCGCGCAGACCCTGGTCACCAGCAACGTCCCCCCGCCGACACCGGCGCCGACGCCCGCCGCCGAGGCCGAGGTCATCCCCGAACCGGATCCGCGCCTGCGCCGGCCGCTGCCCCTCGGCGCCGGCGACGCGGCGCTGGCGCCCAGCAGCCAGCAGGAGGCGGAGAACGGCGGCGATGTCGAGGATGAGGACGGGCGCACGCGGGGTATTACCATCCACCGCTGCCTGGAGTGGCTGTGCCAGGACCCGGCACTGCCGCGGGAGACCGCGCTGCAACGCCTGGCCGGTGAGGCCGACGCCGCGCAACTGGCCCAGTGGTGGGACGAGGCGCTGGCCGCCTTTTCGGCCCCGCAACTGGCCGAGGTTTTTCAGCCCGCTGCCGACGTACAATGCCGCAACGAACTGCCGCTGCTCTATCGCCAGGGGGAACGAACCGTCAACGGCATTATCGACCGGTTGTTGATCGAACCCGGCCGGATTCATCTGATCGATTACAAAACCCATCGCGCCGCGCTCGACAATCCCGCGGCCGTGGCCGCCGGCTATGAAGAACAGATGCGACTCTACGCCGAAGGCCTGCGCCAGCTGTGGCCCCATCATGAACTTCGGATCAGCCTGCTGTTTACCGCCGCTGCGCAACTGTGGCCAATGCAGGTATAATTCGCCCGCGTCCCGCCCGTCAGAGGACGCGTCTTTCATTCCCTATCCGTTCAGCAACCGACAGGACAGACCATGAGCCAATCGCAGTACAGTTTCGATGTCAGCGCCCAGACTTTTCAAGCACAGGTGATCGATGCCTCCCATCAGGTACCGGTGCTGGTGGATTTCTGGGCCACCTGGTGCGGCCCCTGTCAGAGCCTGATGCCGGTGCTGGAAAAACTGGCCGCCGACTATCAGGGCCAGTTCATGCTGGCCAAAGTGGAAATCGATCAGCAACAGGAACTGGCCGCCCACTTCGGCGTGCGCAGCGTACCCACCGTCAAGCTGGTCAAAAACGGTCAGATCGTCGACGAGTTCACCGGTGCCCAGCCCGAAGGCGAGATCCGCGCCCTGCTCGACAAACACATGGAAGGCAAGCCGGACACGCCCATGCAGCAGGCGATCGATCGCTATGAAGCAGGCGAGACGGAGCAGGCGCTGCAACAGATGCAGCAGATCATTCTCGATGATAAAGAGAACATGCAAAACCGGGTGCGCTTCGCCGAGATCCTGATCAAAGAAGAACGCTACGACGATGCCCGCCAGTTACTCGACAGCCTCTCCGTCGACATCCAGATGAGCCCGGAAGTCTCGGCGCTTTATTCCAAACTGGAACTGGCCGAAACCCTGTCCGACTCGGACGATATCCCGACGCTGGAAAAACGCATCGAAACCGATCCCAGGGACAGCGAGGCCCGCTATCAACTCAGCGCCCGCTACGCCGCCGAAGGCCGTCACGACGAAGCGATGCAACAGCTGCTGGAGATCGTCAAACGCGATCGCACCTACAACGACGACGCCGGACGCAAGGGACTGTTAAGAATGTTCGAACTGCTCGGTAACCAGGGCGAACTGGTCAGCAAATACCGCCGCCTGCTGGCCCAGGCGCTTAACTAGACAGGTCAGTGTAAGGAACGCAAAGATCGCAAAGGCACAGAGAAAGAAATAATTTTGAATTTTAAATGTTGAATTTTGAATGAGAGCCGATTCTGAAATTCAGAATTTAAAATTCAACATTCAAAATTATCTCTTTGCGTCCTCTGCGTTAATCTCTTCGTTCAAATTCAATTCGGCATTTTGCCGTTGAGGATCGCGGCGAGACGTTTGGGGGGCACGAAGCCGGGGATGATCTTGCCGGTTTCCAGCACCAGTGCCGGGGTACCGGAGACACCCATCGCCTGGCCGAGCTGGAACTGTTCGGCAACGGGATTATCACAGTTCTTTTTCGGTAGCGTTTCGCCCTGCTTGGCCCGGGTCAGCGCGTCCTGCCGGTCGTCGGCGCACCAGGCAGAAACGGCTTTCTGATAGGAGCCGGAATTGATACCGGCACGCGGATAGGCCATGTAACGAATCCGGATGCCGGCCTGATTATAGTCTGGCACCGCTTCATGCAATTTTCGGCAGTAACCGCAATCGATATCGGTAAACACGGTCACCGTATGTTCGGCGTCTTTCGGACCAAAGACAATCATCGACTCCTCGCCCATTGCCTCGATCGCCGCGTTAATCGCCTGGTTCCGATATTCATCGGTCAGGTTACGCCGCTCGGACAGATCGATCACACTGCCGTCCACCACATAACGGGCATCGCCGGACATATAGAACACCTGCGGCGGGATCGTGACCCGGTAAAGTCCCTTGATCGGCGACGCCTCGACATTCTCGGCTTTGACATCCTCGAAGCGATCCATGATGGCCTGGCGGGCCTGATCGAGTTCATCGGCGCCAGCCGGGGTAAGCAGACCCAACAGGGCTGTAATAACAATAATACGGGGGAAAAACGACATGAGAACGACTACCAGTAAAAGTGTGGATAACGCGTGAAAGTATACCCGATTCACGCCCGACTGTGGATTATCTGATGCCCGAAACGGGCAGAAGTTCCAGAAAACAAAGTTGGCAGTGTAGGCCAGGTTGCGCGCAGCGCTACCTGGCATTCCACGTATCGGCCTGCCCTGCCTGTTGTTATCTCTCGCAAAAACGCCAGGACGCAGAGAAAAATCCTATTTAACCCTCAGCGGCTCTGCGCCTTTGCGAGAGTCAAATAACTTCGTACCGGTCGGGTGTCACGCAGGCTATCGCCAGCGTGACCTACGCCACTAGCCCCTAGAAACTAGCGTCTAGCCCCTGGGCATCACCCTCGGGGATGATGCCGGGCGTGCAGTTCCTGCAACCGCGCTTTGGCGATGTGGGTATAGATCTGGGTGGTGGACAGATCGCTGTGGCCGAGCAGCATCTGTACCACGCGCAGATCGGCGCCGTGGTTGAGCAGGTGGGTGGCGAAGGCGTGGCGCAGGGTATGAGGTGAGAGGGGTTTGTCGATACCGGCGCGGCGTGCGTAGTCCCTGATCAGATGCCAGAAGGTCTGACGGGTCATCGGCTGGCGGCGATTGCTTAAAAATACCGCCTCCGCCGCCTGGCCGTCGAGCACCACCGGCCGCACTTCCTGCACATAGCGCTGCAGCCAGCCCAGCGCCTCTTCACCGAGCGGGACCAGGCGTTCCTTGTCGCCCTTGCCGCTGATCCGCACCACGCCCTGCTGACGGTTGATCTGTCCCATCTGCAGATTGACCAGTTCCGAGACCCGCAGACCGGTGGCGTACAGCACTTCCAGCATGCAGCGATCCCGCAACCCTTTGGGGGTCCCGGTATCCGGCGACATCAGTAATGCCTCGACATCACTTTCACTCAGGCTTTTGGGCAACGGCCGTCCCAGCCGGGGTGCTTCAATCAGGGCGGTGGGATCCTCGCCAATCTGTTGTTCGCGGCGCAGCCAGGCATAGAACCGGCGCAGGCTGGAGAGCAGCCGGGCGGTACTGCGGGGACTGCCGCGTTGCTCCAGCCGCCGGGCGAGATAGCCCTGAATCTGCTCCCGGCGCACCTCGCGCAGCGAACCGCGCCCCTGCTGATCCAGCCAGTGGCCGAACTGGCTGAGATCAGAGCGATAGGCCGAGAGCGTGTTTTCACTCAGCCCCCGCTCCATCCACAGCGCATCGAGAAACTGTTCGATCAGAACCTGGGATTCACTCACGCCGGCAACCTCACCCCTTCGTGTCTCAGCAACCAGCGTTTTAACTCGATCCGCGGGCCGGCGGTCTTGCCGGCAAATCCGCCAATGCCCGTTTTCGCCACCACGCGATGACAGGGAATATAAATCGGGATCGGATTCTGCCGACAGGCATTGCCCACCGCCTGGGCACAGCCGCCGACCTTTTCGGCCAGCTCACCATAGGTCCGGACACTGCCCACCGGTATCGCGCGCAACGCCCGCCAGACCCGCAGTTGAAAATCGCTGCCGTAAAAACGCAGGGGCCAACGCAGGGGCGCCGTCGCATCGTTAAAATAGGCGGCCAGTTCGCGTGCAATGCGCTTTTCACAGGGACGGGTCGCAACAGATAATTCCGGTTGCGGCCTGGTGTGCAAGGCGATATCGATGATGCAATCCTCCGCCAAGCTCACCACCAGCGCGCCCGGAGCAATACGGATCTGAAAACGGGATGGATTCATTTAGGTAAATACCCGAATTTACTCTGCGGTCAGTACACCGTATTCTGTCAGGGGTCAGGAAATCGCTATCCGCCTGATGATGTGTTTCACACTATAGTGCAGGAGTTCTCAAGATGAAACTGCGTGCGTTATTTACCCTGCTTGTCCTGCTGTTAATGGCGCCGCCATTATGGGCCGAGGACGAAGCGGATAAGCCGGAGGCGAAAGAGCAGGCACCGGCCGTATATGCTTCCATGCAACCGGCTCTGGTGGTCAATGTGAACGACAACGGACAGGTCCGGCATATGCAGGTCAGTGTGCAGCTGAAGCTCAAGGATAAAGACATGGAGCAGTATATCAAGCAATACAACCCTGCCCTGCGGCACGAACTGGTCATGTTGCTCAGCGATCAGCCGATCAAAAAACTCACCTCGAGTCGGGGCAAGATCGCCCTGCGCGATGAGGCATTATCCGCCTTGCAGAAGGTGATGGAAGAGCACATCCAGGTGCCGGCCATCGAGGCAGTTTATTTCACCGAAATGGTTATCCAGTAACGGCAATTGATTATGTACAGATACCTCCTCTTTGCGATCGTACCGGGCCTGTTGCTCCTGCTGGCAAACGGCCACGTTGCAGCCCAGATGTACAAATATCAGGATGAAAATGGCGTCTGGCATTTCAGTGACAACCCGCCACCGAGCGAAGAGCGTCGTCGGCACCCCTCACAGGAAGCAATGCCAGCGAGTGAAAAACAGGTGATCATCCATCGTCAGGGCGAGGATAATGCGCCCATCTTCGAAGTCAGCAACACCCTGCCCATGCCCATCCAGCTGGAATTCTCAGCCGGCCAGCTGCAGAACATGCGGGCCGACCCGCCGCTGCCGTTGCGCAAAGTGATCCCCGCCGGCAGCCGCGAGCCGCTGACCCGCTTTGAAAAGATCGATCCCAACGCACCCTGGAGCTATACCTATCGCACCCGCTTTGTCCCGGGCGACCCGGCGGCCGATCACCTGACCGGCAAACCCTATCTGCCGCCCTTTTCCCCCCACAAGGAATTCAGTATCGCGCAGGCCTTCAACGGTGAAGCCGGCCATGACGCCCACGCCCTGACCCGTTATGCCGTTGATATCCCCATGCCGGCGGACAGCACTGTACATGCAGGCCGCAGCGGCACACTGGTGGAAATCAACACCGGGAAGCTATCACCCGAACGGCGCCAGAAGACCTTCTATGTACGGATTCTGCACCGCGACGGTACCTTCGGCCTGTATGCACATCTGGCGCCCGCATCGGTCAAGCTGTTCATGGGAATGACTATCAATCGCGGTGATATCATCGGCCGGCTCGGATCCGCCGCGGACGGGAATTCGCCGCATCTGCATTTTGCCGTACAGAAAAACGTCGGGATGCAACTGGAATCGATCCCGTTCGAATTTACTTCGCTGGAGGGGATACCGCAGACGCCTGAAACGGGCTTGTTACTGCGTCATCCTCTGTAACGGCGGCCGACTGATCGCCGCTGCGCCCGCCTTCGAGCAGCCAGATCTTCTGTAGTTCCTGGCGCAGCGCCGCGCGACGGCTCTTGTCCTCGGTCACTCGCAGCAGATGATTGAACAGCGCCCGCGCATCCGCATACAATCCCCCCCGCGCCAGAGCGACGCCGGCCTGGTAACGTGCCGTCTGGGCCCAGGGATCCATCGCCCCGGGGTCGATCAGCATGGCGGATTTCAAATACAGTCGCGCCGCCTCGGGATACTGCTCGCGGGACTCGCGGGAATTGGCCATCCAGTAATAGAGCTCGCGCTTGCGTTTGGTATCGACGGTCAGTGTCTGCAGGGCGGGAAACAGCTCCAGCGCCGCCTCGTGGGCACCGGCGGTCTGCATATCGAATACCACCTGCAGCACCTGATCCAGTTGCTGTGCCTGACCAGGTTTTAATTCCTCCAGTACCTGGTGCAGGGTTTGCTGTCCCTGCGCCAGCTCGCCGCCAAGTACCAGAATCCGTGCCCGACGTAATTGCCAGATGAATGCTTCCTCACCCTCGGGAACCTGCTGGATGCTCGCCATCAGTTTCGAAGCGCGCTCGATCTCCTGGCGCGCCAGCGCGATATCCACCAGTTCCAGACGGGCCCCCAGCGGAATATCAGCAGGTTCTTTGAACTGCTTGCCCTCGAGAAACAACGTTTCAACCAGAGCCGCGCCGCGACTGCGCTGGCGCAACATTCCAGTGAATGCTTTGGCCGCCCGCTCGCGACTGGCTGTCGACTGGCCCTTGAACATCAACAGGGCGTAATAGGCGCGCGCCCGTACCGGCTGGCGGGCCTGCGCCGCGTCGGCAGCCTTGAACCACGGCGCGTCATCGCCGATCAGAAACTGCTGCTGATTACCGAGGAAGGTGGCCAGATCCACATAGGCATTCCACAGGCTGTCGGCGTTGTAGTCGAACAGGCCTGCGGGCAGCGGTCGCGCGGTCTGCGCTGCCAGTACGTGCTCCAGCGCATTGGCGGCGGTCAGCCGATCGCCGCTGCGCCGGGCGGCCTCGGCAATCACTGCCCACAAGTGATGGCGATCTTCGGCCTCGACCCACTTGCCGCGCAGGTGACGTAAGCCGGCCTGCATCACCTTGTTGGCCGGCCGACTGCCACTGCGCAATTGCGCCAGCAGCACCAGCATGCCGGCCTCGGTATCCTGTTCGTCTGCCAGCAGTTCGGGAACCGCTTCAGGATGGCCGCTCATTAACAGAATCCGCGCCCGTAGCACCCGGTCATGACGGTTTTGCGGCGGATAATCCTGATAGAACTGCCGACTGGCCTGATAGGCATCCTCCGCCAGCCCCAGGCGGACATAACTGATCATCACCAGCTCACGCCAGCGCCGGCGCCATTGCGCGTCCCCCTCACCCTCGCCCGACCAGATCAGATCGCGCAGTACCGACAGGGCCCGACGGGGTTCATCGAGTTTCAAAAAGGCGTTGGCCCGCTCGGTCATGGCCCAGCGCACGGCCTGTTCGGGCATATTGCGGGGAAAGCCGGTGAGGCGGGAGGCGAGGCGCTGCCACTGGCCGCTCTCGCGATAGATACGTACGCGCTCGCGCTCCAGCGCCAGCCATTCGCTCTGTTCGGAAGGAATCGTGGGCTGGCGCTCGTCCAGCAGATGGACCGCCAGGGTCGCGGCGCCGCTGTCAGCCAGGGCGCGGATTTCCTCCAGCGTCTCATCGGCCGTTGCCAGGCCGGGTAGCGGTAGCAACAGGGCAAACAATACCGGACGCCAGAACCAGAAAACGGATAACCCGCGAGGGTTACCCGTTCTGATATTCACCGGTTTGCGGTCGTTCGACCGGACTGCCATGCCGGACAAGCTTATTTTCTGGTCAGCTTTTCCTTGATGCGCGCGGACTTGCCGGAACGTTCGCGCAGATAGTACAGCTTGGCACGACGCACATCACCGCGGCGCTTGACCTGAATCTCGGCCAGGGCCGGGCTGTAAACCTGGAAGACCCGCTCGACCCCTTCACCGTAGGAGACCTTGCGCACGGTGAACGACGAATTAAGGCCGCGGTTACGCCGGGCGATGACGACGCCTTCGTAGGCCTGCAGACGTTCGCGATTGCCTTCCTTTACCTTGACCTGAACCACCACGGTATCGCCGGGACCGAACTCCGGGATCGTCTTGTTCATCTGTTCCGCGTCTAACTGGTCGATAATGTTGCTCATGCTCATCGCTCCCAAGCTCGTGCCTCGTTATTCAATCTCATGCTCGCGAATAAATTCCGCGAGCAAAGTCTGTTTGTCCTCATCCAGTTCGAGCGTCTCGAGTAACTCGGGACGTCGCAGCCAGGTTCTGCCCAGCGCCTGTTTGAGTCGCCAGCGCCCGATGGCCTTGTGATCGCCACTGAGCAATACCGGCGGGACTTGCCTGCCTTCTATCGTCTCCGGCCGGGTAAACTGCGGAAAATCCAGCAGCCCGTCCGAAAAGGAATCCTGTTGCGCCGAATCCTCGTGCCCCAGCGCCTCGGGCAACAGACGGGTCAGTCCGTCCATCATCACCATCGCCGCCAGTTCGCCGCCACTGAGTACGTAATCCCCGATGGACCACTCCTCGTCAACCTCGGCCTCGATCAACCGCTCGTCGATCCCTTCGTAGCGACCGCACACCAGTATCAGGTGCGACTGGCGCGATAACTGTTCCAGCCCGGCCTGATCCAGCCGGCGCCCCTGCGGTGACAGGTAGATTACCCGGCTTTGCCCGCCGTCGCTGCCGCGTGCGTCACGAATCGCTTCGCGCAGCGGCTCAACCATCATCACCATCCCCGGGCCGCCGCCGTAGGGCCGGTCATCGACCGTCTGGTAATTGTCGCTCGTATAGTCGCGTGGGTTGTAAAACCCGACCTCCACCAGACCTCGGCTCAGGGCCCGTCCGGTGATACCGTATTCCGTGACTGCGCTGAACATCGGTGGAAACAGCGTGATGAAATCAAAGCGCATGTCACTTAACCTTCATGCCGCTGAGCGGCATGAATCAAAATTCCGGATCCCAGTCGACGCGAATCACGCCTTGCTGTAAATCCACCTGTCTGATCACCTGTTCGCGAATAAACGGGATCAAACGTTCCTGCTTGCCATCGGCGTTGCTCTGCTCGACGACCAGAACATCATTGGCCCCGGTCTCCATCAGGTTCGTCACCCGGCCAAGCTCGACATCCGCCAGGTTGATGACCTGCAATCCCAGCAGATCGCGCCAGTAATAATCGCCCTCTTCCAGAGTTGGCAACTGCTGACGGGGAACAGCAATTTCGCGGCCCACCAGGGCCGCCGCGCTGTCGCGATCCGGGCACTGCTCCAGTTGCGCGATCAGGGTCTTGCCGTGTTGCTTGCCCTGCACCAGTCGGTAGGGCAACCACTCGCCGCCGCTATACAGATACCACGGCGAATAGTTCAGAATGTTATTCCGGGGGTCGGTGTGGGAATAGACCTTCACCCACCCCTGGATACCAAACAGGCCACTGATATGCCCCAACACAATCATGTTATCGGCATGCTGCATGGCCTGTGGCGTCCTCTGCCCGCCGATCGGGTCAGACGGGAGCGCGGCGGTTTATGCCGCGCTCTTTTCTTTTTCCTTGACCAGTTTGCTGACCCGCTCGGAGGCCTGCGCCCCCTTGCCAAGCCAGTGCGAAATCCGTTCGTTGTCCAGATTCAGACGCACTTCATTGCCGGTGGCGACCGGGTTAAAGAAACCCAGACGTTCAATATAGCTGCCGTCCCGGCGGTTACGGGAATCCGTGACCACGATATGGTAGAAAGGACGCTTTTTGGCGCCAGCGCGCGCCAGACGTATGGTTACCATCGCGAGTTATAACCTCTTGAACCAAATAAATTGAGGCCGTCTCGACCCGAGGTCGGACAGCCTTCCCGAAAGAGTGGGGCATTGTACTGAAAATGACGGAAAAGTGAAGGGCTTAGAGCCATTTTGCGGGGAAAATTTAACCTCCCGCCCCGGGGAGAACGATCAGCAAGGGACATCTCCCCGGGGAATCACCCCAGAGATCCGCCTGCAAGAGCTCTCCCCCTGGCGACGGCCTTCTCAACGATCGCGTGATCCGCCGCCCCTCTGCCAGAGGGCGGACCTCCCGCAACCTGAACCCCGGCAACCGGTAACAGCGGCCAGGCGAGTAGTTCCCCGAACCCACTGATTTAATGAGACTTTTTGGGTGCTGTCAATGGGTTTTCGGTGTCGTCAGTGTTACCCCGCACGGAAGCGCCCGGTTACATCAGCCCCGGCGGCAGGTTGCCGCCACCCTTGAGGCCGCGCATCATCTTGGCCATGCCGCCGCCTTTCATTTTCTTCATCATCTTCTGCATCTGGGTAAACTGCTTGAGCAGGCGGTTGACGTCCTGAATCTGGGTGCCGGAGCCGCCGGCAATGCGCCGCTTGCGCGAGCCTTTAATCAGATCCGGCTTGCGCCGCTCCGCAGGGGTCATGGAGCGGATGATCGCCTCCATGCGTTTCACCTGCTGCTCACCGGCCGCCGCATCCAGGGCCCCCTGGGGCACATTGGGCATGCCGGGCAACTTGTCCATCAGGCTGGACAGCCCACCCATTTTTTTCATCTGCTGGAACTGGGCGAGGAAATCCTCCAGATCGAAGCCTTTGCCCTTTTTGAGCTTGGCCGCCATTTTCTCGGCCTCGTCCAGATCGATCTTGCCCTGCGCCTCTTCAACCAGGCTGACCACATCGCCCATGCCCAGAATACGCGAGGCGACCCGATCGGGATGAAACGGTTCCAGCTCGGTGGTCTTCTCGCCGGTACCGAGAAACTTGATCGGCTTGCCGGTGATCTGGCGAATCGACAGTGCCGCGCCGCCGCGGGCATCGCCGTCAGTCTTGGTCAGGATCACCCCGCTCAGCGGCAGCGCGTCATGAAAGGCACGGGCGGTATTGGCCGCGTCCTGGCCGGTCATGCTATCGACCACGAACAGGGTCTCGACGGGATGGACCGCTGCATGGAGACGGCGCACCTCATCCATCATAGTCTCGTCGATATGCAGCCGGCCGGCTGTATCGACGATTAGCACATCTTTATGCTGCAGCTTCGCCTGCGCCAGCGCCCGTTGGGCAATCTCGACCGGGTCCTCGTCAGTGGCGCTGGGGCAGAAGCTGGCCTCGACCTGGCCGGCCACGGTCTCGAGCTGATCGATAGCCGCCGGACGATAGATATCGGTACTGACCAGCATCACCGATTTTTTCCGGTTCTCCTGCAGCCAGCGAGCCAGTTTGCCGGCGCTGGTGGTCTTGCCCGAGCCCTGCAGCCCGGCCAGCAGGATCACCGCCGGCGGCGTGACGCTCAGATCCAGGCCGTCGTTGGCCTCGCCCATCAGCGCCACCAGCTCGTCGTTGACGATCTTGATCAGCGCCTGGCCGGGCGTCAGGCTCTTCAGGACTTCCTCGCCGAGGGCCTTCTCGCGCACATGGTCGACAAATTCCTTGACCACCGGAAGCGCCACGTCGGCTTCCAGCAGAGCCATGCGCACCTCGCGCAGGGTCTCCTTGATATTCTCCTCGGTCAGTCGGCCGACCCCGCGCAGGTTACGGACCGTCTGGCCAAGGCGTTCGCTCAGACCATCAAACATGTTGCCTCACTTGGAAATACAGTCGACCGCCACACTCGGCGATCCGGGCCATTATAACGTGAAACGGGCCCCGGCCGAGAGCCGGTTGACCGAATGGGTGGTGATGGCGCGGGCACATTCGGCGAAAATCTCGCCCTCGCCGCCCGGCTTGTTGTGGGTGATATAAACTTCGGGCTGGTGGGTCAGCTTGGCAATGTCCTCTGCCAGCAACGCGGGACAGTAATGACCGGCACGCCGGCAGATATCGATATCGTCATCCGCGAAAGCCGCTTCGACGATCAGCAGATCCAGTCGCTCCAGCTGGTTAAGGCGCGCCCAGAAGGTATCATTGGTGGTGGTATCCCCGCTGAAGGCAAAAACCTGAGGGCTGTTGCGTACAATATAGCCGACCCCGGGCACCACGTGATTGACCGGTACCATTTCAAACCGGATATTCCGCACCTGGCGGCTTTCACCCGGCTGCATCGGCTGGTAGCGAAGCACCGGTCGATCAGGATGGGGCAACGCGGCAAAATCGGGCCAGATCACGTTATTGAAAATGTGTGTGCGCAGTGCATCAATGGTCACTTGCTGAGCGTGGATGGTAATCGGTTCATGCAGATGTTCGAACACGCTATCCACCAGCAGGGGAATGCTGGCGATATGATCCAGATGCGAATGAGTCAGAAAAATATGGCGCAGGCCGGCCATCTGTTCGAGGGTCAGATCACCCACACCGGTGCCGGCATCGATCAGAATATCCTCATCGATCATCATGGTGGTGGTGCGCAAACCATTGCCGACACCGCCGCTACATCCCAGAACCTGCAGTTCCATCTAGCCTCTCACTTCGCCTGATTGAATTATGCTAATTAGCCTGTTATTCCGACCTTGAATAGTGCCATGCCCGAGTAAATCAAAATGCTACCAGAGTCACAAGTCTAAGACCTTGATAATGTTTTGTTTTATCTCCGCGCCAATCATCAACGTAAGTATATAGCCGGCGCGGTACAAACATTCCCGCCAAGGCGCGGCGCGGCACTTCCTTCGTCGATCGAGCTGTGCGATGATCCAGAGGTGATGAACTCCCTGGCTCTTAATCTGTTGCTCCCGGCACTGGCCGCAATTCTGCTGTATCTGCTGGCCGGCGTTCTGCTATGGCGACGTCTGGTCAGCGGCACACCGGCCGCGCCCGCAACCCGTCTGCGTCTGCTGGCCCCCGGACTGGTCGCCGTGGCGCTACATGGTGTACTGCTGTGGCAGGTGCTGTTTACACCGGCCGGCGTGGATATTGGTTTTTATACTATCTTTACCCTGGTGGGCTGGCTGGCCGCGCTGTTGCTACTGCTGTCGGCTCTCTCGCGTCCTGTGGAATCACTCGGTATTGTGGTACTGCCGTTTACCGCTATCACGGTTGTGCTGCGCCTGCTCAGCGACGAGCACAACATCCTGGCCCGGAATCTGGCCGCGGGACTGGAGTTTCATATCCTCGTTTCGATTCTCGCCTACAGTCTGCTGAGCATCGCGGTGGTGCAGGCGATCCTGCTCTATTTCCAGGATGCCCACCTGCACAACAAGCAGCCCGGCGGCATCGTGCGCGCCCTGCCACCGCTGGAGACCATGGAAACCATGCTGTTCCAGATGATCGGTCTGGGCTTTATTGTACTGAGTATCTCGCTGTTCAGCGGCGGACTCTATCTGGAGGACATTCTCGCCCAGCACCTGGTGCACAAAACTGTGCTGTCGATCATCGCCTGGATCCTGTTCGGTATTCTGTTGTGGGGACGGGTCCAGTTCGGCTGGCGTGGCCGCATAGCCATCCGCTGGACCATCGCCGCCTTCATTGCTCTCATGCTGGCCTACTTCGGCAGCAAATTTGTGCTTGAACTGGTTCTGCATCGCTAGCCGCCGCCGGCGGTTAACCTTGACAGTGCCGGTGATGTCCTTCGTAATTCATCTTCCCTACAGGCAGCAAGAGGCTTTGCGTTCTTGAACGAATTACCCCTAGGTATGCTCATCGGCATACTCGTCTTCCTGTTGATTGTGTCGGGGTTTTTCTCCGGCTCCGAAACGGGGCTGATGAGTCTCAACCGCTATCGCCTGCGCAATCTGTCCGAGAAAAAACACAAGGGCGCGCAAAAGGCGGAACGCCTGCTGACCCGGCCCGATCGTTTGATCGGGGTTATCCTGCTGGGCAACAACTTCGTCAACATTCTGGCTTCGGCCATTGCCACCCTGATCGGTATGCGGCTGTTCGGCGAGTCCGGCATCTGGATCGCCACCATCGCCCTGACCATCATCGTGCTGATCTTTTCCGAAGTGACGCCCAAAACCCTGGCGGCTTTCAACCCGGAACGCTATGCCCTGCCCGCCTCTTATGTACTGGCACCCTTGCTGAAGATTTTTTATCCGCTGGTGTGGTTTATCACCCGCCTCTCCAATGGTCTGCTCCGGATATTCGGTATCCGGCTCGATGAAGCCGGGCGTATGACCCTCAGCAGCGAAGAGCTGCGCGTGGTGGTCAGCGAGGCCGGCAGCATGATTCCGCAGCGCCATCAGGAGATGCTGCTCAGTATTCTCGATCTGGAAAAAGTCAGCGTCGATGACATCATGGTACCGCGTAACGAGATCGCCGGCATCGACCTGGCCGACGACTGGGAAGCGATTGCCAAGCAGCTCACCGAAAGCCAGCATACCCGCATGCCGGTTTACGAAGGGGATATCGATCATGTGATCGGCATGGTCCATCTGCGCCGCGCCGTGCGTCTCTTCCAGCAGGATGAGCTGAGCAAGGACAACTTCCGCCGGATCATTCGCGATGCGTATTACGTCCCCGAAGGCACCCCCCTGCACACCCAGTTGCTCAACTTCCAGGGCGAACGCCGGCGCATTGCGCTGGTGGTCAATGAATACGGCGATATTCAGGGGCTGGTCACTCTGGAGGATATTCTCGAGGAGATTGTCGGCGAATTCACCACTGACCCGGCCGCCTCCAGTCGCGACATTCACGTGCAGGAGGACGGCACGTTTCTGGTCGACGGCAGCATCACCATCCGTGAACTGAACAAGGCGCTGGAATGGGAGTTGCCCAGCGAGGGACCGAAAACCCTCAATGGCCTGATCCTCGAATACCTGGAACACATCCCCGATCCCGGCACCAGCCTGCTGATCGCCGACTATCCCATCGAAATCGTCCAGACCACCGGCAACGCCGTCAAAACCGTGCACATCGACCCGGGCTGGAAACGCAACAACCTGCCTGCGGAGGAACCGGGTCCCGGCGAGTCTTGACGCAAGGGGGAAAATCCCGGACGGGCGGTCAAATCGGGACTATCCACCGCCGCAGTTGTATAATAACATTAATAAAAGACTATAATTCTACGATAAATATAGACTTTTCATTCAGTTACTAGCCGGGAGCCGAGCCGCACGTGTCCAAGCTGACGCTGTCATTCAAGGGAAGCATTCTGCGTGTCTATCCGATCCTCAAGGGCAGCATGCTGATCGGGCGTGATCCCCAGTGCACGATTCATATCGACAGCCTGGCTGTCTCACCCCGGCACGCCCGCCTCGACACCCGGGATCAAACCTCGGTGCTGGTCGATCTCGACAGCGAGGGCGGCACCTTCGTCGAGCAGAACAAAATCGACAAGCATCTGCTCAAGGATGGCGACACCATCCGCATCGGCAAGCACACACTGGAATACAAATACGAAGAAGATCACAACATGGCTCACGTGGATGAGCTGCCAGTGCCCGAAGTCGAGGAGATCACCCCGCAACAGGCCGACGCCGAACAGACGCATGAAACCCGTCAGGGCTGGCTGCAGATCCTCAACGGCCAGAACCTGGGCAAGACCCTGAGCCTGAACCGCTCCATGACCAACCTGGGTAAACCGGGTGTGGCCACGGCAGTTATCACGCGGCGCAATGACGGTTACTTTCTCTCGCATCTGGAAGGCGAACATCCCCCGCTGGTGGATAACCAGCCGCTGGGCGACCACAGCCACAAACTGCAGGACGGCAACACCATCCAGATCGGCAACATCAAAATGCAGTTTTACCTGGACTGAACATGAACGATAACGAACGCCGCCACTTCACCCGCATCCGCTTCGATGGCGAAGCCTGGTTGATCGATCCCGCCAGCAACCGCCAGTGGCAAACCGGGGTGATCGACATCAGCCTGCGCGGCGCCATGATCCGCCGCCCCACCGATGGTCCTCTCGACTTTGACAAAACCTATCTTCTGCAACTGCAGCTGAGCGATGAAATCCAGCTGGCATTTGATATCCGCATCACCCACCACAAAAACCCTGACTACCTGGGGCTGCACTTCGATCATATGGACCTGGACAGCGCCAGTCACCTGCACCGTCTACTCGAACTCAACCTCGGCGACCCTGCCCTGCTCGAACGCGAACTGGCCGAACTGCTCGAACCGGGTAACTGACAGAAAAACCCAACGCCGGGAGGCGAAGGCGCAGAGAACGCAGAAAAAGATTTAAACTATTCAGGGTGCGTACTACGCACCATCATCCCGTAAACAACCACCGAACTACATTGAAACACACCGATACCATGTACTCGGTATCTTCGATGGTTGCGTTACCTGTCCTCCAATTCGGTTGAAAATCTGCAAACCGTCATCCCGGCGAAAGCCGGGAACCAGTCTCAAAACAGGGTACAACTTCTGAATCCCGGCATTCTCCGGAATCACGATCGTGAGATCGAAGGATTTAGAACCTCGTCACCCCCCCGTAATTCGGCCCTCTGTTCTCAGAACAGATCGAGGAGTTCTTCGAGCCGACTGACGGCGGTGATTTGCAGGCCATCGAGGGGTTTGCGCGGGGCGTTGCCTTTGGGGATCACGGCGCGTTTGAAACCGTGCTTGGCGGCCTCCTGCAGGCGGTCCTGGCCGTTGGGCACGGGGCGGATTTCGCCGGCCAGGCCGATTTCGCCAAAGACGATCAGATCCTGCGGCAGGGTTTTGTTGCGCAGGCTCGACATCACCGCCAGGATCACCGCCAGGTCGGCGGCGGTCTCGGTCACCCGCACGCCGCCGACAACATTGGCGAACACATCCTGATCGGCACACACCACCCCGGCGTGGCGATGCAATACCGCCAGCAACATGGCCAGGCGATTGTGTTCCAGACCAGTGGTCACCCGGCGCGGATTACTCAGCTGGCTGTCGTCGACCAGCGCCTGGACCTCTACCAGCAACGGGCGGCTGCCTTCCAGGGTCACCAGGATCACGCTGCCCGGCACGGCATCGTCGTGACGGGACAAGAAGATCGCCGAGGGATTGTTCACCTCGCGCAGCCCCTTGTCAGTCATGGCGAACACGCCCAGCTCGTTGACCGCGCCGAAGCGGTTTTTCATCGCCCGCACCAGTCGGTAACGGCTGCTTGAATCGCCTTCAAAATAGAGTACGGTATCGACCATGTGCTCCAGCACCCGCGGCCCGGCCAGGGTGCCTTCCTTGGTGACATGGCCCACCAGGAACAGCGCGGTGCCGGTCTGTTTGGCATAACGCACCAGCTGCGCGGCCGACTCTCGTACCTGGCTGACCGAGCCCGGCGCCGAGGTCACCTCATCGGTGAAGATGGTCTGGATGGAATCAATCACCAGCACCTGCGGGCGCTCCTGCCGGGCGATGGCCAGGATGTCTTCCACCCGGGTCTCGGCCAGTAACGCCAGATCGTCCGCCGCCAGCCCCAGGCGTTGCGCGCGCATACTCACCTGCTGCAGCGATTCCTCGCCGGTGATATACAGCGGCGTCAGTTGCTGGCCCAGGCTGACCACGGTTTGCAGTAATAACGTGGACTTACCGATACCGGGATCGCCTCCCAGCAACACCACCGAGCCGGGGACCAGCCCACTGCCCAGCACCCGGTCGAACTCGCCGATCCCGGTGGGCACGCGTGCCACGTCGGCGGCATCCACTTCCCCCAGCCGCTGCACCCGCTGGCCGGCCGCGTCGCCGGCAAAACCGCTGAAGCGGATGTTACGTCCACTGCTGCTCACCGCGGTCACCTCCACCAGCGTGTTCCATGCCCCGCAATCACCGCATTGGCCGGCCCATTTCGGTGCCTGGGTACCGCATTCGGTGCAGGAATAAACAACCTTGCTCTTGGCCATAGTGCGTGATTTGTCCGTTTCTCCAATCAGTGGGCATGTTAGCATGTGTCACCTGCTGCGATCTCCGCAGTGTTCGCACGCCCTGTCGACCGTCACAAGCCTGTCACAGCGCAGGAGAACAATAGACGGCATACTATTTGAATGCCGTTACAGGAACCGACCCATCAGCCATCAGCATGGAACGTTATGTCCGCCTTCAAGGAACGCATCGCTTATCAAAAACAACAGCTGGCCAGCCTTGCCGCTGAGCCACTGGCTACCCTCGCCGTCGAGGCCGCCCTTGTCTGGCAGGATCCGACGCAGCTGGATCAGGTGCTGTTGCAAGGTCTTGGCCAACTGCCCCACTGTCACATGCTGTATGCGGTTAACACCCATAACATCCTGATCTCCGCCAACATCGAAGACGGCCAGCTGGATGCACAATGGCGCGGACTGGATCTCACCGGCCGCCCCTATCTGAGCAGCACTCTGCCGTACCAGGGCTTTACCCTGTCACCGGTTTACACCAGCCGCCATAGCACCCTTCCCTGCATCACCGCCATCCAGGCGGTGCGCGACGGCAATGAAATCCTCGGTTTCATCGCCGCCGATTACAATGTCGAAGACCTGCACGGTCAGCGCGAGAAAGCACCCGCTGCAGCCGGCTGGAGCCAGTACAAGGGCGATCCGGCAATTCGCGGCACCGTCTTCCAGCAACAGCGTTCCATCAGCGCCATGGACAAGGTGCTCGACGAAGTGATGGATATCATCGCCGGGATGATACGCAACCACGGCATCTTTCATGTCAAGATTCACTTTTCCAGCTCCCGCGCCTCCTTCTGGTCACTGGATGATCCCTACGACTACAACATTCACATGCTCGACGAGATCGTCGATCCCGAACGCTGCCTTGCCTACCCGCGCCGCGACCCGCACGAACGCACCCAGGTCGGCTTCGAGGACATCGGCCGCGTCCTGAACCAGTTCAAGGCCCTGCGCCACGCGGATGAAACCATCTACCTGCGCTCCGCCTCGTTCAACACCATCAACGGCATGGTCGGCCTCACCTTCTCCTGCGACGGCTCGCACTACATCCACTTCCAGCAGTTCCTGGACATGGACAGCGGCTTCTGGTTCGGGGACAGAGCCGAGGCTGTATAATAGATTATGAGCATTATCGCGCAGACGCGAAGGCGCAGAATAACGCGAAGAGTTCTGGTTTAATCAGGGAAAAACCAGATAACGTGGATGATCACCGGAGCTGCCATGAGAACTGAACAATTGGCAAAAGTACTGGGATATGCCGGCCTGATCCCCTTTGTTGTTTTCAGCATCGGCACATGGATTGACCTGCCTGGCATACAGGACGCCGACTTCGTCCTGCGAACCTACGCCGCTATCATTCTTTCGTTCATGGGAGCCATCCACTGGGGTGCGGCCATGTCACGTGAGAGCCAGGCCGCACTGGCGCAACTGGGCCTCAGCGTGCTACCCGCCCTGCTTGGCTGGGTCGCCCTGCTCATCACACCGGCATACAGCTACAGCCTGTTAATTGTGGCCTTTATTATATTATGCGCCATGGACCACCGCGCGGCGAAACAGAACCTGGTACCGGCATGGTATGTGCCGATGCGTATCGTGCTGACTACAGTGGTTGTGCTGTCGCTTATCGGCGCGGCACTGGTTTAATTAAAAGACCAGAGTCGTACAATAGAAGCATCAGAAAATAGTAACCATACCATCCTTAACAGCATTATTCTCATGGCTGCTTACGGTAGAGTAAAGATGTGACGCGGTGGCCTAAGGTTCCGCCTATCTGTTTCCGCCTCCGTATCAAGGCGTATCAAGGGGTCAGATCACTTGAAGTCTGCCTTATTCTCTCGGTATTTCTAGTGCCGCCATCATTATGCTTTCTAAATCGACTTTACTACCTTCTTTCAAGTGTACTGACCCCTTGAGTGCTCCATATCAACCAGTTTGGGGGCTGATCTTCCTCAATGCCAGGTCAGGGCGCCGCCGCTTTATTACATCTCCCACAAAAGAAAATCAGCGCTTTCGAGATCAAGCTCGCACTGGGGGGGCGATCTTTTTCTATAGACTGGATTCCGGCCTGCGCCGGAATGACGGCCTGGCCCGCATGGCGAACATTTAGATAGATGCTGGATGCTTGTTCACCCCTCCCCTTGCAGGGGAGGCAATAAGATCAAGCCTCACTCGTGGTGTATTCAAACTCCACCCGCGCGGTCACCTTGCACAACAACTCATAGGCAATGGTGCCGGCGGCGTCGGCGATCTCTTCTACCGGCAACCCCTCGCCCCAGAGGATCACTTCATCGCCGATGCGGGCCTCGGGACACTCCCGCAGATCCAGGCAGAGCATATCCATCGACACGCGTCCGACGATGGGCACCCGCCTGTCACCGAGTAATACCGGCGTGCCGCTGGGGACATGGCGGGGATAACCGTCACCGTAGCCGATGGATACTACCCCCATCGGCATCGCCTCGGGACAGCGCCAGGTACCCCCATAACCGATCAGCTCGCCGGCCTGATGCCGGTTTACGGCGATCAATTGCGCGCGCAGGGTCATGACCGGGCGCAGGTCGTGCTGTTTGCCGAGACTGTTATTAAAGGGCGATACGCCGTAGAGCATAATCCCCGGCCGCGCCCAGTCGCTGACGCTCTGCGGCCAGCCGAGCAGTCCGGCGGAATTGGCGACGCTGCGCGCGGTAACGCTGAGATCGTCCAGACTCTCGAAGCGGCGAATCTGCTCCTGGGTATAGTCATCCTCACGATCGTCGGCGTTGGCCAGATGCGTCATCAGCCGCACGCTGGCAACCCGCGGGCAGTTGAGCAGGCGGGTCAGCATGGCCGGGGTATCTTGGGGGGACATACCCAGGCGATGCATACCGGTGTCGACCTTGAGCCAGACATCCAGCGCCGGGCCCGGAGTTTGTTCCAGGATAGCGATCTGTTCGGGGTGATGGATCACCGGTTGTAATTGATAGCCCTCGATCAGACGCAGCGCGTCGCCCCGAACGAAGCCTTCGAGCAACACGATGGGTTGCGGGATGCCCGCCTCGCGCAGGCTGATCGCTTCGTCGATGGACGCCACCCCGAAAGCATCGGCATGCTCCAGGGCCTGGGCCACTTCGACCATGCCGTGGCCGTAGCCGTTGGCCTTGATGATCGCCATCAGGCGACTGTCCGGGGCGTGCCGGCGGGCGACGGTCAGGTTGTGTTGCAGGGCGCGTAGGTTAATGGTGGCCCGTGTTGCACGGGTCATGCACCGGGCCCTTCGAGATAGTTGTCGCCGGAAATGTAGTTTTCGAACTTGGTGTACTGACCGAGGAAGGTCAGTCGCGCGGTACCGATGGGACCGTTACGCTGTTTGGAGATAATAATTTCGGCAGTGCCCTTATCGGTGCTGTCTTCGTTGTACACTTCGTCGCGGTAGATAAACACAATCATATCCGCGTCCTGCTCGATGGCACCCGACTCACGCAGATCCGACATGACCGGGCGCTTGTTGGGACGTTGTTCCAGCGAGCGATTGAGCTGTGAGAGCGTGATCACGGGGACATTGAGTTCCTTGGCCAGTCCCTTGAGGCTGCGCGAGATCTCGGAGATCTCGGTGGCGCGATTTTCGGTGTTTCCCCCCACCTGCATCAGCTGCAGATAATCGATCACGATCAGGCCCAGACCATGTTCACGCTTGATGCGCCGGGCGCGGGAGCGGACCTCCATGGGGGAGAGTCCCGGCGTGTCATCGATATAAATCTGCGCCTCGTTGAGAATACCCACCGCCGAGGTCAGGCGCGGCCAGTCCGAGTCATCCAGTTTGCCGGTACGAATCTTGTGCTGATCGATACGTCCCAGCGAGGACATCATACGCATCACCAGTTGCTCGCCGGGCATTTCCATACTGAACACCGCCACCGGCACCTGATGCTTGATGGCGGCGTTTTCCACCAGATTCATGGCGAAGGAAGTTTTTCCCATGGAGGGACGTCCGGCAACAATGATCAGATCGGAGTTCTGCAACCCGGAAGTCATATCGTCAAAATCGGTGTAACCGGTCGGCACGCCGGTATAGGCATCGCTGCTTTGATAGAGCGCGTCGATGCGATCCACCGCCCTGACCAGCAGATCCTTGATCCCGACATAGCCGGAGCGGTTGCGCGCACCCTGCTCGGCGATATCGAACACCGCCTTCTCGGCCTGGTCCAGCACCTCGGCGCTGTTGCGCCCTTCGGGGTTGTAGGCCAGGTTGCCGATCTCGGTGGCCACCCGGGTCAGCTGGCGCAGTACCGAGCGCTCCCGCACGATGGCGGCATAGGCCTTGATATTGGCGGCAGTCGGCGTGTTCTTGGCCAACCCGCCCAGATAACTCATGCCGCCGGCGGCATCCAGCTGGTTATGGCGCTCCAGCCATTCTGAGAGGGTGACCACGTCGCAGGGATCGCTCTCCTTCGCCAGTGCGGCGATGGCGCAGAAGATCAGGCGGTGATCGCGCCGGTAAAAATCCTCTTCAGTAACCTGATCCGCGACCTGGTCCCAGCTGCTGTTGTCGATCATCAGCCCGCCGAGCACCGCCTGCTCCGCCTCGATAGAGTGCGGCGGCATTTTGAGCGCGTCGGTGGCCTGATCCGTGGCGGTTACCGAGTAAATTGCATCAGGCATGGTGATTTGTCTTGTTATCCCAGCATGGCCGGGGCCGCGGACGGGCGGTACTCCCGGAGAATGTCATCGAAACGAACCCTCGCTCCCGTGGCAAGAAGCCCTGAGCATAGCACAACCCTGACCGGGATCGGACCGATCCGGCGCACGGATTGAAACGGGAAAATGAACGGGGAAATCGCACGCTACAGGTGTGCGAAAGGTTTGCCAAAGAGGCGGCGGGCGGGAAGGTCCCCGCCCGTCGGCGATCACTCGGCTTCGACGTTGACCTTGATGGACTGCATGACTTCCGGGTGCAACTGCAGCTCGATCTCGTATTCGCCGGTCAGGCGAATCGGCCCTTCGGGCAGGGTCACTTCGCGTTTTTCCAGCTCGACGCCGGCCGCCATCACCGCATCGGCGATGTCCGCCACGGCCACCGAGCCGAACAGCTTGCCTTCTTCACCAGCCTGGGCACGGATAATCACCTCAGCCAGTTCGGCGATTTTTTCGGCACGGGCCCGGGCCGCAGTCAGGGCTTCGGCAGCCGCTTTTTCCAGCTCGGCGCGGCGTGCTTCGAACATTTCCACGTTCTCTTTGGTGGCCGGAACCGCTTTTTTCTGCGGCAACAGAAAGTTGCGGCCATAACCGGGACGCACATTAACCTTGTCGCCCAGAGTGCCGAGATTGGCTACGTTTTCCAGCAGAATGACTTCCATTTTATTGACCTCAATGCCTGTCGCTTGATGTGATTGGTTGATTAACCCGCCGCCCCGGGAAAACGGCGACGGAGCTCAATCCAGTTATCCAGTATGCCCAGCATGGCGATCGCAAGCGCGCCATAGGGCAGGGTAAAAAACAGCACAATATACAATACCACCAGCCAGATCTTCGCATTCTGACTGCGCCTGGCCAGGGCATGGCCCACCGCCAGTCCCTGAAACAAAAACACCCCCAGCGCCACGGTGGCCGCATTGACCAGCCACTGGCCGGCCAGACCACCCACAAACTGGGCCAGCGCCACAATGGCCAGTGACACCCCGGCGGCCAGTGTTCCCAGCCGCAGCTGGTGAAACTCACCGGGAGCGGCGCTGGCGAACAGCCGCGCCTGCCAGTTGCGCCCGACCAGCAGGCCGATGATGGCGCTCAACACCAGCGAAGTGAACATGGCGCCGGTCATTAGCCGGGCTGATTGCTCCAGCATCGCCCGCAGGGCAACCTCGTCCTGAATCTCGATGCCGGCCTGTTCCAGCGCCGGAATCACCTGCTGGTTGAAATACTCGCCCCACCAGCGGGCCGGATCGCCCAGCAGCGGGAACATAATACTGATGCCGACCAGCCCGACCAGACCGCACAGCAGCAGAGTCTGGGACAGGGACTCGCGCTGGCGCAGCCACTGGGCCACCAGCCAGGCCGGTAACCAGACCACCAGCGCATAGCCAACGGCAAAGTGCGGACTGCCGATCAGCAGGGCCAGCACAGCCAGCGCGGCGGTGGCCCCCAGCACGATCAGCATGCTCTCGCGGCTGGCCTGGGTCAGCCCCACCAGCGCCACCAGCCCGCCGCTGAGATAACTCAACGGCCAGCTCAGCGGAAAAAACAGCAGCGAGGCGATGGCCAACCCGGCCACCGCCAGGATAGCCTGCAGCGGGCCGCGCATGGCATAACTTGCCAGCGACTTCATCATTTCAGTTCCTCTGTTCGCAACGAACGAACAGACGATTTTTTCAGTTCTTGTGCGAGTCGCTGTACGGCAGCAGCGCCAGAAAACGGGCGCGCTTGACGGCGGTGGCCAGCTGACGCTGATAGCGGGCCTTGGTGCCGGTAATACGACTGGGCACAATCTTGCCGCTTTCGGTGACATTGGCCTTCAGCAAACCGAGATCCTTGTAATCGATCTCCTTGATGCCTTCGGCGGTAAAACGACAGAACTTCTTGCGACGGAAAAAACGGGCCATGATGTGATTCCTTTAATTTAACGGGTTAACGTCGGGCTCAAGCAGCGCTTTGCTCGCTGTCTTCTTCGCGCTCGTCTTTCTTCGCCATCGGGGACGGCTCGGTGACAGCTTCATCACGGCGGATGATCAGGTTGCGAATAACCGCGTCGTTAAAGCGGAAGCCACTTTCCAGTTCATCACGGGTGGCCTGGTCGCATTCGATGTTCAGCAGAACATAATGCGCCTTGTGGACTTTCTGGATGGAGTAAGCCAGCTGGCGGCGGCCCCAGTCCTCGACCCGGTGGACCTTGCCCCCGTTGCCTTCGACCAGGTTGCGATAACGTTCCAGCATGGCGGGAACCTGTTCACTCTGGTCAGGGTGGACCAGAAACACGATCTCATAGTGTCGCATCGACATCTCTTCCTTTCGGTTGGCAGCCCCCCGCCTGTCGCGGTGGAGCAAGGAACCCCACCGACCTTATGGCCAGCAGGTTGTATTTAAAGGTGGCGCATTTTACTTGAGCGATCAGGGCTTTGCAATCCAGATATAGGCAGACCCGATATAGCGCCGCGGTGTCGGGCAGATTGCCGGACACCGCTATGCTTTGTCCGGCCTCCCCCTGGCCCTTGGCAGTTGGCAGTTGGCAGCTGGAATCTAGCCCCTGTCTCTATTCTCTATGAAGCACGGCGCTGGCGCCGCGCTTCATAGAGACAGATCCCCGTACTGACGGAGACATTCAGGCTCTGGACGGTGCCGACCATGGGGAGCCTGACCAGCTGATCGCAGTGCTCGCGGGTCAGGCGGCGCAGGCCTTTTTCCTCGGCACCCATGATCAGGGCCAGCGGGCCGGCCAGGTCGGCCTGGTAGAGGTCGCTCTCGGCACTCAGATCGGTGCCCACCAGCCAGATGCCCCGCTCGCGCAGCTCACGCAGGGTCCGGGCCAGATTGGTGACCTGGATGAAGGGTACGATTTCGGCCGCGCCGCTGGCCACCTTGCGCACGGTACTGGTCAGACCGCAGGCCCGATCTTTGGGGGCGATCACCGCCTGTACCCCCGCGGCATCGGCGGTGCGCAGGCAGGCCCCGAGGTTATGCGGATCCTGGACCCCGTCGAGTACCAGTAACAACGGCGGTTCGCTCAGTTCATCGAGCAACCGGGCCAGCTGGCGCTCATCGCCGGGGCCCGGCAGCGTGGCCTCGGCCACGACGCCCTGATGGCGCTGGCCGTCGGTCAGATCATCCAGGACCTGCCGTTTGACCCGCTCCAGCGCCACGCCGGCGGCGCGAATCTGGCCTTCCAGTTGCCGGGCCCGCTCATCGCGGCGGGCCTGCTCCAGATAGACCCGCTCGATATGCTCGCTGTCCCGTTTAACTGCCGCCTCGACCGCGTGCAGACCGAAGATGAGGTGTTTCTCTGCCATGGCGTGGTGCGACGGGGATCAGTCGGTTTTCTTTTTGCCGCGCCGACGGGTCGATTTTTTTCCGCTTTTCTTGCCGGTCTTCTTGCGTCCGTCGCCTTCGTCAGAGTCGCTGGCAGCTTTTTTACTGCTGCGTTTTTTACCGGCGGTTTTTTTGCCGGTTTTCTTGCCGCGACCACCGCCCTTGCCGCCGCGCTCGGGCAGCTCGCCCCGGAAGGTCTCACCAGTCAGGCTTTCCAGCAGTATGAAGTCCATCTTGCGCTCTTCCAGATCGACCCGCGCCAGCTTGATCCGCACGCGATCGCCGAGGCGGAACATCTGCCGCTGACGCTCGCCAATCAAACGATGATGGGCCGGATCGAAATGGTAATAATCGTTCTCCAGTGAAGTGACGTGCACCAGTCCTTCGACAAAGACTTCATCGAGTTCGATGAACAGGCCGAAGCTGGTCACGCTGCTGATGGTGCCGTTATATTCCTCGCCCACCTTGTCGAGCATGAATTCGCACTTGAGCCAGTCGACCGCGTCACGAGTCGCTTCGTCGGCGCGCCGTTCGGTCTGCGAGCAATGCTCGCCGAGATTTTCCATAGCGGCAGAGTCATAACGAAACGGCGGCAGTTTCTTGCGCTGCAAGAAGCCCCCTTTTTTGTGCTTGATGACATGCCGAATGGCGCGATGCACCAGCAGATCCGGGTAACGGCGAATCGGCGAAGTAAAGTGGGCATAGGCATCGAAGGCCAGGCCGAAGTGGCCCAGGTTGTCCGGGCTGTAAACCGCCTGTTTGAGGGTGCGCAACATCACGGTCTGAATCAGATGGGCATCGGGACGTTCGGATATCTGCTCCAGCAGTTTGGCGAAATGCTTGCCGTCGGGGCTGTCGCCGCCGCCGAGCTTGAGTCCGAACTCGCCGAGAAACTCGCGCAAGGCCTCGAGTTTTTCCGGCTTGGGCCCTTCGTGCACGCGATACAGCGCCGGCACCTTGTTTTCCAGCAAGAAGCGGGCGGTGGCCACGTTGGCGATAATCATGCACTCTTCGATCAGCTTGTGCGCGTCGTTGCGCACGGTGGGCACGATGGATTCGATCTTGCGATCCTCACCGAAGACGATGCGGGTTTCGGTGGTATCAAAATCGATGGCGCCGCGCTTGCTGCGACGCACGCGCAACGCCTGGTATAACTGGTAAAGGTTATGCAGATGCGGCAGCACCCCGGCGTATTCTCGACACAGCTCGGCATCCTCGTCGACCAACATTCCCGCCACCTTGTTATAGGTGAGCCGCGCATGGGAATACATGACCCCCGGATAGAAAGTGTACCCCTTGAGAACGCCGTTTTTATCCAGCTGCATGTCACACACCATGCACAGGCGATCAACTTCCGGGTTCAGCGAACACAGACCATTGGAGAGGATCTCCGGCAGCATGGGAATGACGCGCTCGGGGAAATAGACCGAGTTGCCGCGCTCCTGGGCGTCCTGATCCAGCGGAGACTCGGGTTCGACATAATGCGAGACATCGGCGATGGCCACCAGCAGGCGCCAGCCCTTGCGGTTGGGTTCGCAATAGACTGCATCGTCGAAGTCGCGGGCATCCTCGCCATCGATGGTCACCAGCGGCAGATGCCGAATATCCTCGCGACCGGACTCCTGCTTGTGTTCTTCTTTGACCTGGTCGCTCAATTCGGCGATCTGTGCCTCGGTTTTCGGCGACCAGACCTGCGGCAGGCCGTGGGAACGGATCGCGACATCGATCTCCATCCCCGGCGCCATATGATCACCGAGCACTTCGATGACCCGGCCGATGGCCTGGCGGAACGCCGTCGGCGGCTGGGCGATCTCGACGCTGACGATCTGGTTATGTTCGGCCGGGCCGAGATTCTCCGTCGGTACCAGAATGTCCTGGCTGATGCGTTTGTTATCGGGCACCACGAAGGCCACGCCGCCTTCGATAAACAGCCGGCCGACCATGGTCTTGTGAGCCCGCTCCAGCACCTCGACGATGGCGCCTTCACGGCGGCCACGCCGATCGATACCGGCCACCCGGGCCAGGACCCGGTCCCCATGGAAGGCGACCCGCATCTCACGCCCGGAAAGAAACAGATCATCGGAGCCGTCGTCGGGAATTAAAAAGCCGAAACCATCGGGATGCCCTTGCACGCGGCCGCGCACCAGATCCATTTTGCTGATCAGGCCGTATTCACGTTTGCGGTTGAACAACAGCTGGCCATCGCGCTCCATGGCCCGCAGCCGGCGCCGCAGTCCTTCGAGTTCATCGTCGCTTTCCAGCTTGAGTGCCTCGGCAAGGTCCTCCCGGGACATGGGACGACCAGACTGCTCGAGCAGGTCCATGATGTATTCACGGCTGGGGATAGGGTTTTCGTATTTCTGAGCTTCGCGCTCGGCGTAAGGGTCTTGCTTGTCAGAACGTTGGGTCATGGAATCTTCTTTCTCTCGTTATTTTGTATTCGGCGACGCAATCTATTTCGTCACCGGCGAATTATGCGTCATTTTTCGGGGCAGCGCTTGTGATTGACAATCCCTGGGACTCTCTGTAAAGTGCGCGGCTTCTGAGCCGAGGTGGCGGAATTGGTAGACGCGCTAGCTTCAGGTGCTAGTGGGGGTAACCCCGTGGAGGTTCAAGTCCTCTCCTCGGCACCAATTCTCTCATAAAAGCCCCCTTCCGGGGGCTTTTTTGTTTTACCCTTCCCTGAACGATTTGCAACGAGACCGTCCCGCCGGGGCCAGACTGTTCCTGTCGGATGTTACAATCGCGGTTAGCAGCCACGGAACCGGACCATGAACGAGTCACAACTTCATCATATTATTGTTGTCGGCGGCGGCGCCGGCGGGCTGGAACTGGCCACTCGTCTGGGCAAGACCCTGGGCAAAAAAGGCCGCGCCCGCATCACCCTGGTGGACGCCAACCGCACGCATATCTGGAAACCGCTGCTGCACGAGGTGGCCGCCGGCACCTTCGACGCTTACGAAAACCAGATCGAATACCTGGCCCAGGCCGCGCGTAACCATTTCGAGTTTCGCCTCGGCCGTATGGACCGCCTGGATCGGACCTCGCGCACGATTTATCTGGCCCCGACCCTGGATGCCAGCGGCAACGAAATCATTCCCCGGCGCGAATTTCAGTATGACACGCTGATCATGGCGGTCGGCAGCGTGAGTAATGATTTCGGGATCGAGGGCGTACGCGATCACTGCCTGTTTCTGGATACCAAGCAACAGGCCGAGTCGTTCCAGCACCTGTTACTGGAGAACTTCATGCGCGCCAGCACCCGGCCCGATGCGCCGCAACAGGGTCAGCTGGATGTGGTGATCGCCGGCGGCGGCGCCACCGGCATCGAACTCTCCGCCCAGTTACACAAGGTCTCGCGCCTGATCACCGCCTACGGGATCGATCAGATCAATCCGGCCGATGTACGCATTACCATCGTCGAAGCCGCCGACCGGATCCTGCCGGGCCTGCCGCCCCGCCTGTCGCGGGCTACCGAGGCCGAGCTGGAGAAACTCAATATCGCGGTCCTCAAGGGCGAACGGGTGGTGAAAGTCACCGCCGAGGCGCTGTATACCGAAAGCGGCCGCGAAATCCGCGCACCGATCAGGGTCTGGGCGGCCGGCATCAAGGCGCCCGACTTTCTCGCCGAGATCGACGGCCTGGAAACCAACCGCGGCAATCAACTGGTCGTCGATCAAACCCTGCAAAGTACTCGCGATGAGAATATCTTCGCCCTGGGCGATTGCGCCGCCTGTCCCTGGCCGCAGATGGAAAGTAATGTCCCGCCCCGGGCGCAGGCCGCGCACCAGCAGGCCGCTCTGCTGATCAAGAGCATGAAGCGCCGCCTGGCCGGTAAACCGCTGCCGTCATTCAACTATCGCGATTACGGCTCGCTTGTTTCGCTGGGCAAGTACAGTACCGTGGGCAACCTGATGGGGAATCTGACCGGCAGCATCATGGTCGAAGGCTTCGTGGCGCGGATGGTTTATCTGTCGCTCTACAAGTTGCACCAGTTCGCCCTGTTCGGGTTTTATCGCACCATGATGATCTCCATCGCCAATCGCTTCCGGGCCACGGTGGAGCCTGAGATCAAATTACACTAGCCATCAAGCCGGCAAATCAAAGGGCGTGTCACTGACTGAATTCTACTGTCAATAACGCAGAGGACGCAGAGGCGCAAAGAACGCGGAGTAGGGCATTGTTGCAAACGTTGTTAACAAGCATTGTTAAACAAACTGGTCGTATTGCTCTGATAATCCATCTGCTGAGTGGCGCCGTGATTCAACAGGTCAATGCAGAGACCCTGCGGGTGGCGGTCGCGGCGAATTTCAAAACGACGCTGGAAGTCCTGGTCGAGAATTTTGAAGCGAACAGCGAACATCGGGTGATTCTGGCCAGCGGTTCGACTGGCAAGCATTATGCACAGATCCGCAACGGCGCGCCGTTTGATCTGTTTTTTGCGGCCGATGCGCGCCGCCCGCGCTTGCTCGAACAACAACAGCGCAGCGTGGCGGGCAGTCGATTTACCTACGCCGTCGGCAAGCTGGTGCTGTGGAGCCCCAAACCCGGTTATGTGGATGACAAAGGCCAGGTGCTCGCAAGCGGCACCTTCCGACGGCTGGCGATGGCCAACCCGCGTCTGGCGCCTTACGGGCTGGCGGCAAAGCAGGTGTTGCAACAACGCGGGCTGTACGAGCACTTGCAATCGCGTCTGGTGCGCGGTGAGAACATCGCGCAGACCTTTCAGTTTGTTGCTACCGGCAATGCGCAACTGGGCTTTGTCGCGCTCTCGCAGCTGCAAGGATCGAGCATGGCACAACAGGGCTCGCTGTGGACCATTCCCGAATCGCTCTATGATCCGATCGAGCAGCAGGCGGTCCTGTTGAACGACACGCCGGCGGCCCGGGCATTTATCGCCTATATAAAAAATGAGCCTGCCGGTCGGATCATTCGCCGGTTCGGCTACGCCACCGCGTCACAGGAGAGGGAATGATCAGCGCGAACGACCTGCAGGCCCTGTGGATCACACTGCAGCTGGCCACGCTCACGACGGTGATTTTATTACTGCTCGGCACCCCGCTGGCCTGGTGGCTGGCCCACAGTCGCGCCAGGATCAAACCGGTGATCGAAGCGGTGATCGCCCTGCCGCTGGTTCTGCCGCCCACGGTACTCGGGTTTTACCTGTTACTGGCCCTGGGGCCACAAGGGATCTTCGGCCAGACATCACAGGCGCTGGGACTGGGCTCGCTGGCCTTTACCTTCAGCGGTCTGGTGATCGGTTCGGTGTTCTATTCCCTGCCATTTGTGGTACAGCCACTGCAAAATACCTTTGCCACCATCGGCCGCCGGCCGCTGGAGGTGGCCGCCACTCTGCGCGCCGCGCCCCTGGATCGTTTTTTCAGCGTTATCCTTCCCCTGGCCCGGCCCGGCTTTATTACCGCCACTATCCTCGGCTTTGCGCATACCGTGGGGGAATTCGGCGTGGTGCTAATGATCGGCGGTAACATTCCAGGCGAAACCCAAGTGCTGTCGATTGCCATTTACGATCATGTCGAGGCACTGGACTACGCCAGCGCCCACTGGCTGGCCGGCGGTTTGTTGCTGGCCTCGTTCATCATGCTACTGCTGGTCTATCGCTATAACCGGCGTTTGCGAGTACTGCCCGCATGACACTGCAGGCACGCTTTCAACTCTTGCGCGGTAATTTCACGCTTGACGTTGAGCTCAGTGCGCCCGCCCAGGGCATCACCGCCCTGTTCGGTCCCTCGGGTTGCGGCAAGACCACCCTGTTGCGGTGCATTGCCGGTCTGGAGCCGGGGGCCCGGGGCGGTGTCAAACTGGGAGACACCACCTGGCAGGATAATCATACTTTTGTACCGGTGCATCAACGCGCTGTCGGCTACGTCTTTCAGGAAGCCAATCTGTTCGCCCACCTGTCCGTGCGGGATAACCTGCTTTTTGGCTATCGTCGTGGCGGCGATCAGGGCGACGTGATTCCGGAACGCATCATCGATCGATTGGGTCTCGATCAACTGCAAAACCGTTCCGTCCAGAACCTCTCCGGTGGCGAACGCCAGCGGGTGGCGATCGGTCGCGCCCTGCTGTCTGCCCCACAACTATTGCTGATGGACGAGCCACTGGCCGCGCTGGACCGCGACAGCAAAAACGCCATCATGGCCTGCCTGCAACAGTTGTCGCAGGACCTGGCGATCCCGGTGCTGTATGTCAGTCACGATCACAGTGAAGTGGCGCAACTGGCCCAACAGATGATCATGCTGGATAAGGGGCGGGTACAGGCCACCGGCAGCGTCATCGAACTGTTAAACCGGCTCGATCTGCCGCTGGCCCATGCCCCCGATGCCGAGACCATTGTGGAGGCCACAGTCAACGAACACGATAAGCAGTATGGTTTGAGCTATCTGGCGTTCGCCGGCGGGAGACTGACGGTGACACAGACCGACTTGCCAGTGGGTCAGGCGGTGCGGGTACGTCTGCAGGCCCGGGATATCAGTCTGGCGTTGTCACAACAAACAGATACCAGCATCCTGAATATCTTTCCCGTCACCATTGAGACTATCGCTGAAGAGAACCCCTCACAGCAACTGGTCAAACTCGATGCCAACGGCACCACCCTGCTCGCCCGCATTACCCGCAAGTCCGCCGAGCATCTGGAACTGGCAGTCGGCAAACAGGTCTATGCGCAGGTGAAAAGTGTCGCGCTGATATAAGTGCTGAGTTCTGAATTCTGAATTCTGAATACTAAGAGTGTATCGTGCGCAACGCTACCTGACATTCCCTCTATCAGGCAATTTTTTACCACGAAGACACGAAGGAGAAATTAATCCGCTTCGAGACTTCGTGTCTTCGTGGTAAAGCTCTTATAAACATCCGATATCACACAGGCTGTTGCCAGTGTGTTCGACTTTAAGGCACAGGGAGTGAGAGTAGGCCCGATAAAGCGAAGCGGTATCGGGCATCGAGCGATTGCCGGACACCGCTTCGCTATGTCCGGCCTACCTCTAATATAAGTTCCGAGTGCTGAGTTCCGAGTGCAAAGTACAGGTGCCAGATACTAGTCACCAGGACCTGGCACCTGTTTAACGGCCCGGCGGGCCGTTAAACGTCGTACGGATGACGAAGGATGATGGTTTCGCTGCGTTCGGGGCCGGTGGAGATGATGTCAACAGGGGTGCCGGTGACTTCTTCGATGCGTTTGAGGTAGGCCTTGGCATTGGCCGGCAACTCATCGTAACTTTTCAGGCCGACGGTCGATTCCTGCCAGCCCGGCATCGCTTCGTAAACCGGTTCGCAACTTTCAAACGCTTCGGCGCCGACCGGCGGAGTATCCCGCATTTCACCGTTACAGTTGTAGCCCACGCAGATCTGAATCTGATCCAGACCATCCAGCACGTCCATCTTGGTGATACACAGGCCACTGACGCTGTTGATCAAGACCGAACGGCGCAGCGCCACGGCGTCGAACCAGCCGCAACGCCGCGGGCGGCCGGTGGTGGAGCCGAACTCGTGGCCGCGTTCGGCCAGTCGCGCACCAACTTCATCCATTAACAGATTGCCATCGTACAGCTCCGTAGGGAACGGGCCGGAGCCGACGCGGGTGGTATAGGCCTTGGTGATCCCCAGCACGTAATCGAGATTGCGTGGGCCCATGCCACTGCCGGTACTCGCGCCACCGGCGGTAGTGTTGGACGAGGTGACAAACGGGTAGGTCCCGTGATCGATATCCAGCAACGCGCCCTGGGCGCCCTCGAACATAATGTTGTTGCCGGCCTGCATATGCTGATTGAGCAGTTCGGGAATATCGGCCACCAGCGGTTGCAATTCCTCACGCATAGTCATGGCCTGATCCAGCACCTGGTTGAAGTCCACCGGCTCGACCTTGAAATAGTTTTTCAGGGCGAAGTTATGATAATCGAGGATCTCGCCCAGCTTGGCGGCAAAGCGTTCGCGGTGAAACAGATCGCCCAGACGCAGACCGCGGCGCGAGACCTTGTCTTCATAGGCCGGGCCGATGCCCCGTCCGGTAGTACCGATGGCTTTTTTACCGCGCGCCACTTCGCGGGCATGATCCAGGGCCACGTGATAGGGCAGAATGAGCGGGCAGGCTTCGCTGATGCGCAGTCGTTCGCGTGCCGGGACGCCCTCGTTTTCCAGCATCGTCAGCTCATCGAGCAATGCTTCGGGCGAGAGCACCACGCCGTTGCCGATCAGGCACTGGACGTTTTCGCGCAGCACGCCAGAGGGGATCAGGTGCAAGACGGTTTTTTTGTCGCCGATCACCAGTGTGTGCCCGGCATTGTGACCACCCTGGAATCGCACCACTGCGGAAGCCCGATCGGTCAACAGATCGACGATCTTGCCTTTACCTTCATCTCCCCACTGGGTCCCGATAATGACGACGTTCTTGCCCATGACTTCAGCCTGTTGTTGTTATCAAATCGTTACAATTTGCCATGCCTTGCCATCCCTGACCAGTTTGCGATCGCAGCCCAGTTGCTGCGGATTGCTGTTGTCCCCCGGCAGGGCATTGATTACCCGCTCGCCCTGTCGGCGAAGTTGTTCGATTTGCTCGCGCAAGCCGGCATCCTCCGCGACCGGGGCATAAATCGCGCCGGGCCGCGTGTTCCACGTCTCGCCCAGATCGATCAGTGTTTTGAGATCGGTACTGAAACCGGTGGCGGCCCGGGAACGACCGAAGACCTTGCCGATTTCATCATAACGCCCGCCCACGGCTATAGCTTGTCCACGCCCCGGCACGTAAGCAGCAAAGACCACGCCGGTGTGATAGTTGTAACCGCGTAATTCGGCCAGATCAAAATGCAGGGGAATCGCCGGCTCATAAGCCTTGATCTGTAGCGCCACGGCCTGCAGATTATCCAGCGCCCGGGCAACGCCGTCACCGGCGAACGTCAGCAGACGGCGCGCTTCATCGATGACAGAGTCATCCCCGTTGAGCGTCGCCAGAGCAAGCAATCCTTCGGCAATCTTCCTGTCCACCGAGCTGTTATCCAGCAGCTGTTCGATCTCGGGGATCGCCTTGCGTTGCAGGGCATCGAACAGTTCAGCCTGTTGTTCATCGGACAGTTTTGCCGCGTGAACCAGTTGTCGATAGATACCGACATGACCCAGATCGAAATAGAGATTCGGTATACCGCTCTGGCGCAGGGTCTCCAGCATCAGGCGAAACACTTCCACGTCGCTTTCGCTTCCGTTGTGACCGTAGAGTTCGGCGCCAACCTGCATCGGACTGCGCGAACCGGCAAAACCGTCCGATCGGGTATGTAATACCGAACCGATATAGCAAAGCCGTGACGGGCCGTCCTTTTTCATCGTATGGGCATCGATGCGCGCCACCTGGGGGGTCATGTCCGCGCGTAAACCCATCAGCTTACCGGTCAGTTGGTCGGTCAGTTTGAAGGTCTGCAAATCCAGATCATGACCAGTTCCGGTCAGCAAGGAATCGAGATACTCGATCATCGGTGGGATCACCAGCTCATAGCCCCAGCTGGCATACAGATCGAGCAAACGACGGCGCAGCATCTCCAGCCGGCGCGCCTGTTCTGGCAGGACCTCCTCGATCCCTTCCGGTAACAACCAACGATCGGATTTCATTCTGTTTCTAACCCTTGACCAGATAGATCAACAACGCCCCGCCCAGCATGGCAGCCAGCCCGATACGCCGCAAAACGCGATCGCTCATCTGGGCCACCATGATCAGACCACGACGAAAAGAGGCGGGACTGAGTGCCGGTGTAATCCCCTCGATCACCAGCACCAGTGCGATAGCCACAATCAATTCCTGCCACATAAATGACGTCCGAAAGCGTGATTAAACAAACGTTATCGGTGCATCACTTGTTGGCGGGATTATTATCCTTGAAATACTTGAAGAAGTCGGAATCCGGTTCCAGCACCATCAGGTTACCCTGGCCGACCAGCGATTTGCGATAGGCCGTCAGGCTGCGATAGAAGGAATAAAATTCCTCGTCCTGCTGATAAGCCCCGGCATAAATGGACGCAGCCCGGGCATCACCTTCACCACGAATACCCTGCGCCTCGCGATAGGCCTTGGCCAGCATCACGGTTTTCTGCCGTTCGGCCTCGGCGCGGATCCGTTCCGCTTCACCTTCACCGGAAGCACGCAGCTCATTGGCTTCCTTTTTACGCGCCGACTTCATGCGTTCGAAGATATTCTTGAAGACCCGCTCGGTCAGCTCGATACGCTTGAGACGGACATCAACGATCTCGATACCGAAACTCTCGACCCGTTCGCTCGCTTTCTTGGTGATATCACGCATGATTTCATCGCGCGCACTGGAGATAACCTCCTGCAGGGTGCGCTCACCGAAGGCGTCCAGCAATCCCTTGTTGACGATCGATTGAAACTGCTGACGAGCCCGGGTTTCCATGCCCTGCATGGTCTTGTAGTAGGTCTCGACATCGCGGATCCGCCACTTGACGTAGTAATCCACGATCAACGGTTTCTGTTCCTGGGTCAGATAACGCTGCGGGGCGGTATCGGCGGTAATAATACGCTTTTCATACTTGCGTACGTTGTTCACGAACGGCCATTTGAAATGGATACCCGGTTCATAATCCGCTTTATCAATCTTACCCAGGGCAAACAGGATGGCCAGCTCTCGCTCATTGACGGTGAAAACGCTACTGCTTCCCACAAAGCCAACGATGGCGAGGACGATGACGGCGCCCAGAAGTTTCGGGTTCATTGGCGCACCTCCCTTGAACGATCGCGCTCACGCGTCTGGTCCAGCCCGAAATCCTCTTTCTGGCGGGAGAACGGCCCGGACCCCTGTGAAGCATCGCTATTACTACTTGAACCACTGGCACGTTGCTTCATCAGCTGGTCCAGTGGCAGATACATCAGATTGTTGCCTTCTTTGAGATCAACCATAACCTTGGGATTTTTCCCCATCAGCTCTTCCATCGCTTCCAGATAAAGACGCTCGCGCGTGACCCGGGGCGACTTCTTGTATTCACGCATGATTTCCAGGAAACGTTCGGCATCACCCTCGGCGATAGAAACTTTCTCATCGCGGTAAGCCTTGGCTTCTTCCAGAAAACGCTGCGCCTGACCTTCGGCCCGGGGCAGAATGTCGTTGGCGTAGGCCATCGCCTGGTTCATGAACTTTTCCCGGTCCTCGCGCGCCGCGGCCACGTCGTCGAATGACGCCATGACTTCCTGCGGTGGCTGGGCCTTTTGCATATTGAAACCACGCACCTGTAAACCGGTCTCGTAACTGTCGAGGATGCCCTGAATCCGGTCCCAGGCTTCTGCAGCAATTTTGTCACGGCCCTGGGTGATGATGAATTCCATCTCGTTGTTACCGACAATCTCGCGTACGGCACTTTGAGTAACATGGCGCAGTGAAATTTCCGGCTCGCGCACGTGATAGAGGAAACGGCGTGAATCACGCACGTTGTACTGCACTACGAATTCCATATCGACGATATTCTCGTCCTGGGTCAACATCAGGGCTTCGTTACTGCCTTCACCAATATGTACCGAACGCACCTGGGAGACATCCACGATATCGACTGTATCGATGAAACGCGGATACCAGTGCGGACCGGGTGGCTGGATGGTGTGGAATTTACCGAAGCGCAATACCACGCCTTCCTTGCCTTCATTGATGATGTAGATGCCGGACAGCGCCCAGACCGCCAGCAGCACCAGAATAATCAGGCTCAATCCCATGGAGCCGCCGGCGCCGGGTATGCGAGGACCGCCCCCACCGCCTTTGCCACCAAACAAGCCGCTAAACCTGGCCTGCAGCTTTTTGATTACCTCGTCGAGATCCGGGGGGCCGCCTTGCGGGTTATTGCGATTACCCCAGGGATCCTTGTTATTTGAACCACCAGGTTCATTCCAGGCCATGTGATGCTCCGTGATATGTGTTCTGAATCAGCGCGTGCAGTTCAATTCAGGAAAATAGAATTTTCAATGTGACCGAAGGGCAATTCTATGGGGCTTCGCTACCTGCCGCAAGGCATGCTCCGGATTTAGCTCATCTGCGTTTGTCCCGCCGCTTGTCAGGAAGCCAGCCGGGCAAGCCGGGCCGCCTCTTCCTCGTCGGCCAGATGCGCGCCAATCGCATAATGCTTATCCAGCGCGTCCCACTCGGCACGAGGCATTTCGACAGTCATCAGCCAGTTACCCTGCTCGTCCACCTGTTCACGGTGGACCTTGCCCACTTCATATAACCGCGCGTGCAGTCGTCCCTCAGCCACCGGTAATAGCAGCTCATGGCAGACCCGGCCACGATCCAGCCGCGCCGCCAGCGCCTCGCCCAACTCGACCAGGCCGGCACTGTCGCGGGCCGAGACCCAGACCCGCCACGGCAGACCGCGCTCGTCGTATTCAATCCGCGGTTCGCTCTCCTCGAGCTGATCGATTTTGTTGTAAACCAGCAACTGGGGCACATCACTGGCGTCAATTTCGCTCAATACCGCGTTAACCTGTTCGATATTCCCGTCACGTTCGGGGCTGGAGGCGTCCACCACGTGCAGTAGCAGGTCCGCATCGCGGGTTTCCTGCAAGGTGGAACGAAACGCCGCCACCAGATCATGCGGCAGATGGCGAATGAATCCCACCGTGTCGGCCAGAATCAGGGCCTGACCGTCGGCCAGTTCCAGCCGGCGCAGGGTCGGATCCAGGGTCGCAAAGAGTTGATCGGCCGCATACACACGGGAGTCGGTCAGTCGGTTAAACAGGGTGGATTTGCCGGCGTTGGTGTAACCGACCAGCGAGACCGTGGGGATTTCGCGGCGTTTGCGAGCGCGGCGTCCCTGTTCGCGTTGACGCCGGACCTTTTCCAACCGCTTGTTGAGCTGCCGAATCCGCTCGCCAATCAGGCGGCGGTCGGTTTCCAGCTGGGTTTCACCGGGACCGCGCAGACCGATCCCCCCCTTCTGACGCTCCAGATGGGTCCAGCCGCGTACCAGGCGCGTAGAAAGGTGTTTAAGTTGCGCCAGCTCGACCTGCAACTTGCCTTCATGCGTCCGGGCCCGCTGGGCAAAAATATCCAGAATCAGGCCGGTGCGATCCAGCACCCGGCATTTGAGCAGTTGTTCGAGGTTACGTTCCTGGACCGGAGACAAGGCATGGTTGAACAGTACCAGATCGGCCTGAAGTTCCCTGACAGTTTCACGGATCTCTTCGGCCTTGCCGGTACCGACGAAATAACGGGGGTGGGGCACCGCCCGTGAACCGGTGATCACCGCGATCGGTTCAGCACCGGCGGAGACAGCCAGTTCCCGAAATTCTCCGGGTTCTTCCTGTTGCTGCTCCGCTTGCAGAGCCAGGTGAACCAGAACAGCCCGCTCACCGGCTTGTGGACGTTCAAACAATCAATACCATCCTGACCAACCGTGGTTGGCGATTCAAAGATTAGCCTTGCCGTTATCTTCCGCCATCGGCAGCTTCACATTGCGTGCCGGCACGATGGTAGAAATCGCGTGTTTGTAAACCATTTGATTAACTGTATTACGCAACAGCACCACAAACTGGTCAAATGACTCGACCTGCCCCTGCAATTTAATCCCGTTCACCAGAAAAATTGAAACGGGGACGCGTTCCTTACGCAGGGCATTGAGAAACGGATCTTGTAAGGACTGTCCTTTACTCATGTTATTATCTCCGCATGTTATAGTTATTGTCTCAGACGATCGGGCCTGTTCTTATAACCTTATAAAAATTCAAAAATTATCTTACCATACTCATTCTGTATCAATGGGTGAGCCGGCTAACCATTTCAAGACCTGATCCTCCCTTTTTTGATCAAGGGCATCAAAGCTCCGGACCCCCGATTCGCTGCGCAACCAGGTCAGCTGGCGTTTGGCCAGCTGGCGAGTCGCCGCCACACCCTGTTCCTGCATTTGAGTATAGTTGTTCCTGCCTTGCAAGTAGTGCCACAGCTGGCGATAGCCTACCGCCCGTATCGAGGGCATCTGCTCATTCAAATCCCCACGCCTGTAAAGGGCTTCGACCTCCTCGACGAATCCCTGCTCGAGCATTTGCGCAAACCGACAGGCAATGCGTTCGTGCAATACGGCCCGATCCGAGGGAATCAGCGCCAGTTTGACAAACTGCCAGGGCAACGGTTCATTCTGTTGTTGCAACTGGCTCAACGGCACCCCGGTCAGCTCATACACTTCCAGCGCCCGCTGGATACGCTGGGGATCATTGGGATGAATCCGTCCTGCGGCTTGCGGATCCACCCGGGCCAGTCGGACGTGCATCGCCGCCCAGCCCTGTTCCAGCGCCTCCTGCTCCAGTTGCGTGCGCAGTACGGGATCGGCCGCCGGCAGGCGGGACAGACCATGGATCAGGGCGCGAAAATAGAGCATGGTACCGCCGACCAGCAGGGGAATCCGCCCGGCGGCGGTAATCTCGGTCATCTCACGACGAGCCAGTTCGGCAAAGCGGGCTGCCGAACAGGCTTCAGCCGGATCCAGAAAATCGATCAGGCGATGGGGCGCTCCGGCCAGGACCTCGGGGCCTGGCTTGGCCGAGCCGATATCCATACCGCGATAGACCATCACCGAATCGACGCTGACGATTTCTACTGGCAGCTCCCGCACCAGCCGCACGGCCAGGTCGGTCTTGCCCGAGGCGGTCGGCCCCATCAGGGCGATCGCCGGAGGAAGAGACGCCGAGGCCAGACTCACGTTTCGAACAGCGTCTGCAACGCGGCCTGATCCCAGCGTAGCCAGTAGCGGGCAGGCTGTGGATCCCGCTGCCAGCTCAGGGCATCGCGCACCAGTGCCTGTTGTTCGACCGCACTCCAGTTCGGCGGACAACTCAGCACCTGTGCCAGCGCAACCTCCGGCGCGGTCCCCGCGAGGATCAATTCGACAAATACCGTCAGCCACTGCGCCGGTTCATGGGAAGCCGCCGCAGCCGGCACCTGACGCAGCAGCACCGAGGTTTCACTGATCGCACTGACATCGATGCCGTGGCGAGCCAGCCATACAGCCTGTTCTTCCAGCCATTGCAGCGCCGCTGCGGACAACTCAATGGTCTCGGGAATCAACAGCGGCCTGGCGGTCTGCGCTTCACCGCTGGCAAAGCTGGCCGCCAGTTGCGCCGCACGCACCGCCGGAGCATTAATCAGCAACAATGCGCCCTGCTCTTCCACCACCAGATACCCTCCCGCCAGTGTGGCCAGGATCTGTTTATCGGACCGGGTATCATCGCTATTCACCGCCGCCGGTGCCTCGACCCGGGCGGCCTCGCGAACCGACCAGGCGGCGGGAATATTGCCCTCCGCCGGGCTGTAAAACGGGCCCCGCGGTTCAGCCGCTGACGGATTCCATCCCCGCGTCGCTGGCCGGGCAGCGGCAGAGTCCTCGGCCAGCGCCTCGCTGACGGCGTGGACAAGAAAATCATGCACCTGGCGCGCCTGATGAAAGCGGACTTCATGTTTGGTGGGATGCACATTCACATCCACCTTGAGCGGGTCCAGCTCCATATACAGCAGCCAGGCCGGATGGCGACCGGGATAGAGCTGGCCCTGGGCCTGACGCAGAGCGTGGTTGATCAACTTGTCGCGCACACTGCGTCCATTGACATACACATACTGCAAATCGGCCTGGCTGCGCGCCGCCTCGGGGCGCGCCAGCCAGCCCCACAGCCGCAAGCCCTCCAGGCTGTAATCAATATGCAATGCCTGCGCATAAAACGCCTTGCCGCACAGCCGCTCGACCCGCCGGGCCTGTTGCGCGGCTGTCGTCGCCGGCGGCAGGCGGAAAACCTCCCGAGCGTTGTGCCGCAGACTGAAGCCCACCTCGAAGCGGCTCAGGGCCAGGCGCTTGAGCATGTCTTCGATATAGCGATATTCGGTGCGTTCGGTACGCAGAAAGCGGCGCCGTGCCGGGGTGTTATAAAAGAGCTCGGAAACGCTGACAGTAGTTCCCACCGGATGGGCTACGGGGACCAGCTGCGGGCCGGCCTCGCGATCGGTCAGGCTCAGGCGCCAGGCTTCCGCGGTATCAGTGAAACGGGAGTCGATCACCAGGCGCGCCACCGAACCAATGCTGGCCAGTGCCTCGCCACGAAAACCGAGACTGGCCAGATTCTCCAGATCCGCCAGTTGGGCAATCTTGCTGGTCGCGTGCGGACTGACCGCCAGCTCCAGCTCCGCGGGCCGAATCCCGTAGCCGTCATCACTGACCTGAATCTGCTCCAACCCACCATTGCGAATCTGCACATCAATACGTCTGGCGCCGGCATCCAGCGCATTTTCCACCAGTTCCTTGACGATTGACGCCGGCCGCTCCACCACCTCCCCGGCGGCAATCTGATTGGCCAGGATTGGCGGCAGGCGCTGAATAATCGCATCGGGTTGATAACGGCGGGCAGGTTGCATCCAAATAGCTTAACCGTATTGCTTTTCCTTCGCCAGACGGCCGGGCCGGGACTTTGAAATACAGAAAAAGCTTTTAACGCAGAAGCGCAGAGAACCGCAAAGAATTGCAGTAAAGGTAATTTGAAAATTTAATTATGGCTACAGCAAAACACCTGGATCAGAAGCTGTATCCCAGACTCGTGTAATATCCTGTTACGTTCCAGTCATACACTTGAGACAGACACACCAGACAAGCCGAAATAATAACTCTGCGTCCTTTGCGTCTTTGCGCCTCTGCGTTGGGTTTTATTTGACTATTCAGATAACGGGAATTTGCAGCACCTGACCGACGCGCAGCATGTTGTCGGAGAGGTTGTTGTGCTGTTTGATCGCCGAGACGCTGACCCGGTAGCGGGCGGCTATGCCGGAGAGCGTGTCGCCGCGATCGATCCGGTGACGCTGCGGCTTGCGTTCGGCCAGCACGGTCCCGGCCGGAGCATGACGGGCGAAGTAACGTTTGACGCCGTAGAACATGGAACGGGCCAGTTTGGTCTGATGGGCAGTGCTACGCAGCTTGCGTTCTTCACCCGGGTTGGAGATGAACGCCGTTTCCACCAGGATCGACGGGACATCCGGCGCCTTGAGCACGCGGAAGCCGGCCATTTCCACCTGCCGCTTGTGCAGGTGATTGACGTGTTTGAGACCGCCCAGCACTTCGCTGGCTACCCGGTGACTGTCTTCGATGGTGGAGTTCTGCACCATATCCACCAGCACCATCTTCAACAGATCTTCCTTGTCATCCAGACTGACCCCGCCGATCAGGTCGGCACTGTTTTCACTTTCGGCCAGGAAACGGGCGGCCTTACTACTGGCGCCGCTATCCGAGATGACATAGACCGAGGAACCGTGCGCGCGACGGTCATGAAAGGCATCGGCATGGACAGAGATAAACAGATCGGCCTGCGCGCGCCGCGCTTTTTCCACGCGTTCGCGCAGGCTCAGGTAATAGTCACCGGTGCGGATCATCACCGGTTCAAAGCCGGGCTCCCGTTTGAGCATCGCTTCGAGTTTGCGCGCAATAGCCATGACCACATCTTTTTCTCTTGTGCCGAGCTGGCCAAGGGCACCGGGATCCTCGCCGCCGTGACCGGCATCGATGGCAATAATGAGATTTCGGGGCTTGCCATCAGTAACCGACTTGGTCACCTTCGGCGCAGCCTGCTTGCTTTGCGGCTGATGCAGGTCGATTACCAGACGGTGACCGTATTCGCCTTGCGGTTTGAGAACAAAACTTTTCGGGCGCACCTGGGAATTGAGATCCAGCACAAAGCGCAGCTGATTATCCTCGCGGTGCGCATAACGAATATTCTCGATCAGGGCCTCCTCATAGCTCAGAGCCGGCAGGCTGCCGGGGAAACGGGAATCCTTGAGATCGATCACTACGCGGTCGGGATTTTCCAGAGCAAAGAGACGATGATCCACAGGCTGGCTCAGATCCAGCACCAGCCGGGTGTGATCAGGTGCCGGCCACATGCGCACCCCCTCCACCTGTACCCCGGCGGCTGCCGCGGTCAGGGGTATGACGGATAACATCAGCCATAACAGCGCCCGAGCTGTACGCATGGTGCTCTCCTCCCGTGTTACCTGCGTGTAATTTATTATTGTGCCGGGCGGGGGAATAAATCAAGTAAAAATTTGATATTTATTATGAAGATAGCCAGGCTTTCTAGAGTTTTTTCGAGATTGTCGCACCTGCGGGGTTTTCAAAACGGCTCCAGCCGGGCCAGCAGGGCCTCGCCGGCCTGGTCGTGAGCGATCAGACGTGCCTGACGTCCCTCGCCGCGTGGCTCGAGATACACCTCTACATCGGGATGGGGGAGATGGCCCTTGCCCCGCTCGGACCACTCCACCAGACAGAGCGAATGATCATCCAGGTAATCCCGAAAGCCCAGGTATTCCAGCTCTTCGGGCTCACCAAGTCGATACAAATCGAAATGGAAAACTTTTTTATGATCAAAATGATAGGGCTCAACCAGGGTGTAGGTCGGACTTTTGACCGGCCCCCTGTGCCCCATTTCCTGCAGCAGCCCTCGCACCAGCGTGGTTTTGCCGGCGCCCAGCTCGCCGTGCAAAAACACCAGACAGGGTGCCACACACAGACGAGCCAGCCGCCGACCCAGCTGCACCGTGGCCGCTTCGTTGTCGAGATATTTTTCCATCAATCCAAGCTTAGCGGAATTTTTCGAATAACGGCATGCCCGCGGGAGAAAGAATTTGGTCTGCGGGATCACCGGTTGGCGAGTCGGCGCAATGGCCCGAACAGGTCCCCCGCCAGCAGGCCGCGCTCACCCGCGGCTCCGGCAGCCTGATCCGCCGCTGCGCCATGCAGGCAGACCCCCAGTTGCGCAGCCGTTTCCAGCTCCAGCCCCTGCGCCAACAGGGCGGCGATCACCCCCGTGAGCACATCGCCCATGCCGGCGCTGCTCATGCCGGGATTGCCCTCCGTACACACTGAGTTACCTGTGTCAGTGCTCACTAATGTTCCGGCCCCCTTGAGCACCACGGCCCCGCCATACGCCCTCTGCAGACGGCGCACTGCCGCCAGCCGATCAGCCTGTACCTCGGCCGGGCTCTGGTTCAGCAGGCGAGCGGCTTCACCGGGATGGGGCGTAAGAATCCGCTGCTCGAACCGCTGCGGATTGCCGGCCAGCAGATTGAGTCCGTCCGCGTCGATCACCTGCGGGGTGTCGCACGCCTCGATCACCGACCAGATCATCCGGCCCCACTCGCCCTGCCCCAGACCGGGGCCCACCGCCAGCACTGTAGCCTGTTCAATTAATGCTTGCAGCGTGTCGCCGTCTTCCACGCCATGGCACATCAGTTCCGGACGACCACTGTTAAGGGTAGCCGCATGGGCGGCGCGGGTCGCGATGCTCACTCGCCCGGCCCCACAACGCAGGGCGGTTTCGCCGGCCAGCCGGGCGGCGCCATTCATGCCCTGATCCCCGCCGATGATCAGGACATGCCCGAACAACCCTTTATGGCTGTTGCGCGCTCGCCGCGGCAGCTGCTGGCGCAAGGTTTCAAAGTCGAGCCGCCGGGCGACCGGGCTCACGCGCCCCCGCACGCGGGCCGGCAGATTGAGGGAACTGAATGCCAGCTGGCCGACATAATCCGGCGCGTCCCCGGTCAGTAATCCTGTCTTGGTGCCGATAAAGGTAATGGTTTCCTGTGCGTGCACAGCCCGGCCGCCCGCCTGACCGGTGCTGGCATCCAGGCCGGAGGGAACATCCAGCGCCAGCACCGGCTTGCCACTCGCATTGAACCAGTCGATCGCCGTGGCATAGGGCTCATTCACTTCGCCCTGGACGCCGGTTCCCAGCAGGGCATCAACCAGCAGATCGATCGTTTCGACCGGTTGCGACTCGAACGGCTCGGGAAAAATATCCATGCCCTGCAAGCGTTGCAGAGCGGCCAGGGCATCGCCGCGTAATTTATCCGTATCCCCGACCTGCAGCACCCGAACCTCGCGCCCGTCGGCGTGTGCGAGTCGCGCGACCACATAGCCATCGCCGCCGTTATTGCCGGTGCCGCAGACCACGGTAATGCGCCGTGCCCCGGGCCAGCGCCGGCCAAGCAGACGATAAGCGGCCTCGCCGGCGCGCTCCATTAATATGGAACCGGACATCCCCTCTTCCTCGATGGCGATGCGATCGAGTTCACGGCACTGGTCGGCGGTATAAAGATCATGCGGCAGATGAGTCATAAGGCTATGATTATGATCATGAGTCACAGCCAAAACAAGCAGGCCGCGCACAATCCCGACTGGTCGGCGCTGGCGGCGCAGATCAAACAGTGGGGCGCCGGACTCGGTTTTCAGCAGACCGCCATCACCGATACTGATCTGGATGAGTATGAGGCGCGTTTGCAGCAATGGCTGAGCCGGGATTACCAGGGCGAGATGCAATGGATGGCCGGGCACGGAACAAAACGCAGCCAGCCGACCGAGCTGGTCCCCGAAACATTGCGCATTATCAGTGTCCGCCTGGATTATCTGCCCGAAGAAACGATCGATATCAAGACATTGCTGGATCACCCCGACAAGGCCTATATCTCGCGCTATGCGCTGGGCCGTGATTATCACAAGCTGATGCGCAAGCGTCTGCAACAGCTGGCCGATCGTATCCAGCAACAGATCGGGCCCTTCGGTTATCGCGCCTTTGTCGACAGCGCGCCGGTAATGGAAAAGGCGTTGGCCGAAAAAGCCGGCCTCGGCTGGATTGGCAAACACAGTAATTTGCTGCAGCGGGATGCCGGCTCGTGGTTTTTTCTCGGCGAGTTGTATACCGATCTGCCTCTGCCGGTTGATGAACCGTCCAGCAACCATTGCGGTACCTGCCAGACCTGTATCGATGTTTGTCCCACCAATGCTATCGTCGAACCGTATGTGGTCGATGCCCGACGCTGTATCTCCTATCTGACCATCGAACTGAAAGGACCGATCCCGGTGGAATTGCGCAAACCGATGGGCAATCGAATCTATGGTTGTGATGACTGCCAGCTGTACTGTCCCTGGAACCGGTTTGCCGACTACAGCCACGAGCCGGATTTTGATCCGCGTCAGCAACTGAATGCTGCGCGTCTGGTGGAACTTTTCCGGTGGGATGACGTCTCTTTCAACCGGAATCTGGAAGGCTCGGCGATTCGCCGTATCGGCCACGAACGCTGGTTACGCAATATCGCCGTGGCACTGGGCAATGCGGCCACCTCGCCCGGGGTAATCGCCGCCCTGCAGGCCCGCACCGGCCACTCTTCCGAACTGGTGCGTGAACATGTGCTGTGGGCATTACAACAACATCAAGCCTCTACACTCGAGGATTAAAACGCCATGAAACGCTATCTTTCTTTAGTCCTGCTTCCGACTTTACTCCTGAGTCCCATCGCCGACGCCGAACCGGCTTATATCACCAGCCGGATCCTTTCCTTCGAGCTGGCCAACCAGCTGGCTGTCGAGTCGGCCCAGGCCTGTCGTAAACAGGGCTATCAGGTGACTTCCAGCGTGGTTGATCGCAATGGCAAACTGCTGGCCATGGCGCGCGATCCGCTGGCCGGCAGCCACACCATCGACGTTAGCCGGCTAAAAGCCCAAACCGCCGCCAGTTTCCAGACGTCCACGCTCGACATGCAGGAAGGTGATTTTGATAATCTGCGCTTTGCCCCGCAAGTGTTATTGATCGGGGGTGGTGTGCCGGTCCGCATGGGCGGGCATTTCTACGGAGCCGTGGGTATCTCCGGCGCCCCCGCAAAAAAGATCAGCGGCGACGTGGATGATGAATGTGCCAGAGCAGGCATTGATGCGATTCGCGAAGCGATCGAGTTTGCTGAATAAATCACCAGCGTGTTCCCCGCGAAGACACCAGGTCAATTTTCTGTATTCCCGGGGCCCCGTTTTCCCTCGCGATGGAAACTACCCGCCGTCGTCGATATTAGTAAACCGGCATGATCGTTACGGCTTCTTGAATCATTTTTCCTGGGCTCTTCGTGTCCTGGCGGTGTAGTCAGATATTGATGACAATGTCAGAATAGCGGTTGATCTGATTGCAGTGCTGATCGTGATCCCAAAGTCTTTCTCAGCCCGGCAGAATTCCAGACCGGCAATACGTGAGCGGACCTGATCGGCAAGGATCATGGCATCGTCCTTCCCGGTCTCCGGCAATGCCAGGACAAATTCCTCGCTGCTTCAGCACCGGCGAGACGCCGGCAAACAACCCGGTTTGCGAATATCCGGCCGAATAGCATTGCAAGAGGTATCAGCCAGTAACGGGCTCACGCCTTGACATCAATAACCCCGCCCAGAGCTTCGTTGGCCTGTTCCACGCTTTTGGCGTTACTGGCGACCTGCCTCTCGGCCTGTTTGAGATCCTGAAGAGACTCGCTGTCGCCGCGCCCGGAGGCGATCTGGGAAGCCGCGCGCCGGGCAGTGGTAATACCGGCCTGCATGCCATTGACAGCATTTTTCATTGTGGCATCGATAGTGGACATGGAAACCCGGGGCCGTGTTGAGTGATTTAATTGCTTGCAGTTTTACCTTATCGGCCCGACACAGGATGATCTTTAGGGAGTGACGCACCGGACCACAAGCCACGATATACTGGGATTTTGATCGCAACGGAACCGCCATGAGCTTACCCGCACCCACCAGCATTACCGGCATCATCCTGGCTGGCGGCCGTGCCCGGCGCATGCAGGGGCAGGACAAAGGCTTGCTCGGCTACCACGGACGTCCGTTGATCGAACATGTTTGCGAACGACTGGGTTCCCAGGTAGCCAGGCTGTGTCTCAACGCCAACCGGCACCGGGAAACCTATCAACGCTATGGCTATCCGGTGGTCGGAGATCTATGGCCGGATTTTCCCGGTCCCCTGGCCGGGTTTTACAGTGCTCTGCAACAGTGTGATGGCGAGTGGTTCTGTTTTGCGCCCTGTGATACTCCGCGACTGCCGGGTGATCTGGTGGCCCGCCTGAGTGAGACAGCCGCACAGCAACAGGTCCCCGTGGTCGCGGTCACTGACGGAGAGCACTTGCATGGCACGCTGTGTCTGCTGCACCGTTCCTGTGAAGCTGCGCTGCTCGACTATTACCAGCAGGGCCGGCACCGGGTGCAGGAATGGATACGCAGCCAGTCCCACGCCCTGGTGGATTATTCTGATCAGCCCGATACGCTGATCAACATCAACGAACCGCAACAACTGGAATCTGGATTATCATGATTGAAGCGCCCTGTCCCCTGCTCGGTTTTGTCGGCTACAGCGGCAGTGGTAAAACCACCCTGCTCACCCGGCTGATTACCCTCCTGCGCGAACGCGGCTACCAGCTCGGCGTTATCAAACACGCGCATCATGAATTTGATATCGATTATCCCGGCAAGGACAGCTATGAACTGCGCCATGCCGGTGCCAGTCAGATGCTGGTTGCCTCACAATATCGCTGGGCACTGATTGGCGAAACCCCGCAACAGGACCACGATCCGCAACTGGACAAACTGATCGCAAAGCTGGACTGTGACCGCCTGGATTTGATCCTGGTGGAAGGCTTCAAGCACGCCGCCTATCCCAGGCTGGAAGTGTATCGTGAAGTAGTTTCGCATTCGCCGCTGTATATCGACGATCCCGAGATTATCGCCCTGGTGACGGAACTTCCCGCCGATATCGACAGGCAATTAACCGTACTCGACATCAATAACCCGCCGGCCATTGCCGACTTTATCGAGGCCTTCATCCGGCAGAATCGCGTCTGATATGGCATAATCCCGGCTCGCAACAAATCCCGTTTAAGTGAGTAACCGCCTATGTCCGCCAAACCCTCCTGCGATGAATTTGATCCCAATAACCTGCGCGTGGAACAGGCGCTGGAACAGATTCAGCACAGCATCACGCCCATAGCAGAAACCGAGAGACTGCCACTGATGCAGGCGCACAACCATGTCATGGCCGAGGATGTCCACTCGCCACTGAATGTGCCGCCGTACAAAAACTCCGCCATGGACGGGTACGCATTGCGCGGCGCCGATCTCGGCGACGGGGACACCAGCCTGGATCTGATCGGCACCGCCTTCGCCGGCAACCCGTTCGATGGGGAAGTGCAGGCCGGTCAGTGCGTACGCATCATGACCGGTGCCAAGCTGCCCGCTGGCACCGACACAGTGATCATGCAGGAGCACGCCACCGCCGACGGCGAACGCATCACCTTTGGCAATGGCCACACCTCGGGACAGAACGTGCGTCACGCCGGCGAGGATATTGCCGTGGAGGATGTGGTGTTACAAAAGGGGCAGCGTCTGCACGCGGCCGAGATCGGGCTGCTGGCTTCGCTGGGTGTGCCCGAGGTCACTGTGGCGCGCAAACTTCGGGTGGCGTTTTTCTCCACCGGCGATGAGTTGCGCCCTGTCGGTGAAGCGCTGGAAGAAGGCCAGATTTATGACAGTAACCGTTATACGTTGTATGGCATGCTCCGGGAACTGGACGTGGAGATTCTGGATCTGGGTGTCATCCGGGATGTGCCCGAGGCGATCGAAGCGGCTTTTGAACAGGCCGCCGATCAGGCCGATGCGGTGATCACCTCCGGCGGGGTATCGGTAGGTGAAGCCGATTACGTTAAAACGACCCTGGATAAACTCGGCAAAGTCAGTTTCTGGAAGATCGCCATGAAACCGGGCAAACCACTGGCGTTCGGGCGAGTTAAAGACGCCTGGTTCTTCGGGCTGCCCGGTAACCCGGTGTCGGTCATGGCAACCTTCTACCAGTTTGCCCTGCCGGCCCTGCGTCGCCTGATGGGTGAAGAGGCGGAAGCGCCACTGACATTCAAAGTGCCCTGTCGCGAGCCATTGAAAAAACGCGCCGGACGCACCGACTTTCAACGCGGCATCCTGACCTTGGATGAACAGGGCAACCCGGGCGTTACGGCTGCGGGTATGCAGGCCTCGCATATCCTCAGCGGCATGAGCCGCGCCAACTGTTTCATCATCCTGCCGCTGGAAGCCGACAATATCGACGCCGGCACCCTGGTCGAGGTGCAGCCGTTTCGCGGGTTAATGTAAAAAAAAGATATTCACCACGAAGACACCAAGTAAAAAAATATAACTTTTACCCGCATATTATTCTAATTTACCGGCAACAGACCTGCCACGAAGAACTCACTGCGCATTAACGCACAAAGACACCTTCAGGAAGTATCGTCAAACATCTTCCCTTGGTGTCTTCGTGTCTTGAACCTAAAAGATATTCACCACCAAGGCACAAAGACACGAAGTAAAATAAGTCAATTTTATTCAATCCCTTTTCAACTCTACTCAGAGGTAAAGGGATGCACGATAAAATATTTACACCGTGCATAAAAACACGAAGACACCACAGGAAAAACTTTAAATTGTCTTCCCTTGGTGTCTTCGTGTCTTGGTGGTGAGATTTTAAAAGATCAGGACTGGGCCTGCTGTTGTTCCTGTTCCTGCTGTTGCCTGGCGACTTCCTGGTGGACTTTTTCCATATCCAGGGCCCTGGCGTCCTCGATCAGCTTTTCAAATGCGGACTGCTGCAGTGCGCCGGCCTCGGAGTAGAGTATGACCTGCTCGCGAAAGATCATCAGGGTCGGGATAGAGCGAATGTTGAACATACCGGCCATTTCCTGTTGATCTTCAGTATTAACCTTGGCAAAGACGATATCATCGTGTTTTTCGGATACCTCTTCATAGACCGGACCGAAAGACTGGCAAGGACCACACCACGGCGCCCAGAAGTCGATAATCACAAAATCGTTCTGCTCGATGACATCTTTGAAGTTTTCGGGGGTCAGTTCTACGGTCGCCATGGATTTCTCCTGAAATTTAGAATGTGTCAATTTTTTGCGTAACGGTAAATATAGGGGCAATTTTTTACGATACAACCCCGCTATTCGCGCACCGGCGCCAGCTCGCCCGTAACCAGATAATGACGGTAATCATCAAGAATAAGCGCATGATCAAAGGCGAGTTTTTCCGGCAATTCCGTCGGGCTGACAAGCCTGATGGCGCGCGCATCGTCCGCCGCCCGGGGCTCGCCGCGAGCATAGCCGATATACACCGCACTGACGGTATGCCCGCGGGGATCGCGCGCTGGATCCGAATAACAACCCAGCAGGCGCTCCAGCACAACCTGCAATCCGGTCTCCTCGCGCGCCTCACGCACCGCGGCTGTCTCCAGGGTTTCCCCGATATCGACGAAGCCACCGGGCAATGCCCAGCCATAAGGCGGGTTTTTACGCTCGATCAGCACCAGGGGTTGTTCGGGGTGATCGTTCAATCGAATGATGATATCCACCGTCACTAACGGCGTTTCGGGCCGGCTCATGAGGGCTCCCGGGTATGTTTATTCACAAACCGGATAATCTTGCGCCGCTCCTGTTTATCCGGCTTGCGTTTGGGACGCGGGTTAAGCCGCGCCTGTTCCTGTCGCGCGGCCTGCTGCGATTCCCGCCGGATAACGCTTTCGGCTGTTTCCTCGTACAGTTTTTGTGCCTCGCTGGCCGGGCCCCGGCGCGGCGAGAGTTCACGCACGATGATGTCAAAGGTCAGCATTTGCTTGCGAATGTACACTTGATCCCCCGTCTGCAGACGGGCTCCGGGTTTGCTGCGCTGGCCGTTGAGTTTCACATGCCCGCCACTGATCGCCTCGCTGGCCTGCCTGCGGGTCTTGTAAAACCGGGCAGCCCACAGCCATTTGTCCAGGCGCATTGGTGTGGAGGTATCCGACGACATGTGATTGTCCCGATCGACGATCAGCGCTAGGCTGAGCCTATGAAGATAATACATTCAGTGTACCAATGAGCGAGGCGCAAACTCCAGCCTGGCTGGCAGCGTTGCAACAACCGTCGGCCTATACGCACCCCGTTGCCACGATCGAATTGATCGAAACCCACATCTCCTGGGTATTACTGACCGGTGAGTTTGCCTACAAACTCAAAAAACCGCTGGATCTCGGCTTTCTCGATTTCAGCACCCTCGACCTGCGCCACTATTATTGCCAGGAAGAGCTGCGTCTGAATCGCCGTCTGGCAGCACCGATTTATCTGCAGGTTCTGGCGGTGATCGAGACCGCCGACGGCATCGTGATGGCCGACCCCCAACAGACCGAGGGAGAGGTGATCGAATACGCGCTGCAGATGCGTCAATTCGATCCCGATCAGGGGTTTGATCATCTGCTGCAAAAGCAGCAACTGACGTTGACCCATCTCGATCAACTGGCCGCCCTGATCGGGGAATTTCACCAGCAACTGCCCGCCGCCCCGCCCGATAGTGAGTACGGTACCCCGCAGGCGATCCGTTACCCCTGTGATGAGAACATCTCACAGATTCGCCAGCAGGCGCCACAACTGGCCGATGATCCGCGGCTGACCGAAGTAGCAGACTGGAGCGAACAACAATTGCAACAGCTGGCCAGCCGGTTTGAACAACGTCATCGCAACGGCTTTATCCGCGAATGTCACGGCGATCTGCATCTGCGCAACATTGCCCTGTGGCAGGATGAGGTCATCGCCTTTGACTGTATCGAGTTTGACCCGGCCCTGCGCTGGATTGATACCCTCAATGAAATCGCTTTTTTGATTATGGATCTCGACGCGCATGCCGCCAGTGGTCTTGGCTGGTATGTGCTCAATCGTTACCTGGAGCAGACCGGTGATTATGCCGGGCTGGATCTGCTGCCCTTCTACCGGGTTTATCGCGCCATGGTGCGGGCCAAGGTGGCCGCCATCGAACTGGGCCAGCATGAGCAGCCGCGCCACCACCGGGAACTGAATGACTATCTCGATCTGGCCGTGGCCGGTAGCCGTCGCGATTCCCCCGCCCTGCTGATCACGATGGGCTTTTCCGGCAGCGGCAAGAGTACCGTCACCGATGGCCTGCTGCAGTCGCTCGGCGCGGTGCGCCTGCGTTCCGACGTGGAGCGGGCCCGCCTGTTTGGCGAGGCCGACAGCGATCAGGACATCGGCACCGGCAAGTATTCGACCCAGGCCAGCGACCGGCTCTATTACCATTTACAGGAACTGAGCCAGCACCTGCTGCAGGCGGGCTACACGGTGATTGTCGATGCCGCCTTCCTGCAACACGCCCGCCGTCAGCCCTTTGTCGAACTGGCCGCCCGCTGTGGCGTGCCGTTTCATATCCTTGCCCTGCAGGCCGGGCCCGATGTGTTGCGCGAGCGGATCCGCCACCGCCAGCAGGCCGGGCGAGATGCCTCCGAGGCGGATCTGGCCGTGCTCGAGGCCCAGTTGCAGCATCATGATCCCCTCAACAGCCGGGAACAGGACCGGGCCATTGACATCGACACCACACAACACCCCGATCCCGAGCGTCTGGCGGCCCGGATTCGCCACCAGACGAAACAGTAACCCTGTTCTACATACGGAAAAAAGGGCGCGAGCCCCTTGCCAAATACCCGAGTCTTTTGCTAAGGTTATAAGACAATTTTGGGCAGCACCAAAACACATTCTTTCAATCAGGAGGTTGATAACAGTGGAACTGAATCTGGACGGCGAAGGCTTTCTCGTCGATCGTGACGACTGGTCAGAAGAAGTCGCCAAAGAACTGGCCAAGCAGGACGAAATGGAAATTGACGATCAAATCATGGAACTCATCCATCAGGCACGTCATATGTATGAAGAAGACGGCGTAGTCCCGCCGATTCGCAAATTTGCCAAACAGACGGGCGTCTCCTCCAAGGAGCTGTACGACATTTTCAAGAAAGGCCCGATGAAACTGATTTGCAAGTGGGGCGGCCTGCCCAAGCCGACCGGCTGCGTCTGATTTGACAAGGTTACTTCTCTGGGCAAGAGACCGGCGTCAGGCCGGTCTTTTTTTGTTCGGAGTACGGAGCATTCTGACAGAACGGAAAAATCCGGTATCATTCACGGATCCACACAACCAGGCCGGTTTATCTCATGCCAATCCAGTTCAGTCAGCAACCCGGTCCCCGCGAACGGCACTTGCAACGCAAGTACCGCAATCCTCTGTTCCCGGATGGCGAAAATCTTGAGGCCGATCAGGTGATACAGGCGCGCGAACAGGACGAAACCGAGCTCAATCACTTTCTGCGTTACTTCCGTGATCTGGTTCAGGAAGCGATGGATCTCAAACCCAACAGTGACAGCGATGTCATTCTGGATATCAAGGAACGACTGGATCAGTGTTATGTCCAGTGCTGTGCCTTGCCCGGCGATCACAGCGAGATCAAACAGGCCGTCAACAAACTCGTGCAGGTCATCATGGTCGCCGTGCGTCAGGGGGCGGCCAACGACCCGGTGGCCCTGAACAAGCTGGATGAGGAAGAACAGGCGCGTCAGCTGCATAATCGGCTCGCCGACGAAGTGTTTGTCGCTGACATCATTCTGCCCGAGTCGCCTGTTGAACAGCACGAACTGGTCCCCGCATTACTGAGTGAATCGGAACAGGCGGTCCATACGGCTCTACAACTGTTTGATGCCGAACAGCTCAGTACCATTTACCAGGACGCCATAAGCCTGCTGGAAAACACCCGGCAACAGGGTCACACCCTGCCCGAAGCACGACAGCGGTTACAACAGATTGAATCGGCGCTGGCCAACGCCACCTCGCAGGTCACCATCAATTGAACCCTATCAACTGCTACATCTATCGCAGCCGGCGCAAGCCCGGTTTATACGTCTACCTGCCCGGGGAAGATGACTGGTCGGCCGTGCCGGAGAATATACAAAACCTGCTGGGAGAAACCGAACGCTTCCTGGAACTGGCAGTGACACCGGAGCGTCAGCTGGCCCGCTGTACCGGCGCCGAGGTGATCGCCGCAATAGAAGAGCAGGGTTTTTACCTGCAAATGCCCCCCGGGGAGAAAGTGGCTAGTCTCTAGGGGCTAGCAGCTAGAAAAAGCACTGCATCGGATCCTTTCCTTACAACCCTGCGAGCTGGAAAGTTTGCTGTTCCTAGCCCCTAGCAACTAGCACCTAGCCCCTTATTTACCACCCCCGTGACACCCTGCGAATAGAAGGGTGTCAGGTAGCGCTGCGCGCAACCTGACCTACCCGGTAATTGACCTGCCTGAATAGAACGATCCGTATTATCACGACACAATGTAATTACCTCTCGCAAAGACGCCGAGCTCGCGGAGAATAAAAGGTGATCTTTTCTCTGCGTCGTGGCGTCTCCGCGAGAGATAATGTGTACCGCTCACGAAGCCACGCTGTCAATATGACAAATCGAGTCCAAGTCTCCAGGGGCGAGCTGCTAAAAAAAGCACTGCATCGGACCCTTTCCTTACAACCCTGCGAGCCGGAAAGTTTGCTGTCCCTAGCCCCTAGCAACTAGCACCTAGCCCCTTATTTCCCACCCCCGTGACACAGGGGTGAATCGGGCGCCTGACCGGTCTCCTGCCATTCGTCCGGCGCGTAGGTGTGCAGCGCCAGAGCATGGATTTTGTTCTGCAGCTCATCGGCCAGAACTTCGTTGATCATCCGGTGACGGGCGATCAGCGGCTTGCCGTCAAAGCTGTCGGAGACGATCACCACCTTGAAGTGTGATTCGGAGCCCGGCGGCACATTATGATTATCACTTTCGTTGATCACCTGCAAATGCGAGGGATGAATCTGTTGGGAGAGTTTCTCCTCAATGACCGTTTGCATACTCATGCGCTAACTCCGTCAATGTCCGGGTTGAATAAATAAAGTGTATCGAAGTTATGGGTACCGCCAGCGTGATTTCAAGCCTGCGCTTTGTGGTGTTTTTACCCGGTCACGTCCCGGCACATTCAGAGGCTGGTATCAGGAAGCATCATCATCGTTATCCTTGTCCTTGTGGTCCCTCGTCCTGGTCTTCATCACCCGGCTTGGCAAACTCGTGGCGAGTCTCGGCAAAATCCTCCAGCCGTTGTTTGACTTTATAATTCACCGAGTTATGCGGGTATTCGCCCTGCGCATCGGCCTCGCCGGCTGTGATCCCGGTCAGCACTTCGATCGCCTCGTCCACGGTATTCACCGGGTAGATATGAAAGTGTCCTTCGCGTGCCGCTGCAACAACATCCTCCCGCAGCATCAGATGCTCGACATTGGTAGAGGGAATCACTACTCCCTGTTCGCCATTGAGGCCGATGGCCTGACAGGCATCGAAAAAGCCTTCGATTTTTTCATTAATCCCGCCGACCGGCTGTACCTGACCGCGCTGGTTGGCCGAGCCGGTCACCGCCAGTGACTGGCGCACCGGGATACTGGCCAGCGCAGACAACAGGGCGCACAGCTCGGCAACGGTGGCGCTGTCCCCCTCGATGCCGCCGTAGTTTTGTTCGAACACCAGCGTCGCTGCCAGAGACAGCGGCTTGCTTCCGGCAAAGCGCGCGGCCAGGTAGGCCGTCAGGATCATTACACCCTTGGAATGAATCGCGCCGCCGAGTTCTACCTCGCGCTCGATATCCACCACTTCTCCCTCGCCGACCCGCACCGTGGCGGTGACACGGCTGGGATGACCGAAGGCAAAACGACCCAGTTCGTTGATTACCAGCGCATTGACCTGCGCGGTCACCGCACCGCTAGTGTCGATCAGCAAAGTTCCGCGTCGGATCTCCTCCATGATGCGTTGCTGTACCCGATCGGAACGATAGATCTGCTTGTCGATCGCCTGTTGCACATCGGCACGAATAACCAGTTCACGGTCTCCCTGACGGGCCCAGTAATCGGATTCCTGCAATAAATCGTTAATACTGCGCATATGCACCGACAGCTTCTGGGTATCTTCCACTGCACGCCGGCTGTGCTCGATTACCCGGGCTACCGCATCGCGATCAAAATGGAGCAGCTGGTCCTTGCGTACCAGGGTCGCCAGCAGGCGGGCATAGAGGTTCTGGTTATCGTCATTACTGTCGAGACTGTTTTCAAAATCGGCCTGAACCTTGAACAGCTCGGCAAAATCGGGATCGTAGGCCTGCAGCAGATAGTATAAATAACGTTCACCGACCAGGATAACCTTGACGTCAAGGGGGACCGGTTCCGGTTCCAGACTCACAGTGCTGATCATGCTGTACATTTCCGCCGGCGATTCGATATGGATCTCACCGGCATACAGCACGCGCTTGAGCGCTTCCCAGGCAAAGGGCTGGGTCAGGACTTTATGCGCATCGAGCACCAGATAGCCGCCGTTGGCACGATGCAGTGCGCCGGATCGAATCAACATGTAATCGGTAACCAGCGTTCCCATCTGCGAGACATATTCGATGCGACCGATCAGATTTTGAAAAATGGGTAAATCCTCGTAGACAACCGGCGCCCCCGATGCCTCACTGTGATCCACCAGAACATTCACCTGGTAACGACGGAACGACTGCTCGGCCTTGCCCGTCTCCCACATCACCACTTCTTCCTCTTCTTCATCGCGGAAGGCATTGAGGTTATCAATGACATCCTCCTGCACTTCAGAGAGGTAATCGTTAATCGCTGCTATATCGTTATATTTTTCACGCAGGTCTTCGATCAGGTGGCCGACCGCAAACATGCCGACTTCGCGATTGAGAGTCTTGATTGCCTCGCGCAACTCCCGTTGCCATTGACTGCGCTGATGGAGAATACCGCGCAGCTTGTCTTCCAGGCTGGTGATCACCGCCGACAGGCGCTGCTGTTCTTCTTCCGACAATGCCTCGTATTCTTCCGATTTCATCGGGTGCTCGTCCTTGAGCGGCACGAAACTGAATTCGTCCCGGTCCCGGGCACGCACGAGGGTAACACCATGCTTTTCCGCCTCTTCGGCCAGTTCGGCAAAGACTTCTCGCGAGCGCTCCTGGAAACTTTCGTGTAACTCCTGCAGCCGGGCATGATATTGCTCGGTTTCAAACGCATTGGGGATCGCCGAACGCAAATCTTCCACCAGCTGACGCATATCCCGGGCAAAGGCGCTACCCCGCCCGGCGGCCAGTTCAATGGCGCGCGGTTTTTCAGGCTTGGAAAAATTGGCTACATAGATCCAGTCATGGGCAACCGGCTCATCGGCGGCGCACTGGTGCAGGAACTGACGCACCATGGTGTGTTTGCCCATCCCGCTGGGGCCCAGCACGAACAGGTTATAGCCGTGCCGGCGAATACCCAGACCGAAATGAAGGGCTTCTTCGGCCCGATCCTGGCCCAGCAATCCGTCCAGATCGGCCAGTTCCGCCGTGCTTTTGAACCCGAGTCGATCCGGGTCACAAGGGGTATAGAGCGCATCCGCGTCGAGTGCCTGCATCAAAATCATCTCACCTGTGTTGGTACCGGAAAAGAGTCCTGCCGCCGCCCGGCTGCGGTCGGGCCCTACTATACCAGCGAGCGTAGCTCACCGCGGCACAGCGGAACCATCCGGATTTTTATGTGCCCAAGAAAAAGCGGTCAATGTAACCGGAAAATCACGTAACTAACTGTTTGATATAGATTATCCTCCATATCCCTTACGAGTGACAGGGTTGAAATTTACAATTGTTCACAGCATACACATTGTCATGCTAGGGGAATAATCCTAAGTTGTTAGACAAGTAAATTGTAGAGACCGAGAACGAACCCAAACCATCAAGAGGCCAAATCATGAAACTTTCATCACGAGCAGACTATGCCGCCAAGGCCATGCTGGAACTGACGATGAGCCCCGATCGGCCCGTCACGCTCGCCTACCTGGCGCACACCCAGAACATTTCTATCTCCTACCTGGAGCAGATCTTTGCCCTGCTCCGCAAACACGGTCTGGTACGCAGCGTGCGCGGTCCCGGCGGCGGTTATGTATTGAACAAGAACATCGACGAGATTTCCGTCGGCGACATCGTCAAGGCCATCGACCTGCCGGGTAACGACAAGCCGAAAGAGAATGTTTCCTCCGGCCATGGCGCTCCGGAAAGTGCCCATCTGTGGAAACAGCTGTCCGATATGGTCTATGACTACCTGAGCAGCGTCAGCCTGCGGGACATTCACGAAGCAGACAAAAAACAGTCCGGCGACAAGTCTATCCAGGCGGCCTGAATCGGGCTCTTCACGAGAGAAATAACGCCCCGCTATCGAAAATAGCGGGGCGTTTTATTTTTACTGCAGAGCTGCACAGGACACAGAAAAATATAAAGGTGTTCGTTTAACCAGGGAAATGCCTGTTGGATAGCTGAAGCCATTGCCTGCGTGTTCTGGTGCTAGTCGGATTTATAGTATTGATTATTGTTATCTCTAACATATCATTGCCTGTGCCCTGCGGGCAGGTACTGAGTTCTGAGCGTCAGGGATAGGTCAGGTTGTGCTCAGCGCTACCTGATATTTCCTGTATCGGACTGGTTTTTACCACGAAGATGCGAAGTCCCGAAGTGTATTAATTTTTCCTCATGCCTTCGTGTCTTGGTGATAACGCCCTTATAAAAACCCAGCCAGTGCCGGAACCCGGCAGTGGGGCATTAGCACAGAGCTGGATCCCGGTCCCGGCTTGAAGCTTGCCGGGGAATGCTTTTTTGCGCCGGGATAACAACGCCGAAAACTCAGATCGTAGTTTTCTGATCAGTTTTTAGTTGCCGAGTTCCTGTAGCAGGCGGTTGACGCGACTGACGTAGGCGACCGGGTCTTCAAGCTGGCCACCTTCGCTGAGCATGGCCTGCTCGAAGAGGATCAGGGCCCAGTCGTTGAACTGGCTGTCGTCGTCCACATTCTGCAGTCGCCTGACCAGCCCATGGTCGGGATTGATCTCCAGTACCGGCTCGATATTGGGCACGTTGTGACCGGCCTGTTTGAGCAGTTTCTGCATGCTCATGGCCATATCGTTCTCGGAGACCACCAGGCAGGAGGGCGAGTCGGTGAGGCGATGCGAAACCTTGACCTCCTTGACCTTGCCTTCCAGTACTCTCTGCATCCGTTCGAGCAAAGACTGGTAATCCTTCTCCGCCTGTTCGGCTTTCTCTTTTTCTTCCTTGTCTTCCAGCTCGCCGAGATCCAGTGCACCCTTGGCGACGGAGACGAACGGTTTGCCGTTGTATTCATCCATGAAGGACATCATCCACTCATCGACACGATCGTACATCAGCAATACTTCGATGCCCTTCTTGCGGAACAGCTCCAGATGGGGGCTGTTTTTCGCCGCAGCGTAGCTTTCGGCGGTGATGAAGTAGATCTTCTCCTGCTTGTCCTGCATGCGTTCGAGGTACTCGTCCAGTGAGACGTTCTGGACATCGCTGTCATTCTGCGTGGAGGCGAAGCGGAACAATTTGGCGATCTTCTCCTTGTTGCCAAAATCCTCGGCCGGACCTTCCTTGATGACGTTGCCGAAGGCCTGCCAGAACTCGCTGTATTTCTCCGGCTCGTCCCGGGCCAGTTTTCCCAGATGACCCAGAATCTTTTTCACCGAGCCGTTGCGAATGGTGTCGATCTGGCGATTGCGCTGCAGGATCTCGCGTGAGACATTCAACGGCAGATCGTCCGAGTCGACCACGCCGCGCACGAAGCGCAGATAGTTGGGCATCAGCTGCTCGGCGTCGTCCATGATGAACACCCGTTTGACATACAGCTTGATCCCGTAACGCTTGTCCCGGTCGTAGAGATCGAACGGTGCCCGCTTCGGGATGTAAAACAGTGTGGTATAGGACTGGGTGCCTTCCACCTTGTTGTGCAGCCAGGAGAGCGGCTCTTCGAAGTCGTGGGCGACGTGCTTGTAGAACTCGGTGTACTCCTCGTCGCTGATCTCCTCGCGCGCGCGGGTCCACAGTGCGGAGGCCTTGTTGACGGTCTCCAGCTCGTCGGTGGGCTTGCCCTCCTCATCACGCTTGACCATCAGGATCGGCAAAGAGATGTGATCGGAATATTTCTTGATAATGCTGCGCAGGCGGAAATCGTCCAGGAACTCATCGGCATCACTGTTGAGGTGCAGGGTGACGCGGGTGCCGCGTTCGGCGCGCTCGACGGTCTCCAGGGTGTATTCGCCCTCGCCGGTCGACTCCCAGCGCACGCCGTGCTCGGCCCCCAGCCCGGCGCGGCGGGTCTCCACCGTCACCTTGTCAGCGACGATAAATGAGGAATAGAAACCGACACCGAACTGGCCGATCAACTGGGCGGTCTGGGACTGGTCCTCGGAGAGGGCTTCGAGAAACTTGCGCGTGCCTGAGCTGGCGATGGTACCGATGTTGTCCATTACCTCCTGGCGGTTCATACCAATCCCGTTGTCGGTCACGCTGACGGTGCGCGCCTCGGGATCAAAGTCGACCCGCAGCTTGAGATCGATGTCGCCTTCGTACAGCGCGTCATCGGAGAGGGCCTCGAAGCGCAGCTTGTCACAGGCATCGGAGCCGTTGGAGATGAGCTCGCGCAGGAAAATCTCCTTGTTGGAGTAGAGTGAGTGGATCATCAGCTGCAGCAGCTGCTTGACCTCGGTCTGGAAACTCAGAGTTTCTTTATGGGCGTCGACTGTCATGTTCTTCTCACCTTATATATATCTGTGACCATCCCAAAGGGGGTAGCATAATTTTTATGGGTAATGGGGTCGGGGTTGCCGATTTTCAAGCCCTCCCCCTTCGAGCGAGGGCCTGGAGACGAGTAACGAGGTACGAGGTGAAAAAGAAGGTGCGTGGAACGCACCCTACCGTTTTTCCTCGTCACTCGTCCCTGGTTACTCCGGCCCTTGCCTGGAAGGCTAGAGTCGGTGGCGTTCCAGACTGGTGGCCTTGAGGATATAGGTCGCGATCTCCTCGATAGATTTGCTGGTTACATCCAGGTAATTAATACGGCTGGAGCGAAACAGCGCCTCGACCTGGCGTACCTCGTACTGGCACTGGTGCAGCGCGGCGTAGCGGCTGTTCGGACTGCGTTCCTGACGGATCTGCTGCAGGCGCTCGGGCCGGATGGTCAGGCCGAAGAGTTTGTCACGCCAGTCCCGCAGATCGCCCGGTAACCGGCTGTTTTCGAATTCCTCTTCCACCAGCGGGTAATTGGCGACGAAAATGCCGTAATGGATCGCCAGAAAGACACTGGTGGGGGTCTTGCCGCTGCGCGAGACGCCGACCAGGATCAAATCCGCCCGCTCGTACTGGCGAATACTGCCGCCATCATCATTCTGCAGGGCAAAATTGATCGCCTCCATCCGGTGACTGTATTGCTCCGGCGTAACCATACCATGGGTATGGCCTACCGTGGCGACCGAGCGGGTACCCAACTCCTCTTCCAGGGGAGTCAAAAACGACCCCATAAAATCGATAAACAACCCTTCGCTGGTGACAACCTGCTCCCGCACGTTGGACTCCACCAGGGTGCTGAACACTACCGGCCGCTTGCCTCTCTCCCGATAGGCCTTGTTCACCATCTCCCGCACCTCGTGCGCCTTCTCCTCGCTGTCGATATAGCGCAGGGTCACACAATCAAAAGACTGGTCCGCAAACTGGGAAAGCAGACTCTGACCGAGGGTTTCCGCGGTAATCGCAGTACTGTCGGAGACAAAAAACACCGCACGTTTGTCGGTCATAAAACGTACACCCGGGTTATTGTTATCTTTGATATATTGAAAAGCAGGTAAAGCTGCCTGTAACCTGCTTGATGAGCAGTTACACTCTGCTATGAATCATCCTGACTAGCAAGGGGAAACAACGTGACTCAACACCTGATCTGGTTCGAAGACCTGCGGCTTGATGATGTTCCACGGGTCGGCGGTAAGAACGCCTCCCTGGGTGAGATGATTCATCAGCTGAGCAACGCCGGCGTGCGGGTGCCTGACGGTTTCGCCACTACCGCCGATGCGTTTCGTGAATTTCTTGAACACAAAGGTCTGGCCGATCGTATCTACGGGGAACTGGATGATCTGGATATTGATGATGTCGACGCTCTGGCCAAAACCGGCGAGCGCATCCGCCAGTGGATTATCGACACGCCCTTCCCCCCGGCGCTGCAAGAGGAATTGCACGAAGCCATTAATAAACTGCAAAAAGAACAGGGAGAAGAAATCTCGTTCGCGGTACGCTCTTCGGCTACCGCAGAGGATCTGCCGGAAGCCTCATTTGCCGGTCAGCAGGAAACCTATCTGAACATCAAGGGTGAGGATAATCTGCTGGACGCCATCCACCATGTCTTTGCCTCGCTCTTCAATGACCGGGCCATTACCTACCGGGTCCACAACGAGTTCGACCACCGCGACGTAGCGCTGTCTGCCGGCGTACAACGCATGATTCGCAGCGATATCGGCGCCAGCGGGGTCATCTTCACCATCGACACCGAATCGGGTTTCGAGGACGTGGTATTTATCACTGCCGCATATGGACTGGGTGAAACCGTGGTTCAGGGCCAGGTCAACCCGGACGAGTTCTATGTCTTCAAACCGATGCTGGAGCAAAACAAGCAGGCAGTGATACGCCGCAATCTCGGCCAAAAAGGGATCCGCATGGTGTACGGCGATGACACCGCCCATGCTGGCTCGACCCGCACGGAGGAAGTCCCCCGGGATATGCAACGCCAGTTCAGCATTAACGACGAGGAAGCCATGGAGCTGGCCCGTCAGGCTGTCACTATCGAGAACCATTACGGCCGTCATATGGATATCGAATGGGCGCGGGATGGCCTGGACGGCAAACTGTATATCGTGCAGGCCCGGCCGGAGACGGTCAAAAGCCGTAGCGACCGCAATGTTCTGGAACAGTACGAAATGCAGGAGTATGGCAAGGTACTCTCCACGGGTCGCAGCATTGGTCAGCGCATTGGCAGTGGTGTAGCCCGCACGATCATGAACATCAAGGAGATGAGTCGTCTGCAAAAAGGCGACGTCCTGATTACCGAGATGACCGATCCTGATTGGGAACCGGTGATGAAGCGGGCCTCGGCGATCGTCACCAATCGGGGTGGACGCACCTGCCACGCTGCTATCATCGCCCGCGAACTGGGCATTCCGGCCGTGGTCGGTTGCGGTAATGCCACCGAAGCTGTCACCGATGGTAACGAAGTCACGGTCTCCTGTGCCGAGGGCGATACCGGCTATATCTATGATGGCATTCAGCAGTTCGAAATCAATAAGGTTAACCTGGAAAGCATGCCCGATCTGCCTTTCAAGATCATGCTGAATGTCGGATCGCCGGATCGGGCTTTCGATTTCAGTTATCTGCCCAATGCCGGGGTTGGTCTGGCCCGGCTGGAATTTATTATCAATCGTATGATTGGCGTACATCCGAAAGCCTTGCTGAACTACGCCAAACAGCCAGAGGAGGTCAAACAACAGATTGACGATCAGACCGCCGGTTTCCCCGATCCGGTCGAATTTTTTATCGACAAGCTGAGCGAAGGAATCGGTACTATCGCCGCCGCTTTCTGGCCCAAACCAGTGATCGTGCGCCTCTCCGACTTCAAGTCCAACGAGTATCGTAACCTGATCGGCGGCGAGGCTTATGAACCGCACGAAGAGAACCCGATGATCGGTTTTCGTGGCGCTGGTCGCTATATCGCCAGGACCTTTCAGGACTGCTTCGAGCTGGAATGCCGGGCGATGAAAAAGGTCCGCGACGAGATGGGCCTGAGCAATGTGCAGATTATGATCCCGTTCGTACGCACCGTCGAACAGGGCCAGAAGGTCATCCAGCTGTTGAATAATAATGGGCTCAAACAGGGAGAAAACGATCTCAAGGTGATCATGATGTGCGAGATCCCCTCCAATGCCCTGCTCGCCGAGCAGTTCCTTGAAAACTTTGACGGCTACTCCATCGGTTCCAATGATCTCACCCAGTTGACACTGGGTCTGGATCGTGACTCGGAGCTGGTGGCCGATGACTTTGACGAACGCAACGAGGCAGTCAAATCCCTGCTGGCTATGGCGATCAAGGCCTGTCGCGCGCAGGACAAATATGTCGGCATCTGCGGCCAGGGTCCTTCTGATCACCCCGATCTTGCTTTCTGGCTGATGGAACACGGTATCGACAGTGTCTCGCTCAACCCCGACAGCGTAATTTCCACCTGGTTGTATCTCGCAGAACAGTTAGAGGAGAAGAACAACTGACATGGCCCGTCTGTTTATATTGCTGATTATCATTGCGGCGTTCGCCATCTGGGCCGGGTTTGCCCTGCGCGCGGCTAATCGCTTCTATTCCAACCTCGCCTTTGCCATAGGCGGTGTACTGGCGTTTTTGGCGGCCGGGGGATTTTACGGGCTGTTATAAAAACGAACATAGCGTAATTGAATCAGAATATATAATCCGGTGAATGCCTTCAGGGAAGTTTCCCTCAATCCGGAGCTGATTCTCTCCCCCGACTCCCCGCTCGGGCAATGCCAAGACAACCACGGGTTTACATCGACATCCTGAAGGCAGGGTGTCTATACTTTGGCGAATGACCATCGCCGTTCGCCAAACAAGCAATCCGAATACCCTTGAAGTTACGACACATCTCACAAAGCTCACAATATTCCCGGGGTTCGGAACCTCTCTTCAGTGCTCAACAACCAGCAGCATTAAATGCTACAAGGATTAACAAACTGATGAAACTCCGGCTGATCATTCCCCTGTTATCAGCTTTATCACCTGTCGCAATGGCCGCCGGTGATATAGACGCCGGCAAGCGACTCGCCCTTCAGGGCAACGACCAGGGCGCCACGGCTTGTGTCGCTTGTCACGGCGCCAGTGGCGAGGGCAATGCTCCGGCGGGATTTCCGCGTCTGGCCGGCTTGAATGTCGACTATCTTGCTAAACAGCTACGGGATTATCGTGAAGGTTCGCGCACCAATCCCACGATGAACCCGATCGCTGCCGCACTGGATGACGCGGCGAGTCGGGACGTGGCAGCCTATTATGCCAGCCTCGATCTCGCCGGTGATACGGCAAAGGAGAAAGACAACGCCGCTGGACGAACCCTGGCACTACGGGGTGACTGGGAAAACACGATTCCCGCCTGTGTCAGTTGTCACGGACCCGGCGGGCGCGGCGTGGCCCCGGCCTTTCCTGCTGTGGCCGGACAACATGCCAGTTATATAAGGGCGCAACTTCAGGCCTGGCGCGAAGGGACACGCAACAATGATACGAACGATTTAATGAAAGTCGTGGCGAAGCGGTTGAGCGACGAACAAATCCAGGCGGTCGCTGATTATTTCGCCACTGTCCCCGTTCAGCCTGATACCGGAGCCGACCGATGAAATACACGTTTATTCTATTGGTGAGCAGCCTGCTGCTGTTGAGCGGGGCAAGTGCTGAACAGGAGCGGGATTACCAGCTCGAGCTTCCCGACACACCGGGTGAGGCCCCCCGGTTCACCCCACCGCCCGAATCGGCCATCCCTGACGATCAGTTTGGTGACATGGTACGCCGCGGCCGCGATCTGTTTATCGATACCCGGCAGTTGCGCGGCAAGTACGTGGGGAACGGCCTGAACTGCGTTAACTGTCACGTGAATGCGGGTCGCCGTGCCGACTCGGCGCCGCTGTGGGCCGCCTATACCATGTATCCCGCCTATCGAAGCAAGAACGATCGGGTCAACACACTGGAAGAACGCATCCAGGGCTGCTTTCGCTACAGTATGAACGGCAAACCGCCGCCGTCCGGCAGCGAGGAGCTAACCGCCCTGCTCACCTACCATTACTGGCTGGCCAGGGGCGCCCCCACTGGGGTAGCTCTGGCCGGCCGAGGCTACCCGAAGCTCGACCCGCCGGACAAGACAGCGGACATCCGCCGCGGCCGGCAGGTCTACCAGGCCCAGTGCACCATTTGTCATGCCGATGACGGCGAGGGTCGCAAGAGCGAGGGCGAGTACGTCTTTCCCCCGCTGTGGGGCGAGGACTCCTTCAACTGGGGCGCCGGCATGCACCGCGTCAATACCGCGGCCAGTTTTATTCATGCCAACATGCCGCTGGGCAAGCCCTATAGTCTGAGCGAGCAGGAAGCCTGGGATGTAGCCGCCTACATCAACAGCCACGAACGCCCGCAGGATCCGCGCAATACAGGGGACCTCAAAGCGACTGACCAGACCTATCACAGCCACCAGTGTTATTACGGGGACAAGATCAACGAGGCGGTGCTGGGTAGTCAGGCCTACCCCAACCCGTTTGAATAACCGCTTATCGGCCCGGCGAACTTGCCGGACGGATGAATGCGATAACATACAGCGGATTATCGACATCCCGTGGCCACACAAAAAAGGGCGACATAGTATCGCCCTTTTTCTGTTTCGTTAAACCAATCATTAACTGGCTTGCGCGGCGCCTTCCAGCACGGCTTTGGCCGCCGGTACGGCCACGCCGCTTTTGATCGGCGCGTTCATCTTGCTCAGGACTTCGTCCAGCGAGTTGAGACAGTACTCGATGTTGGCCGGGTTGCTGGCGTGGCCCATCAGGCCGATACGCCAGACCTTGCCGGCCAGGTTGCCGAGCCCGGCACCGATTTCCAGGTTGTAATCGTTCAGCAGGATGGAACGCACTTCGGCATCATCCACGCCTTCGGGAATGGTGACGGCATTAAGCTGCGGCAAGCGATCGCCTTCTTTGACCACGAAGCTCATGCCCATCGCTTCCAGGCCGGCCTTGAGCGCCTGATGATGATGCTGATGGCGAGCCCAGGCGTTTTCCAGGCCTTCTTCGTGCAGGATCAGCAGCGCTTCGTGCAGACCGTAAAGATTATTGATCGGCGCGGTATGATGGTAGGCGCGCTTGCCGCCACCGCCCCAGTAACCCATCACCAGGCTGAGATCGAGGAACCAGCTCTGGACCTTCGTCTTGCGGTTTTTCACGACCTCGGCCGCGCGCTCGCTGAAGCTGACCGGCGACAGTCCCGGCGGTGCGGAGAGGCATTTCTGGGTGCCGGAATAGATGGCATCGATGCCCCACTCATCCACCTTCAGCGGGGAACCACCCAGCGAGGTGACTGCATCGACGATGGTCAGACAATCATGCTGGCGGGCCAGATCGCACAGGGTCCTGGCATCGGACTGGGCGCCGGTGGATGTTTCGGCATGCACGAAGGCCAGTATCTTGGCATCGGGATTCGCCTTCAGGGCCGCTTCGACTTTTTGCGAATCGACCACGGTGCCCCACTCGTCCTCGACCATGACGGCCGTCGCGCCGCAGCGCTCGACGTTCTCCTTCATGCGCCCGCCGAACACGCCGTTCTGGCAAACGATCACCTTGTCACCCGGCTCCACCAGGTTGACGAAGCAGGTCTCCATGCCGGCCGAGCCGGGCGCGGAGACCGGAAAGGTGAGTTCATTTTTGGTCGCAAAAGCGTACTGCAGCAGTTCTTTCATCTCTTCCATCATGCCGATGAAAGCAGGATCGAGATGGCCGATGGTCGGCCGACCCAGGGCTTCCAGGACCCGCGGACTGACATCGGAAGGACCCGGGCCCATCAGGGTCCGGTGGGGAGGAATGAATGATTTCATAAACAATACCTGTTCTTTTGCTCCGGGAAGCTCCGCGGAAGGTTGATATCCGAGTAAAAAACTCCAGTATAAAAGGTTTGCGGCGGCTTGTCCCGGGCGGATTAACGCCGGGAGACAGAAATGCTCCAGCTAGACGTTTGCCCGGGCGGGAGCCCCCAATGTTTGTTGCCATTGTTTGAGGCGATGGCGCATGCGCCGCACGTGACTCCCTTCCCAGTAGACCTTGTTACAGGTGGGACAGTATAGCGTGCCGGCCTGGCCGCGCACATCCGCGGGCATCTCGAGCTGACGGGGCTCATTCGCCGGGCGCAGCACGGTATTGCAGACCAGACAACGGGTAAAGGGGCGATAGAGCCAGTCGATGGGTAGCTGCCGGGAAAGACTGGCGGCACATTCTTCAAGGTTATTACCTTCCAGCAAGATCACATGGCCGGGGGCGCGGCGGTATTCGAGCAATTTGCGATCGCGGGTGAGGAGTTGGCGCTGTTCAGCGATGGCCTCGCGCAGCAATTCATAGTCGTCGCGGCCATCATTTTCAATCAGCGTGTCGTAACCGGCGGCCCGCAACCAGCTACCAAGCCGTTGCAACATTTCATCACAGAGAAATTTCACCGCCACTGCTCAGTCGGCCGAACGGATGACTCCCGAGACGATCCCCAGAATCTGCACATCCTGGTTCTTGAGATAAATTGGCTCCATATCGGGATTGGCCGGTTGCAGGCGAATACCGTCATGCTCGACGTAGAATTTTTTTAATGTCACGCTCTCGCCGTTAATCATGGCCACCACAGTCTGACCGTTTTCGGCAGTCTCGCGCTTTTCGATCACGATGACATCGCCGTCCTCGATATTGTCGTCGATCATCGAATGGCCGCGTACCCGCAAAGCGTAAGTATTGCGACGCACCATGTTGGCCGGGACCGAAATCCGCTCGTCCTGCTCGCACAGGTCCATGGGCCGCCCGGCGGTCACCTCGCCCAGCAGAGGAATACTCAGCATGTCGTCAGCAAATATATCCAGGGCTTCGAGCTGCGGACTCCAGACTGGACGTTCCTTCTTGGGAATCAGATAGTTAATATTTGACATTGAGGTAATTCCTTAGGTATTTTTCCTAACCTTAGCCGGGATAAACAAAATATTCAAACCTCACAGCCCGACTTCGGAACCTTCTTCCTTCGCCACAGCCTAATGCAGGGTCCTGTTGCTCACTGATTCATGAGATAATACCGCTATGTCTGATACCCGAATTCCCAAGTTCGTCAGTTATCCCCTCATCGCCCTGGTGGCCGTCATCGCTGTCTGGCTGGGTATCTGGCTCTCCCTGCAGGAGCAGCGAAGCGGCATTCCCGACAATATGGAAGCGACAGTGCTGCCCGAGGCGCGCCAGCTTCAGCCATTTGCCCTGCAGGATCATCACGGGCAGCCATTTGGTCTGGCGCAACTGGAAGGCCAGTGGAGTTTTCTGTTTTTCGGCTTTACCAATTGCCCCGATATCTGCCCGGCGACCCTGCATACCATGAAAAGCCTCTGGCAAAAACTGCCCACCGAACCGGGTGAACCGGGTCATCCGCAACTGTTTTTTGTCTCGGTCGACCCGGATCGTGACAGCCTGGATACGCTGAGGCAGTACGTGACCTATTTCGATCCCTCATTCGTCGGTGTGACGGGCGAACTGGATCAAATCGATAATCTGACCGGCCAGCTTGGCGTGTTATACGGTTACGACGACAAAAAGAGTGACAACCCGCTCGACTACACCGTGAACCACAGCGGCCAGGTACTGCTCATCGATCCGCAGGGCCGCATGCGCGCCGTGCTCTCCCCGCCCCATGATTCCACCACCATGGCGCGTAATTACCAGATCATCACAGACTATTACGGAGATTAAAATCATGTTGCGAGTTCGCCCGCTTTTGATGTTCGCCTTGCTGGCCGCGAGCCTGGCTCCGGGTATGGCCATCGCACAAACTCTCACCTTTGAAAATGCCTGGTCCCCCGAGGCACCGCCGGTTGCACCGGTGATGGCCGGTTATGTCCGGATCAGCAATGATGGCAGCGAGGATGTCACGCTCACCGGTGCCCGTTGCCCCGACTTTTCCAGGGTGGAAATTCATGACATGGTCGAGCGTGATGGCATGATGCGCATGATTGAACAGGAGCGTCTGACCATCCCCGCCGGCGGGCAGGTGGAACTGAAACCGGGCAGCCTGCACATGATGCTGATGAAACCCCGGCGAGCCATCAAGCAAGGGGAAACCCTGGAAGTAACCTTTGAAACCGCCAGCGGCGAATCCATCCCGGTAAACTTCGAGGTCAAACCCCAGTCAGCGCGGGATCAGCAACCTGACAACCATCAACACCATCACCATTGAAACGATGGCCTTTTTTCCCCTGACACTGGTGCGCCGCGCACAACAGGCCGCCTTTGTGGCCCTGCAATATGCGCTGCCCCATCACCTGCTCTCGCACCTGATGTGGCGCCTGACACGGATTCGTATTGGCTGGTTGAAGAACTTTTTCATCCGGCAATTCATTCGCCTGTTCCGGGTCGACATGAGCGAAGCGCAACAACCCGATCCGAACGCCTATCCCGACTTCAATCACTTTTTCACCCGGGCCCTGGCCGCCGACGCCCGGCCGCTGGCCGTCGGTGAGGGGAATGTCATCTGTCCGGTCGATGGCACGGTCAGCCAGCTGGGCCGACTGGAATACGAGACCCTGTTTCAGGCCAAGGGCCATCGCTATTCACTGTCCCACCTGCTGGCGGATTACAGCGAGGCGGTACGAACCTTTCAAGATGGCTCCTTCGCCACGCTGTACTTATCTCCGCGTGATTACCACCGGATCCACATGCCGCTGTCCGGTACCCTGCGCGAGATGATCTATGTTCCGGGACGGCTGTTCAGTGTCAACCCGACCACGGTCAGCCGGGTGCCGGATCTCTTTGCCCGCAACGAGCGGGTGATTTGCCTGTTCGACACCGACGCCGGCCCCATGGCCATGATCCTCGTCGGCGCTATCTTCGTCGCCAGCATCGACACCCTCTGGCATGGCACCATCACCCCGCCGCGCGGCAAAACCGTGCAGCATTGGGATTACCGCCAGCACCCCATACACCTGCAACAGGGCGAAGAAATGGGCCGCTTCAACATGGGCTCCACGGTAATCCTGCTGTTCGGCAAGGACGCAGTAACCTTCAGCGACCAGATCGCCGCCGAGGGCCACGTGCAGATGGGGCAGCTTCTCGGTTCCTGTGCAAATAGCTAGGTCGCTGGAAATAACGCGGAGGACGCGGAGGCGCAGAGAAAATCGAATTATTTTTCCGGACTTACCTGCCGGCTTCCAAATAAATAAAGTAAGCAATTAATAAAGCAAGTGGCAAAACCCCTGTTACGTTTGTGATAAAACTATCTCCGCTTCGTCTGTACTTTCATTTAGCAGGAAACACAATAATTTTTCTCCGCGACTCCGCGCCTCTGCGACCTCCGCGTTTATGACATGACTCTAACTAAGCACGTTCAATGCTGAAGCTGAGCACGTCGCGGATGTCGTCTTTCCCGCAGGCAAGCATGAGTAATCGATCGAGCCCCAGGGCGACGCCGGCGCAATCGGGCAGGCCGTGTTCCAGGGCGGCGAGAAATTTTTCATCCAGCCCGGACACAAAGCGTCCCTGTTGCCGGCGTTGCCGCTGATCGTGTTCGAAGCGCTGGCGCTGTTCGGCCGGGTCCTGTAACTCATGATAACCGTTGGCCAGTTCCAGGCCGTTGAGGTACAGCTCGAAGCGGCTGGCGACGGTGATGTTGTCCTGTTGCTGCAGGCGGGCCAATGCGCTCTGGCTGGCGGGATAGTCATAAATGAAGACCGGCCGGTTGGCGGGCAGTTGCGGTTCGATCGCGTGGGTGAGTAACAGGTCCAGCCAGCTGTCACGATCCATCACCTCATTACTCACGATATCGATATGCTGTTGCCGGGCGAGTTGCTGCAACTCCGCGACCGAGCAGGTAAAGGGATCCCGTTGCAGATAATGGTGAAAGAGATCGCGATAGCTGAACTTGCAGGTTTCATCCAGCGAGCAGGCATCGGCCAGCAAGACTCTGACCAGCTGTTCCAGTTCGTGCATCAGCGCGTGATGATCGAACCCCGGCCGGTACCATTCGAGCAGCGTGAATTCGGGATTGTGGCGACGACCGGCCTCGCCGGCGCGAAACACCTTGCAGACCTGATAGATGGGCCCGCTGCCGACGGCCAATAACCGTTTCATCGGGTATTCGGGGGAGGTGTGCAGATAACCGTCCGCACCGTCCAGCGGAACGCGTAGACTGTCGATGTGCACATCGGTCACGGCCTGGTGTTGCAGGATTGGTGTCTCGACCTCCAGCACATCGCGTTGCGCAAAAAAGGTCCGCAGCTGTTGCAGCATGCGGGCCCGCTTTTGCAGGACCGCGACATCGGCACCCGGTCGCCAGTCCGTGCTCATGGATTAAGGATCACTCCTTCACGCGACCGACGTATTCCCCTTTGCGGGTATCCACCTTGATCTGTTCGCCTTCCTCGATGAACAGCGGGACCCGTACCACCGCGCCGGTATCGGTAGTGGCCGGTTTGCCGCCACCGCTGGCGGTGTCGCCCTTGACGCCGGGATCGGTCTGGGCAATGGTCAGCACCACGTGGTTGGGTGGCATGACACTGATGGGATTACCGTTCCACAGGGTCACGGTGCAAACGTCCTGTTCCTTGAGCCACTTGGCGGCATCACCCACGGCCTTTTCATCCGCGGCGACCTGCTCGAAGGTTTCAGGGTGCATGAAATGCCAGGCCTCGCCATCGTTATACAGATACTGCATATCAGTATCCATGACATCGGCCGCCTCGACCGAATCACCCGACTTGAAGGTTTTTTCCAGCACCCGGCCGGTCAGCAGGTTGCGGATCTTGACCCGGTTGAAGGCCTGCCCCTTGCCGGGTTTGACGAACTCGTTTTCGATAATCGTACAGGGGTCTCCGTCGAGCATAATCTTGAGACCGCTTTTGAATTCATTGGTGCTATAGGTTGCCATGGAGGTCCTCGTTTCCTGCTATACCGGTTTCTCGATCGTTACCCACACCGGCGAATCCGGTACACTGGGGCGGCAATCAAGCCATTAAAACTCGAATCCCCTATGATAACGCGAACTCCCCCCCTGTGGCATACCGCCGACTGGCAAAAATCTCTGGCCAGGGCCATTCGGGATCCCCGTGAGCTGCTGGCGACCCTGCAACTGCCCGACAGCCTGCTGGTGGGTGCCGACGCGGCCGGGCAGGACTTTCCCTTGCTGGTGCCCCGCGGCTACGTGGCCCGCATGCGGGTCGGCGATCCGCAGGATCCGTTGCTGCGTCAGGTGTTGCCGCTGGAGGCGGAAGGACTCCCCGCGCCGGGGTATGTGGCCGATCCGGTCGGTGATCTGTCAGCCATGGCGCGTCCGGGCGTTCTGCACAAGTACCACGGTCGGGCACTGGTAGTCGCCACCGGAGCCTGCGGGATTCATTGTCGCTACTGCTTCCGGCGCCATTTTCCCTATACCCGGGCCAACCCCATGCCCGAGCGCTGGCAACAGGTCCGCGATTACCTGCTGGCGGATGAGAGCATCGAGGAACTGATCCTCAGCGGCGGGGATCCGCTGAGCCTGGCCGACCACCGTCTCGCGGGACTGCTGGAGGCCGTGCAAAACGTGCCGCACCTCAAGCGAGTACGCCTGCACACCCGCTATCCCGTGATTCTGCCCGAGCGACTCACCGGCGACCTGCTGGGTCTGTTGAGCGCGCTGCCCCAACAGGTCATCCTGGTCATTCACGCCAATCACGCCAATGAGATCGACGCCAACGTCCGACAGGCGCTCGTCCCATGGCGTCAGGCCGGGATCACGTTGCTTAATCAGGCCGTCCTGCTGCGCGGCGTCAACGACAGCGAGTCCGCTCTGGCCCACCTGAGCGAAGCACTGTTTGCCGCCGGCGTGCTGCCCTATTACCTGCATCAGCTGGATCCGGTACAGGGCGCGGCCCACTTTGCCGTCGACGACAACCGGGCCCGGACGCTGGAGACGGCGTTGCGCAACCGATTACCGGGTTACCTGGTCCCGCGCCTGGTGCGTGAACAGGCCGGCGCCCCCGCCAAGACACCACTGGTCTGATACTGTCCACCGCCGGTCATTTCCTGCCCCTGAGACGATCAGTCAAAGCGCAAAATTTACTCCTGATAATCTTGCGATTTGTGACATAGTAGACGATTTGTGGTATTGAAAGTCCCAGGGAAGGGACCAAAAAAAAAGGGGGGGCCGTGAGCCGAGCACCAGGACTGGAGATACCCGAACAGCGAAAGCCGGGCCGGCACGATTTAAATCTGCGTCCCAAAAAGGTGGAGGCCTGGCTACAGAGCCTGCCCAAAGCCAATCTGGGCGAAACTGCCCGCCAGATCTATCAGCTGTTGAACCAGACCAATCAGTTAAGTTACTCGTTTGTGGAACGCTATCATTTCCTCGAGCAAATGCGTGAACCGACTCACTATGTGACCGATTCAATGCGCAAACACTTTCTCGGGATGACCTTCCCCCTGCCAGATAAAAACCGCAGGATTGCCGCTGCCACCGGGGAAATTTATTCGGCTATGGCCACCGGATACAAAATCGCCATTGAGGAAATGAGCCACACCCACCCCCTCTTCCAGGACAAGAAGCTGCTGGCGACACTGTTACAACGGGCCCTGTTCTATACCGGTCGCAACCTGGTCACCGCCTACCAGATTTACAGCCCTTGCGGGCCGCGTCTCTGGCAAGAACTGCACAGACTGTACGCCTGGGCTGAAACGCGAAAACTGCACAAAACCGTGGTGAACGACTATCAACACCAGAACGGCGATAAAACCAGTTCCCTGAACGAGTATCTGCGCCTGCTGTTGCTGGCGTTGGCTTCCCCTTACCAGCTACGCCAGGGAGAAATCCTCAAAATCTATACCGCGCTGGAACGCTGGACTCCGCAGCTGGAACTGCGTCCCCTGAATCTGGCCAGCACGGGCGACAGACAGAACCACTTCCTGGTCCGGCTCGATCGGGATGCCGCGCCCCGCCCCTCGGCCTATGCGGTTATCCGTGAGGAACGCCGGGCCCATTACCGTATTCTGGATACCGAGCAGCTGACCCAACTGCTGCGCGATGAAATTCGCAATAATGAAGAAGTCGTTTCCACTACCCTCACCAGTGTCGACCTGGGGCGCCCCGATCTCTCCCATGATCTGATGCGTCGTCTCCTGGTGGCCTGGGGGACCGAAGCCAAACGCAGCTTCCCGCGCAGCCCAAAGCAAGAGGCGGTAGAGGTCACCATCGGCCTGAGCGCCACCCACCGCTTTCTCAATCACCTGGCCCGGCATCAGCAAGGCAAGCAGGACCTGTTCGAACACCGTGCCCATTATGAAAGCCAGGAGATCAAAAGCCTCAATGAGCCGCAGCACGATGTGTGGGACATGATTTATCAGACCGACTCTTCCAGCTTCGATACCAGCAGCATCATGCCCCTGGTCAACGAGGAACTGGCCCGGCATGAGGCACCTGCCGAGGCTGATGAATCAGGGCTGGATCGGGATGCCGGACACTATCAGGCCGGCAGCTGGCTGATTCTCAATGAAAGTGCCAGCGGCTATTGTCTGGAATACCATGATGACGATACCACCCGGGCGCAGGTCGGGGAGCTGGTGGGTATCCGTCGAGACCAGAACGGCAAGACCCTCAAATGGGGCATCGGGGTGATCCGCTGGCTGAAGTTCGCCGCCGAACAGCCGCAAGGCTTGGCCGGCAAGACCGTGCAAATGGGCATCGAAATGCTCAACCCGGCCGCCGTCGCCGTCGGTATTCGCCCGGCCGCCGCCAGCAACGATCCGGATAATTACCAGCGAACCCTGATGCTGCCCGAGATCCGCGCCATGCATCAGCCTGCCACCCTGATCACCGGTCCGGTACCCTGGCGTGCGGGGCAACATGCGGTGATCAACATCCAGGGCAGAGAAATGCCGGTGGTTCTGACCCACTCCCTGCAAAACACCGGATTATTTGCCCAGTTCCAGTTCCAGTCCCAGAATATCGAACACCAGGAAAACAGCAAAACGGAAGAAGATACTCTCTCGCAGGTCTGGTCCAGCATCTAATCCCTTCTCAAGCTTTTGATTAGCGCGGCCGATAGCCTATTCAGGCTGCAAGCGGCTTGCCCCGCACGCCTGAACAGTGACATGATAGCCGCTACGAAAAATCCGTTAATACAAGAAAAATCAAACAGCTAAGGGATTTACGGTGAGTGACGCGGACCTTCTGAGACTCCTGACCATTTTCGACAATAGCGAGGAAGCCGAAGGGTTGATCAATACCCTGCGCAATGCCGGACACATCATCCGGGATATTCGTGTCGAGGACGAGGAAGATCTCGAAAAAGCCCTTGAGGAAAATCCGGTGGATATCATTCTGGCCAAACAGGCCACGCCATTGATTACCGCGAAACAGACGGTCGAATACATCATCAAATCCGGGCGGGATATTCCGGTCATTGTTGTCACCTCGACAGGAGAGCTCGACAGCGCGCTGGAAGCCATGCAAACAGGCGCCCGGGACAGCCTGGAACTGGGCCAGAACGAACGGCTCAAACTGCTCATCAAACGCGAAGTCGCCGATCTCAAAAACCGGCGCGGCCTGCGGCGCAGTGAAAAAATGCTGCATGAGTCAGAAAAGCGCGCCCGGGATCTGATCGATAATTCGAGGGATGCCATCTCCTACGTTCACGACGGCATGCATATTTATGCCAATAACGCCTATCTCAAGATGTTCGGCTATGACACGCTGGAAGATATCGAGGGCGTGCCTATTCTGGATATGGTCAGCAACGAAGACCATGCCAAAATGAAAGAATTTCTACGCAAGTATTCCAAGGGCCAGAGCACCGACGATACCCTGGAAGTGCATGGCCAGACACTCGATGGCAACAAATTCAAGATCATCATGGAATTCACCACTGCCAGTATGGAAGGCGAGGCCTGCTCGCAAATCATCATTCGCGATCAGTCCACTACCAGGGAACTGGAAAAACAGCTCAATGTCCTGAGCAAACAGGATCTGCTGACCGGCCTCTACAATCGCAACTATTTTCTGGAACAGGTCGACAAGGTTGTCGCCAAAACTGTTGAAGACAAAGCCCAGGGAGCATTACTGTATATCGTGATTGACGAGTTCGAGAAACACAAGGAAGAACACGGAATATCCGGTGCAGACCTGCTGCTGACAGATGTCGCCGGAATGCTAAAGAAAAAAGTGGGCAACATGGGCACCCTGGCCCGATTTGAAGGTCACCACTTCACCTTTTTGCTGACCGGCATTGATCTCAAGCAGGCGGAAAAAATTGCTGGCGGGCTGGTGAAACTGATTCAGGATCACTCCTCGGATATTAATGGCAAGCTGGTCAGTGCCAGGGCCAGCCTCGGCCTGGCGCATATCAATGAGACTGTCAAAAACACCCAGGAAGCGATCAACCGCGCCATCAAGGGTTTCCACGCCGCCGAAAAAGCCGGTGGCAACCAATACTATATCTATAACCCGGCGGTGGAAGATCTCGAAGAACAGGAACAGATTGCCCACTGGTCACACCGTATCAAGGAAGCACTCAAACATAACCAATTCAAGTTGCTCTTTCAGCCGATAGTCAGTCTGCATGGTGAAAGCGGCGAACATTACGAAGTTCTTGTCCGTATGCTCGACGAGCAAGGGGAGGACCTGTCGCCGTCGGAATTCATCCCCGCAGCCAACCAGGCGGATCTGATGAAATATATCGACCGCTGGGTCATTGCAAATACTTTTAAAGTACTGACCGAGCGTACCCAGCAACAGAAGCAAACCCGATTTTTTATCAAAATATCCCAGGGCTCGCTAATTGATCCGGAATTCCTTCCCTGGGTTTCAGAGCGCATCAAATCATTAAGACTGGATGTCACGCTGCTGGTATTCGAATTGAGCGAAGACACGGCATTGAACAATATCAATGCCGCAAAAGGATTCGTCGACGCCTTCAAACAACTCAATTGCCGCACTGCGCTGGAGAATTTCGGCATCGAGCAGAATACTTTCCAGTCCATGAAGCAACTACCCGTCGATTATATCAAGATCCACGCCAACCTGATTCAGAATCTGGCCCAGAATGTCGAGAATCAGGACAAGGTCAAGGAAATCACCAACGAGGCCAGCCAGCGCAATATGCGTTCCATCGCTGCCAGTGTAGAAGACGCCAACAGTCTGGCCGTGCTCTGGCAGTGCAGTATCGACTTCTTCCAGGGCTATTTCCTGCAGGAGCCCGATACCAGTCTGAACTATGACTTCGAAGAAGGCTTCTGATCTGCACTTTTCACCCGACTTCTCACTGAATCAATCCAGCATGTGAGAAACCAGCCCGTCAGCCAGCTTGGGTTCGAACCAGGTGGATTTGGGGGGCATCACCTCTTCGGCGTCAGCTACCGCCATCAGTTCGGACAGGGCGGTCGGGTAGAGGGCAAAGGCCACCTGCATTTCACCACTGTCGACCCGTTTCTCCAGTTCGCCCAGCCCTCGTATGCCACCGACAAAGTCGATGCGCTTGTCGCGACGGGGATCCACAATACCGAGTACCGGATCGATCAGGTTATTCTGTAACAGACTGACATCGAGCCGCCCCACGGGGTCCTGTTCCGGAATCTGTGCCGGCTTGATCGTCAGACGATGCCACTGTCCGGACAGGTACATACCAAAATCGCCGGAACGCTCAGGTTTAACCTGCCGATCACTGGTCTGCACGTCAAACCGTTCTTCCAGTTGCTTCAAGAACGTCGCCTGTTCCAGACCGTTAAGATCACGCACTACGCGGTTGTAGTCCAGAATGTTCATCTGATTATCCGGAAATATGACTGACAGGAAATAGTCATGGCTGGCCTCATTATCCCCGTTGGCTTCGCTATTGCGCATTTCTGCTACTCGCGAGGCCGCTGCGGAACGATGATGGCCGTCGGCAATGTACAGACAGTTCATTGCCTCAAAGGTTTTGGTAATAAGGTCAATATCCTTCGGCCCGGTAATGCGCCAGAGTCTGTGTTGCACACCATCATCGGCGGTCAGATCATAAAGCGGTGAGGCCCCGCTGATCCGGTCGCCAAGTGAATCGATGGTGGCATTATGCCGATAGGTCAGGAATACCGGTCCGGTCTGGGCATTCAGGGCGTCAATTTGCCTGACCCTATCAGCTTCCTTGTCGGGTCGGGTGTGTTCATGTTTACGAATCCGGTTGCGATCGTATTCGGCAATGGAGGCGACCGCCACCAGGCCGGTCTGGACATGCTCATTCATCTGTAACTGATACAGATAATAACAGTCCTGCGGCTCTCGTATAAGAATGCCTTTGTCAATCAGCTCCTGCAGATTATCAGCGCCCTGACTATATACCTGTTCAGAATATGGATCCGTGCCTTCAGGCAGATCGATCTCAGGCCTGGAAATGTGTAAAAAACTGTAGGGGCGACCCTCGGCTTTCTGTCTGGCTTCTTCGGTGTTTAATACATCATAGGGCGGGGCAATAACAGCGTCGGCGTGTTCCGGTACCGGCCGCAGGCCGGCAAACGGGCGAATCAAAGACATACAAACTCCTCGGTTTTCCTGGTTTATTATTGGTTTATGTCTGTGTTTGAACTGTGAGTTTATCCTGACACTGGTCATTCTGTCGACGCAAGGCCCCCAGTCTTTCAAACAACATAGGATGGCTGTTAAACAACTGCATGAAACGGAATTTAAGTCGTCCGGACAAACCAAACGCCGCCAGTTGCTGCCTCTGACCGGGTGACACCATGGAATCCAGACAAAGCAGGGCCGCACGCATTTGTGTGTAACCGACCAGTTCCGCAGCCTGGCGATCGGCCCGGTATTCGCAATGCCGACTGAAACGCATGATCAGCAAGCTGGCCAGCCAGCCTCCCACCAGTTGCAGAACCACCATGATCGACCTGTAAATTACACCGCCGACAGCATAACCGGGCCAGACCTGGCTCGCCAGTGTATCAAGTGTCCTGGCAGGCATTTCAATAAAGACCGTGAGCACGCCTTGCAACAGGGCCAGCACCTGTACATCACCATTGGCTATATGACTGATTTCATGCGCCAGAACCGACTCCAGTTCCCGCGGAGTTAAACCATGCGCCAGTCCATCGCTCAGAACGATGGTCGCCTTGTCTCTGTGTAATCCCAGTGCAAAGGCATTGAACTCACGAGAAGGATAAATGGCGATTCGCGGTGGCACTATCCCGCGTCTCAGGGCCAGGCGGAATGAGGTAGTATGCAACCACTGTTCCAGACCACTGAGCGGTTGTTGCAGATGACGGGCTTTGAGAATTTGCCGGCAGTAAAGCCGGGCAGCAAAAAGACAGATCAGGCCGGCGGCAGAGACCAGCGCGATCAATAATCCAGGCAGCGAAAGAGGGCCCGGCCCCCATCCCTGCGCATATAATAACCATAGCCATGGAAGGCCGCCCAGCAACAGTGCCATGGCGACCGCGACCAACATTACAGCGGACTTTAGCCAGTCTGTCATGACCTCAACCTTGCGCATCTCTCTGTCCTGGCGTTTTCAACGCCTTTTATACTCCATCCCGATATTTTATGACACAGATCACAAAATTATCGGCGGCTCACCAGGTTTCTCAGCAATAGGCGCAACCCGGCCGATTATGCTTTAATATATAAGGGATTATACCTCTCTGGGAAGGACCAGAATCATCAAATCGGAGATGCCTCCGACTGTCTGGCCAGCGTACCTGTCGCCGGGGCGCAGGCAGCGTAATGACTACCCGGATAACAGGAAACTATGGATTCACCCTCGACACAACGCAGCATCATTCATCGCATCAAACGCTGGCGGGTGCGGTCCGGCTTCCGACTGCGCCGGTTTGTCCACGATCGGCTGCCGGAATATTTTCCCATTGCCTATAAACTCTCTCTGATTATTACGCTGCTGATCAGCGGCGGGATGATCATGCTCGGCCTGGTTATCGTAACCAATCAGACTGAATTACTGCGTGGCCAGATGGATGAATTTGGTCAAACTATGGTCAACCAGGTTGCCGAGTCCTCGAAGGAGCTGGTCCTGTCGGACGATACACTGAGCCTGATGGTCGTAATCAGCAATCTGGGGACAAATGAAAATGTGCTCGGGGCGAGCATTTATTCCGACAATGGCGAGGTCCTCGCGTCTTCCGGCGCCAATCCCTCCGGTGACATCATCAATCTTTACGGCAAGTCAACCCATATTGGGAATAACAGCTATAGTGTAGCCTGGCAATCATCCAGAGATGCCGGCACATACACCAGCGCGCTGGCTTTTATAACGCCAATCCGCTTTCAGGGGGTCATCGCCGGTCATGCCCTGGTCAGTTTCAGTGAACAGGCGTTGAACGAGTCGATCCAGCACACAATCAGTGCCATTGCAGCCGCGACCATTCTTATGATTATCCTGGGCATTATTATTGCCTTCATAATGGGGGATCGCCTGTCTCGACCTATACACCAGCTAATGGATGCCAGCAAGGCGATTGGCAGCGGTAACTACGGCTATCGTATTCAGGAACGGCGGAACGATGAAATCGGTTATCTGACTTCGGCCTTCAATGACATGGCAAAAGGTTTACTGGAAAAATCCCAGGTGGAAAACGCATTCTCCCGCTATGTCTCGCCTAATGTTGCCAAACAGATTTTGTCCAATCTTGACTCGGTTCATCTGGGCGGAAAACATATGGAGGGAAGTGTACTGTTTGCTGATATTGTCGGTTTTACGAGCATGTCGGAAAAACTGCCTCCAGATGAAGTCGCAGACCTGCTCAATGAATATTTTTCTTATATCTCCATAGTCTGCCAGCTCTATCGTGGCACAATAGACAAATACATGGGTGACTGTGCCATGATTGTATTTGGCATTCCGGATAACGATGAAGAACATAAATTTAACGCTATAGCCTGTGCTGTAATGATTCAACGCCTGGTTGAAACCCTTAACGCGCGAAGAATACGTGACGGAAAATATCCTATCCACTTCCGCATCGGAGTCAATAGCGGGGTCATGCTTGCTGGCAACATGGGATCTCCTGAGCGCATGCAATATACTGTCGTTGGCGAGGCAGTTAACCTGGCATCCCGGCTTCACACAGTTGCCGAAAAGGGACAGATCATCATCACCGAGCCTTTCTACAAGGACAGTGATATCAACTGGCGTCTTCTGGCCCAGAAACACAAATCCATTCACCTGCGAGGTATTGCCGAACCTGTATCCACATATATCGTCAACGATATCACGCAAACTTACCGGACCACCATGGATGCCCAGTTGCGTGAGATTCTATCCGGCAAAAGTGTTGCATGAATTTTCTTCGCATCCTTGTCATTTTCAGCCTCTCCCTCTCCTTCACGGGTTGTGCCTACCTGCACTCCTTTGATTCCAATCTGCCGGAAAAAATCGACCAGTGGATTGAAGAGGAACAATATGGCAAGGCTATGGACACCCTGGAACATGTCCGCGAGGATAACCGTAATTACGCCCTGTTGATGAAACAAAAGGCACGGATCCTGTCACTGGCGGCAAAACTGGCGAAAGAAACTATCGCGCGTGCGCGGCAGCTAGTTGCCAGGAACGAGTGGTATAACGCCTCTCAACTCTATCAGGAAGCATTGCGTAAATATCCTGATAGTGAAGCACTGCAAAACGCATATGAGGATTTTATTAATAAACGCCAGACATACCTGGCGGCCCTTGAAACCCGGCTGTTAATTAACAAAGGCAACTGGCTGAAACAAAATGCCTCCATTTACAGCCGGGTCAAAGCGGCCCTTCCGGATAATTACCGTTCTGTTGACGGCATCCGCGACTACGAAAGCGATCAGCGGCGGACAACACAATCACTGGTTGAATGCGCTCTGACGGCGGACAGCGCCGACAACATTAATCTGGCACGTCAGTGTGTGCTCCTGGCGGAACGCCTGGAGCCGGCATTAAAACAAGACCCGCGACTGGCCAGCATTCGCGAGCGCATCGGGGAGGCGCGAGAAGCCCGCCTTACCCAATATAAAGACCTGATTATTGATCTCATGGCTGAGCTCAGACAGGGCAACAGTCTGGATAATCTGCAACGGGCCCGGGATCGCCTGCAAAGTTCGGGACAGTACGGTACACTTGACGATGAAACACTGGAGCTGCTCGACAATCTCCGCAAACGTTTGCAGCAAGGCATCAATCAGCGCATGGAGTCGGCACGCCGTCTGTACAGCCAGGGAAAGATACAGCAGGCACTGCAAATCTGGGAATCACTGCATAGCATCGACCCGGGCAATCAGCAACTGGAAGCATACATCGAACGTGCCCGGCGAGTACTCGAAAAACTTCAGCGTCTGCAGCAGGAAGGCAGTGTGATTAGCCCGCCGGCCCTGCAAAACTGAGACTTTTTACTGCCAGTCGACAGGGTTCGGTATTTCGGCGGTGATACCTGTTCTGGTGTGGTGTGGTGTGACGTAACAGGAAAAAGCCTGTCTCTCGCAAAGACGCCACGGCGCCAGGAGATCGGCCATGGCTCATACTCAGCGCGCTCTGCCTATTTGCATCTTTGCGTGAGTATTATAGCCGGACATCATCGTGACCAGGAGTACGGTGCGTGGGACGCACCTCTCCCTGGAATAGCCCCCTCCGGGGCTTTCGTCATATTAGGTAGCAGCTGGCTTGTTACTCTTCCACCGGCTCCATGCGTGTCACGTTACGGAATCCCTGCGGTAGTTTGATACCTCGCTGGGCCCGTTCGCCTTCGTAGGGTTCCATTTCTTTCGGCTTGAGCACCTTATGCCTTTTGCCCGAATAGATCCTGAGACTGTCCTGCTCTTCGAGCACGGTCACTGCCGTGGCGTATTCTTGCCCGCTTTTCGCCTTGGCCGGGGGGATATTCATGATCTTGACACCCTTGCCCCTGGGGAGCACCGGCAATTCGTACACATGATGAATGAGTAGCTTGCCTTCATTGGAGACCATCGCTACCCAGTAAGTCTCCATGTCGGTGACCGGTACCGGCGGCAGGACCCTGGCCCCTTCGGGGACTTTCAACATGGCCTTACCCTTCTTGTTACGGGTAATCATGTCTTCCAGCTTCGTGACCAACCCGTAACCATGGCTGGTCGCCAGCAATACGAGTTGTTCGGGACTGCCGGTCACCACACCGCAGAATATGGCACCGGAGGGTGGGGTCAGACGACCGGTCAGTGGCTCACCCTGACCTCTTGCCGATGGTAAGGTATGAGCGGGCAAAGCATAGGTGCGCCCGGTAGAGTCGATCACCACCGCCAGCTGATTGGATTTGCCGCGCGCACTGTTCAGACAGGCATCACCGGACTTGTAATTGAGTTCAGTTGGGTCCACCTCATGTCCCTTGGCGGTACGAATCCAGCCTTTTTCCGACAGGACGATCGTCACCGGATCCGCACTGACAAGTTCGGTAACATCCAGTGCCTGGGCCGCTTCACGGGTGACGATCGGTGAGCGTCGCTCATCGCCGTATTCCTTCGCCACTTCCTTGAGTTCCTTCTTGACCAGGGTTTTGAGACGTTGCCTGGAGCCAAGAACTTTCTCCAGTTCGCCCTGCTCCTCTTTCAGTTCTTTTTGTTCGGTGCGAATAGTCATCTCTTCAAGCTTGGCCAGATGCCGTAACTTGAGTTCGAGGATCGCTTCGGCCTGTTCATCCGTCAATCTGAAGCGTTTCATCAGGACCGGTTTAGGCTTGTCATTCTCACGGATAATCTTTATCACTTCATCAATATTTAGATAGGCAATCATCAGGCCGTCAAGAATGTGGAGTCGCTTGCTGACCTTATCCAGACGATGCTCAAGACGCCGACGTACAGTATCTGTACGGTAGCTGAGCCAGTCATTAAGCATATCTTTCAGATTACGCACCCCGGGTCGACCATTGAGGCCGATCACATTCATGTTCACCCGGTAAGTCCGCTCCAGATCGGTAGTTGCAAACAGATGTGTCATCACTTCATCCGCCTCCACCCGGTTGGAGCGAGGCACGATCACCAGTCGGGTCGGGTGTTCATGATCCGACTCGTCGCGCAAATCAACGATCATGGGCAGTTTTTTGGCCTGCATCTGGGCTGCTATCTGTTCCAGTATTTTTGCCGGTGAGGTCTGGTGTGGCAGCGCGGTGATGATAATGTCATCTTTTTCCCGCTCGTAACGGGCCCGCATACGAATTGAACCGTGACCGGTTTCGTACATTTTCACCAGATCGTCTTTCGGGGTAATGATCTCCGCGTCGGTGGGATAGTCCGGTCCGGGCAAGTGCTTGCAAAGTTCCTTGACGGTGGATTTGGGGTTTTCCAGCAGATGAACCGACGCATTAAGCAACTCGGTAAGATTATGTGGCGGAATATCGGTGCTCATTCCCACAGCAATGCCGGTCGTTCCATTCATCAATACATGGGGAACTCTGGAGGGCAGGACTTCCGGCTCATTCATCGTACCGTCAAAATTGGGCACCCAGTCAGCTGTTCCCTGTCCCAGCTCGGACAACAACAGATCCGCGTAGCGGGACAAACGGGCTTCGGTATAGCGCATGGCCGCAAAGGACTTGGGATCATCCGGCGAACCCCAGTTGCCCTGGCCTTCCAACAAGGGATAACGATAGGAAAATGGCTGCGCCATGAGTACCATGGCTTCATAGCAGGCGCTGTCGCCATGGGGATGGAACTTACCCAGGACATCACCCACTGTACGAGCCGATTTTTTGAACTTGGAGCCCGCTTTGAGTCCGAGATCGGACATGGCATACACAATACGCCGCTGCACCGGCTTGAGACCGTCCCCTACATGCGGCAACGCCCGATCCATGATGACGTACATCGAATAATCAAGATACGCCCGCTCGGTAAACTCCTTTAACGGCAGCAGTTCAATATTTTCTTCGAATTGATTGCTCATCGATACTCGTCACTTACTGAAAGTCGTTTAATTAACGCGGAGTACGCGGAGGCGCAGAGCCGCGGAGTTATAATTTTTAATGTTAAATTATGAATTGGTAAGCTGCATCTAACTAAAGATTCAACATTGAAAACTCAAAATTATTTTCTCTGCGTCTCCGCGACTCTGCATCCTCTGCGTTATTTCCCAGTGACATATCTACTACACATCGATGTCCGCCAGGTCGCCTTTTTGCTCCAGCCAGGCGCGGCGATCGCCCGCCCGTTTCTTGGCCAGTAGCATATCCATCATTTGCTGGGTACCGTCACCGCTTTTTGTCACCAGCCTGGCCAGGCGCCGGGTGTCCGGGTCCATAGTCGTCTCACGTAACTGCAAGGGATTCATCTCGCCCAGGCCTTTAAAGCGGGTGACCTGTACCTTGCCTTTGATTTTTTCTGCCACGATACGATCCAGGGTACCCTGGCGCTCGGCATCATCCAGTGCATAGTAAGTTTCCTTGCCAACATCAATTCGGTAGAGCGGCGGCATGGCGATATAGACGTGACCTGCATCCACCAGCGGTTTGAAATGACGCAGGAACAGCGCCGTCAGCAAGGTCGCGATGTGTGCCCCGTCAGAGTCAGCATCGGCAAGCACGATCACCTTGCCGTAACGCAGGCTGGAAAGATCCTCGGAGCCGGGATCGACCCCCAGGGCGACAGAGATATCATGTACTTCCTGGGAGCCCAGTACCTCGGCCGGTTCCACTTCCCAGGTATTCAGAATCTTGCCGCGCAACGGCATGATCGCCTGGAACTCGCGATCCCGTCCCTGTTTTGCCGAGCCGCCGGCTGAATCCCCTTCGACCAGAAACAACTCGGTGCGACTCAAATCCTGGGCCGAACAATCGGCGAGTTTGCCCGGTAAGGCCGGTCCCTGGGTTACCTTTTTGCGTACCACCTTGCGTCCGGCACGCAAGCGGCTCTGGGCATTATTAATGGCCAGTTCGGCGATCTGCTCACCCAGGTCGCTGTGCTGGTTCAGCCATAAACCAAAGGCATCCTTGACGACACCAGAGACAAACGGCGCCGACTCCCGCGAGGAAAGCCGCTCCTTGGTCTGGCCGGAAAACTGGGGATCCTCGAGCTTGACCGAGAGGATGTAACTGAGTTTTTCCCAGATGTCTTCCGGTGCCAGTTTGACGCCGCGCGGGATCAGATTGCGAAATTCGCAAAACTCCCGCACCGCTTCGGTCAGGCCGGTACGCATGCCGTTGACATGCGTGCCGCCCTGGGCCGTCGGAATCAGGTTGACGTAACTTTCACTGACGTTGATCGAACCGTCGGGCACCCAGGCCAGCGCCCAGTCGACGGCTTCCAGGTTGCCACTGAAACTGCCCACAAAAATGTCCGGGGGCAGCAGTTCAACACCACCCAGCTCGCCCTTGAGATAATCACGCAGACCATCTTCATAACACCATTCGATTTCTTCCTTGCCGGCTTCGTCCTTGAAGGTAACAATCAGACCGGGACATAGCACGGCCTTGGCGCGTAATACATGTTTGAGGCGCGGCACGGAAAACTTCGGGGAATCGAAAAACTTTGGATCGGGCCAGAAACGCAGGGTGGTACCACTGTTGCGTTTTCCCACACTGCCAATCTCTTCCAGGCTCGATTTTTTATCACCGTTGGCAAAGGCGATGTTGTATTCCTTGCCATCGCGTTTGATCCAGACCTCCAGGTGTCTGGACAGGGCATTGACTACCGAAATCCCGACCCCATGCAATCCTCCGGAGAACTGGTAGTTCTTGCTGGAGAACTTGCCGCCGGCGTGTAACCGCGTCAGGATAACTTCCACGCCCGGGACTTTTTCTTCAGGATGCATATCCACCGGCATACCCCGCCCGTCATCACTGACCTGCAGGGAACCGTCCTTGAACAGCACCACATCGACCCGTTTCGCGTGACCGGCAATAGCCTCGTCAACACTGTTGTCGATGACTTCCTGGGCCAGGTGATTGGGACGCTCGGTCTGGGTATACATGCCCGGGCGTTTGCGCACCGGCTCCAGGCCGGTCAAAACTTCAATAGACTCAGCAGTATATTTGGCGTTCATAACTTAATCGTTATATCGAATAGACGTTCACCGGTCACTGACCGGCGCGGATATTACGCAGCGATTCTACGGGGGATCGGGGCAGGGAGCAAAATGAATCGTGCCGATCGGGGGCACGATTTTGCACCAGCAACTAAAGTAGCCACCTCGCAACAGGCCGAATGACGACGTCAATACCGTGCCGGCCTTATCTGGCACCTTCCGCTGCAGCGGCAAGGCGTCAGACCTTGAAGCGACCGACCAGGGTCTGCAGTTCCGAAGAAAGTCGCGCCAGATCATGACTGGCGGTTGCCAGCTGCTCGGTACTGTTGGAGGAGCTGTCTGCCACGTGAGTGATATTGACAATACTCTGGTTGATCTCCTCGGCTACCTGGCCCTGCTGGCGGGCCGCTTCAGCAATTTGCTGATTCATGCTGGTAATCCGGTTGACCGCCTCGGTAATACTTTGCAATGACTGGCCAGCCTGCCCCGCCTGTTCCACACTGGATCCGGCCTGGTTGCGACCTTCCTCCATCACTCTGACCGCATCCCGGGCGCCGGTCTGCAGCTTGTCAATCATCTGTTTAATCTCTTCGGTCGACTCCTGGGTGCGGCTGGCCAGATTACGCACTTCGTCAGCAACCACGGCAAATCCCCGCCCCTGTTCCCCGGCGCGGGCCGCTTCAATGGCGGCGTTCAATGCCAGCAGGTTGGTTTGTTCGGCAATTCCCTGGATGACTTCCAGGACGGTACCGATCTGCTCGCTGTCTTTTTCCAGGTGATTGATAACATTGGCAGCCTTTTCCACTTCCGAGGCCAGGCGATCAATCGAGTCAATCGTGTTATTGACCACCGAGCGACCTTCTATCGCCTGGTTATCCGCATTGCCGGCTGCCTCGGCTGCCGACTCGGCATTATTGACAACCTCCTGCACGGTAGCGGTCATCTCGTTCATGGCAGTGGCTACCTGCTCGGTTTCATTACGTTGCTGATTCACCCCCTCGCTGGTTTCGTTGGTGATGATGGACATTTCCTCGGCAGCCGATGCTATTTGCGTGGTAGCGCCGGAAACCTGCTTGATAGTCTCCTGAATCTTGTCGGCAAACTTGTTGAAGGCGGTCGCCAGCTGAGCCATTTCATCCTTGCCCTGCACCTCCAGGCGCCGGGTCAGATCGCCCTCTCCTTCGGAAATATTTTCCATCGCGGTAACCGCAGCTCGCATGGGCCGGGTAATCAGTCCCGCCAGCAACAGACCGCCGCCCACACTGACAATCAGGCCGATAATCAACAGCGTGCCGACCAGTCCCCGGGTGGCCGACACTTCCGTCAGCAATGAACGGGAAGAGGCTTCCACTTCGGTGCGCTGTTCATTAACCAGCCAGTCGATATCGGTTTTAATCGCCTCAACCAGCGGCCCGATCTCGGTACGGATCAAATGGGAGTCGGTTCGCCACTGGTCGCCACTGTGGATCCTGAACAGTTCATCCTGAACAGCGATATAATTTTGCGCCAGAGTTCGGATCGACTCCACCGCGTCCAGCTGTTCAAAAGTCAGTAGCGCCTCCCGGTCGGCAATTTTATCCAGCGCCTCGAGAAAACCTTCGCGATAGAGTTTGACATTGGACATGTTGGAAGGGCCACGAAAGGAGATAAAGGCGCGGTTCTCATTCAGCACGTTCATCCAGATCTGACGCAGTTCGACCATTTCCAGGAGCAGCTCACGACGTTGTGGTGTGGCCGGTTCTGTGCTTTCGGAGCGGATCATCTGGCTCAGATATTGCTGGATCTCGGCCGCCAGCGGGGCCATCTTTGAGGAGGAAAGACCGATACCGGGCTGGTTCTGGTCAAAGTTGCTTGCCAGCTCCAGCATCCGGGGTTTGTAGGTGGCGTATTCGGCAATGTTTCGGGCAATATCGTTAATGCGTTGCTCGATTTGCGGGGCATCTACCCGTTCAGTCAGGGCTTTTAACTGGTTCAGTTCAACGTCCAGTTCCCGCAGATTGCGTTCATACTCCTGTTCATCGTTTTCTTCCTTGCTCAACAGATAAAAGCCCAATGCCGCGCTGGTGCGATCGAGCCGGTCCGCCAGCTGCATCGAGGCCAGGACCATCGGCTGACTGACCTCCACGACCTCGCCGAGTTTGTTCTGGGCCCGGTTAAGACTAGTCAGGGCCGTAACAGAGACAATCACCAGTAGCACGGCCATACTGCCGAAACCCAGCCACAGCTTGTGACTGATCTTGAAATTTGCGAACAGGGACTGAACCGGACTCCAGAAAGGGGTTTCGTTCGACCGCGACATGTTTCACCTCCGTCTCAGCGCCAGTTCCCTCTGGCCCAGGACCTTAATATAAGGACTTACTGATATTACTCGGCAGCGCCAGTCAATCTGGCACCTTGCTTACATGTCGGCCCGCGGAGCGATACCTTGATGGTAATAATCAGGGTTTACCCTAATATATCTTTTAGGAAGGCAAGTTTCCTTACTTATAACAATGACTTATGCAGGCCGGAATAAGCCGGTAGATCAGGCCAAAGCAATCCCCAGGCGGCGGGCCACTTCTTCGTAGGCTTCGACAACCCCGCCGAGTCCCTGACGAAAACGATCCTTGTCGAGCTTGTCGCGAGTTTCGGCATCCCACAGGCGACAGCCATCGGGCGTGAATTCATCGCCCAGTAACAGCTCTCCCTCGAAGCGACCGAACTCCAGCTTGTAATCCACCAGCAACAGCCCGGCCTGCTCAAACAGCTGCTTCAGCACATCATTAACCGCAAAGGTCAGTTGTTTCATGTGTTCGATTTCCCCGGCCGTCGCCCAGTTAAACGCCAGAATGTGGTAATCGTTGATCAGGGGATCATGCAACGCATCGTTCTTGAGAAAGAATTCGAATACCGGCGGATTCAACAACTGGCCTTCCTCGACCCCCAGACGACGGCACAGACTACCGGCACTGAGATTGCGAACCACACATTCGATGGGCAACATCGCCAGTTTTTTGACCACCGATTCCTGATCGGACAGCAGGCTTTCAAAATGAGTAGCGATGCCCGCCTGTTGCAACTGTTGCATGATGAAAGCATTGAACTTGTTGTTGACCATGCCCTTGCGTTCCAGCTGGGCCAGCTTTTCCCCGTCGAAGGCCGAAGTGTCGTTACGAAACTCGAGGATCAATCGGTTCGGGTCATCAGTGGTAAAGACCGTTTTAGCCTTGCCAGAGTAGAGTTCCTGCTGTTTTTGCATGCGGCGTATCCTCACAAGCGGTTATGCGGTTAATAGACTTCAGACGTCGCGCCAGTCGGTTCCCTGTTCCTGGCAGGCCACTTCGATTTCCACGGGCTTGCAGCCCAGCGCCCCGGACAGAGCATCCTGTGCCAATGCCGGGGTGTTGTTCTTGTCACTTAAATGGGCCGCGACCAGATAGTGCAGACCGCCGGTATCGATCTCGGTCAGTATCTGCGCGGCCTGGGCATTACTCAAGTGGCCCCGGTCACCGCCGACCCGTTGCTTGAGGGCGGGTGGATAGGGGCCCTCGGCCAGCATCTGCGGATCGTGATTACACTCGAGAATCAGGGCGTCGCAATCTGACAGGCGGGAATGAATATGCGGGGTACTGCAGCCGGTATCGGTCAGCAGTCCCAGAGACCGATCGCCGTCACGGAAAAGAAACTGACAGGGTTCGCGGGCATCGTGCGGCACCGGGAATGGCTGCAATTCGAGATCACCGATCGCCAGCGGCTGATGGACATCAAACAGATTCAGCCGCGGAACCTTGCCCGGCTGGGTGCCATTGACCGTGCCACGCGTGGCCCAGACCGGCACGCCGTAGCGTCGGGCCAGCAGACCCACGCCGCGAATATGGTCGCCGTGTTCATGGGTCACCACAATCGCATTCAGCGACGCCGGCTCGCAACCCAGCCGCTGCAGACGCGCTTCGGACTCGCGCAGGGAGAAGCCGCAATCGACCAGAATACGGGTTTGCCCATGCTCGATGAGCGTCCCGTTGCCCTTGCTGCCACTGCCGATCAGTGCAAATCGCACAACTGTTCCTCATTCACGCCCGAGGCGACAGATTAGCGCAGGTGGACTTCGATGTCCTCCAGCAGGCGTTTGGCCAGTGCCGGTTCAACCTGGCCGCCCTCTCTGTCACGCAGGCGTATGTTCGTCACCTCACCCTGCTGTTGCACTCGTAATAATAACTCATCCACTGCCGTGTCCTGCTCCTCGCCATCCAACAGACTGGCCCAGAACCCTTTTTCTTCCTTGGCCTTGAACTCCTCGGTCAGGCGGATGAAATAGGTGCCTTCCGAGCGATTGCGGTCCTCGACCCGCAGGCCGACCCGATCCAGCGCCAGTCCCACCCGTCGCCAGGTGCGGGCAAAGGTCTCGTTGACCTGCAAAATCTGCTCATCCTGTTGCTGCACGAAACGGGTCCGCTTGACCGGTTCACTGTCATCGACGATTTCCTCGGCCTGCCCGGCAGGGCTGCCCAGCGAGATCAAAAACCGTTGCAGCAGTTCCGTTTCCAGTTCCGGGTCAGGCTCGCGCGGTACCCAGGCGGTCTCGACCACATCAATCCCGTCACCGGAGGTGACGATCTCCTCCAGTCCCCGATGACTGATGAAGACCCGCGTCCCCTTCTCGGGCAGTCGCTCCAGGCGCAGCCGGTAACGATCCTGGTAACCGGTAGAACTGATGGAATCGATCATCCGCATCAACCAATTACCCGGGATCCGCTCACGCCGCTCCTGCCAGTTGGTTTCCATCACCCCGAGCTGGCGATCCTCCCGGGTAATCTCAAAACCCAGCGACTGGAAGAACTCGCGTCCGGCCTCCCAGATTCGTTCTGGCGGCAGGGCCACTTCCAGCCAGTGCATATCGCCCTCGCGGACAAAGCGGGCCTCGCGGGCGGTGGCGACCACCCTGTCCGTGGCAGCGGCACTCCCCTGCTGGCCCGACGAATAGCGGGCCTGATCGCGACCGATCGAGGGAATCTGCATCTGTTCCCCGCCCTGCGGGCGGCCGAGTTCCGGCGGCACTTCCAGCGCTTTGGTTTGCTTTTCCTCCGCCTGGGAATAGATCGCCCGGTAGTCCTTTTGCGGCGAGCCGGAACAGGCGCCAAGGCCCAGGGCCAGCGCCAACACAATCAACTCATAGCCATAACGGCGCGTCATGTAAGTCAGTCCTTCTGCAAATGAAAATCAATCAGGCGTCGACCAGGCCCAGTTTACGCAACTCGTCATGCACAATGACCTGATACTCGGGAGCCAGAATTGTCAGCGGCAGGCGAATTCCGCCCGGAATCAGTCCCATATCATACAGCGCCCATTTAACCGGGATCGGATTGGCTTCGAGAAACAGATTATGATGCAATCCCATCAGTTGATCATTGAGATGCCTCGCGGTCTCCCGCTCGCCGGCGAGCGCCGCCATACACATCTCATGCATCATTTTGGGGGCCACATTGGCCGTCACGGAGATATCGCCATGAGCCCCGGCCAGCATCAGCTCCATAGCGGTGCCATCATCGCCACTGTAGACCTCGAAATCCGGACCACACAGGCCAATAATATCACGAGCCCGTTGCACGTCCCCGGTGGCGTCCTTGATACCGATGATATTCTCGATATCCGCCAGGCGAGCCACGGTCCCGGGCAACATATCGACCGCCGTGCGCCCGGGGACGTTGTACAGGATCTGCGGGATTGCCACTGCCCCGGCAACGGCCTTGAAGTGCTGATAGAGGCCTTCCTGGGTCGGTTTGTTGTAGTAGGGCGTCACCAGCAAACAGGCATCCGCGCCGACCTCTTTGGCGCAACGGGTCAGCTCGATGGCTTCTCGAGTGGAATTGGAGCCGGTACCGGCAATGACCGGAATCCGGCCACGGGCCTGCTCGACCACCTGTTTGACGACCTCGCAGTGCTCGGTCTCGTCCAGTGTCGCCGATTCGCCGGTGGTCCCGACCGCGACAATGGCGTCGGTCTGGTTCTCGACGTGGAATTCGACCAGCGCCGCGAGCGCGGCCTCATCGACCCGGCCATCCTCGTGCATGGGGGTGGCCAGTGCCACCATACTCCCCTGAAACATACCCCTCTCCGCAAAAAACGCTCATGGTACTTGGGCCCACCAGCCCTGACAAGCGGCCCGCCCGGGCAGCCCCTGAGCCCCGAACACACCAGGCCCCAACCTCATTGATCTACCTTTGTAAACCGGCGCCAAAAACAACCCGCCCGTTTTCCCTGGCGTTTTCAGTGGCTTCGGAACGCCCGCGGCTCACTCCGCATGCGCTGGCGCCTTGCCACAACGCAATATTAAGTTACCCTGTTGGGCCATAAAATATAACTGTTCAACAAACGGGCCGAATCCCGGTATTTTCACCCAAAGCAGCCGCATAATACAGGAGTCGGGCATGTCCGAAACGGAAAATGGTAACCGCGAAATCCGCATTAACCCGATTGTTCCCAGCGAATCGGTCCTGGTCGCCACCGCGCGCAGTATGCGCCCGCGCAAGGAGGAAGCCCCGGCCCCCCGCGATACCCGCCAGCATGTGGAAACCTGCCCGTTTTGTCGCGGTAATGAGGAAAAAACCCCGCCGGAACTGAAGCGCTACGAAGAGGATGGCGAATGGGTCGTGCGCCTGGTGGAAAATCTCTATCCGGTACTGGGCGATGACCGGGACAAGACCGGCGTAGTATTCGGGCTGCAGCAGGCCATCGACGGCTATGGGCGACACGAAGTCATTATCGATCATTATGCCCACGGTATTGCCATTCATGAAATGAGCGAATCCCATCTGGCCACGCTATTCCGGGCCTATCAGGAACGTTCCGCCGAACTTTACGCCCTGGACGACCGGCTCAAATACATCCTGATTTTCAAAAACTTCGGTCCCGCCGCCGGCGCCAGCATGGCCCATACCCACAGCCAGCTCATTGCCATGCCGGTGGTACCCCAGAATCTGCACGAAGAGGTCGAGTACAGCCGCGAGTATTATAAAAAACACCACCACTGTATCTTCTGTACCCTGATCGATGAGGCCCTGACTTTCGAGACCACCATCTATGACCGGGACTCGGGCAAAATCGTGCGCCGTATCAATGTTGGTCAGTATGTGGTCGAACGGGGGGAGCGGTTTATCGCCATCAAACCTTTCGCCAGCCGCTATGAATGGGAAATTCACATCCTGCCACTGGAACACAACAGCGACTTTCTCGAGACCTCGGCCGAGGATCTGGCGGATATGGCACGGGTACTCAAACGCACCATGGCCCGGCTGGACGCGGTGATCGGTGGTGCGCAGTACAACTACTTCCTGCACTCGCGCCCGCGGGGCGAGGACTATAATGATTGCCGCGGCAGCTACCACTGGCATCTGGAGATCTGTCCCCGTACCAGTATCCCCTCCGGGTTTGAGCTGGGCTCGGGACTGTTCGTCAACACTGTCAGCCCGGAAGAAGCCGCCGAGCAGTTGCGCACTGTCAACATCGACTGATTCGGCAGAGCGTTGAACTCCCAAAACACTGAATACACCGACTGTGCAAAAGTAAAGTAAAAGCCGCTCTTGTATACTTTCTGCGCTTTTTGTTTCGGTGATTTTCAGTATCTTCGGCGTTGTCGCCGGTGCCGGCGTCGTGGTTTGCTCATAAAGCCGGTATGAAGCTAAGATAATTTTCAGGCAACCAGATTTATCAGGGAGTATCAAACCGTCATGAGCGACACAGTGAGCCCCGGAAAGAAAGTCCCCGACTTCACTCTGCCGGCCACCGGCAATCAGGACATTTCCCTGTCCGATTTCAAAGGCAAGAATGTCGTACTCTATTTTTACCCCCGGGACAGTACTCCCGGTTGTACTCGCGAGGGACAGGCCTTTCGCGACAACCACACCAAATTCAAACGTCAGAACACGGTAATTCTGGGAGTCTCGCGGGACAGCCTCAAAGCGCACGAAAATTTCAAGGCCAGGCAGGAGTTTCCGTTTGAACTACTGTCAGACAAAGACGAAATGCTCTGCAACCTGTTCGATGTCATAAAAATGAAAAACATGTACGGCAAAAAGGTGCGTGGTATCGAACGCAGTACTTTTTTGATCGACGATAAAGGCAAACTTCGCCAGGAATGGCGCAAAGTCAAGGTCGATGGCCACGCCGAGGAAGTTCTCGACGCGGTCAGGAAGCTCAATAAACAATAGCCTACTGTTCCTGTTTTTATGAGCTGCTCAGGCGATATCCAATAGACCGGAGACTTTCAACCACCGATGACACCGAAACCGCCACACTATTACGGAACAACGTTATCTTGTATTCAGTGGCTACGGTATTTCGCTGGTTATACTTCCCAAACGGATTACCGCACTTCATTGCCCGAACGGGCACTTTTTCATTCCAACAACCAGGTTGTCCTTAATTTATGAGTAAACGTCTGTTCGTGGTGGATTCCAATGTACTGATGCACGATCCCACTTCTTTGTTCCGTTTTCAGGAACATGATGTCTTCGTACCCATGATGGTGCTGGAAGAGCTGGATAACAATAAAAAGGGCCGCACCGAAGTTGCCCGCAATGCTCGTCAGGCCAGCCGCTTCCTGGACGAACTGCTCTCAACGGCCAGTCATGAGGATATCGAACAGGGGTTGCCGCTAAATGCGCAGCTGGAGTCGCTGGCAAATCAAAAACCACAAAACGGCAAGCAGCTGGCAGAAAAGCTGAACGGCAAACTGTTTTTCCAAACCCGCGCCTATCCCGACAGTCTGCCCCATCACCTGCCCGGCAACCTGCCCGATAACAATATCCTGGGTACCGCCCTGGCCCTGCAGGAAAACCGGCAGGATCGGCAGGTCACCCTGGTCACCAAAGACATCAATCTGCGTATCAAGGCCGCGGTGGTCGGCATTCACGCCGAGGATTATCGCAACGACCGGGTCCTGGAAGATGTGGACTTGCTGTATACCGGCCATTATGAACTGGAAAAAGCCTTCTGGGATCGCCATGCCCGTGAAATGGAATCCTGGATCGAGGAAGGACGCACGTTCTACCGGCTCAAGGGACCGGATATTGAGAACTGGTCGCCCAACGAATTTCTGTTCAGCAACCAGGACAATACTCCGTTTGACGCCATTGTGCGCCGCATTGAAGGTGATGACGGTGCGGTTATAGAGACAGTTCGCGATTACCGTAATCCCAATCATGCCGTGTGGGGTATCAACGCCCGCAATCGCGAACAGAACTATGCGCTCAACCTGCTGACGGATCCCGACATCGACTTTGTCAGCCTGCTCGGCATGGCCGGTACCGGCAAGACCCTGCTGACCCTGGCCGCCGGTCTGGAACAGACCCTGGAGCAAAAACACTACAACGAGATCATCATGACCCGAGTCACTGTCCCGGTGGGCGAGGATATCGGTTACCTGCCCGGTACCGAAGAAGAGAAAATGACGCCCTGGATGGGGGCTTTAATGGATAATCTCGAAGTGCTGACCAACACCGAATTCGGTGGCGAATGGGGGCGTCAGGCCACCAACGATCTGCTCAGCAAGCGCATCAAGATTCGATCGGTAAACTTTATGCGAGGCCGGACTTTTTTGAATCGTTATATCATCATTGACGAGGCACAGAACCTGACTTCCAAACAGCTCAAGACCCTGATCACCCGCGCCGGACCGGGCACCAAGGTGATCTGCCTGGGCAACATCGCCCAGATTGACACCCCCTACCTGACCGAAACCACCTCCGGCCTGACCTACGTGGTAGACCGCTTTAAAAGCTGGGAACACAGCGGCCACATCACCCTCGTCCGCGGCGAACGCTCGCGCCTGGCCGACTACTCATCGGAAGTGCTCTAGCTATACCATTAAAATAAACGCGGAGGGGAGGTCGCGGAGGTTACAAAGTAATTTTGAATTTTTAATGTTGAATTTTGAATGAAAAGTCAGTTCACCATTCATAATTTAAAATTCAACATTCAACATTCAAAATTATATTTCTTATCTTTGCGCCTCTGCGTTGAAAGATTTTATTGCTGCGCCTGGGCCTGTTGTTCTTCTTTCTGGTGGATGCGTTCAGAGGCGCGCGGCCAGGCGCTGAGTGAGGCCTTGACCAGGGTGGCCAGCGGGATGGCGAAGAAGACGCCCCAGAACCCCCACAATCCGCCAAACACCAGCACGCTGACGATGATGGCGATAGGATGCAGGTTAACGACTTCGGAGAACAGCAGCGGCACCAGTACATTACCATCCAGCGCCTGAATGATGGCGTAGGCCACGACGACCCAGGCAAAGTCCGGTCCTACCCCCCACTGCATGTAGGCCACCAGCGCCACAGGAATCGTCACCACCGTGGCCCCGATATAAGGCACCACCACCGAGATCCCGACCAGTGCTGACAGCAGAATGGAATACTTGAGTCCCAGCAGTTCGAAAGTCACATAGGTGGTAATACCGACGAGCAGAATTTCCCAGAACTTGCCGCGCACATAGTTGCCCAGCTGCAGGTCCATCTCGGCCCAGACCTGGTTGGCCAGCGCCCGTTCCCTGGGCAGGAAACTGGTGGCCCAGGTGATGATAGGCTTTTTGTCCTTGAGAAAGAAAAACACCATCAGCGGTACCAGCACCGCGTAGACCATGAACATTACCAGATTGGTAAGCGAGGCCAGTGACAGGGTCACGATCTTTTGCCCCAGTGTAGCGATCTCGCGATTAACCAGCTGGGTCAGATCCTTGACCTGCTCTTCGGAAATAAAGGCATAGTGTTCAGGAAGATCAAGCAGGCTCTGTTGCAAGCGGTAGAAATAGCGTGGTAATTCCTGAATCAGTTCCTGCAGTTGCGAGGTAATCACGGGCGCAACACCCAGAAACAGGAAGAACAAAAAGATCAAAAACACACTGAACACCAGAACCACCGCCAAGAAACGCGGTACCCTCTGATCTTCCAGTTTGCGCACAATCCCTTCCAGCAGATAGGCAATGACGACGGCGGCCAGCACCGGCGCGAGCATATTGCCCAGAGTCAGGATCACGGTAAAACCGATGATCAGGATGAACGCCAGCAATACTGCCTGGGGGTCGGAAAAATAGCGGTTGTACCAGTTTTTCAGTAGTTCCAGCATGCGACTTATTCTTCTTTGTTCAGAGCCTGATAATGGCGCTCGAAAATGAGCTCCAGCTCATCGATCACCTCGAGCGCATCGCGACCGCGCATCATATGCTCGGTGACCAGGCCGGCGGTCTCGTGCAGCAGCTTGTCCTTGTTCAACATCGGATAGTTCCGGGACAGGCGCTTGATGGCCGCGATCACGGTTTCATTGTCCGGGCGGGGCAGACCCAGAGGCTCATCTGCGACCGGAGAACGCACCGCATGGCGCTGAACCAGAAATTCGGCGAAATCCAGCAGACTTTGCCGCGCCTCCTCGGGTAGCTGATAAAAACAGTCAAGTAGTTGATTTTCGGGCTTACTCACCGATCGGTCTCGTGTTGGCCATCACAGACCGATGATAAATCAATGCGGGTGGGACTTGCAGTAGGCCCGGGCAAAACTGAGCAGCTCATCCATCGCCCGGATCTTGAATTTCTGCTTCTGATGGACGAAGGAGAAGGGCCGTTCTACCGGGGGATCCAGCTTGACCGCCACCAGGGTACCCAGCTTGAGCTCTTTTTCGATCGTCGCGCTGGACAGTACCGAGACACCCATACCGGCCTCGACCGCGCCCTTGATCGCCTCCAGACTGCCCAGTTCCATGGACAGATTCAGATCGGTGGCGTGGATTCCGGCGCGGGTCATACTCTCCAGCATCACCTCGCGGGTTCCGGAACCCTCTTCGCGACAGATAAAGGGATAATCAGCGATCTGCCTGACCGGCACCGTTTCCTCCTTGGCCAGGGGATGCTCCGGTGGGACGATCAATACCAGCTTGTCGGTGCGGCACTCCTCGACCACCAGGTTCTTGTTGGTCACCGGCGCCTCGACCACACCCAGATCGATGGCGTTGTTCTCCACCATGCTGACGATGCCGTCGGTATTGGCCACGCGCAGGCGGATGGTGACATCGGGATATTGTTTTTTGAAATCGCGCAGCAGCTCGGGGAGCATGTACTCGGCGATAGTCGAACTGGCACCGATGATCAGCACCCCGCTGACATCCCCGGTCAGCTCGCGCACGGCGTTGTCCATTTCGGCGTACAGCTCGAAGATCCGGTTGGCGCACTCATACACACGCTGGCCGGCGTCGGTCAGGCTGATCCGGTTGTGGGTGCGATCAAACAGCCGGGTATTGAACTGCTCTTCCAGCTGGCGGACCTGGAAGGTCACGGCCGGCTGGGTCATATGCAATTCCTCGGCCGCCTTGGTGAAGCTCAGCAACCGGGCCACGGTCTGAAATACCTGTAATCGTCTGTCCGCCATCCGTCCTCTCGGGTACTACCGTGATAATAATCTTTATCTATGTACGCATCGGTAAAACTAAGGGACGAAATGGTAGCAAGTCTGGCGCCAAAACAAAACGCATTTTTTGCCGCCAGAAGGCGTTTTAACCTGCTGAATTTCAGGATTTTTCACTGCAAAATCAGCTTTCCATGCGCCTGTACATGAAGGCGTAGTACAGCACCGGAATCACCACCAGGGTGAGCAGGGTCGAGACCAGAATCCCGAAGATCAGCGACAGGGCCAGCCCGCTGAAGATAGGATCGTCCAGGATGAACATGGCCCCGAGCATCGCCGCCAGCCCGGTCAGGGCAATCGGTTTGGCCCGTACCGCTCCCGATCGCAATACCGCGTCCTGGAACGGCACGCCGGCGGCCACCTCCTGGTTGATGAAATCCACCAGCAGGATCGAGTTACGCACGATGATTCCGGCCAGGGCGATCATGCCGATCATGGAGGTGGCAGTGAACTGGGCGCCCCACAGGGCATGGCCCGGCATCACGCCAATGAGGGTCAGCGGGATGGGCGCCATGATGATCAGCGGCACCAGATAGGAGCGGAACTGGCCCACTACCAGCAGATAGATCAACAACAGGCCGACCGAGTAGGCGATGCCCATGTCGCGGAAGGTCTCGTAGGTCACCTGCCATTCGCCGTCCCACTTGATCCCGTACTGATAGGGATTATCCGGCTGCTGGATCAGGAACTGATTCAGTGGCCGGCCCTGATCGATATCCATCTCGCCCAGACTGCCGTACATGTCGAACATCGCATACAGGGGACTGTCGAGCTGCCCGGCGGCATCACCGGTGACATACACCACCGGCAGCAGATCCTTGTGGTAAATGGCGTGCTCGCGCTGGGTGGGCATGATCTCGACAAAGTCGGACAGCGGCACCAGTTCCCCGCCGCGACTGCGGATGGGCAACAGCAGCAGCGTGTTAAGCCGGGCCTTGTCGGCGACCTCGAATTCCAGGCGGATCGGCAGGGGGTACTTGAGATTGCCCGGATGCAGGTAACTGGCATCCTCGCCACTCAATGCCGCCGAAACCGCCGAGACCACCGACTGCTGGCTGATCCCGAGCAGGGCCGCTTTTTGTTGATCGACCTGCAGAATATACTTGGGCGAGCGGACTTCAATACTGTCGTCCACGTCCACCACCTCGTCGGTCTGTTCAAAGACTCCGCGGATCTGCTTGGCCACCCGAATCTGGCCCTCGTAATCCAGCCCGTAGACTTCGGCCACCAGCGGCGACATCACCGGCGGGCCTGGCGGCACCTCGACGATCTTGACGTTGGCATCATGACGCTGCCCAATTTCCTGCAAGGGACCACGCACCGCCCGGGCAATATCATGACTGCGGCGCTCGCGCTCGCTCTTGTCGACCAGATTGACCTGGATATCCCCGACATTGGCCCCCTCGCGCAGATAATACTGACGCAGCAGGCCGTTGAAGTTGATCGGCGACGCATTACCGGCGTAGATCTGGTAATCGCTGACCTCGGGGACCCCGGCCAGATAACGACCCAGTTCACCCAGCACCCGATTGGTCCGCTCCAGGCTTACGCCCTCGGGCATGTCCACCACCACCTGAAATTCGGACTTGTTGTCAAACGGCAGCATTTTCATTACCACCAGTTTGAATCCGACCAGGCTGACCGACAGCACAATCAACGCCATGATCACATAGAACAACATGCGCCGCCGCGGAGCGCCCTGCTCGCGATTCATAAACGGCGCAAGATATTTTTTGAACAGCCCGTGCAGGTATTCGGTAATGCGATCTTCACTGGCATCATGCGAATTGAGATGCTGACGCCCCAGCACTTTGTTGGCCATCCACGGCGTCACCACAAAAGCAATGATCAGCGAGATCAACATCCCGATACTGGCATTGATGGGTATCGGGCTCATGTAGGGCCCCATCAGGCCGGTCACAAACGCCATGGGTAACAGCGCGGCGATAACGGTAAATGTCGCCAGAATAGTCGGCCCGCCCACTTCATTGACGGCGACGGGAATCGCCTCCAGCAGTTTCTTGCCGCCCATCTGCATATGCCGGTGAATATTCTCCACCACTACAATGGCGTCATCGACCAGGATGCCAATAGAAAAGATCAATGCGAATAATGAAACGCGATTAAGGGTAAAACCCCAGGCCCAGGAAGCGAACAGGGTAATCGCCAGCGTGATAACCACCGCCGCCCCGACGATCAACGCCTCGCGCCAGCCCAGCGCCAGCAACACCAGCAGCACCACCGAGGCCGTCGCGAAGACCAGCTTGGTAATCAGGGTCATAGCCTTGTCATTGGCGGTCTTGCCGTAATCACGGGTCACGGTGACATTGACGCCGTCAGGAATAAAGATGCCCTTGATCTGTTCCACCCGCTCTATCACATCCCGGGCGATATTGACCGCATTGGTTCCCGGCTGTTTGGCTATGGCCACTGTCACCGCCGGAAATTCCCCCTGCACTCCGATCCCCTTGTTCGACGCGGACGGACCGGTGCCCAGGCGCACATAATGTTCGGGTTGATCCGGTCCGCGCCGCACGCTGGCGACATCGCGCAGGTAAACCGGTTTGCCCTCATGAACACCGACGATCAGGTCCTTGACCTCTGCCTCACTGCTCAGGAAAGTCCCGGTCTGAACCGGGATTTCCCGGTTTTCATTCACCAGGTAGCCGGCCGGCCGGGTGGCGTTACTCTGTTGCAAGGCATAACGCAGATCGGAGACCGACAGGTTATAGGCGGCCAGGCTGGCCGGGTCGAACAGCACATGTACCACCTGATCCGGTCCGCCGATGGTGTAGATATCCCGGGTACCCTTGACGCGCTTGAGTTCCGATTCGATCGAGTGGGCCACCTTGCCCAGGTCTTCGCCACTGTAACTGTCATCCTCGCTCCACAGGGTCAGCGAGACGATGGGGACATCGTCGATGCCCTTGGGTTTGATAATTGGCTGGGCCACACCGAGTCCCGATGGCAGCCAGTCCTGTTTGGAATACAGCGCGTTATACAATCGCACAATCGACTGGGTGCGATCCTCGCCTACCCTGAACTGCACGGTAATCGTCGACATACCGGGACGCGAGACTGAATAGACATGCTTGAGTCCTTCCAGCTCGGAGAGAATCTGTTCCGCCGGGGTGCTGACCAGCTCCTCGACCTCCCTGGCCGAGGCGCCGGGAAAACCGATAAAGACATTGGCAAAGGTGACGTCGATCTGCGGTTCTTCCTCGCGGGGAGTTACCATTACCGCGAACACCCCGAGCAAAAAACCGATCAGCGCCAGCAGCGGGGTTATTTCCGAAGTCAGGAATTTCCGGGCCAGTGAGCCCGAGACACCCAGCTTATCGCTCATTGTGCGTCACCCGTCCACTGTTCCTTGTAGGCTGCCGTGGCCCGGATCGGATCCAGCGCCACCTGCTCATCTTCCTCCAGACCAGCCAGTACCTCCACCATGTCGTCCGCGAAACGCTCACCGGTTCGAATCTGACGCAATTGCAGCTGTCCTTGCTCATCGCGCACATACACACCGGTTACTTCGCTGCGATGCACGATCGCCCCGGCCGGGATAACCAGCCGTTGAATCTCATCCAGCACAAAAGCGACTTTCACAAACATACCGGGATAAATGCCATGATTGCCGTCGGGCAACCGCACCCGCACATTAAAGGTGTGGCTTTGCGGATTGGCATAAGGAGAAATGCGTAACGCGTCACCGGGGACACTGGTTTGACCATTGGAATCAAGTAATACCCGGGCCTGCTGACGCTCACGGACCACGCGCACCATATCCTGGGGAATATCCACTGAAACCCGCAGAAGCTCGAGTGAAATGCCGGTGAAAAGAGGTTGACCGACATTGGCCAGCTCCCCGACCTCCACATGCCGGCGAACCACGATGCCGCTGTAGGGCGCCTGGACCCGGGTATTTTCCAGTTCCTCGGAAGCCAGCTCAAAAGCCGCTTTTGTCGACTTCAGGCGTGCCTCGGCCTTGTCGAGCGCCGATTTGGCCACCAGTTTTTTCTCGTAGATATCCTTGACCCGTTCGAATTCGGCGCGGGCTTCCTCATAATTGGCTTTGGCTGCGTTATAACGTGCCCGCTGATCCTTGTCGCGAAAGCGGAGTAAGATCGCATCCTTTTCCACATAATCGTCGACATCGTAATTGATCTCCACCACGCGCCCGGAGGTCTGGGCGGAGACCGTCGCCTCGTGTACCGCCTCGACCTCGCCATCAAGTACCCGCTCCAGAGGCCGGGTCTGCAAAGTTGCCTCAGCAAAGTCCAGCTGCGCCGCGCCGGACAGGGGAAGTCCGCCGATAACCAGACTCACGATCAGAACAGATTGGGACAATGCGGACCTCATGAGCTGCTCCTTGCAGAAAATTCGATAGGCCAATCATATCAACATCCGCCGGGCAGGGAACCCCTCCTGCACAGAGACGAGGGGCGAGTTGACGAGGAGAAACAGGCGTAACACGGGTAAGTTACGGTTAGCGCAAAGACCAGTGCCTTGTGGTGTTCAGGCCCCGTCGACTTGATTATTGCAGCCGGAAGTCGCTGACCAGCTGGTGAAGGCTATCAGCCATGTGGGAGACTTCCTGGCTGACACCGCTCAGCTGTTCCGTGCGCTCACTGCTGTGCACGCTGGCATCGTTAATTTGCTCGATTTGCTGGTTGACCTCTTCGATGACCGTACTTTGATCTTTCGCAGCCTGCGATATCTGCTGGCTCATCTCGGCTATCTGCCCAATCGAGGTGGCGATCTCCGTCAGGGCGCTGGCCGCCTGTTCACTCAACCCCGCCCCGCTCCGGGCCAGTTCCCCGCTGCTGGACATCACACTCACCGCGTCCCGGGTCCCGGCCTGCAAACGCTCGATCATACCGCGAATTTCTTCGGTGGACTGCTGGGTGCGCGTGGCCAGGGTTCGAACTTCATCGGCGACCACGGCAAACCCTCGCCCCTGTTCGCCGGCGCGAGCCGCCTCGATCGCGGCATTGAGCGCCAGCAGATTGGTCTGTTCGGCAATTCCGGTGATGACCGTCAAGACATTCCCGATGTTATCGCTTTCCTGCTCCAGATGAGTGATTGTGAGGTTGGCCTGCTCCACATTGCGCGCCAGCGTGTCGACCGCCTGTTTGGCCTCCCCGACCACGTCCCGGCCGGTATTACCCTGCTCATCGGCCTGGCTGGCGGCACTGGCCGCTTCACCGGCATGGCCCACCACCAGCTGGGCACTGCTCGCCATCTCATTAATCGCGGTGGCGACCTGCTCGATCATGCCGCGCTGGGACCGAATCTCGGTGGTATTGGTATCCATGACGACCGACATATTGTTGGCCGCTCCGTTGAGGGATTCCGCTTCATTGTGCAGCTTCTGAAGAATACCGCGCAGGTTATCAATCATGGTGTTGATGCTGATGACAATATCGCCCACCACGTCATGACTTTCGATACTGCAGTTGTGACTGAGGTCCTTTTCACTGACAGCCCGGGCCAGGGTCGATATCTGACGTAACTTGCTCAGCAGTATCCAGCGGACCAGATAATAATTGACGATGCCGATCGAAGTACCGGCCAGAATGCAACCCAGCACAAACCAGGCATACATACCTGGTTTCCATTCGACAAAAAACTCCGCATAAAACGGAAAAATCAGTGCCACTACTAACCCGAAGGTTAAAAAGGAAACAAACAGTCGACGCAAAATGCTGGGGCGTGTGCTCATAGGGGTTCGCATAAGGCCTCACCGGTGCCGGGACGCAGCCGGAGCGCGCCCCATCCATAATTATATCAGGTTGACAGCTTAGCGGCCCGAACCCGGCCAACTTGAAGCCCGGGTGAGCCGGGATGCTCCCGTATCGTCTTCTCCCCCGGATCCGGTACAATGACCGGCTTCTGATAGAGACTATTTTTTCCGGAGAAAGACAGACCGATGGCTCAATATATCTACACCATGAACCGCGTCAGCAAGGTGGTTCCGCCCAAGCGCACGATTCTCAAGGATATCTCTCTGTCGTTTTTCCCCGGCGCCAAGATTGGTGTGCTGGGGCTCAACGGCGCGGGCAAATCGACCCTGCTGCGCATCATGGCCGGGCTGGACACCGAGATCGAGGGCGAGGCCCGCCCGCAACCGGGGATCAATATCGGTTTCCTGTCCCAGGAGCCGGAACTGGATGAGACCAAAACCGTCCGTGAAAACGTTGAAGGCGCCCTGCAGCACATCAAGGAGGCCCAGGCCCGGCTGGAAGCGATCTATGCGGCCTATGCCGAGCCGGACGCCGATTTCGACGCCCTGGCTACCGAACAGGGCGAACTGGAGAACCTGCTGCAGGCCAGCGACGGTCACAATCTGGAGCGGACCCTGGAAATTGCCGCCGACGCCCTGCGCCTGCCGCCCTGGGATGCCGATGTCAGTAAACTCTCCGGCGGGGAACGCCGCCGCGTGGCACTGTGCAAATTGCTGCTGTCCAAACCCGATATGCTGCTGCTGGACGAACCGACCAACCACCTCGATGCCGAGTCGGTCGCCTGGCTGGAACGCTTCTTACATGATTACAGCGGCACCGTGGTGGCGGTCACCCATGATCGCTACTTCCTGGATAACGTGGCCGGCTGGATCCTGGAGCTGGATCGCGGCGAGGGGATTCCCTGGCAGGGCAACTACTCCTCCTGGCTGGAACAAAAAGAGAAGCGGCTGGAGATGGAAGAGAAACAGGAGCAGTCGCGAATCAAGACCATCAAGAGCGAACTGGAGTGGGTACGCACCAATCCCAGGGGACGCCAGGCCAAGAGCAAGGCGCGCCTGGCCCGCTTCGAGGAGCTCTCGTCAAAAGATTATCAAAAGCGTAACGAAACCAACGAACTGTTCATTCCGCCCGGCCCTCGCCTTGGCGACCTGGTAGTCGAAGCCAATCATCTGCGCAAGGGCTTCGGTGACAAGCTGCTGGTCGATGATCTGAGCTTCAATCTGCCGCCCGGTGGCATCGTCGGCATCATCGGCCCCAACGGCGCCGGCAAGACCACGCTATTTCGCATGCTGGTGGGCCAGGAACAGCCCGATGACGGCGAGCTGCGCATGGGTGACACCGTGCAACTGGCCTATGTGGATCAAAGTCGCGACAGTCTGGATGGCAACAAAACTGTCTGGGAAGAGATTTCCGACGGCCAGGACATCATGCAGGTGGGGGATTTCGAGATTAACTCCCGCGCCTATGTCGGCCGCTTCAACTTTCGCGGCAGTGATCAGCAAAAACGGGTCGGCGATCTTTCCGGCGGCGAGCGCAACCGGGTGCATCTGGCCAAGCTGCTCAAAAGCGGCGGCAACGCCCTGCTGCTGGACGAACCGACCAACGACCTCGACGTGGAAACCCTGCGTGCGCTGGAACAGGCCCTGCTCGAATTTCCCGGTTGCGCCGTCGTCATCTCGCATGATCGCTGGTTCCTGGATCGCATCGCCACCCATATGCTCGCCTTCGAGGGCGACAGCCAGGTTACCTGGTTCGAGGGCAATTACGCCGATTACGAAGAAGATCGCAAACGTCGGCTCGGCGATGACGCACAGCCCCACCGAATCAAGTATAAGAGTCTGGATAAATAACGACCGGGCGAGTGGTTGACCACCGGCTTTATACCCCCCAATGGCGGGGATGATACTCCTCGGCCAGAGTATTCAGTTCATCTTCGAAATCGTCAAACGGACCACTGCCATCATTGGGCTCGGCAATAGCAATGACGGCCAGTTCGTCCCAGATATCCATTTCAAGCTCTTCTACATCGCCGTCATAAAACTGGATTTCAATACTGTCCTCGTCAGTGGCCACGACTTCGAACATCCGGTCATCGGCATCCCGATACCACTGGCCCACAACAGGTTCAATTCGATGTTCTTGCATACGCCCTCCCCGCCGGTCGGGAATCATGCTGGACGGTTTGCGGCACAAACCACAAATAATACATTAGCAGCAGGTCGATAAATGTCACCCCCGGTGCGACGAACGGAACCCCCTGTTTATTGTTTGTAATCGTTATTCTATATGGCAGGTTGCGTTGACTGTCACAACAACCAAAAAGGCCTTTCATTTATGAAAGGCCTTGAACTTTACTGGCTGATTTATTGAATCGCCGGACTATTCAAGATCACCGTTATTTTCCATATCCCCGGTGTTTTCCGTCTCGTCAGCAGCGGGGTCTTCGGTTTGCGCAACATACTCAAAGCTGTCTTCGGCAATCACCTCATTGGCGGCGTTAACCACACTGACACTCCACTCGCCGGTCCAGTCGGGCATCAAACGTTTGCTCGACCATACCCGCCAGCGCGATCCCTTGACGTCAAATTCCACTTCGGCCATGACTTCGCCCTGATATTTCCAGCGATGCCGGGCGGTTTGCCCCTTCATATCTCGCAGTTCGGTAAAGTAATAGACTTCCTGTACGTCATTCTCCAGTTGGTCAATATTATCCGCCGGCTCACGATTCTCAATCCGGGTGGTGAAGGCCGAGCGCATGACACTGCCGGAGGAAAAACCACTCTGCTCCATTGCCGCGGTCGGGGTCTCGCTAATCTGATCCTGACCGGACTGATTCTGGCGCGATTGTTCCTGCTCCTGTTCGTCCGGGATATAAGGCGAGCTATTCTGTTCGTCTGTCGCACCGGCGGCGACCAGCTGGCCACTGGCAAGTAGCAGAGCCAGGGTGAATCCGTAATATGCTTTCATGGTTTCGCTTCCCTTGAGTCGGTATACATGAATTATTGGGCGCCTATGTAACGGCGTTTTGACAAAGAGTTCCGTGAGTTTAATCACAGCCTGTCATCCGCTGCTGTGACCGGCTTTGCAGCCTGTAAAAAACGCAAGCGGTGCCAGCGGCTACCACAGGGTATTGGGTAACGGCCTGGCGTTCAGATAACCGGCGATGTTATCTGCCACCTGATCGAGCAGCCGTTGACGTGCGGCCCGGCTGGCCCAGGCAATGTGGGGCGTAACAATCAGGTTATCCAGTTGCGCACATAGCAGCGGATGATCCTGCACCGGCGGTTCCTGCGCCAGCACATCCACACCGGCCCCGCCGAGACGCCCTTCCCGCAGCGCTTCATATAACGCCGACTCATCCACAATGCCGCCCCGGGCGGTATTAATCAACAGGGCACCGGGTTTCATCAGGGCCAGCTGTTCGGCGCCGATGAGATGGCGGGTCTCCTCGGTCAGCGGACAATGCAAAGAGACAATATCCGCCTTCTGCAACATTTCGCTCAGCGGCAGGCGACCGGCACGTTGATCGTCGGCACTGCGTTGTGCGATCAGAGGGCGCATGCCGAATGCTTCCCCCATGCGGGCCACCGCCTGGCCCAGTTCGCCATAACCAATAATTCCGAGGCTCCTGTCCTGCAATTCAGCGATGGGATAGTCGAGCAGACAAAAATGCCGACTTTGCTGCCAGCGGCCGTCTTGCAGTGCTGCGCGATAGGCGGGTAGCTGGCGCAGCAAGGCGAGAATCAACATGAACACATGCTGTACCACCGAGGCAGTGGCATAACCGGTGACATTGCATACCTGAATGCTCTGCCGGCGGGCCGCGTCCAGGTCGATATTGTTGACGCCAGTGGCCGCCACCGCGATCAGTTTCAACTCCGGCAACCGGGCAAGCTGCATGGCATCCAGCACAACCTTGTTCGTGACCACCACCCGGGCCCCTTGCAGGCGTTCCACAACCGCTTCGGCTTCGGTAGATGCATGATAGCGCCAGTCAATGGGTAATGCATTGATGGCCGCAAAATCGAGATCGCCGTGATTCCCCTGTCCGGCGACCAGACTGCCTGTATCCAGAAAAACCCCCAGCATCTCCCTCTCCCATGGGCCACAATAATGTACCGAGTATATTTACCACTTTTGCCGGCGCGCAAACTCCGGGATAATCCACGCTACACTCATCAACAAGGTTTGGCGCATGGCTTTTAAAGGCACGCCCGGTTTCACTCATCAACAGCCCGATCAAATTGGTATTCTGCTGACCAATCTCGGCACCCCCGACGCGCCGGACAGCGCATCGGTGCGGCGTTATCTGGCAGAGTTTCTCGCCGATCCGCGCATCGTGGAAATGCCTCGCTGGCTGTGGCGAATTATCCTGCACGGCGTCATTTTGCGCATTCGCCCGCCGCGCGTCGCCCACGCCTATGCCAGCGTCTGGCGCGAGGACGGAGCCCCATTGCTTGCCTACACCCGCAGGCAGGCCCGGGCCCTGCAACCGGTACTGGAGACAATATTTCAACAACCGCTCAGGGTGGCTATCGGAATGCGTTACGGCAATCCCTCACTGGCGGACGGTCTGGCCGAACTGCAGGCCGCCGGGGTACGGCGTATTCTGGTACTCCCCCTCTATCCCCAGTATTCGGCTACCACCACCGCTTCCACCTTCGACGCCATCGCCGACGAACTGAAAACCTGGCGCTGGTTACCGGAGCTGCACATGCTGACCAGCTACCACGATCATCCCGGTTATATCGGCGCGCTGTGCACCAGTATTCAACAGTTCCAGCAGCAACACGGCACACCACAAAAGTTGCTGTTCTCCTTTCACGGTCTGCCCAAACGCTATTTGCTGGCCGGCGATCCCTATTTTTGCCAGTGCCACAAAACCGCCCGGCTGGTGGCCGAACAGCTTGAACTACCCGAAGACGCCTGGCAGGTGACCTTCCAGTCCCGCTTCGGCCGGGAAGAGTGGCTGCAGCCCTATACCGACGTCACCCTCAAGGCGTTACCCGACGAAGGTATCCGTCACGTGCAGGTGATCAGTCCGGGCTTTGCCAGTGACTGCCTGGAAACCCTGGAAGAGATCGATATGCAAAACCGGGAATTTTTCCTCGAGGCCGGCGGCGAACGGTTCGACTACATCCCGGCCCTCAACGATCGCCCGGAACATATCCGGTTTCTGGCCGATCTGATCAGCGAGCACACAGGCGCCTGGCACGGGCTTTCGCCAACCGATACAGATACCCGTCGACTGCTGGCGCAGGGGCTAGGGGCTAGGGGCTAGCAACCAGCAACCAGCAACTAGAGCCTGACCATAAAAAAGGGGGAGCATCTGCTCCCCCTTTTTATTGCCTTATCAGAATACCGTTCAGGCGTTATAGTCCGCCAGGCCGGGATTACCCTGCACATTAAGTAGCTTGGGCGTATTGAGTTTCTTGACGCTCGCCACTTTCTGATCGCGCAGGTACTCGGCCACCACATCCCAGATATCCTTGCCTTCGCGCGGATTGGGGGAAACCGAGGCCCAGCCGGCCACGCTGTATTCCTTATTGGCCTCGATCGGGGTACCGTCGTCCAGACGCATGTCCTTGATCCGGTCGCCGATCTTCCTGGTCGGGTCGATGGTGTAATCCATGCCGCCGACACGCACCATATCCCCGCCCTGCTGACGATAGGGATCTTCGTGGAAGATGTTATCGGCCACGTCTTCAAGGACCAGCTTGATGTTTTCACCACTCAGGTTATCGACGTAGGTTTCCGGGTAGGTCAGACAGGTCTGATCCAGCACGTGCTCCATCGTGATCGGCTGCCCCGGCAATACCGTGGTGCCCCAGCGGAAGCCCGGTGAGAAGGAAATCTGGGCGCCGCCCACTTCACGCAGCGCATCGCAGATAAGCTGGTCGAAGGTCCCGTTGAAGTTGCCACGGCGATAGAGCACATCATCGGCCACGGCCAGCTCTTCGTTCAGGGTATCGAGGTAGGGCTTGCGCACCTCTTCGATGTACCTGGCCATCTCCTGATCCGGCTCCAGGAAGTTGGAAAAGACCGGCAGCAGCTTGTAATCGTAACCCTGGACCTTGCCGTTACGGATATCGAACTGCATGACACCCAGGAACTTGCCGTTGGAGCCGGCATTGGTGACCAGTGTGGTACCGCCCTTGTTCTTCACTTCCATAGCTCCCGGCATGCCGTCATGGGTATGCCCGCCGAAGATGCAATCGATACCGCTGACCTGGGAGGCCATCTTGATATCCACGTCCATGCCGTTATGCGAAATCACCACCACGGCATCGGGCTTCTCGGTTTCGCGTACCGTATCCACCATCGCCTGCATGGCTTGATCACGAATCCCGAAGGTCCAGTCGGGGATAAAGCGCTCACCGGGGTTGGCAATCGGGGTATAGGGGAAGGCCTGACCGATAATGGCGACACGAATTCCCCCGTCCATTTCCTTGATGGTATAGGGCTTGAAGGCGTGCAGGGAATTCATGTCGAAGTGCTCGAAGTCCTCGAACTTGTAATCAAAGCTGGCTTCGTCCTTGACCAGAACATTCTGGCAGACAAATTCGCCGTTGAAGTCCTTGACGTTGGAGATAACTTCCTCGTCGTGGTAGGTGAATTCCCAATGACCGGTCATGACATCCACGCCGAGCAAGTTGGTCGCGCCGACCATATCTTTGCCGCGCGTCCAGTAGGCCGTCCCGGAACCCTGCCAGGTATCGCCCCCGTCCATCATCAGGGTCCGGTTGGCGCCGTGATCGGCCCGCAGTTTCTTGACCAGGGTTTGCAGATGCGCAAAACCGCCGACCTTGCCGTATTTTTCAGCCGCTTCGGCGAAGTTCAGATAGGTAAAGGCATGCGCCTCCGGAGTCCCGGGTTTAATTCCGTAATAGTCGAGCAAGGCATGACCGACAATGTGCGGCGGCCGACCTTTGGCATCATGCAGCCCCAGATTCACGTTCGGCTCACGGAAATAGACCGGTTTCAGCTGGGCATGGCAGTCGGTCATGTGCATGAAAGTGACATTGCCGAACTTGGGAACATGGTACATATCCTCGGGCGCCTTGCCCTGTCCGGTGGTCGTCACTCCGGCTGAGCCACTCGACTTGTTGTCGCAACCCGGCAACATGCCTGCAGCCGCAGCCATACCCATCAGCTGGATAAATTCACGGCGATTAATAGACATTCGGTCCTCCTCGTATACCTTCAAATTGTAAGTCTTGGTTTTGTACTGTTGTATTTTTGTTGTTGCCCGTCTCTGCAGGCGGCTCACCGGAATCACATTGTGTGACCTCGCAGCGGGATTGCGACATGATAGTACAAACTTTATCCGGATTGCATACGTTTACGCCAATTGGTCGACAAAACCGGTACCGGTTCTGCGGATTGCAGCCCGCCTGTGATCCATGCAACCCCCTGTTGCAGATTGCATCAGCGTCTGGCCTGGGGGCGCAGCACCGCCAGACGTAAAAACCGGCGCCGCTGGCGATAGAGTTCCGGGTCGGTTATTTCGGATGGCTTGATCGTAAGTATCCTTGAAGTAACGTATCAGCAGTTCCCGATTCGACGATACCCCATCGGACATCCACGCCGGGCACAAGTTCATCTGCATCATGATCTGCTAATATGCAAACCGCACGGCTGTTATGACCTCGCCGGCTGGGCTATGATGCAGGACGACTAATACAGAACAAGACAGAATCAATGAGCGCCAGCGAAACAACCACCGTCAGCGTCGGCACCCGGCGGATCAACACCGTTTTGTCCCAACACGCGCGCAGCATGGGGCAACTGCGGCGCATCGAAATCTATAACGACAAGTTCGTGAAGGTCGCGGACCAGGATCTGTTCGGTCGCCAGAGTTATCACCTGAACCTGGGCATGCTGGAGCCGTGGCCGGTTCGCCATCGAAGAATTGCCTGGCGCTGGCTGCTGGGCATCGCCTACTTTGCCCTGACCACCCTGCTATTCGGCTTTTATCTGTGGCAGAACCAGACCACCCAGACGTTGAACCAGGTGCTTCCATTTCTGATTACCTTTATCCTGCTGACCTGCGGCTGCCTGATTCTGTTTATCTACTACTCGCCCAATGTCACCGAATTTCGCAGTCGCTACGGCAGTTGCCCGTTATTACGCCTGCTTTATAACAAACCCGACCCCGAAAGCTTTCGACACTTCGTCGCCGAACTCAAAACCCGCATCCTCGCCGCCAGCCAGGCCATTACCTTTGACAAAAAAGAGATGCTGGCGATCGAACTGAAAGAACTGCGCCGACTCTCCGACGAAGGCATCATCACCCAGGACGAATATCGTCGTGCCCGCCAGCGCCTCATGAACATGCACTTTTAAAATAAAAACAATCACCACCAAGACGCCAGGACACCAAGGAAAACAAAAATATATTTTCTAATTCAGAAAAAATCACGCACACATAAAAATGCCGGCTTTCGCCGGCAAATTTATTTTCAGACTTGGTGTCTTTGTGTCTTGGTGGTGTGCTCTTACGCCGCCGAGGCCTTGCGATCGGATTTGCCAAAGACGAACCGGTCGTCTTTGACATCGACCTTGATCACATCGCCCGGCACGAACTTACCCGAGAGTATCTCCTGCGCCAGGGTGTTTTCCACCTGTTGCTGGATGGCCCGCTTGAGTGGCCGGGCGCCGTAGACTGGATCGAAACCGGCTTCGCCGATCTTGTCCAGCGCCGCCCCGGTCAGTTCGATATCCATATGCCGATCCTGCAGGCGCTGGCGCAGGTAATCGAACTGGATGCCGGCAATGGCGCGTATCTGTTCGCGTGCCAGCGGATGGAAGACCACCACTTCGTCGACGCGGTTGATGAACTCGGGGCGAAAGTGCTGGCCGATAATCTCCATGACCGTGGCCTTCATGGCATCGTAATTTTCCTCACCGGCCATCTCCTGGATCTGTTGTGAACCCAGGTTGGAAGTCATCACGATCACCGTGTTACGAAAATCGACCGTGCGACCCTGACCGTCGGTCAGTCGGCCATCATCCAGCACCTGCAACAGGATGTTAAACACATCGGGATGCGCTTTTTCGACCTCGTCGAGCAGGATAACCGAATAGGGTTTGCGACGTACCGCTTCGGTCAGGTAACCGCCTTCTTCATAGCCGACGTAACCGGGCGGGGCACCGATCAACCGGGCCACGGAGTGCTTCTCCATGAATTCGGACATATCGATGCGCACCATGGCGTCCTCGGTATCGAACAGAAAAGCCGCCAGCGACTTGGTCAGCTCGGTCTTGCCCACCCCGGTCGGGCCGAGGAACAGGAACGAACCGTTGGGCCGGTTGGGATCGGACAGTCCGGCACGCGAGCGGCGAATGGCATCGGCCACTGATTTAACTGCCTCGTCCTGTCCCACCACGCGCCGATGCAGGGCCTCTTCCATGCGCAATAACTTGTCGCGCTCGCCTTCGAGCATTTTGGAAACCGGGATGCCGGTCCACTTGGAGACCACCTCGGCGATCTCCTCCTCGTTCACCGAGGTACGCAGCAAGGTTGTTTCCTGCTGCATTTCCGCCTGGGCAGCCATGTCCAGCTGTTTTTCAAGTTCGGGAATCTTGCCGTACTGCAGCTCGGACATACGTGCCAGGTCTCCGGCACGGCGCGCCGTATCCAGCTCGATACGGGCACGTTCCAGCTCTTCTTTAATATGCTGGGTACCCTGCACAGCTGCTTTTTCTGAATTCCAGACTTCTTCAAGATCGTGGTATTCACGCTCCAGTTTGTCGATTTCGTCTTCCAGTTTGTTAAGACGCTCGAGCGAGGCTTCGTCACTCTCTTTTTTCAATGCCTCATGTTCAATTTTCAGCTGAATCAATTTGCGATCCAGACGGTCCATGGATTCGGGTTTGGAATCGATCTCCATACGAATGCGGCTGGCCGCCTCATCCACCAGGTCGATCGCCTTGTCCGGCAGTTGCCGATCGGTGATATACCGATGTGACAGGGTCGCCGCGGCGACGATCGCCGGATCGGTGATATCCACCCCGTGATGGACTTCGTATTTCTCTTTCAGACCACGCAGGATCGCTACCGTATCTTCCACGCTCGGTTCATCCACCTGCACTTTTTGAAAACGGCGTTCCAGTGCGGCATCCTTTTCAATGTATTTGCGATACTCATCCAGGGTAGTAGCGCCGATACAATGCAGCTCACCACGGGCCAGTGCCGGCTTGAGCATATTGCCGGCATCCATGGAACCTTCGGCCTTGCCGGCACCGACCATGGTGTGGATCTCGTCGATAAACAGGATCACCTGTCCTTCCTGTTTGGAGAGATCATTGAGCACGGCCTTGAGACGTTCCTCAAATTCCCCCCGGAACTTGGCACCGGCCAGCAGCGAGCCCATATCCAGTGACAACACACGCCTGCGCTTCAGTCCTTCGGGTACTTCACCATTGATAATGCGTTGCGCCAGACCCTCGACGATCGCGGTCTTGCCCACACCGGGTTCACCGATGAGTACCGGATTGTTCTTGGTACGCCGTTGCAGGACCTGGACGGAACGGCGGATTTCATCATCGCGCCCGATCACCGGATCGAGCTTGCCCTGTTCGGCCCGTTCGGTCAGATCGATGGTGTATTTTTCCAGCGCCTGGCGTTGTTCCTCGGCATTGGGATCGTCGACCTGCTGGCCGCCGCGGACATTTTCGATCGCTTTTTCAAGGGTACCGGAGGTGGCGCCGGCTTTGCGCAGCAATTCTCCGAGGTTGCTCTTGTCATCCACGGCCGCCAGCACAAACAGTTCGCTGGAGATATATTTATCCTTGCGCTTTTGCGCCAGCTTGTCGGTCAGATTCAGCAGGCGAGACAGATCATTGGAGATATGCACCTCGCCGGTGGCAGCCTCGATCTGCGGCAGATGATCCAGCGCTTCACCCAGCTGGGAGCGCAACAGATTGACGTTGACGTCGGCCTGGGCCAGCAGATGCGAGACGCTGCCGCCTTCCTGATCCAGCATGGCGCTCATCAGATGCACCGGCTCGATCATCTGATGATCGCGGCCGACCGCCAGGCTCTGGGCATCGGCGATCGCCATCTGGAACTTGCTGGTGAGTTTGTCCATTCGCATAACTCGTTTTCCCCTGTGCGGATAAAATTTCAAATACTCCAACAAAAATAGGGCCGGTTATGCGGGATTCAAGGCTTGGCGGCAAAACAGAAGATCCGAAGCAGCCATCCTCGTGCGCAAAGCACTGTGGGAGCCGAGCCCCCTCGGCGATTCACCCTGACGATCGCACCATCCACAAGCAGATCGGCCAGAGGGCAGGTCTCCTACAACGAATAGTGGGTAGGGTGCGTTCTACGCACGCTTACCTCGAATGCAGAAAAACGGTGCGTGGGACGCACCCTATATTGACTTCTCAGCGCCTCCGCGTCTCCGCGTCCTCAGCGTTTAATTACCGCCTTTGCACAAATCAGTGTTCGCTGGCGCTGGCGCAGCGGATACAGAGGGTGGCAGCGGGATCCGCGAACAGGCGGGCGGCGGCGATCGGCTCCTCGCAACGCAGACAATAGCCATACTCGCCCGCGTCCATTCGAGCCAGTGCCGACTCGATACGTAGCCGCATCTGCTCACGCCGCTGGCCGGCGGCTTGCGACATGGCCTGACTCTGCAGGGCATCCATCCGCGAGAGGCGGCCGACGCGGGTCTGGTCCAGCTCCACGGTCGAGCTGGCCTCGGCATTGGTATCCCGGGTCTCATCCAGCGCGGCCCGCTGGGCCTGCAGGGCGGCGTGCAACTGTTCGAGCTCGGTGTCATTCAGGCTCATAAAACCATGATACGCCCTGAACCATCCGCGGCGCACCTGCCTTGCCAGGCGCGTTGTGCTATAGTGCGCGCCGCGTTTGCCGCCGCACCTCTCGCGCTACGACCGGCTTTCTGTCCGGGTACCGGCGCACCGGCGGTGCCCGCCAATGCTTTCATTCTCCCGACCTGACGGTCGTTGCCGCCACTGACGGCCGTGATGCGTCGACTTCGTACACGGCGCGGCGCTCGACAATTGCGAACTGGAATACCGATAACCATGTACCAGACCCTGAAAACCAACTGGCTCAGCAACCCGCGCGGCGATCTGCTCGCCGGCATCGTGGTGGCGCTGGCGCTGATTCCCGAGGCCATTGCCTTTTCCATTATCGCCGGGGTCGACCCCAAGGTGGGGCTCTACGCCTCGTTTTGTATCGCCGTGGTAATCGCCTTTACCGGCGGCCGCACTGGCATGATTTCCGCCGCCACCGGCGCCATGGCGCTGCTGATGGTCACCCTGGTGCGGGACCACGGGCTGGAATACCTGCTGGCTGCCACCCTGCTGACCGGCCTGCTGCAGATTGGCGCCGGTTATCTCAAGCTGGGCTCGCTGATGCGCTTTGTCTCGCGCTCGGTAGTCACCGGCTTTGTCAACGCGCTGGCCATTTTGATCTTTTTAGCCCAGTTGCCGGAGCTGAATCCGGCCACCGCCGGGGTCACCTGGCATGTCTATGCCATGACCGCCGGGGGACTGGCGATCATTTACCTGTTTCCGTACATCACGCGATCCATCCCCTCGCCACTGGTGACCATCGTAGTGCTGACCGCGCTGGCCATCTGGCTGGATCTGGATATTCGCAACGTCGGCAGCATGGGCGAGCTGCCCGATACTCTGCCGATCTTCCTCTGGCCTGACGTGCCGCTCAATCTCGAGACTCTGCTGATCATCCTGCCCTATTCCCTCTCGCTGGCGGTGGTCGGCCTGCTGGAATCGCTGATGACCGCCACTATCGTCGATGATCTGACTGACACATCCAGCGACAAGAACCGCGAATGCAAGGGCCAGGGCATCGCCAACATCGGTTCGGGCCTGCTGGGCGGCATGGCCGGTTGCGCCATGATCGGCCAGTCGGTGATCAACATCAAATCCGGCGGCCGCACCCGGCTTTCGACTCTGTCAGCCGGTGTGTTTTTATTGGTGATGGTTGTGTTTCTTGATCAATGGGTGGCACAGATCCCCATGGCCGCGCTCGTGGCGGTGATGATCATGGTCTCCATCGGGACCTTCAGCTGGGATTCGATCCGCAACCTCAAGGAACACCCGATGAGCAGCAACATCGTGATGGTCGCGACCGTGGTGGTGGTCGTCGCCACCCATAATCTGGCATATGGGGTGTTCGTCGGCGTATTGCTGGGCGCGCTGTTTTTCGCCAACAAGGTGGGCCAGTACAAATACGTGGTCTCCGAGCGGGACGAGGAAACCGCGACGCGGACCTACACAGTGGTGGGCCAGGTCTTTTTCGCCTCGGCGGACAAGTTTGTGGAGTTCTTCGATTTCAAGGAAGCGCTGGATAAAGTGGTCATCGATCTCTGTCAGGCCCATTTCTGGGATATCACGGCGGTGGCCGCGCTGGACAAGGTGGTACTCAAGTTCCGCCGCGAAGGCACCGAAGTCGAAGTGATTGGCCTCAACGAGGCCAGCGCCACCATCGTGGATCGCTTCGCGGTGCATGACAAACCCGACGCCGTCGATAAACTGATGGCCCATTGACAGGATATCCGCTATGCCCAATGTTATCGCCTGTATCGACGGTACCGAAGTCTCCACCGCAGTCAGCGACTGCGCCGCCTGGGCCAGCCTGCAACTGGATGCCCCGCTGGTCCTGCTGCATGTGCTGGACAAATCGGAATACCCGGCGCAAACCGACCTGAGCGGCAACATCGGCCTGGGCAGTCGCGAAACCCTGCTGCAGGAGCTGGCGGAGCTGGACGAAAAGCGTGGCAAGCTGGCCATGGAACAGGGACGGCTGATGCTCGAATCCGCCAGACAACGCGCGCTGGAAGACGGCGTCAGCGAACCGATTACTCACCAGCGTCACGGCAGCCTGATCGACTCGCTGCTGGCCATCGAACAGGACACCCGCCTGCTGGTGCTGGGCAAACATGACGAGAAACTCAAACCGCACGTGGGTAGCCGGGTGGAGAGCGTAGTGCGCAGCCTGCACTGCCCGATTCTGGTTACCACCGGTACCTTCAAGGCCCCCGAGAGTGTGATGCTGGCTTTTGATGGCAGCGATACCACCCGTAAAGGGGTCGAGATGGTCGCTCGCAGCCCGCTGTTTAAAGGCCTTCCCTGCCATCTGCTGATGGTCGGCAATGACAGTGCGAGCAATCGCGAACAGCTTCAATGGGCGCAGACGACCCTCGAGGCAGCAGGCTTTGACACTCCGGCGAGTATTGTTAGCGGGGATATCGAACGGGTGTTATGCGATTACCGCGCGGACAACGGGATCGATATGCTGATCATGGGCGCCTGGGGTCACTCGATAGTTCGTCGTTTTCTGGTCGGCAGCACCACCACCAGCGTGGTCCGCAACGCCACCGTCCCGGTACTGCTGTTGCGCTGACAACCCGGATGATGACTCGCCTGACAGGGTATCGGTAAGATTTTGCCTGCGAGTGCTGACGTAGTACCCCGCAACAGACTGCGCGACAGGGGGTGCACAAAGAATCAGTATGTATGCTTGCTTACCGGATACGGATAAAGCACATTCAATGGCAGACTCTTGCCCGGTGTCTGAACAATGCGGATATGCTCGCGCCGAAACTCCCGGGCATTGGACAGACCGCAGGAGTGTGCCAGCACATTGACCTCGTGATTGACCCAGTAGGCATATTGCGCCACCCGCTCGGCCTTGTCTTCCACCACCAGACCTTTTTGCCGGCGTCGATCCTGGGTAGTAATGCCGGTCGGACAACTGTCCTTGTGACATTGCAACGACTGGACACAGCCCAGCGCAAACATGAATCCGCGCCCGCTGACCACAAAATCGGCGCCAATGCATAACGCCCAGGCTACCTTGGCCGAATGCACCATCTTGCCCGAAGCCACTACCTTGATACGATTGCGCAGCCCGTAGGCCATCAAGGTGTCCACCATGACCGGCAAAGACTCGGTAATCGGCAAACCGACATAATCCGCCAGTAATTGCGGCGCCGCACCGGTACCGCCTTCCCCGCCATCGACCGTAATAAAATCGGGCGCCTGATCCTCGCCCCGGCGCAGGATAGTCTCACACAGTAACTGGGGAAATTCCTCGGAGCCGAGCACGGTTTTCAGACCAACCGGACGCCCGGTGATATCCCGCACCCGATTGACCATATCGAGCAGATCATCGGCATTGGTGATCTCCCGATGCCGGTTAGGACTGCTGGAGACCAGCCCCGGTACGATACCGCGGATGGCGGCAATCTCCTCCGTCACCTTGGCCGCCGGCAAGACCCCGCCACGTCCCGGCTTGGCACCCTGCGACAACTTGATTTCGAAGGCGTTGACCTGTTCAGCCACCTCGCGCAAACGCGCCTCACTGAGACTACCCCGGGCATCCCGAACCCCGTACTTGGCAGTCCCGATCTGGTAGATACGATCACAGGCCCCTTCCAGGTGATAGGGAGACAATCCCCCCTCGCCGGTATTGAGCCAGACACCGGCACTGGCGGCGCCGCGCGACAGAGCCCTGACGGCCGGCTTTGACAGCGCGCCATAACTCATCCCGGAGATATTGAAAACCGATTTTGCCTCGAAGGGTTTGTCGCACCCGGGACCGATTACCACCGGCGAGGTATCGGTATATTCTTCTTCCAGTAACGGGTAAGAGGCGCTGACAAAAATAATCGATCCCGGCTCGCGCAGATCATTGGTGGAACCGAAGCCGAGCAGCCCTCCCAGCCCCTTGGAAGTGCGATAGACCCAGGCGCGAGTCGCCCGATTAAATGGCATCTCCTGACGATCGTGGGCAAACCAGTACTGGCGAAAATACTCGCCGAGATTCTCGAACAAATAACGAAAGCGACCGATGACCGGATAATTTCGCCGAATGGCATGAGTCACCTGCGTCACATCGGCCAGATACATAGCGACCAGCATAATGATCAGCAGAATGCCGACACCTGTTAACAGCCACATCCCCCAGCTCAATTCCCAGCCCATCACCTGTCGCGCCTTTTTATAGTATCCCTGTTAAAGCGTATTTCGTCTGCCCAATCCCTTCACTTGAGAGCAAGGTGTCAATCAAGTGGCTGATAGCCAGACGATAACACCGGAACAGGATTCAATGCAGTGTCGAATGCGCCAGGTAGATCACCACCACGCCGAGCAGGATCAAGGCAATCTGTTGCATAGTCGCCCCGAACTCCACCCGCTTGTGCAGGCCCGGGATCAGATCGGCCACAGCGATATAGATGAAGCTGGAGGCCGCGACCGCCAGCACATACGGCAACGCCTGCTGCATATCAGCCAGGCTGTAATAGGCAAGGCCGGCCCCGATCAGGGTAGTCAGGCTGGCCAGCACGTTATACAAAAATGCCTTGCGCTTGCTGAAGCCGCTTTGCAACAGCACGGCGAAGTCACCGACTTCCTGCGGGATTTCATGCGCCGCCACGGCCAGCGCGGTAACGATACCCAGATGAATGTCGGTCATGAAGGCGGCGGCGATCAGCACACCGTCCACGAAGTTATGTACCCCGTCGCCGATCAGGATCAGGGTCCCTGCCGCGTTGTTGTCATGCGTGTGTGGTTCAGGAGTATGTGCCTCACAGACTTCGTGATGACAGTGGCGCCACAGCACCATCTTCTCCAGCAGGAAAAAACCGAGCACGCCGAGCAATACGGTCATGCCCAGCAGATGAAAGTCGTCCGTGCCGGCCAGACTGTGCGGCAGCAGGGCCAGAAACGCCGCCCCCAGCAGGGCACCGATGGCGAAGCTGACAAAATGGGGCAACAGCCGATCCCGGGTAAAACCAGGAATCAATAAAAACAGCGCGGCCGCCAGCACACTCAGCACCCCGCCGAGCAGACTGAACAGCAAAATCCAGATGAATAACGACATTACCCTTCCAGGTCGGCAAAAAACCCCATCATCATACTAGGTGCTAGTTACCAGGGGCTAGGTACTAGAGGCTAAAATTCCAAGCTCTGTGCTACTAGAACCCAGGGAGATAGGGTGCGTCCCACGCACCGTTCCCGCCTCGTTAGCGGAGAAAATTATCGGCACAATACCTTCAAGAAGAGTCACTAGCACCTGGTACCTGGTACCTGGCAGCTAGCCCCTGTCATCCGGCGCCAGCAGGTAGGCCCGATATAGCAACGCGGTATCGGGCACTTTTCGAGTTGCCGGACACCGCATCCGCTATGTCCGGCCTACCACTAGCCCCTGGTATCTGGCGGCTAGCCCCTGTCAGCCGGTGCCAGCCAGATGACACTGGCCATGCGCCCGGTGACGCCGTCGCGCCGGTAGGAGTAGAACCGCTCGCTATCAGTGAAGGTGCAATATTCCCCGCCGCTGATCTGTTCCACGCCCCGCTGCAGCAGACGCCGGCGCGCCAGGGCGTAGATATCCATCAACCAGTGACCGGGGCGGGTCGGCGTGAACGCTGCCCCGTTGTCGGAATCGGGCTCGACAAAGGCGCGACGCACCTCTTCGCCGATTTCATAAACGTCGGGCCCGATGGCCGGACCGAGCCAGGCCAGGATCTGATCGGCCGGGGCCTGAAACTGGTCCAGTGCCGCCTCGATCACCCCGGCACTGAGGCCCCGCCAGCCGGCGTGGACTGCCGCCACCTCCTGGCCATCCCGATCGCACAGCAACACCGGTAAACAATCCGCGGTGAGTACCGCACAGATCACCCCCGGCGTGCGCGTGTAGGCGGCATCGGCCTCCAGACCGTGCTGCCCGTTGTGTTCCAGCAGGGCAACCCGCGTGCCATGGACCTGTTGCAACCAGCCCGGCTCGGCCGGCAAACCCAGTCGGACCCGGTTAGTCGCCACCGCTTGCGGGGAATCGCCCACATGGGAGGCCGGATTGAGCGAATCATACGGCGGTGCACTCACTCCGCCCCGACGGCAACTGGTCCCGGCCCGGACCGTTAAGGGAGCCGGCCAGCGAGGCATGACAAAGCATTCGCGATTCATGGCTTATCCTGTGCCGTCAGATCCTGCTGCAGGGCCGCAATCAGATTGGCCATATCCGTGGGCAACGGCTGTTCCCACTGCACCATCTCACCAGTCAGCGGATGTTGCAGTCCCAGTTTGCTGGCGTGCAGAGCCTGACGCCTGAAGCCGCGCAGGGTTTCGGCCAGCGTCTCACTTGCTCCTTTGGGCAGCCGCAGACGACCTCCGTAGGTCGGGTCGCCCACCAGCGAATGGTGAATATGCGCCATGTGCACCCGGATCTGATGGGTGCGCCCGGTCTCCAGCGTGACACGCAACCAGGTATGGGCGCGAAAGCGCTGCGCGACCCGGTAGTGGGTGACCGCCGGCTTGCCATTCTGAACCACCGCCATGCGTTTGCGCTGCGTGGGATGACGAGCGATGGGAGCGTCCACCTTGCCACCCCCGGTCATCACGCCATTGACCACAGCCTGATAGTCGCGCAGAAAGCGCCGTGCCTGAAGTTGTTCCACCAGCTGCTTCTGGGATTCCAGGGTACGCGCCACCACCAGTAAGCCGGTGGTCTCCTTGTCCAGGCGATGCACGATACCGGCGCGCGGTACCGTGGCCAGATCGGGATCGTGGTGCAGCAGGGCGTTGAGCATGGTCCCTTCAGGATTACCGGCGGCCGGGTGCACCACCAGCCCGGCCGGCTTGTTGAGTACAATCAATGCCTCGTCCTCGAACACGATATCCAGTTCGATCGGCTCGGGCTGCCATTCCCCCTGGGGCTCATGGACCGCTTCGATCTCGATTTGCTCGCCACCGAACACCTTGTCCCTCGCCCGCCTCTGGCGGCCGTCGACCCGCACACATCCCTGTTTCAGCCAGTGCTGCAAACGGGAGCGGGAGTACTGGGAAAACAGCTGTGCCAGAGCCTGATCGAGCCGCTGGCCGGCCAGACTATTGGGGATCTCGCCACGGAGAAGTTCTGTCGATTGTGTCGTCATCGGCCTGTTTGCGGGTATAATGCCGGTCTGAACCAGAATCGTACTACAAATTCACACTCACCTTACCGGAATCGTCATGTTCGCCCGTTATCTGCTTTTGCTCCTGCCCTTGTTGTTACTCTCCGGATGCAGTTCCTCGCCGGATGCGAATGATCCCACCTCGGGCATGACAGTGGAAGAGTTGTACGAGGAAGCTCACAGCGAGCTGGAAAATAAAAACTACGAGAGCGCCATCAACCTGTATGAACGGCTGGAGTCGCGCTTTCCCTACGGTCCCTATGCCGAGCGGGCCCAGCTGGAGATCATCTACGCCTATTACAAGTACGGGGAAGAAGAGACCGCCATTTTGTCCGCTGAGCGATTCATCAAACTGCATCCCAACCATCAACATGTCGATTACGCTTACTACATGCGCGGCCTGTCCAGTTTTCGCCTGGAACCCTCCCTGCTCAATCGCTGGTTCGATCAGGATATGACCGAGCGCGATCCCCGGCCTTCACGCGAGGCCTTTCGCCATTTCTCCGAACTGGTTGAAAAGTTTCCCAACAGCCAGTATGCCGAGGATGCCGTTGCCCGCATGTATGCCCTGCGCGATGCGCTGGCCGAACATGAAATGCATATTGCCCGCTATTACCTGAAACGTGGCGCCCTGATCGCCGCAGTCAATCGCGCCAAACATGTGGTGGAAAATTACCAGCAAACTTCCGAAGTTCCCGAAGCCCTGGGCATCATGGTACGGGCCTACCGGCAACTGGAACTGAACGATCTCGCCACCGACACGCTTAAAGTGCTGGAATTGAACTATCCTGATCACGACATAACAAAAGCAGTTTCCAGGGGCCAGGGGCCAGGTTCTAGCAGCTAGAACCTGGCCCCCGGAAACTGGTCCTTCGGAACGAAGGACCTAGATGGCTTCGTTGCCTTCCTCGCTGGTGCGGATCCGGATTACCCGCTGCACATCAGTGACGAAGATCTTGCCGTCGCCGATCTTGCCGGTACGGGCAGCACTGGTGATGGTCTCGAGGGATTGATCGACCAGTTCATCGGCCACCACTACTTCGATTTTAACCTTGGGCAAAAAATCAATCACGTACTCGGCACCGCGATACAGTTCGGTGTGCCCTTTTTGCCGGCCGAAACCCTTGACCTCGGTAGCGGTCATCCCGGTAACCCCGATCTCGGAGAGCGCCTGACGCACGTCATCCAGTTTAAACGGCTTGATGATCGCTTCGACTTTTTTCATAACACTAATCCCTGGTTTGTTGCATTGGCATCACAGTGCGTTAAACACACCCCGCAGCTTAAATAATTTACCACGAAGGTACGAAGACACGAAAATGTTAATAATTCAAGTTATCGAGACAGTATAATATAAGCTGGTGCTTTCGTGCCTTCGTGATAAACGGCTTTCCTCGTCACCGGGTAGGCGTGGCATACCCCGAAGTGATGGGATAGCGTCGATCGCGACCGAAGGCGCGCCGGGTAATACGGATCCCCGGCGGCGCCTGACGGCGTTTGTATTCGTTGCGTGTCACCATATACATGATCTTTTGCACGATCTCCCGGTCATAACCACAGGACACGATATCCTCCAGTCCCATGTCCTTTTCCACGTACATCTCCAGAATGGCATCCAGCACGTCGTAGGGCGGCAGGCTATCGGTATCCTTTTGATCCGGTGCCAGTTCGGCGGACGGGGGACGGTCGATCACTCGTTGCGGGATCACCGGTGAGAGCGTATTGCGATAACTGGACAATTCATACACCAGGGTCTTGGGCACATCCTTGAGCACATCGAAGCCGCCGGCCATGTCCCCATAGAGTGTCGCATAGCCGACTGCCATCTCGCTTTTGTTTCCCGTGGTCAGGACCATCTTGCGTTTCTTGTTGGAGATGGCCATCAATAACACCCCACGGCAACGGGCCTGAATATTCTCCTCGGTGGTATCCACCGGCAAGCCCGCAAATTCATCGGCCAGGATATCGAGAAAAGCATTAAAGGGTTGCTCGATGGCGATAACCCGGTAATTGACGCCCAGAGTACGCGCCTGTTCCGCGGCATCTTCCACGCTCATATCCGCAGTGTAGCGCGAGGGCATCATCACCGCTTCGATCTCCTCGTTGCCCAGCGCATCCACGGCAATTGCCAGCGTCAACGCCGAATCGATCCCGCCGGATAACCCGATCACCGCCCCGTTGAAACCGTTCTTGCGCACAAAATCGCGCACTCCCAGCACCAGGGCCTGATACACGCTGGCGGTGGTCGACAACGGCGCCGGTAATGCATCGGCCTGCACCGGTTGCCAGCCCTGAGTATCTTTCACGAAGCGAACCTGTTCCAGCTTTTCGATAAACGCCGGGACACGCCGGGTGACGGTACCCTCGCCGTCCATCACGAATGAATCGCCATCGAACACCAGCTCGTCCTGACCGCCGACCAGGTTGGCGTACACAACCGGCAGGCCCGTTTCCCGACAACGGTCCGCCACGGCCCGCTCTCGCTCGTAACCTTTATTAATATGGTAGGGTGAGGCATTGATATTCAGGATCAGATCGGCGCCAGCCTCTTTGAGCCGCTGGAGTGGCTCGGGAAACCAGACGTCTTCGCAAATCGTAATGCCGACATTGGCGCCCTTGATGCGAACCACACAACTGTCGTGTTCCGGCGAAAAGTAGCGCTTCTCGTCGAATACACTGTAGTTGGGCAGATTTTCCTTACGCGCATGCGCAATGATCCGGCCTTCACGAATCAACGCCGCAGCGTTATACACCCCTTCCGGAGTGTGTTCGGGGTATCCCAGTAACACATCGATGCCGGATACCTGCTTTTGCAAATGCAGCAGTGTCCGTTCAATACGTTCATACATGCCGGGGCGTAACAACAGATCCTCGGGAGGATAGCCGGTCAGGGCCAGCTCGGGCGTCACCAGCACATCCGCCCCGAGGGTGTCACGAGCCTCATGCATCGCCTCGATAATCCGCCGGGCGTTACCCTCCATATCGCCAACCAGCAGATTGATCTGGGCAATCGCGATCCGTAGTTCCTGTTCTGGCATGTCTGCGCTTATCTCCAGATCAATCTCTTGTAAAACAGCAAGGCGATTCTAATCCGCCAATGAACGCGAATAAACGCCAATTCTGTTTTCATATTGGCGTTCATTCGCGTTTATTGGCGGACTGAATATATTCAGGGTATTCCGGCATCTGTGCATTCTGGCGAGGGTCATTTTGAATTGTAGAGCCGATGCCAGGCTCAGGTGCCGAGTTGTTCCTGCATCAGCCGGCCCATTTCGGCCGGGGAGCGGCTGACGGCCACACCGGCATCCTGCAGGGCGGTGAACTTGCCCTCGGCGGTCCCTTTGCCGCCGGAGATGATCGCGCCGGCATGGCCCATGCGCTTGCCCGGCGGGGCCGTGACCCCGGCGATGTAAGCCACTACCGGTTTACTGACATGGTGGCGAATGAACTCGGCCGCCTCTTCCTCTTCGCCACCGCCGATTTCGCCTACCAGGATCATGCCGCGGGTATCGGGATCGTTTTCGAACAGCGACAGACAATCGACGAAATTCAGTCCATGAATCGGGTCGCCACCGATACCGATGCAGGTACTCTGCCCCAGTCCGTTCTGGGTCGTCTGATAGACTGCCTCATAGGTCAGGGTGCCGGAACGCGAGATAATGCCGACCCCCCCCGGCTGGTGAATGGCGCCAGGCATAATCCCGATCTTGCACTGGCCCGGGGTGATAATGCCGGGGCAATTGGGACCCACCAGATAGCTGTCGCTGTCCTGCAATGCGGTTTTGACCCGTAACATATCCAGCACCGGGATACCTTCGGTAATACAGGCGATCACCTCGATGCCGGCATCGGCCGCCTCCAGGATCGCATCGGCGGCAAAAGCCGCCGGCACGTAGATCATGCTGGCATTGGCGCCGGTCTCACGCACGGCATCGGCGACGGTATTGAATACCGGCCGTTCCAGATGGGTCGTGCCGCCCTTGCCGGGCGTGACACCACCAACCAGCTGTGTGCCATACTCGATGGCCTGTTCGGCATGGAAGCTGCCCTGCTTGCCGGTGAAACCCTGCACGATCACCCGGGTTGTGTTATCCACCAGTATCGCCATCAGGCCGGACCTCCGGCCGCGTCGACCACCCGGGTGGCCGCGTCGCTCAATCCATCGGCCGTAATAATGTCCAGCCCGCTTTGTTGCAACAGCGCCTTGCCCTGATCCACGTTGGTCCCCTCCAGACGCACCACCACCGGTAGCGCGAGCCCGGTTTCTTTCACCGCCTGGATGATGCCCTCGGCAATCAGATCGCAGCGCACGATGCCGCCGAAGATGTTGACCAGGATCGCTTTCACCTTGCTGTCGGAGAGGATCAGCTTGAAGGCCCCGGCCACTTTCTCGGCGGTGGTGCCGCCGCCCACATCAAGAAAGTTGGCCGGCGCCCCGCCGTGTAACTGAATCAGGTCCATGGTCGCCATGGCCAGTCCCGCGCCGTTAACCATGCAGCCGATATTACCGTCGAGGCTGACGTAATTGAGGCCGTGCTGATGGGCGCGGTTTTCCCGCTCATCTTCCTGGCTGGCGTCGCGCAGGGCCTGTAACTCCGGGTGTCGATAAAGAGCACTGTCATCGAGATTGATCTTGGCATCCACTGCCAGCAGGTCACCGCTGGCGGTCAGCACCAGCGGGTTGATCTCCACCAGACTCAGATCGTTGTCCATGAACAGTCGATACAGGCCGTGCATGATGGCCGTCAGGGACTTGAGTTGTTTTTCCAGCCCCAGGCCAAACGCCAGTTGCCGGCATTGATAGCCCTGCAGACCGGCAGCCGGATGGACCGGCACGGTGAGAATCTTCTCCGGCGTCTTGCGGGCCACCTCCTCGATGTTCATCCCGCCGGCGGCGGAGGCCATGAAGACCACTCTTGAAAGGGCACGATCCACCAGCATACCCAGGTAATACTCGGCGGCGATATCGCCCGGGCTTTCGATTAACAGCTGATTGATCGGCTGTCCGTCGGGGCCGGACTGGCCGGTGACCAGCCGGGAACCCAGCAAGCGATCGGCCGCGGCTTCCAGTTCCTCCGCCGAGCCGGCCTTGATTACTCCGCCGGCCTTGCCACGGCCGCCGGCATGCACCTGGGCCTTGACCATCCACTGCCCGCCTCCCAGTTCGCGAGCGGCGGATCGCGCCGCCTCGACCGACTCGGCGACTCGCGCCTCGGGCACCGGAATGTTGTAGCGGGCAAACAGTTGCTTGGCCTGAAATTCGTGAAGATTCATATTCTTGTTCTGGCGGGAAACCAGTAGCTATTCTGGAACAATCCGCGGACAGACGCAAAACTCGTGCAGGGATATCCCACGCTAAATTGGGTTATCATGCCCGTTGGTCTCTATGATTCAGGAATTCCCATGCCCGGACTGGTGCGCGTTATTCTGCTGGCCCTGCTGATCTGGCTGATCATCCGGCTCTATCAGCGTTTCAAGGCCCTGGGCCAGCAACGTCGTTCGGCGTCAAAAAAACAGTCGGCTCGCCCGATTGAGAATATGGTTCGCTGCGAGCAGTGCGGCACCCATGTGCCCGAAAAAGAAGCGCTGGAACAGGACGGGCATTACTATTGCAGCCGGGCACACCTGCCCCGCCATCGCTAAATGGCGCAAGACGTGACACGCTAACTTTATGAGCACGGAAACCGAAGCCAACCGTTTTTTTGTCGGCACTGGCGACAGCGAAACCCGGGTCTGGAAACCGCTGGCTCTGCTCAATCTCTATCGCCTGTTAATCAGCGGCCTGTTCACCGGATTGTTTTACAGTGGTTATCTTTTGCCGCCCCTGGCAAGCCATGATCCGGTGCTGTTTTACGCGGTCTCCCTGTTCTATTTTGCGGCCGCCATTGTCTTCATTCTGCTTATCAGCAACCGCTGGCCGCGGTTTGATATCCAGGTTTATCTGCAGATTGGCACCGATATTCTGGCCACCGTCCTGCTGATGCATGCCAGTGGCAGCATCACCAGTGGTCTGGGGACTTTGCTGATTGTCGCCGTGGCCGGCGGCAGCATCGTCATGGGGGGGCGCCATCCGCTGATGTTCGCGGCCCTGGCCACCCTGGCCGTGCTGGCCGAACAGTTCTATGCCCAGTACATCGGCCTGGGCGAGCCCAACAACTACACCCAGGCGGGGATTCTGGGCCTGGTGTTGTTCGTCACCGCCCTGGCGGTGCACGGTTTTGCCCACCGCATCCGCGAATCAGAAGCGCTGGCCCAGCGACGCGGGCTGGACCTGGCCAATATGTCGCAACTGACCGAACATATTATCCAGCGAATGCAAACCGGGATTATTGTGACCGACAACGAAGACCAGATTCGCCTGATGAACGAATCGGCCTGGTACATGCTGGGCATGCCCTCGGCGACCCACTACAGTCGACTCGGCCAACTGTCAGCGGAGCTGGCTGATCAGCTGCAACGCTGGGAGGCGGATCCGGGTACCGATATCGAAATGATCCAGCCTTCGGCCGAGCACCCCCGGGTAATGCCCCGCTTCGCCCGCCTGGGTCAGGAGGATGCCACCGGCACCCTGATCTTTCTGGAGGACGCCACCGCCCTGGCGCGCCAGGCGCAGCAACTGCAGCTGGCGGCACTGGGGCGACTCACAGCCAGCATTGCGCATGAGATTCGCAACCCGCTGGGCGCCATCAGCCATGCCGGCCAGTTACTGGGCGAATCGCCCGATCTGGATGAACACGATCGGCGCCTGACCGGGATCATCGGCGATCAATCCCGGCGCATGAACACCATCGTCGAGAACATCATGCAACTGAGCCGACGGGATCACTCCACGCCGCGGCTCATCGAACTCGAACCGTTTTTACACAAATTCGTGCGCGAGTTTCTCTCCGGCCAGGGGCTGCACCCGGAACTGATCGGAATCAATATCAATCCCGCGCAACTGCAGGTCCGCTTCGATCCGACCCATCTGGATCAGATCCTGACCAACCTGTGCCACAACGCCGTACGCCACAGCGAGGAGTATCCCGGTTTCCCCAAGGTGGAGATCCGTGTTGCACTGACCGAGGAATCGGGCCGCCCGTTCATCGATATCCTGGATCACGGCCCCGGCATTCCCCCGGACGTGGCGGAACATATCTTCGAACCGTTTTACACCACCGCCACCTCAGGGACCGGCCTGGGGCTGTATATCTCGCGGGAGCTGGCCGAAGCCAACCAGGCCCATTTAAACTATGAACCGGTCGCTACCGGCGGCAGCTGTTTCCGGATTACCTTTCAGGATCCGCGGCGGCAGATGCATTGACGAGACAGGGACGAGTAACGAGTAACGAGGAAAAAACAACTTGCGTCATTCCGGGCAAGCCAGCGGCGCGACCCGGAACCTAAAAACAGGGGCTAGTGACCAGGCACTAGTGACTAGAAAAACAGGAAACGTCATTCCGGGCAAGCCAGCGGCGCGACCCGGAATCCAGTCTCTGTTGATGCAACAAACCAGAACAAAACAACGACCGAAAGGATGAGCGTGTCCCAGCAACCCTTAGCCCTGATTATCGACGACGAACCGGATATCCGGGAATTGCTGGAGATCACACTCTCACGCATGGCCGTGGATTGCCTCAGTGCGGAAAATGAGGAACGAGTGACGAGGAAAAAACAACTTGCGTCATTCCGGGCAAGCCAGCGGCGCGACCCGGAATCCACTCTATCTGAATAAATAACTGTACAAACAACTTTAAGGAATGCCGTGCCAGATCAACCCTTAGCCCTGATTATCGACGACGAACCGGATATCCGGGAATTGCTGGAGATCACACTCTCACGCATGGCCGTGGATTGCCTCAGTGCGGAAAATCTGGCGCAGGCCAGAAACCTGCTGGCACAGCATACGTTCGATCTCTGTCTGACCGACATGCGCCTGCCCGACGGCAACGGCATCGATCTGATCCGTCATATCCAGCAACAATACCCGGATCTGCCGGTGGCCATGATCACCGCCCACGGCAACATGGAATCGGCCATCGAGGCGCTCAAGGCCGGGGCCTACGATTTCGTCAACAAGCCGCTGGACATCAACGATCTGCGCAGTCTGGTCACCACCGCCCTCAAACTCGAACGGCGGCCGGCGGCCAGAAGCCCGACCGAGTCAGGGCAGACTACCCTGCTGGGTGACTCGCCCGTGATGCAACAGATTCGCCAGACCATCGCCAAGCTGGCCCGCAGCCAGGCGCCGGTCTACATCAGCGGCGGTTCGGGGGTCGGCAAGGAACTCGCGGCGCGCCTGATCCACGAGCAGGGCCCGCGTCGCGACCGGCCCTTCGTGCCGGTCAACTGCGGCGCGATTCCCGCCGAATTGATGGAGAGCGAGTTCTTCGGCCATAAAAAAGGCAGCTTCACCGGTGCCAACGGCGACAAGGCCGGCCTGTTCCAGGCCGCCCAGGGCGGCACCCTGTTTCTGGACGAGGTGGCCGATCTGCCGCTACACATGCAGGTCAAACTGCTGCGCGCCATCCAGGAAAAAGCCGTGCGCCCCATCGGCAGCCAGCAGGAGGTGCATGTGGACGTGCGCATCCTCAGCGCCTCGCACAAGGATCTCGGTCAATTGATTCAGGACGGCCAGTTCCGCCAGGATCTCTATTACCGGATCAACGTCATCGAACTGCACCTGCCGGACCTGGCCGAACGGCCCGATGACATTCCAAAGCTGGCCGACTATTTTCTGCGTCGCATCGCCGCCAACTGGCAGGTGGATCTGCCCCGGCTGACGGATGATGCACTGCGGGCCTTACAAAACTATTCCTTTCCCGGCAATGTCCGCGAGCTGGAAAACCTGCTGGAACGGGCCATGACCCTGTGCGAGGACAACCGGATCGACGCCGCCAGCCTCAACCTGCCCGCCAACCACGCCGCCACGACCGACAACGCTCCCCCGCTCGCCGCAACGGAAAACCCGCTGGACAGCTCGCTGCAGGAACAGGAAAAAGAGGCCATCCGCAAGGCGCTGGAGCAGACCCGCTACAACAAAACCGCCGCCGCGAAATTACTGGGACTGAGTTTTCGTCAGTTACGCTATCGCATCAAGAAACTCGGCATCGAGTAACCGGCAACCTGACACGATCTGACCCCGCGTGTCACAAACTGACAAAACCGGTCACCCCGAGGTGACACAACGGCGAAAATATCATCAACGTGAGGTCCGGCCTCGATCCGCCCTCCCCTCACAAGTTATTGAAATAAAAAGTTAAAATAAGAAATCAAGATTTCTGTGACCGGGTCGATACCCTTGTGGCACGCATACTGCTACAAAGACACCAACACAGACGGCAAACAGTTGCCGCAAGATTTTTAAACCAACCACTAGCTGGGAGAACAGCATGAAACGTACACAAGGTTTTACCCTCATCGAATTAATGATCGTGGTCGCGATCATCGGCATCCTGGCCGCCATCGCCATTCCTGCGTATAACGGCTATATCGCCAGCGCCAAGGTCAACGCGGTACATGAAAATGCCGACAGCGCCTACCGCTTCATCAAAAACGAAGCCGCCAAAGTCGCCGCAGGCGGATCGGGTGGCAATCAAACTAACACTGACATCGTAAATAAACTGAATGAAGGCGGCAAAAGTAATCCTCTCTCCTCGGGTAATCCCGCATTTGTACCAGATGTCGCCACGGATGAAGGTGAAGTCGGTATTGTCATGGAGGACGGTACAGATATGGGTACCTCTGGCGCCGTCTCCTACCGTGACAGTGAATACGGTGCCAGAGGTACCCATATCGTCACCGTCCATGACAATACCGACTTCACCTTCATCCGTG